>NZ_VMLR01000001.1:0-13198 GCF_013276795.1 Streptococcus sp. 2342
ACTAGAAACTACAGGGGGAGCTTTTGTATTTGAGTACGAGATAGATTTCTCTTTCTGTTTATTCACCAAAGAAAAATGGTGGGGCGAATTTTTTCAGTTCTTCAAAGCACTTTTGAGCAGCATCTGTATCTTCACAGATGATAAGGCAAACATCATCACCACAAAGGGTTGCGATAATATATTGGAAATCAAGAGCATCAATAATTGTAGCGAACGATTGTGCTAGACCAGGAAGAGTTTTGAGTAGGACTTGGTGCTGAATAGGTCGCAACATGATGAGGGCATCTTCCATATAGTTTTCCAAACGTTTTTCCCATTTTGAGATGGAACCATTATTAAGAACATAATAAGCGTTATCTTCTTCGCGGACTTTTGATAGGTTCATATTTTTGATGTCGCGTGAGAGGGTTGCCTGGGTCACTTGAATGTCGTTCTCAGCAAGAAGGGACTGCAATTCAGCCTGTGTATGAATCTTGTTTTTTGCGACAAGAGCGCGTATGAGTTGGTGGCGGTGTTCTGATTTATTCATAATAATGTAACTCCTTTCAGCAAGGTATGGTAAGCGTGGACTGAGCGAGGTCGACAGTCAGGTGGTAGTCAGTATTGTCACGTATGGTGATTTCAAAGTCAGTCGTATAGAGGACTAAACGAAGAGTATCTCCTTCTTTTAACTTGTAAATAGTTGGTTGCAGTTCAAATTGCACATCCATCCATTCATCTGCAGTAATATCCTCTACTAACAGTAAATTATTTCTATTTTGTAAATTAAGGTAACCTTTTGTCACGACTCGTTGTGCATCTGCTCTAAATGGCAGTTCACAGAGATTTTCCAACATGTGGTAGCGTCCATTATCAATGGTTTTAGCACTTAAAATAGCTGGATAAGATTGTAGGTATTTCTTTTGACCAAGTTCCAGTAGTTGAGCAGATAAAAGCCCCTTGTTTGTGCTGGATTTGATACGAAGATTAAGTTGGGCACGACCGTTCAAGTGAAGATCCTTAGTCACAGGAAGGTCAATAGTAATCTGATTGACTTTCCCTTGATAGAGTTCCGTATTGAAGGTCTGGTAGGTTTTACCATAGCGCTCAAAATCCTTATCTGGGTACTGGTTTTGAATAACTTGCTCTTCTTGACCAAGTGAGAAGGTTTCAAAGTTATCTTGCTCACCGAAGGTATCAAGTGATAACCAAGTCTGAGGAGCGGTATTGTCCTGCCAAATGACAGTAGGAAGTTGGAAATCTGTATCTTGTCCCAGTAATTTTTTAGTCAATAAGGCATTCATGGATTCACGGAAGTCAATTGATTGCCAATTGTTCATATACACATGGGCGCCATTATGGAAAAAGAGATGCTTGTGTATATGAGTAGGAAGAGCATGGAACATCTGGTAAACATGAAGTGGTTTGACATTCCAATCCTGAGAACCATGAGTAAAGACAAGCTCTGCCTTTACTTTATGGGCATTGAGCAGATAATTGCGGTCATGCCAAAACTGGTTATAGTCCCCAGTTTTTCGATCTAGCTGAGCTTTCACTTTTTCTAAGTCAGCTTGGTGAGCTTTATTGCCACGGATATAGTCGCCAGCCAAGAGATTACGAGAATAGGTTAGTTCAGCAAGGGAGTCAAAGTCCTCACCTGGATAACCACCTGGGCTAGTCACCAGACCGTTTTCACGGTAGTAGTTGTACCATGAAGAAATGCCAGCCTCAGCAATGATAACCTCTAAACCATCGATACCTGTAGTCGCCAGACCATTGGACATGGTACCTAGATAGGAAAGTCCAGTTGTAGCTACTTTTCCGTTTGACCAGTCAGCCTTGACTTGACGCTGGCGCGTATGGTCGGTAAAGGCACGGCAACAGCCATTTAGCCAATCAATGACATTTTTATAAGCCTCGATTTGCTGGTAGTCTCCGTTAGTCATGAAACCAGTAGAGTCTTTGGTACCAACACCTGAAACATAGAGATTGGCAAAACCTCGTGGAAGGAAATAGTCATTAAGAGTATAGCTAGAGTTGATGTGACTTAGCTTTTCCTCAGCTTCAGCCACAAGCTCAGCTTGACCTTGAGGTTGGACGAGATTGAGTTGAGGTTCCTCTAGTTCAATCTTATGAGCAGGTTTAACCTCAAGCTCGCCCTCCATCTTGTAGAGAGCCTTATCGCTTGCCTTGTCATTGGTTCCCTGATGATAAGGGCTGGCTGTCATGATGGCAGGGATTTTTCCATCAAAACGAGGACGAATAATGCTGACCTTGACTAAGTCTGGAAGACCTTTTTGGTCAGTATCGACACGAGACTCAACGTAAACCACTTCACGAATGACATCATGGCTGGAAAAAGTTGCTAAACTTTTGCCGTTAAAGTAGTGATAGTCATTATCCTCCAGAATAAGACCATCACTAACAAGTTGGTCGATAAGAGTATTTCCCTTTTTGGTGCGAGTATTGAGTAACTGATAAAGATTTTCAATCAAGTCACCATATATAATGGGAAATCCAGTTTCTTTACGAAAAACGTCACTATCTTCGAAGTCAACCAAATAAGAAAAGCCTAAAAGTTGAAAAGCAACAGTATAAAAAATATCTGCTGTCAAGTCTTTGTCAGATTTGAAAAAAGTTAATATGTTAGTTTCTTTATCTACAGCCAAGCAGAAGAGTGGATAGTCGGTGTTCTCATAAGTGAAAAATAAGCGACGTAAAAAAGTTTCCAGTAATTCCTTGGGATTGGCTGTGTTTTGTAAATCAAAGCCACATTTTTTTAGTTCAGATAAGATATTTTCTTTTGGAAAAGTGATATAACTATATTGATTAAAACGCATAGAACCTCCATATAGAATGATAGTTAAGGTTATTATATCAAAAAAAAAGCAGAAAGGGAATTGTTAACTGCAAAAGGAAATAATCCAATAAAAATGAATAAAGTGCTAAATTCAATATAGAGAACAGTGTAATAATAGACATAATAGGTATAATATAAAAATTCTAGGAGATTTATATTATATGTTTTCTATTTCATATATAATACAGTATAAATATCAAAAATGATGACAAAAATACAAATGAATAGAAAGTAAATTAGTAAGCTGATGAAATGTTTCTCAAGAGCAGCCTTTTATAGGTGAAAATGGTATAATATAGTGAGAAGGATAGAGGAGAAGTGTAAATTGATCGCACAACTAGATACAAAAACAGTCTATAGTTTTATGGAAAGCGTCATTTCGATTGAAAAGTATGTGAGAGCAGCTAAAGAATACGGCTACACCCATTTGGCTATGATGGATATTGACAATCTTTATGGGGCTTTCGACTTTCTAGAGATTACAAAAAAATACGGCATTCATCCTTTATTAGGGCTTGAAATGACAGTGTTGGTAGATGAGCAGGAAGTGAATTTGCGCTTTTTAGCTCTATCTAGTGTGGGTTATCAGCAGTTGATGAAGCTTTCAACAGCCAAGATGCAGGGGGAGAAAACTTGGTCAGTTCTATCCCAGTATCTGGAGGATATTGCGGTAATTGTGCCTTGTTTTGAAGAGTTTGAGTCGCTCAATCTAGGCTGTGATTACTATATAGGAGTTTATCCGGAAACAATAGCAAGCGAATTTCATCATCCAATTTTGCCCTTTTATCGGGTCAATGCCTTTGAAAGCAGGGATAGAGAAGTTCTACAAGTCTTAACAGCAATCAAAGAAAACCTACCCCTCAGAGAAGTTCCCTTGCGTTCACGACAAGATGTCTTTATATCAGCAAGTTCTTTAGAGAAACTATTCCAAGAACGTTTTCCGCAAGCCTTGGAAAACTTAGAAAAGCTTATTTCAGATATTTCTTATGATTTGGATACGAGTTTGAAACTGCCTCGTTTTAACCCAGCGAGACCAGCAGTAGAAGAGTTGAGAGAACGCGCTGAGCTTGGGCTTGCTCAGAAGGGGTTGTCTAGTAAAGAATATCAAGACCGTCTAGACCAAGAATTGGCTGTTATTCATGATATGGGCTTTGATGATTATTTCTTGGTTGTCTGGGATTTGCTACGTTTTGGACGTTCGAATGGCTATTATATGGGTATGGGACGGGGTTCTGCAGTTGGTAGCTTGGTTTCCTATGCCTTGGATATTACAGGGATTGACCCAGTAGAGAAAAATCTGATTTTTGAACGCTTCCTCAATCGTGAACGCTATACCATGCCTGATATTGATATCGATATTCCTGATATTTATCGTCCAGATTTTATCAGGTATGTTGGCAATAAATATGGCAGTAAACATGCTGCTCAGATCGTTACTTTTTCTACCTTTGGGGCCAAGCAAGCTCTACGTGATGTTTTGAAACGCTTTGGTGTTCCAGAATATGAATTATCCGCAATTACCAAGAAAATCAGTTTTCGTGACAATCTCAAGTCGGCCTATGAGGGTAATCTCCAGTTTCGTCAGCAAATTAATAGTAAGTTAGAATACCAAAAAGCCTTTGAGGTTGCTTGCAAGATAGAGGGCTATCCAAGACAAACCTCTGTCCATGCGGCTGGTGTTGTGATCAGTGACCAAGACTTGACCAACTACATCCCTCTGAAGCACGGTGATGAAATTCCACTGACTCAATATGATGCTCATGGAGTTGAAGCTAGTGGGCTTTTGAAAATGGACTTTCTGGGACTACGAAATTTGACCTTTGTCCAGAAGATGCAAGAGTTGCTTGCTGAAACAGAAGGGATTCACCTTAAAATTGAAGAAATCGATTTAGAAGATAAAGAAACGCTAGCTCTTTTTGCGTCTGGCAATACAAAAGGTATCTTTCAATTTGAACAACCTGGTGCCATTCGCTTGCTCAAACGTGTGCAACCAGTCTGTTTTGAAGATGTCGTAGCAACTACTTCCCTAAATAGACCAGGTGCTAGTGACTACATCAATAATTTTGTAGCAAGAAAGCATGGGCAGGAAGAAGTGACTGTTCTGGATCCAGTACTGGAGGATATTTTGGCTCCAACTTACGGAATTATGCTCTATCAGGAGCAGGTTATGCAGGTTGCTCAGCGTTTTGCTGGATTTAGTCTTGGGAAGGCTGATATTTTGCGTCGAGCTATGGGGAAAAAGGATGCCTCTGCTATGCATGAGATGAGGGCTTCCTTTATTCAAGGCTCCATAGAAGCTGGTCATACTGCGGAAAAAGCAGAGCAGGTTTTTGATGTTATGGAGAAGTTTGCAGGTTATGGATTTAACAGGTCACATGCCTATGCCTACTCAGCCTTGGCCTTCCAGTTGGCTTATTTCAAAACGCATTATCCAGCCATTTTTTATCAGGTCATGTTGAATTCTGCCAACAGTGATTACTTAATAGATGCACTTGAAGCAGGTTTTGAAGTGGCGCCTCTGTCCATCAATACTATTCCCTATCACGATAAAATTGCCAACAAGTCTATCTATCTAGGTTTGAAATCGATTAAGGGAGTCAGCAAGGATTTGGCACTTTGGATTCTTGAAAATAGACCTTATTCTAACATTGAAGATTTTATAGCTAAATTACCTGATAATTATCTGAAACTTCCTCTGCTAGAACCTTTGGTAAAAGTTGGTCTTTTCGATTCATTTGAAAGAAATCGTCAAAAAGTATTCAATAATTTAGTTAATCTATTTGAATTTGTAAAAGAGTTAGGAAGCTTGTTTGGGGATACAATTTATAGCTGGCAGGAATCGGAAGATTGGACAGAGCAAGAAAAATTCTATATGGAACAAGAGCTTTTAGGGATAGGTGTCAGCAAACATCCCCTACAAGCTATTGCAAATAAGGCTATTTACCCGATTACCCCAATTGGGAATTTGTCAGAAAATAGCTACGCTATTATTTTGGTTGAAGTTCAGAAAATAAAAGTAATTCGTACCAAAAAGGGTGAAAACATGGCTTTCTTACAGGTGGATGATAGTAAGAAAAAATTGGATGTCACTCTCTTTTCAGACTTATATCGTCAAGTTGGGCAGGAAATAAAAGAGGGAGCCTTCTACTATATAAAAGGAAAAATCCAGTCACGTGATGGCCGTCTGCAAATGATTGCACAAGAAATAAGAGAAGCAGTTGCTGAACGCTTTTGGATACAGGTGAAGAATCATGATTCGGATCAAGGAATTTCACGTATTTTAGACCAATATAAAGGCCCAATCCCAGTCATCATCAGGTATGAAGAGGAACAGAAAACAATCGTTTCCCCTCATCATTTTGTAGCTAAATCCAATGAATTAGAAGCGGAATTGAATGAAATGGTTATGAAAACGATTTATCGCTAAAAATACGGAAAATAGAAGAATTTTAAAATCAAATGTGGTATAATCAAGAAGAATGTTAAAAGAAAAAGGAGTATAAACCAATATGAAACGTATTGCTGTTTTGACTAGTGGTGGAGACGCCCCTGGTATGAACGCTGCTATCCGTGCAGTTGTTCGTCAAGCAATTTCAGAAGGAATGGAAGTGTTTGGTATCTATGACGGATATGCTGGTATGGTTGCCGGTGAAATTCATCCCTTAAATGCGGCTTCAGTAGGAAACATCATTTCTCGTGGTGGTACTTTCCTTCACTCAGCTCGTTACCCAGAGTTCGCTCAACTTGAAGGGCAACTAAAAGGGATTGAGCAATTGAAAAAACACGGCATTGAAGGTGTAGTTGTTATCGGTGGTGACGGTTCTTACCACGGCGCTATGCGTTTGACTGAGCATGGTTTCCCAGCTATCGGTCTTCCAGGTACAATTGATAACGATATCGTTGGTACTGACTTCACAATCGGTTTTGACACAGCGGTTACGACTGCTATGGACGCTATCGATAAGATTCGTGATACATCATTAAGTCACCGTCGTACTTTTGTCATCGAAGTTATGGGGCGTAACGCTGGTGATATCGCTCTTTGGGCTGGTATCGCAACTGGTGCTGATGAAATCATCATCCCTGAAGAAGACTTCAAAATTGAAGATATCGTAGCAAGCATCAAAGCTGGCTATGAATGTGGTAAAAGACACAATATCATCGTTTTGGCAGAGGGTGTTATGTCAGCAGATGAATTTGCTCAAAAACTGAAAGAAGCAGGAGATACGACCGATCTTCGTGTGAGAGAACTTGGACATATTCAACGTGGTGGTTCTCCAACTGCGCGTGACCGTGTATTGGCGTCACGTATGGGTGCCCATGCCGTTAAACTTCTTAAAAAAGGTATCGGTGGTGTTGCGGTAGGTATTCGTAACGAAAAAATGGTTGAAAATCCAATTCTTGGTACTGCAGAAGAAGGAGCATTGTTTAGTTTGGCAGCAGACGGTAAGATTATTGTAAATAATCCACACAAAGCTGATCTTGACCTGTCACAATTGAACAATTGCTTGTCATAATTCATAATTTAGTTAATAAGACCAAAAGGTCATATATATAAAGGAGTCACAAAAAATCATGAACAAACGTGTAAAAATCGTTGCAACTTTGGGTCCTGCGGTAGAAATCCGTGGTGGTAAAAAATTCGGTGATGACGGATACTGGGGTGAAAAACTTGATGTTGAAGCTTCAGCTAAAAACATTGCTAAATTGATTGAAGCTGGTGCTAACACATTCCGTTTCAACTTCTCACACGGTGACCACCAAGAACAAGGTGAGCGTATGGCAACTGTTAAACTTGCTGAAAAACTTGCAGGTAAAAAAGTTGGTTTCCTTCTTGATACAAAAGGACCTGAAATCCGTACAGAATTGTTCGAAGGTGAAGCTAAAGAGTATTCATACAAAACTGGTGAAAAAATCCGTGTTGCAACTAAACAAGGAATCAAATCAACTCGTGAAGTGATTGCATTGAACGTTGCTGGTGCTCTTGATATCTATGATGATGTTGAAGTTGGTCGTCAAGTTTTGGTTGACGATGGTAAACTTGGTCTGCGTGTGGTTGCTAAAGATGATGCAACTCGTGAGTTTGAAGTTGAAGTTGAAAATGATGGCGTAATTGCTAAACAAAAAGGTGTGAACATTCCTAACACTAAAATTCCTTTCCCAGCTCTTGCTGAACGTGATAACGACGATATCCGTTTTGGTCTTGAACAAGGTATCAACTTCATCGCGATTTCATTCGTACGTACTGCAAAAGACGTGAACGAAGTTCGTGCAATCTGTGAAGAAACTGGAAACGGACATGTTCAATTGTTCGCTAAAATCGAAAACCAACAAGGTATCGATAACTTGGATGAAATCATTGAAGCTGCTGATGGTATCATGATCGCTCGTGGTGACATGGGTATCGAAGTACCATTCGAAATGGTTCCAGTTTACCAAAAAATGATCATCACTAAAGTCAATGCTGCAGGTAAAGTTGTTATCACTGCAACAAACATGCTTGAAACAATGACTGAAAAACCACGTGCAACTCGTTCAGAAGTATCAGACGTATTCAACGCTGTTATCGACGGAACTGACGCTACAATGCTATCAGGTGAGTCTGCAAACGGTAAATATCCACTTGAGTCAGTAACTACAATGGCTACAATCGACAAGAACGCTCAAACTCTTCTTAATGAATATGGACGTCTTGATTCAGATTCATTTGAGCGTAACTCTAAGACAGAAGTAATGGCTTCTGCTGTTAAAGATGCGACTAACTCAATGGACATTAAATTGGTTGTAACTCTTACTAAGACAGGTCACACTGCACGTTTGATCTCTAAATACCGTCCAAATGCTGACATCTTGGCATTGACATTTGATGAATTGACAGAACGTGGATTGATGTTGAACTGGGGTGTTATCCCAATGTTGACAGATGCTCCATCTTCAACTGACGATATGTTCGAAATCGCTGAACGTAAAGCGGTAGAAGCAGGTCTCGTTGAGTCAGGCGATGATATCGTTATCGTTGCTGGTGTGCCAGTAGGAGAAGCCGTTCGCACAAACACAATGCGTATCCGCACAGTACGTTAAGAAAAATATAAAAACCTATCATATCCAGCTTTAGAGCTTGTGTGATAGGCTTTTTTGTATAGAGGGTAAAGCTTTTACTTTTGATTTTATGCAACTGTAGCTAAAGAGTAGATAGTTGCTTGTTCCATACTTTTTGTGATGTGAGTATAAATCTGATTGGCCGTCTTTTTGTCTTCATGCTCAGACCATGACCTGATAGCTTTTAAAGGGATGTTATTTTTTGAACGAAAATTTCATAAAAAGTTTAGTTTTAATACAGAAAAAAACAACTCCCTGATGATTCAAGGAGTTGTCTATAGTTAAATTAGTTTTTAGAAGCTTCTTGGAATTCTGGGTTTTTCCATGCTTCGTCAATAATAGCTTGCAATTCTTTAGCAGATGCTTGCATTTTTTGAGTTTCTGCGTCGTTCAATGGGATATTTACTGGACGAACAATACCATGTGCACCAACAACAGCTGGTTGACCGATAAAGACGTTCTCAACTCCGTATTGACCTTCTTGGAATACTGAAAGTGGAAGTACTGCGTTTTCATCGTCAAGGATTGCTTTAGTGATACGAGCAAGGGCTACTGCGATACCGTAGTATGTTGCACCTTTTTTGTTGATGATTGTGTAGGCTGCATCACGAACACCTTCGAACAATTCAATCAATTCAGCTTCTTGAACATTTTGAGTGTCTTTAAGGAATTCTTCAAGGTTTACACCAGCGATGTTTGCGTGTGACCAAACAGCGAACTCAGAGTCACCGTGTTCACCCATGATGTAGGCGTGCACTGAACGAGCATCTACATCCAATTTTTCAGCAAGTGCTTGACGGAAACGAGCTGAGTCAAGTGAAGTACCTGAACCGATAACGCGTTCTTTAGGGAAACCAGAGAATTTCCAAGTTGAGTAAGTCAAGACGTCAACTGGGTTAGCAGCAACAAGGAAGATACCTTTGAAACCTGATTCAACAACTTGAGTTACAATTGATTTGTTGATAGCAAGGTTTTTACCTACAAGGTCAAGACGAGTTTCACCTGGTTTTTGAGGCGCACCTGCAGTGATTACAACAAGGTCAGCGTCTGCACAGTCAGAGTATTGAGCTGCATAGATTTTTTTAGGTGAAGTGAAGGCAAGGGCATGACTAAGGTCAAGCGCATCACCAACAGCTTTTTCATGCAATTGTGGAATTTCGATAATTCCAAGCTCTTGTGCAATTCCTTGGTTAACCAGTGCAAAAGCGTAAGAAGAACCTACAGCACCATCACCGACAAGGATAACTTTTTTGTGTTGTTTAGTTGAAGTCATTGTTCTAAACATCTCCTTAATTTTATTAGGGGATTTTCCCCAGACAACTTCATTCTATCACTTTTAAAAAACTTTGTCACGAATATGCCTTATAGTTCTCAATGTAAACGTTTTAGTGGTTTAGAGGCTGAAATAGATGGGAATTTATGGTATAATGTTGTTACTTACTAATTGTGAAATGAGGCATTTATTAATGCAGGATAAAAATTTAGTGAATGTCAATCTGACAAAGGAGATGAAGACGAGCTTTATCGATTACGCCATGAGTGTTATCGTAGCCCGGGCTCTTCCTGATGTTCGAGATGGCTTGAAACCTGTTCACCGTCGCATTCTCTACGGAATGAATGAATTGGGTGTTACTCCAGACAAACCTCATAAAAAATCTGCTCGTATTACAGGGGATGTCATGGGTAAATATCACCCACACGGGGATTCCTCTATCTATGAAGCCATGGTCCGCATGGCTCAATGGTGGAGCTACCGTTACATGCTTGTAGATGGTCATGGGAACTTTGGTTCCATGGATGGAGATGGTGCTGCCGCCCAGCGTTATACTGAGGCACGTATGAGCAAGATTGCTCTGGAGATGCTTCGTGATATCAATAAAAATACAGTTGATTTCGTTGATAACTATGATGCCAATGAACGTGAACCCTTGGTCTTGCCAGCTCGTTTTCCAAACCTTTTGGTCAATGGAGCAACTGGTATTGCGGTTGGGATGGCAACCAATATTCCACCTCATAACCTGGGTGAAACCATTGATGCAGTGAAGTTGGTCATGGACAATCCTGAAGTGACCACTAAGGATTTGATGGAAGTCTTGCCTGGTCCAGATTTTCCAACAGGTGCCCTTGTCATGGGGAAATCAGGCATTCATAAGGCTTATGAAACAGGTAAAGGTTCGATTGTTCTTCGTTCTCGTACTGAAATCGAAGAAACTAAGACTGGCCGTGAGCGCATTGTTGTAACAGAATTTCCTTATATGGTCAACAAAACCAAGGTGCATGAGCATATTGTTCGCTTGGTTCAGGAAAAACGCATTGAGGGCATCACAGCAGTACGTGATGAGTCAAACCGTGAGGGTGTTCGATTTGCTATTGAAGTCAAGCGCGATGCCTCAGCCAATGTTATCCTCAATAACCTCTTTAAGATGACCCAGATGCAAACCAACTTTGGTTTCAATATGCTTGCTATCCAAAATGGTGTACCGAAGATTTTATCCCTTCGTCAGATTTTGGATGCTTATATCGAGCACCAAAAAGAAGTAGTTGTTCGTCGTACCCGTTTTGATAAGGAAAAAGCGGAAGCACGTGCGCATATCTTAGAAGGTCTCTTGATTGCGCTAGACCATATCGACGAAGTGATTCGTATCATCCGTGCTAGTGAAACGGACGCAGAAGCACAAGCTGAGTTGATGAGTAAGTTTAAGCTTTCTGAACGTCAAAGTCAGGCCATCCTTGATATGCGTCTTCGTCGTTTGACAGGTTTGGAACGCGATAAGATTCAGTCTGAGTATGATGATCTCTTGGCTCTGATTGCGGATTTGGCGGATATTCTTGCTAAGCCAGAACGTGTTTCTCAAATTATCAAAGACGAATTAGATGAAGTTAAACGTAAATTTTCTGATAAACGCCGTACAGAGTTGATGGTCGGTGAAGTCTTGAGTCTCGAAGACGAAGATTTGATTGAAGAATCGGATGTCTTGATTACCCTTTCTAACAGAGGCTACATTAAACGTCTGGACCAAGCTGAATTTACTGCTCAAAAACGTGGGGGTCGTGGTGTCCAAGGAACGGGAGTGAAAGATGATGACTTTGTTCGTGAGTTAGTGTCAACTAGCACCCATGATCATCTGCTCTTCTTCACAAATAAAGGGCGAGTTTATCGTTTGAAAGGCTATGAAATTCCTGAGTATGGTCGAACTGCCAAAGGGCTACCAGTAGTCAATCTCTTGAAATTGGACGAAGGCGAAAGTATTCAGACTATTATCAATGTTGAGTCTGATCGCAGTGATGATGCCTATCTCTTCTTTACAACCCGTCACGGTATTGTGAAGAGAACCAGTGTTAAGGAATTTGCTAACATTCGTCAAAATGGACTTAAAGCACTGAATCTTAAGGATGAAGATGAGTTAATCAATGTCTTGTTGACGGAAGGAGATATGGACATTATCATTGGTACCAAGTTTGGTTATGCAGTTCGCTTTAATCAATCAGCCGTTCGCGGCATGAGTCGTATCGCCACAGGTGTGAAAGGTGTTAACCTTCGTGAAGGAGATACAGTTGTTGGTGCCAGCTTGATTACTGATCAAGATGAGGTTCTTATTATCACAGAAAAAGGATATGGTAAGCGTACAGTCGCTACTGAATACCCAACAAAAGGTCGTGGTGGTAAGGGAATGCAGACAGCTAAAATTACCGAAAAAAATGGCTTGCTGGCCGGTCTTATGACTGTTCAAGGGGATGAGGATTTGATGATTATCACTGATACAGGTGTCATGATTCGAACCAATCTTGCCAATATTTCACAAACAGGACGCGCAACTATGGGAGTTAAAGTAATGCGCCTGGATCAAGATGCTCAGATAGTGACCTTCACAACGGTTGCAGCGGCAGAAAAAGAAGAAGTTGGGACAGAAAATGAAACAGAAGGTGAAGCATAATGTCTCAAAAAAATAATAAAAAGAAAAATAAACGAAAAAATCTGCTGACAAATATCCTAGCAGGATTTCTGATAGTACTGTCACTGGCTTTGATTTTTAATGCGCAAATTCGTGATATGTTCATGGTCTGGAATACCAATAAGTATCAAGTTAGCCAGGTATCAAAAGAAAAAATAGAAGAAAATCAGGATACAGAAGGAAATTTTGATTTTGATTCGGTCAAAGCGATCTCTTCGGAAGCTGTTCTGGCTTCTCAATGGGATGCTCAAAAATTACCAGTTATTGGGGGAATTGCAATTCCTGAATTGGAAATGAATTTGCCGAT
>NZ_VMLR01000001.1:13302-248183 GCF_013276795.1 Streptococcus sp. 2342
ATGAGATACGTGAAGTCAAACGTGTGACACCGGATCGTGTTGATGAGGTTGATGATAGAGATGGGGTCAATGAAATCACATTAGTAACCTGTGAAGACCTTGCCGCTACAGAACGTATTATTGTAAAAGGCGATTTGAAAGAAACAAAAGATTATTCACAAACATCTGATGAAATCCTAACAGCTTTCAATCAACCATATAAACAATTTTATTAGTACAAATCAGTGAAATCCAAGATTTCACTGATTTTTTAAGATTTTCATAAAAAAACTTTTATGAAATAGAGAAAACGCTTCCTAAAATCTAAAGTTTGTGATATAATTATCAAGAAAAAAGATTTAGGAGTTTATTATGGTTTCTTCAGAATTTATCTCAAAGATTGAATTTGCTTGCAAGAAGAAAGAAAGTCTTTATAGCCAAAGCAAATTTAAGTATGCGATTCGTTCTATGTTTGCAGGTGCATTTTTAACCTTCAGTACAGCTGCTGGTGCAGTTGGGGCTGACTTGATTAATAAAATTGCACCAGGTAGTGGACGTTTCCTCTTCCCCTTTGTTTTCGCTTGGGGCTTGGCCTACATTGTTTTCTTGAATGCCGAGTTGGTAACATCAAATATGATGTTCTTGACTGCTGGTAGTTTCTTGAAAAAAATCTCTTGGAGAAAGACAGCTGAAATTTTACTTTACTGTACCTTGTTCAACCTTATCGGAGCCTTAATAGCAGGTTGGGGCTTTGCTCATTCGGCAGCCTATGCAAATCTGACTCACGATAGTTTCATCTCAGGGGTTGTTGAGATGAAGTTAGGCCGTTCAAATGAATTAATCTTGCTTGAGGCGATTTTGGCAAATATTTTCGTAAATATTGCGATTCTTTCATTTGTTTTGGTTAAAGATGGTGGTGCTAAACTATGGCTCGTTTTATCAGCGATTTACATGTTTGTATTCTTAACAAACGAGCACATTGCTGCGAACTTTGCTTCTTTCGCGATTGTAAAATTCAGTGTTGCTGCTGACTCAATTGCCAACTTCGGTATTGGAAATATGCTTCGCCACTGGGGTGTAACCTTCATCGGAAACTTTATCGGAGGAGGCCTCTTGATGGGTCTTCCATATGCCTTCCTCAATAAAAATGAAGATACTTATGTAGATTAAGAAAATGAGCACGATTGAGTCGTGCTTTTTTTGTTTCGTAAGAAGTAATAGCCACTTCTTATATCAAAATATAGAAAAGAGCTATTAGTCAAGATAGGTCGATAGTGCTACAATATCCTTAATCAAACTATATGGAGGTCGCCTTATGACTCGTGATTTTAAATTTGAAACCTTACAATTGCATGCTGGGCAAGTAGTTGATCCAGCAACTAAGTCTCGTGCAGTGCCGATTTATCAAACAACATCTTTTGTTTTTGATGACACGCAGGAAGGTGCCGATCTGTTTGCCTTGAGAAAACCAGGGAACATTTATACTCGTATCACCAATCCGACAACAGCTGCCTTTGAAGAAAGAATCGCTGCTCTTGAAGGTGGTGTTGGAGCTCTTGCAACAGCATCAGGTATGGCCGCAGTGACTTATACGATTTTGGCTCTTGCCCATGCTGGTGACCATGTAGTGGCTGCTTCGACTATTTACGGTGGAACCTTCAATCTTTTGAAAGAAACCCTTCCTCGTTATGGTATCACAACAACCTTTGTGGATGTGGATCATTTGGAGGAAGTGGAAGCAGCTATCAATGACAATACCAAGCTTGTTCTGATTGAAACCTTGGGGAATCCCTTGATAAATATTCCTGACTTGGAAAAATTGGCTGAGATTGCTCATAAACACCAGATTCCACTTGTTTCTGACAATACCTTTGCCACACCTTACTTGATTAACGTTTTTTCTCATGGTGTAGATATTGCCATTCACTCTGCGACTAAGTTTATTGGTGGGCATGGTACGACTATTGGTGGCGTTATTGTCGATAGTGGTCGTTTTGACTGGGAAGCTTCAGGAAAATTCCCTCAATTTGTTGAGGAAGATCCAAGCTACCACAATTTGAGCTATACTCGTGATGTGGGTGCAGCAGCCTTTATTATCGCTGTCCGTGTTCAATTGCTTCGTGATACAGGTGCAGCCTTGTCACCATTTAATGCCTTCTTGTTACTCCAAGGACTTGAAACCCTTTCACTTCGTGTCGAACGTCATGTACAAAATGCAGAGAAAATTGTTGATTTTCTTGTAAATCATCCTAAGGTAGAAAAAGTCAACTATCCAAAACTTGCTGATAGTCCTTACCATGCCTTGGCTGAGAAATATTTGCCAAAAGGTGTGGGCTCAATCTTTACCTTCCATGTCAAAGGTGGGGAGGCAGAAGCACGCAAGGTAATTGATAATTTGGAAATCTTTTCTGACCTTGCAAACGTAGCAGATGCTAAATCGCTTGTTGTCCATCCAGCAACAACCACTCACGGTCAATTGTCAGAAAAAGACCTAGAAGCAGCAGGTGTCACACCAAACCAAATCCGCTTGTCTATCGGACTTGAAAATGTAGATGATTTGATTGAAGACTTGCGCTTGGCCTTGGAAAAAATTTAAAGAAAAAGAAGATAAACAGTGGGTTTCGACTCGCTGTTTTTGATTTTCCCTTAGGCATGATATAATGGTTAAAGAAGTCTAGAAAGAGGAACGATATGAACGAAATCAAATGTCCCAACTGTGGGGAAGTCTTTACAGTAAATGAGAGCCAGTATGCTGAACTTTTGTCTCAAGTGAGAACAGCAGAGTTTGATAAGGAACTACATGATCGAATGAAGCAGGAACTGGCTTTGGCAGAGCAAAAGGCCATGAATGAACAACAGTCTAAACTAGCTCAAAAAGACCAAGAAATTGCGCAATTACAGAGTCAAATCCAAAACTTTGATACAGAAAAAGAGTTGGTCAAGAAAGAGGTTGAACAGACAAGTCAACAGGCACTCTTGGCTAAGGACAAGGAAGTGCAGGCCTTGGAAAACCAACTGGCTACCTTGCGTTTAGAGCATGAAAATCAACTGCAAAAGACCCTTTCTGACTTAGAAAAAGAACGTGATCAGGTTAAAAACCAGCTTCTTTTACAAGAAAAGGAAAATGAGTTGTCTTTGGCTTCTGTTAAGCAAAACTATGAAGCCCAGCTCAAGGCAGCCAGTGAACAAGTCGAGTTTTATAAAAATTTTAAGGCTCAACAATCTACAAAAGCGATTGGGGAAAGCCTAGAACAGTATGCAGAGAGTGAGTTTAACAAGGTACGAAGTTTTGCCTTTCCAAATGCTTACTTTGAGAAGGATAACAAGGTTTCTGCGCGTGGATCTAAGGGGGACTTTATCTTCCGTGAATGTGATGAAAATGGGGTTGAAATCATTTCTATCATGTTTGAGATGAAGAATGAAGCTGACGAAACAGAGAAAAAGCACAAGAATGCAGATTTTTATAAGGAATTGGACAAGGATCGTCGGGAGAAGAACTGTGAGTATGCTGTTTTGGTGACCATGTTAGAAGCAGATAACGATTACTTTAACACAGGGATTGTCGATGTCAGTCACGAGTATGAAAAGATGTATGTGGTCCGTCCTCAATTCTTTATCCAGTTGATTGGGCTCTTGCGAAATGCGGCTCTTAATTCTTTAAAATACAAGCAGGAGTTGGCACTTGTCCGGGAGCAGAATATCGATATCACGCATTTTGAGGAAGATTTGGATGCCTTTAAAGTAGCTTTTGCCAAGAACTATAATTCAGCTTCGACCAATTTTGGTAAAGCTATTGATGAAATCGACAAGGCCATCAAACGCATGGAAGAGGTTAAGAAATTCCTAACTACATCTGAAAACCAACTTCGACTCGCAAACAATAAATTGGAAGATGTTTCCGTCAAAAAATTGACCCGTAAAAATCCAACCATGAAAGCGAAGTTTGAAGCATTGAAGGGGGAGTGAGAAAGCAAAAATGAACGGTATTATCAACTTAAAAAAAGAAGCGGGGATGACCTCGCATGATGCGGTTTTTAAACTGCGTAAGATTTTGGGAACCAAGAAAATTGGTCATGGTGGAACCTTGGATCCAGATGTGGTGGGTGTTTTGCCGATTGCGGTTGGCAAGGCGACACGCATGGTCGAGTTTATGCAGGACGAGGGCAAGGTCTATGAGGGGGAAATCACTCTGGGCTATTCCACGACGACTGAGGATGCCAGTGGGGAAGTGGTCGCAGAGACACCTGTTTTGTCGCCCTTGGATGAAAAGCTTGTCGATGAAGCGATAGCCAATCTGATTGGGCCTATTACTCAGATTCCACCTATGTATTCGGCAGTCAAGGTCAATGGTCGCAAGCTCTATGAGTATGCGCGTGCTGGTCAGGAAGTGGAGCGTCCAGAACGTCAGGTGACCATTTATCACTTTGAACGAACAAGTCCGATTTCTTATGAGGATCACCTCGCACGATTCACTTTTCGTGTAAAATGTAGCAAGGGAACCTATATTCGTACCTTATCGGTTGACTTGGGAGAGAAGCTTGGTTATGCGGCTCATATGTCACATCTGACACGGACTAGTGCAGCCGGTTTGCAGCTAGAAGATGCTCTTAGCTTGGAAGAAATTGCTGCAAAAGTGGAGGCTGGTCAGCTGGATTTTCTCCATCCTTTAGAGATTGGGACAGGTGACCTTGTCAAAGTTTTCCTAAGTCCAGAAGAGGCTACGGAAGTTCGCTTTGGTCGTTTTATTGAGCTAGACCAAACGGACAAAGAACTGGCTGCCTTTGAAGATGATAAATTGTTAGCCATTCTAGAAAAACGAGGCAATCTCTACAAACCAAGGAAGGTTTTTAGCTAGTCTAACTGGGTGTAGGGATTGGAAATGTTTCCCTTAGACTATCCAAAATCAGACTATAAATTTTGTAAAAAATGTGATAGAATAGACGACGGATAAAAAAACGGAGGATAGCATGCAAAATAGACCAATCATTATAGGAGTGACAGGTGGTTCTGGTGGTGGTAAGACCAGTGTTTCAAGAGACATTTTATCGCATTTTCCTGATGAAAAGATTTCCATGATTGAGCATGATTCATATTATAAGGATCAGTCTCATTTGACCTTTGAAGAGCGTGTCAAAACCAACTATGACCATCCTTTTGCCTTTGATACAGACTTGATGATCGAGCAAATTAAGGAATTGTTGGCAGGGCGTCCGGTGGACATTCCGACTTATGACTATACAGAGCATACACGAAGCAGCAAGACCTATCGTCAGGAGCCTCAAGATGTCTTTATCGTTGAGGGGATTTTGGTCTTGGAAGACAAGCGCCTACGCGATTTGATGGATATCAAAATTTTTGTGGATACGGATGATGATGTGCGCATTATTCGTCGTATCAAGCGCGATATGGAAGAACGTGGCCGTAGTCTTGATAGCGTTATTGACCAGTATCTAGGTGTGGTTAAACCAATGTACCACCAGTTTATCGAGCCAACCAAACGTTATGCTGATATCGTCATTCCTGAAGGGGTCAGCAATACAGTGGCTATCGATCTGTTGACAACCAAGATTGCTAAGATTTTGGAAGAAGCTCGAAACAGCAAATAATCAGATGTGGAGGCCTTGCCTCCTTTTTCTATTTTTCCCTCATAATGGTACATAAATGAAGATTTTTAGGCATATTTTTGGTATAATAATACCTATGAAAGAGCAAGAAAATGAATAGTAGGTGGAGATGGAAAAGTATTTATCGGTAACAACTTTGACCAAGTATCTGAAAATGAAATTCGATAAAGACCCTTACTTGGAACGGGTCTATTTAACTGGTCAAGTTTCCAACTTTCGTAAACGACCTACTCACCAATATTTCTCCCTAAAAGATGACCATGCAGTTATTCAAGCGACCATCTGGTCTGGGATTTATCAGAAATTAGGCTTCGATTTGGAAGAAGGGATGAAAATCAATGTAATTGGGCGTGTGCAGGTCTATGAACCAAGTGGTAGCTACTCCATCATCATTGAAAAGGCAGAGCCTGATGGAGTTGGTGCGCTTGCGATTCAGTTTGAACAACTCAAGAAAAAATTGACAGAAGAAGGCCTGTTTCAAGAACGCTTCAAGCAACCTCTGCCCCAATTTGCTAAGCGAATCGGTGTAGTAACCAGTCGCAGTGGAGCCGTTATTCGAGATATTATCACGACAGTCAGCAGGCGCTTTCCAGGTGTCGACATTCTTCTCTATCCGACCAAGGTGCAAGGAGATGGAGCAGCAGAGGAAATAGCACGGAATATTGCGCGTGCTAATCAACGGGACGATTTGGATTTGCTCATTATTGGTCGTGGTGGTGGTTCCATCGAGGATCTCTGGGCCTTTAACGAAGAAATTGTGGTACGAGCTATCTTTGAATCTCGTTTACCAGTTATCTCTAGTGTGGGGCATGAGACGGATGTGACCTTGGCAGATTTTGTGGCAGATCGCCGAGCTGCGACACCAACGGCTGCTGCTGAACTAGCAACACCTGTGACCAAGTTGGATCTATTAGCTCATTTGCAAAATCAGGAAAAACGGATGGCAACAGCAGTCCGAAATGTCCTATCTAAGAAACAAGAATCTTTGAAAAAATGTAGTCAGTCAGTCATCTTTAGACAGCCAGAGCGTTTGTATGATGGCTATATGCAACGCTTGGATCAACTGCAACTGCGCTTGAAACAAAGTTTACGAACAAGGATTTCTGATAGCAACCAATTAGTACAAGCAAGGACGCATCGACTGGTTCAGTTATCACCTGTTACCAAAATCCAACGCTATCAAGATCGTCTTGGTCAGCTGGATAAGCTTCTCCGCAGCCAAATGGCTTTAGTTTATGATGCCAAGGTTGCTGAAGTCAAGCGACTTTCAGAAGCCTTGCTCATGTTGGATACCAGTCGAATCGTGGCGCGTGGCTATGCTATTGTCAAGAAAGAAGATTCCGTTGTAGATTCGGTTGAGAGTTTGAAGAAAAAAGACCAAGTGACGCTTTTGATGCGAGATGGTCAAGTAGAATTAGAGGTTAAAGATGTCAAAACAAAAGAAATTTGAGGAAAATCTAGCAGAACTGGAGACCATTGTCCAAAGTTTGGAAAATGGTGAGATTGCTCTGGAAGATGCGATTGCTGCCTTTCAAAAGGGCATGATCTTGTCAAAAGAGCTCCAAGCGACGCTGGACAAGGCTGAAAAAACTTTGGTTAAAGTCATGCAAGAAGACGGAACAGAAAGTGATTTTGAATGAAGAAGCAAGAAAAATTAGCTCTTGTTGAGTCGGTTTTGGAAGACTTTTATGGAGACCAGCAGTTTGCCTCTAGTTTACGAGAGTCTGTTCTCTATTCCATTCATGCTGGTGGCAAGCGTATTCGACCTTTTCTCTTGTTAGAAGTTTTGGAAGCCTTGCATATTGCCATCAAACCTGCTCACGCGCAGGTGGCTGCGGCCTTGGAAATGATTCATACAGGGAGCTTGATTCATGATGATCTTCCAGCTATGGATGATGATGATTACCGTCGAGGGCGTTTGACCAATCATAAGAAATTCGGTGAAGCTATGGCCATTTTGGCAGGAGATGCCTTATTCCTAGATCCTTACGCCTTGATAGCGCAGGCAGATTTGTCAAGTCAGATCAAGGTGGACTTGATTGCTAACTTATCCCTAGCGTCAGGAAGTCTGGGTATGGTGGCAGGGCAAGTTTTGGATATGGAAGGCGAACACCAGCACTTGTCCTTGGAAGAACTTCAGACCATTCATGCTAATAAGACTGGAAAACTACTAGCTTATCCCTTCCAAGCGGCTGCTATTATAGCCGAATTGGAACCTGAAATGCAGGTGAAGCTGAAAATTGTTGGTGAATTGATTGGACTGGCTTTTCAGGTCAGAGACGATGTGCTGGATGTGACAGCTAGTTTTGAAGAAATTGGTAAGACACCACAAAAGGATCTACAGGCAGAAAAGTCAACCTATCCAGCCTTGTTGGGCTTGGAAGAGGCTATTGCCTTTTGTAACCAAACATTGGATCAAGCTAATGCCAAATTAGAAGAAATTGCCCAGCAGGTTCCTTTTGAAACAGAATCGATTGTAAAAGTAGTAGAAAGTTTGAGAATCAATGGCTAAGGAAAGAGTGGATGTACTAGCTTATAAACAGGGCTTGTTTGAAACGCGAGAGCAGGCCAAGCGCGGTGTCATGGCTGGTCTAGTCGTAGCAGTTCTTAACGGAGAACGGTTTGACAAGCCAGGAGAGAAAATTCCAGATGACACCGAGTTAAAACTCAAGGGGGAGAAACTCAAATATGTTAGTCGTGGTGGCTTGAAACTGGAGAAGGCCTTGCAGGTCTTTGATTTGTCAGTAGAAGGAGCTACAACAATTGATATAGGTGCTTCTACTGGAGGCTTTACCGATGTCATGTTGCAAAATGGTGCCGAGTTGGTCTTTGCAGTCGATGTTGGTACCAATCAGTTGGCTTGGAAATTACGCCAAGACCCACGAGTTGTCAGTATGGAACAGTTCAATTTCCGCTATGCTGAAAAGACTGATTTCGAAAAGGAACCGAGCTTTGCCAGTATTGATGTAAGTTTTATTTCCCTCAGTCTGATTTTGCCGGCCTTGCATCGTGTCTTGGCTGAACAAGGTCAGGTCGTGGCTCTGGTTAAGCCTCAGTTTGAGGCAGGACGTGAGCAGATTGGGAAAAATGGAATCATTCGTGATGCTAAAGTTCATCAGAATGTCCTTCAATCTGTCACAGCTATGGCAGTAGAGGAAGGTTTTTCAGTTCTTGGCTTGGACTTTTCTCCCATCCAAGGTGGACATGGAAATATTGAGTTTTTAGCATATTTGAAAAAAGAAGAGTCAGCAAGTAATCAGGTTCTTGCTGAGATTGAAGAAGTAGTAGAGAGGGCGCATAGTCAATTTAAAAATGAATAAAAAAGAGAGACTTGAAAAAATTAGACGATTTGTGACAGATTATCAAATCGGTACACAAGAAGAAATTGTAGAACATTTGAAAGAGGCTGGCATCACTGCCACTCAGGCGACGGTATCACGAGATATCAAAGAGCTAGGCATTGTCAAAATTCCTTTGAGAGACAATACATATGTCTATGAATTGCCAAAATCAATCGTAAAAAGTTTGCAATTGGCTGAAGACAATATCGAATCAGCAGAATTGATGGATAAGATGATCAATCTTCAAGTCATTCCAGGAAATACTGCTTTTGTAAAAGCTCAGTTAATTGAGACTTTTGCGGACAAGATTTTTAGCTGTTTAGCTGATGATAGCTCGATTTTAGTCATTGCCAGAAGTGAAAGTCTAGCTGAGGAAATCTTTGAACAAGTAAAAAATTGGTAGGTCTGTATGTTACTTGAAATTTCGATAAAAAACTTTGCCATTATTGAGGCTATTTCCCTCAATTTTGAAAAAGGAATGACTGTTCTGACTGGTGAAACGGGTGCAGGGAAGTCGATTATCATTGATGCCATGAATATGATGTTGGGAGCTCGTGCTACGACAGATGTTATTCGTCATGGTGCGCCAAAGGCAGAGATAGAGGGGCTTTTCTCAGTTGAGAATAGTCGCCTTTTGCAGGAAATTTTTGATGAGCAAGGTTTGGAAATGGGGGATGAAATTATCATCCGTCGGGAAATCTTGCAAAATGGTCGGAGTATCAGTCGTGTGAATGGCCAGATGGTCAATCTGTCTGTATTGCGTGCTATTGGGCAACATCTGGTGGATATACATGGCCAGCATGACCAAGAAGAGTTAATGCGTCCTCAACTTCATATCCAGATGTTGGATGAATTCGGTGACGCAGCGTTTTGGGACTTGAAAGAAACCTATCAAACGAGTTTTGATGCCTATCGAAAAATGCGCAAGCAGGTTCTTGAAGTCAAGAAAAACCAACAGGAACATAAGGCACGTATCGAAATGTTGGAATTTCAAATGGCAGAGATTGAGGCAGCAAACTTGCAAGCAGGTGAAGACCTGGCTCTCAATCAAGAGCGTGATAAACTTCTCAATCATAAAAATATTGCGGATACACTGACCAATGCTTACAGTATGTTGGACAATGAAGATTTTTCAAGTCTAGCCAATGTTCGTTCAGCCATGAATGACATGGAAAGTGTCGAAGAGTATGACCATGAATACCGTGAAATTTCAAGCTCTTTGTCTGAGACCTACTATGTCTTAGAAGATATTAGCAAACGTTTGGAAGCAATCATTGAGGATTTAGATTTTGATGGTAATCGCCTCATGCAGGTCGAGAATCGTTTGGATCTCCTTCATACCATTACTCGTAAGTATGGTGGGACTGTTGACGATGTCTTGCTTTATTTTGCCAAGATTACGGAAGAATACAATCTCTTGACTGGCAATAATCTTTCGTCTGAGGACATGGAAGCTGAGCTCAAGAAATTGGAAGTCAATCTTGTTGATTTGGCAGGCCAGCTTGCATCTGCTCGTCATGACTTGGCCCAGCAGCTAGAAGCAGAGATTAAACAAGAATTGCAAGACCTTTATATGGAAAAAGCCCAGTTTCAGGTTCGTTTTAGCAAGGGCAAATTCAGTCGTGAGGGAAATGAAATGGTCGAGTTTTACATTTCAACCAACCCTGGCGAAGACTTTAAACCCTTGGTCAAGGTTGCATCTGGTGGGGAATTATCTCGTCTCATGCTAGCCATTAAGTCTGCCTTTTCACGTAAAGAAGGCAAGACAAGTATTGTCTTTGATGAAGTGGATACGGGAGTTTCAGGTCGTGTTGCCCAAGCTATTGCACAGAAGATTCATAAAATTGGTCAGCATGGTCAGGTTCTGGCTATTTCCCATTTGCCACAAGTGATTGCGATTGCGGATTATCAATTCTTTATTGAGAAGATTAGCAATGACCATTCAACGGTTTCGACTGTTCGTCTCTTGACGGTTGAAGAGCGAGTGGAGGAAGTTGCCAAGATGCTGGCAGGTGATGATGTGACGGAAGCAGCCCTGACACAAGCCAGAGAATTGTTGAGAAACAGGGAGAAATAAGATGACA
Source organism: Streptococcus sp. 2342 (assembly GCF_013276795.1). Taxonomy (GTDB): domain Bacteria; phylum Bacillota; class Bacilli; order Lactobacillales; family Streptococcaceae; genus Streptococcus. The sequence goes on from NZ_VMLR01000001.1 coordinate 24,331, forward strand.
GACTATTATGTTATTGGAGATGTTCACGGAAAAGCTGGGATGCTAGAAGAACTTCTCAAAACCTGGGATGGTCAGACCCAGTTGCTTTTTCTAGGGGATTTGATTGATCGTGGTGAGGATAGTCGCCGTGTTCTTGAAATGGTTAAGGACTTAGTGGACAATCAAGGGGCTATTTGTCTATCAGGAAACCACGAGTATATGTTTCTGACTTGGCTTGATGATCCTGAAGAAAGCTATGACCACTATCGTCGCAATGGTGGAGATACTACCATTAACTCTATCCTAGGTCGTCCCTTGGAAGCACCAGTTGACGGGATTGAGGATGCCAAGCGTGTTGCCACTGAAGCGGCAGACTTGGTCGAATTTATTCGTCAAATGCCTTTTGTGGTAGAGACAGATAAGTATATCTTTGTTCACGCAGGTATTGATTTGACCTTGGATGACTGGCATGAAACCACAGATTACAAGAAAGTATGGCTTAGAAAACCATTCCACGAAGCAGAAAATCATACTGGAAAAACCATTGTCTTTGGCCATACACCAGTTTATGGTTTGTTAAAGCAAGAGCGTGGTACAGCTGAGCTTTGGACTACAGAAGATCGCAAGATTGGAATGGATGGAGGAGCTGTTTATGGTGGTGTCCTTCACGGGATTGTCTTTACAGACCAAGGAATGACAGAACACCACTTTATCGAAAATGACGGCTTTGTCGCTGAAGATTAGTACTCCTAGCAGGGTATGGTCTTGTCAAAATGTCAAAAACAATTTATAATAAATAGATACCCTGAAAGGAAGAGAATCATGAACTTAGAAGAATTGAAAAAACGACAGGAGAAGATCCGTAACTTCTCTATTATCGCCCATATTGACCACGGGAAATCGACTCTAGCAGACCGCATTTTGGAAAAGACAGAGACGGTTTCAAGCCGTGAAATGCAGGCCCAGCTTTTGGATAGCATGGATTTAGAGCGAGAACGTGGGATTACCATTAAGTTGAATGCCATCGAGTTGAATTACACGGCAAAAGATGGCGAGACTTATATTTTCCACTTGATTGACACGCCGGGACACGTTGACTTTACCTATGAAGTTTCACGTTCGCTCGCTGCCTGTGAGGGGGCGATTTTGGTGGTCGATGCTGCTCAAGGGATTGAGGCTCAAACCCTTGCCAACGTTTATCTGGCCTTGGACAATGATTTGGAAATCATGCCAGTCATTAACAAAATTGACCTGCCAGCAGCGGATCCAGAGCGCGTGCGTACTGAGATTGAGGATGTGATTGGTTTGGATGCCAGTGAAGCAGTATTGGCTTCTGCCAAGGCTGGTATCGGTATCGAAGAAATCCTCGAGCAAATCGTAGAAAAAGTACCAGCACCAACGGGTGATGTGACGGCGCCACTTAAGGCCTTGATTTTCGACTCAGTTTATGATGCCTACCGTGGGGTTATTCTCCAAGTTCGTGTTATGGACGGAGTGGTCAAACCTGGCGATAAGATTCAGCTTATGAGCAATGGCAAGACTTTTGATGTGACTGAGGTTGGAATTTTCACTCCTAAGGCAGTTGGTCGTGATTTCCTTGCGACTGGTGACGTTGGATATATTGCAGCTTCTATCAAGACGGTTCAGGACACTCGTGTGGGTGATACTGTTACTTTGGCAACCAATCCTGCGGCAGAGCCACTACATGGCTACAAGCAGATGAATCCTATGGTCTTTGCGGGTCTATATCCAATTGAATCAAACAAGTACAATGATCTGCGTGAAGCCCTTGAAAAATTACAACTGAATGATGCTAGTCTCCAATTTGAACCAGAAACATCTCAGGCACTTGGATTTGGTTTCCGTTGTGGTTTCCTTGGACTTCTCCATATGGATGTTATCCAAGAGCGTTTGGAACGCGAGTTCAACATCGACCTCATCATGACAGCGCCATCTGTTATTTATAAAGTTAATTTGACCGACGGTGAGTCTATGGATGTGTCGAACCCATCTGAGTTTCCAGACCCAACTAAGATTGCGACCATTGAAGAGCCTTATGTTAAGGCGCAAATAATGGTACCGCAAGAGTTTGTTGGAGCAGTGATGGAATTGGCTCAGCGCAAGCGTGGAGACTTCGTGACTATGGACTATATTGATGATAACCGTGTCAATGTTATCTATCAAATTCCACTTGCTGAAATCGTATTTGACTTCTTTGATAAGCTTAAGTCATCTACTCGTGGTTATGCAAGCTTTGACTACGAATTGTCAGAGTACCGCCCATCTAAGCTAGTGAAAATGGATATCCTTCTCAATGGAGACAAGGTGGATGCCCTCAGCTTTATCGTTCACAAGGACTTTGCTTATGAACGTGGGAAACTCATCGTTGATAAACTCAAGAAAATTATCCCTCGCCAACAATTTGAAGTGCCGATCCAAGCAGCTATTGGACATAAGATTGTGGCTCGTACTGATATCAAGGCCCTTCGTAAGAACGTACTTGCTAAATGTTATGGTGGTGACGTTTCGCGTAAACGCAAACTTCTTGAAAAACAAAAAGCTGGTAAGAAGCGCATGAAAGCCATCGGATCAGTAGAAGTTCCACAAGAAGCCTTCCTCAGCGTCTTGAGTATGGATGAAGAATAAGTTATCATAATTGTTTTTCTTGTTCACAGGAAATTTACATAAGAATCAATAGTAAAACAGGCTTAAATAGGCCTGTTTTTTTGCATTTATAATAGGATTAAATCGTTTAAAGTGTTTGTTTTAAATGTTTGTTTTGGTTGTAAAGATAAAAAATAAACAAAATAATCAAAAAAAGGACAAAAAACAACAAAAAAATATTGACAACGATTTCATATAGTGTTATACTTATAGTATAAAGTTAATGGAAAGAAGGGAAAACCTTATGGGATTAGATCATTTCTTTGACAAAAACCTTGTGTTTTGCTTAGAAGCGGATAATCAAGAACATCTCTTTGATCAGGTAGCAACTTTATTGGAAGAACGAGAAATCGTAACTCCAACTTATCGTGAAGCCTTGATCACGCGTGAAAAGTCATTTCCAACTGGCCTAGATATGGAATTTTTGGGTAAGGATTTGCCGAATGTGGCTATTCCTCACACAGATATTGTTCATAATCTTGCCGAAAAAGTTGTGGTCGTTCGATTAGATAAACCAGTGACTTTCCACAACATGATTGCGCCAGATAAGGAAGTAGAAGTATCCTTGCTCTTCTTTATCATTAATAACTCAAGTTCAAGTCAAACGAACATTCTTGCTCAGTTGATGGACTTCTTTACTGGAAATGGTCATCTTGAGGCCTTATCAAAAATTTCTGAACCTGAAGCTCTCTATGCTTATATAGCTGAAGCAACTACATAATCTTGTCTATTAAAAATATAAAATCGGAGGAAATCCATATGATTAAAATTCTTGCTGCCTGCGGTGCAGGTGTTAACTCAAGCCACCAAATTAAAAGTGCTCTTGAAGAAGAACTTTCAAACCGTGGTTTTGATGTTCACTGTGATGCGGTAATGGTCAAAGACGTTAATGAAGACCTTATCAAAGGTTATGACATCTTCACACCAATTGCTGCGACAGACCTTGGTTTTGACCCAGGTATTCCAGTTATCGAAGCTGGACCAATCTTATTCCGTATCCCAGCTATGAGTGCCCCAGTATTTGACAACATTGAAGCAGCTATTAAAGAACACGGATTAAGCTAATAAATACTTTATTTAGTTAACATTCATATAACATAAAAAGGGAGGAACTGTTATGGATGCAATCTTTGGCCTAATCAAAGAATTTTTCACACCTATCTTAGATATGGGTGGACCTGTCATCATGTTAATCATTTTGACAGTATTGGCTTTACTTTTTGGAGTGAAATTCTCCAAAGCGCTTGAAGGTGGTATCAAACTTGCCATCGCTCTTACAGGTATCGGTGCTATCATCGGTATGCTGAACACTGCTTTCTCAGCATCACTTGCAAAATTCGTTGAAAACACTGGTATCCAATTGAGTATCACTGACGTTGGTTGGGCACCACTTGCTACAATCACTTGGGGTTCTGCTTGGACACTATACTTCTTGCTCATCATGTTGATTGTCAACATAGTGATGCTAGCTATGAAGAAAACAGATACACTTGACGTTGATATCTTTGATATCTGGCACTTGTCTATCACAGGTCTCTTGATTAAATGGTATGCAGATAACAACGGTGTGAGCCAAGGGGTTTCACTCTTTATTGCTACAGCAGCTATCGTACTTGTTGGTGTGTTGAAAATTATCAACTCTGACTTGATGAAACCTACATTTGATGACCTTCTTAACGCACCAAGTTCATCACCAATGACATCAACTCACATGAACTACATGATGAACCCAGTTATCATGGTTTTGGATAAGATTTTTGAAAAATTCTTCCCAGGTCTTGATAAATATGACTTTGATGCTGCAAAATTGAATAAGAAAATCGGTTTCTGGGGATCTAAATTCTTTATCGGTTTCATTCTTGGTATTGTTATCGGTATTATGGGAACTCCACATCCAATTGCAGGAGTTGAAGATGCAGATAAATGGCGTCTTGTTATCAGAGGATGGTTGTCTCTTGGTTTGACTGCCGGTGTATCTTTGGAACTCTTCTCACTTATCGGTTCATGGTTCATCGCAGCCGTAGAACCACTATCACAAGGTATTACAAACGTTGCTACTAAACGTCTTCAAGGACGTAAATTTAACATCGGTCTTGACTGGCCTTTCATCGCTGGTCGTGCTGAAATCTGGGCTTGTGCTAACGTACTTGCACCAATCATGTTGATTGAAGCTGTGCTTCTTTCAAAAGTCGGAAATGGTATCTTGCCACTTGCAGGTATCATCGCTATGGGTGTTACTCCAGCTCTCTTGGTTGTAACTCGTGGTAAATTGCTCCGTATGATCATCTTTGGAACACTCTTGTTGCCACTCTTCCTTCTTTCAGGTACACTTATCGCACCATTTGCAACAGAACTTGCTAAAGGTGTAGGTGCCTTCCCAGCAGGTGTGAGTGAAACTCAATTGATTACTCACTCTACTCTTGAAGGACCAATCGAAAAACTTCTTGGTTGGACAATTGGTAACACTACAACTGGTGATATCAAAGCAATCCTTGGTGCTGTAGTCTTTCTTGTATTCTATATCGGTATCTTTGCTTGGTACAGAAAACAAATGATTAAACGTAACGAAGAGTACGCAGCAAAAGCAAAATAATGCGCTCCTATAAAATGTAAGCTCAATGAAAATCAAAGAGCAAACTAGGAAGCTAGCCGCAGGTTGCTCAAAACACAGTTTTGAGGTTGTAGATAAGACTGACGAAGTCAGTGACCATATCTACGGCAAGGCAACGCTGACGAAGTTTGAATTGGATTTTCGCAGAGTGTAAATTGTTGAAACTAGGTTGTCATACCATTAGGAGTGACAGCCTAGTTTTTTATAAACTATTAAGAAATCGGAGAAAATAATGATAATTGAATTAAAATCAGAACAATTAAGAGTTGAATTTAACAGTTTTGGTGGGGCTCTTTCTTCTATAAAAGATGCCGAGGGACTTGAGTATTTGTGGCAAGGGGATGCTACTTATTGGAGTGGACAAGCTCCTGTTCTCTTTCCCATTTGTGGTTCATTGAGAGAGGATACAGCACTTTATATAGATGAGAACGGGCAAGAAAGCAAAGGAAAGATTCCTCGTCATGGTTTGGTTCGAAAGAAAGAATTTGAATTAGTTGAACAGACAGACAATAGTGTAACTTTTGCAATTGAAGACGATGAGAATAGCTATCAGAACTACCCTTATCATTTCCGCCTAGAAATCACTTATATCCTTACTGGCAAGACAATACGGACTCAATACAAGATTTTCAATAAAGAAACTAGCAAGGTCCTGCCTTACTTTATTGGTGGACATCCAGGCTTTAATTGTCCCTTACTGGATGATGAAGTCTATGAAGATTACTATTTAGAGTTTGAGAAAGCAGAGACTTGCTCTGTTCCACGTCCTTTCCCAGAAACAGGTATGTTGGATTTCCAAGATAGAAGTCCATGGCTAGAATATCAAAAAGAAGTAGACCTCAGCTATGATTTGTTTAGCACAGATGCAGTTACCTTAGATGAATTACAATCTAGGACAATTGCCCTTCGTTCTCGGAAACATGATAAGGGATTGAAAGTGTACTTTGCAGAGTTTCCAAACTTCATTATCTGGTCAACTTTGAATAAAGGACCTTTCATTGCCTTTGAACCATGGTCTGGCTTGTCAACATCCCTTGAAGAAGGAGATCATTTAGAAGATAAGAAGAATGTTCGTCTCTTAGAAGCCAATCAGGTTGAAGAATTAGGTTTTGAGATAGAAGTTTTATAAAAAAGTAAAAAATAAATAACAAAAACAAACATAAACTGTTGACTTTTTCAAACAATAGTAGTATATTATGTTTGTGAGGACTAATTGACTGTTTTTTAAAGACAGCCAATACACTGCTGGAATCCAGCATAGAAAAAATAAAAAGGAGTATACAATATGTCTATTGTTATCGGTGCAGATGCTGCAGGTTTGAGATTGAAAGAAGTTGTGAAAGACTTCTTAGAAAAAGAAAATTTCCACGTTGTGGATGTTACAGCTGAAGGTCAAGACTTTGTTGATGTGACTCTCGCTGTTGCTGCAGAAGTAAACAAAGAAGAACAAAACCTTGGTATCGTGATTGATGCTTATGGAGCTGGTCCATTTATGGTCGCAACAAAAATCAAAGGAATGGTTGCTGCAGAAGTATCTGACGAACGTTCAGCTTATATGACTCGTGGTCACAACAACTCACGTATGATCACTATGGGTGCACAACTTGTTGGTGATGAATTGGCTAAAAACATCGCTAAAGGATTTGTTAACGGTAAATACGATGGTGGACGTCACCAAATTAGGGTCGATATGTTGAATAAAATGTGCTAATACTCTTCAAAAATCAAGATAATCTGTTGTCAGCTCACTTTAGCTAACTTCAGTTATGCTTGCAGCTCGCTTCCTAAGCTAATCTTGATTTTTCTTGAGTAGGGATAAATGATATTAGATTTATATAATTAATCGGAGGGAATAACTAATGAGAATTGCAATTGGATGTGACCACATCGTAACAGATGAAAAAATGGCGGTTTCAGAATTTTTGAAATCAAAAGGATATGAAGTCATTGACTTTGGTACATATGACCATACACGTACTCACTACCCAATCTTTGGTAAAAAAGTAGGGGAAGCTGTAACTAGTGGTCAAGCTGATCTTGGGGTATGTATCTGTGGTACTGGTGTAGGTATCAACAATGCTGTAAATAAAGTTCCTGGTGTACGTTCTGCCTTGGTTCGTGATATGACTACAGCTCTTTATGCCAAAGAACAATTGAATGCCAACGTTATCGGTTTTGGTGGTAAAATTACTGGTGAATTGCTCATGTGTGATATCATCGAAGCTTTCATCCATGCTGAATATAAACCATCTGAAGAAAACAAAAAATTGATTGCGAAAATTGAACACGTTGAAAGTCACAATGATCGACAAACAGACGCAAACTTCTTCACTGAATTCCTTGAAAAATGGGATCGCGGAGAATACCACGACTAAGGGGTGACCTATGATTTTAACAGTCACAATGAACCCATCCATTGATATTTCCTATCCCTTGGATGAGTTAAAGATTGATACTGTCAATCGTGTGGTTGATGTAACCAAAACGGCTGGTGGTAAGGGACTCAATGTTACCCGAGTACTTTCAGAATTTGGGGATTCTGTTCTTGCTACTGGTTTAGTGGGTGGCAAACTTGGTGAGTTTTTGGTTGAACATATCGATGATCAAGTAAAGAAAGATTTCTTCTCAATTCAGGGAGAAACTCGGAATTGTATTGCTATTCTCCACGGTGACAATCAAACAGAAGTTCTTGAAAAAGGTCCTGAAGTATTGGAACAGGAAGGTCAAGACTTTTTGGAACATTTCAAAAAACTCTTAGAGTCAGTTAAAGTAGTAGCCATCTCAGGTAGTCTGCCGGCTGGCCTTCCAGTTGATTACTATGCGAGCTTGGTAGAAGTTGCTAATCAAGCTGGCAAGCCTGTTGTTTTGGACTGCTCTGGTGCAGCACTTCAGGCGGTTCTTGAATCACCACATAAACCAACAGTCATCAAACCAAATAATGAGGAATTGTCCCAGCTTCTAGGAAGAGAAGTTTCTGAGGATTTGGATGAATTAAAAGAAGTCCTTCAAGAACCTTTGTTTGCAGGTATTGAATGGATTATGGTTTCACTCGGTGCCAACGGTGCTTTTGCCAAACATGGTGACACTTTCTACAAGGTAGATATTCCTAGAATTCAGGTAGTAAATCCTGTTGGCTCTGGAGATTCTACTGTAGCAGGAATTTCTTCAGGACTTCTTCACAAAGAATCGGATGCAGAATTACTCATCAAGGCAAATGTCCTTGGTATGCTCAATGCTCAAGAAAAAATGACTGGTCATGTCAACATGGCCAACTATCAAGCTCTATATGATCAATTAATAGTAAAAGAGGTATAAAATGGCTTTAACAGAACAAAAACGTGCACGCTTAGAAAAACTTTCTGATGAAAATGGTATCATCTCAGCTCTTGCATTTGACCAACGTGGTGCTTTGAAACGCCTCATGGCTCAACACCAAACAGAAGAACCAACAGTGGCTCAAATGGAAGAACTGAAAGTCTTGGTAGCAGATGAATTGACTAAATACGCTTCATCAATGCTTCTTGACCCTGAGTATGGACTTCCAGCAACTAAAGCTCTTGATGAAAAAGCTGGTCTTCTCCTTGCTTATGAAAAAACAGGTTATGACACAACAAGCACAAAACGCTTACCAGACTGCTTGGATGTTTGGTCTGCAAAACGTATTAAAGAAGAAGGTGCAGATGCAGTTAAATTCTTGCTTTATTATGATGTAGATAGCTCAGACGAACTTAACCAAGAAAAACAAGCTTACATCGAACGTATCGGTTCTGAATGTGTGGCTGAAGATATCCCATTCTTCCTTGAAATTCTTGCTTACGATGAAAAAATTGCTGATGCAGGTTCTGTAGAATACGCTAAAGTAAAACCACACAAAGTTATTGGTGCTATGAAAGTCTTCTCAGACCCACGCTTTAACATTGATGTCTTGAAAGTAGAAGTTCCTGTTAACATTAAATATGTTGAAGGCTTCGCTGAAGGTGAAGTAGTTTACACACGTGAAGAAGCAGCAGCCTTCTTCAAAGCACAAGATGAAGCAACTAACTTGCCATACATCTACTTGAGTGCTGGTGTATCAGCTAAACTCTTCCAAGATACTCTTGTATTTGCTCATGAATCAGGTGCAAACTTCAACGGAGTTCTTTGTGGCCGTGCAACATGGGCTGGATCAGTTGAAGCTTACATCAAAGATGGTGAAGCAGCAGCTCGCGAATGGCTTCGCACAACTGGTTTTGAAAACATTGACGAACTCAACAAAGTTCTTCAAACAACAGCGACTTCATGGAAAGAACGCGTGTAAGAAAGTCCTTCGAGGTTAGGAACATGAATCTAAAAATTTTCAAAAAAAGTTGTATGTAAAGGTTTACAAAATAACTTGCTTGTGATATACTTAAATCACAAGTTAATACAAGGTGAGTGTTACTAAGTAATATTAGGCATGATCACAGGTGAATTAGAAATCAGCTAATTTTCTAGTTCATTTGTGGTCATTTTTTATACTCATATACCTTTAATATATAAAAGGAGGTTGACATGTATCGAATTCTAAATCCAATGAATCACAATGTCTCGCTTGTCAGAAATGATAAAGGAGAAGAAGTGATTGTGATTGGTAAGGGGATTACATTTGGAAAGAAGAAAGGGGATTTGATTGCTGAAAATCAGGTTGAGAAAATCTTTCGGATGAAGACCGAAGAGTCCAGAGAAAACTTTATGGCTCTCCTCAAAGATGTTCCGCTTGATTTTATCACAGTGACCTATGAAATCATTGATAAGCTTTCCAAGAAATATCACTATCCGATTCAAGAGTATCTCTATGTAACCTTGACAGATCATATTTACTGTTCTTACCAAGCTCTAGCACAAGGAAGGTACAAGGATAGTAATCTGCCAGATATTTCCGCTAAGTATCCTGTCGCTTTTCAAATCGCAAATGAAGCATTTGGAATTTATCGTCAAAAACTAGCAGATCATTTTCCTGAAGACGAAATTATTCGAATTGCTTATCATTTCATCAATGCCGAAGGCGAGAATGAAGTAGAAGTAGTTAAGTCGATTGATAAGAGGAAAGAAATTCTCAGGAATGTTGAAGAAGTTTTAAAGGACTATGCAATTCAACGAACCAAAGAGAATACCCATTTCTATGATCGCTTTATGATTCATCTGAATTATTTCTTGGATTATTTAGACAGATCTAGAGATGATAACCAATCACTTCTTGATATGGAAGACCATATCAAGCAATCCTATCCAAAAGCCTTCGAGATTGGTTCCAAGATCTATGATGTGATTACGCAACATACGGGTCTTGATTTGTATAAAAGTGAACGAGTTTATCTAGTTCTACATATCCAACGTTTATTGTCATAAAAATTTATTTAAAATTATATAAGGAGAATTCTATCATGAATAGAGAAGAAGTAACATTGTTAGGTTTTGAAATCGTAGCCTATGCTGGCGATGCTCGTTCAAAACTATTGGAAGCTTTAAAGGCTGCTGAAGCTGGTGATTTTGCTAAAGCGGATATCTTAGTTGAGGAAGCTAGTAGCTGTATTGCAGAGGCTCACCACGCGCAAACAAGTCTATTGACTAAGGAAGCTTCAGGTGAGGACTTAGCTTATAGTGTAACCATGATGCATGGCCAAGACCACTTGATGACAACTATCTTGTTAAAAGATTTGATGCACCATTTAATCGAACTCTACAAGAGAGGAGTTAAATAATGAACAAACTAATTGCATTTATCGAGAAAGGAAAGCCTTTCTTTGAGAAACTATCTCGTAATATCTATCTTCGCGCTATTCGTGATGGTTTCATTGCAGGTATGCCTGTTATTCTCTTCTCAAGTATTTTTATCTTGATTGCCTTTGTACCAAACTCATGGGGCTTTAAATGGTCTGATGAAGTTGTAGCCTTTCTGATGAAACCTTACAGCTATTCAATGGGTATTTTAGCTCTCTTGGTAGCTGGTACAACAGCCAAGTCATTGACTGACTCAGTAAACCGTAGCATGGAGAAAACCAATCAAATCAACTATATGTCAACATTGTTGGCAGCAATTGTTGGTTTGTTGATGTTGGCAGCTGATCCTATCGAAAATGGTCTTGCTACTGGATTCTTGGGGACAAAAGGTTTGCTTTCAGCTTTCCTTGCTGCCTTTGTTACCGTAGCAATCTATAAGGTTTGTGTTAAGAACAACGTCACTATTCGTATGCCTGACGAAGTTCCACCAAATATCTCACAAGTCTTTAAAGATGTGATTCCATTCACTCTATCTGTTGTTTCTCTTTATGCTCTTGACTTATTAGCACGTCATTTTGTTGGTGCAAGTGTGGCAGAATCAATCGGTAAATTCTTTGCTCCATTATTCTCTGCAGCTGATGGCTATCTAGGTATCACCATTATATTTGGTGCCTTTGCCTTCTTCTGGTTTGTTGGTATCCATGGTCCATCTATCGTTGAACCAACAATCGCAGCTATTACCTATGCAAATGCCGAAGTCAACTTGAACCTTCTCCAACAAGGTATGCACGCTGACAAGATTCTTACTTCTGGTACACAAATGTTTATCGTTACCATGGGTGGTACTGGTGCGACACTGGTTGTTCCATTCATGTTCATGTGGTTGACAAAATCAAAACGTAACCGTGCAATCGGACGTGCTTCAGTAGTTCCAACTTTCTTTGGTGTAAATGAACCAATCTTGTTTGGTGCACCACTTGTATTGAACCCAATCTTCTTCATTCCATTTATTTTTGCTCCAATCGCAAACGTTTGGATCTTTAAATTCTTCATTGAAACTCTTGGAATGAATTCATTTACTGCTAATCTACCATGGACAACCCCAGCTCCACTAGGTCTAGTTCTTGGTACGAACTTCCAAGTTCTATCATTCATTCTTGCTGCTCTTCTAATCGTGGTTGACGTAGTCATTTACTACCCATTCCTTAAAGTATATGATGAACAAATTCTTGAAGAAGAGCGTTCAGGTAAATCTAATGATGAATTGAAAGAAAAAGTTGCTGCAAACTTCAACACTGCAAAAGCAGATGCTATTCTTGAAAAAGCAGGTGTAGAAGCAGCTCAAAATACCATCACTGAAGAAACAAATGTCCTCGTTCTCTGTGCAGGTGGAGGGACAAGTGGTCTCCTTGCAAATGCTTTGAACAAGGCAGCAGCAGAGTACAATGTTCCTGTGAAAGCAGCAGCAGGTGGCTATGGTGCTCACCGTGAAATGTTGCCAGAGTTTGATCTAGTTATTCTTGCCCCTCAAGTTGCTTCAAACTTTGAAGACATGAAAGCAGAAACCGATAAACTCGGTATTAAACTTGCCAAGACAGAAGGCGCTCAATACATCAAATTAACCCGTGATGGAAAAGGTGCTCTTGCATTCGTACAAGCTCAATTCGATTAACGATAGGGACTGTGAAACAGTCTCCTCTCGTTACGGAAATCGCTATGGCGAATTTCCTAATCGCCTTGTTAATTCGTCGGTAAAAAGATATCGTTTTTACCTCCTCATGTCACAATTCGGTTAACGATAGGGACTGTGAAATAGTCTCCTCTCGTTACGGAAATCGCTATGGCGAATTTCCTAATCGCCTTGTTAATTCGTCGGTAAAAAGATATTGTTTTTACCTTCTCATGTCACAATTCGGTGACTTAGTACAAGAAGTGAGATGGAGAATAAAGCCTCACTAGCCTCCTCTCCATCTTATTTCTTTTTTAATTAAAAGGAGAATTATATGTCAAAAACACTTCCAAAAGACTTTATTTTCGGTGGCGCAACAGCTGCTTATCAAGCAGAAGGTGCTACACATACTGATGGAAAAGGACCAGTTGCGTGGGATAAATATCTTGAAGATAACTACTGGTACACTGCAGAACCAGCTAGTGATTTTTACAATCGATACCCAGTTGACCTCAAGTTGGCAGAAGAGTATGGTGTCAATGGCATTCGAATTTCTATTGCCTGGTCACGTATTTTCCCGACTGGTTATGGTGAAGTAAATGCTAAAGGTGTTGAATTTTATCATAATCTATTTGCAGAGTGTCACAAACGTCACGTTGAGCCATTTGTAACTCTTCATCATTTTGACACGCCAGAAGCTCTTCACTCAAATGGCGACTTCTTAAATCGTGAAAATATTGAACACTTTGTAGACTACGCGGCTTTCTGTTTTGAAGAATTTCCAGAAGTAAATTATTGGACAACCTTTAATGAAATTGGGCCAATCGGTGATGGTCAATATTTAGTTGGTAAATTCCCTCCAGGTATCCAGTATGACCTTGCCAAAGTTTTCCAATCGCACCATAATATGATGGTATCTCATGCACGTGCGGTAAAATTGTATAAAGAGAAAGGCTATAAAGGGGAAATTGGTGTCGTGCACGCTCTCCCAACCAAGTACCCACTTGATCCTGAAAATCCTGCAGATGTTATTGCGGCAGAGTTGGAGGACATTATCCATAACAAATTTATCTTGGATGCAACTTATCTAGGTCGCTATTCATCTGAAACGATGGAAGGTGTCAACCATATCTTATCAGTCAATGGTGGTAGCTTGGATCTTCGTGAAGAAGATTTCACAGCATTAGAAGCAGCAAAAGACTTGAACGACTTCTTTGGAATCAATTACTATATGAGTGACTGGATGGAAGCATTTGATGGAGAAACTGAAATTATCCATAATGGTAAAGGTGAGAAAGGAAGCTCTAAATACCAAATCAAAGGTGTTGGTCGTCGTGTAGCTCCTGATTATGTGCCACGTACGGATTGGGATTGGATTATCTATCCTCAAGGTTTGTATGACCAAATCATGCGCGTGAAGAAAGATTATCCCAACTACAAGAAGATTTACATCACTGAAAATGGTCTCGGCTATAAAGATGAGTTCGTTGATAACACTGTTTACGATGATGGTCGTATTGATTATGTGAAACAACACTTAGAGGTCTTGTCTGATGCTATTGCAGATGGCGCTAATGTAAAAGGTTACTTCATTTGGTCATTGATGGACGTCTTCTCATGGTCAAACGGTTATGAAAAACGTTACGGTCTCTTCTATGTAGACTTTGAAACGCAAGAACGCTATCCTAAGAAATCAGCTCACTGGTACAAGAAAGTAGCGGAAACTCAAGTGATTGACTAGTAGAATGAGTCATTAGATATAGAATTCTAGTGAGGTGAAAAGATGTTCAAAGATTTTATCCAATCTATTTATGAAAAAGTTTATATTATAAATTTCTAAAAATGTTCTCAAATACCGTGTTTGACGAATGAAGAACTGAAAAGCCTTGGGAAATGGTATGTCTCGACCGGTAAAGAATGGATTTGTCATTCAGATTATGAGCTGGAAGAATTTAAAAATATCTTTTTAAATTTTATCAGTCCTGAAGAATGGGATACTATCTCCTTTGATTCAGATTTTATGCCGTTTCAACAATCGTAACCAATTTCCAAAAAAGTTTTAAATCTTATATCTAGTACTCTGCAAAACTCTTATCTAATCACGTTGCTTATACTCAATGAAAATCAAAGAGCAACTTTAAACTAGGAAGCGAGTCGCAGGTTTCTCAATGCCTAGCTTTGAGGTGGCAGATAAAGCAAATGGGCAAAAAGTCTTTGATACAGAAAAACGCATAATATCAGGTGTTGAAAAACCTTGATATTATGCGTTTTATTGTGGGAAGATTTACTTCTGAAATTGAGTTCTTACCCAGAATCTTTCAGTTGATTAAGGCTTGATGACTTTAGTAAGTTTAGATAGCTCAAAAAGGATTGAATCACTTAGTTTAGAATCTGAAACAATAGTATCAAGATTTGATACATTATAAAAAGTATAAAAATCAAACTTATTGAACTTACTATGATCTGCGAGTAAATATTTTTTATTAGAATTATTTAAAGCGATGCGTTGAGCCTCTCCCTCTTCCTCGCTAAAAGTAGCTAGAGCTCCGTTTTGAATACCATTACAGCTAACGAAAGCTTTAGAAAATTGGAGATTAGAGAGATTTTGTAGGGTCAATGTGCCAACAAAAGCACCTGTAATATCGCGATAATTTCCACCTATCAAAATCAAATCTGTTAATTTTCGTTCGCTTAAAATCAGAAAAACAGGTAGACTGTTGGTCACGACGCGGATATTGTCAATAGGCAACTCACGTGCAAAAAATTCTAATGTTGTTCCTGGTCCAATAAAAATAGTTTCTCTTTCTTCTACTAGACTGCCTGCAAAACGGGCTATTTCTTGTTTTTCTGCCGTTTGGAGGGCTTGTTTTTCAATATTTGATCGCTCATTAGTCAAAAGGGAGTTGGTTCGAAGTTTTTCAGCTCCACCATGCACACGAATCAGCAAGTCTTTATCAGCTAATTCCTGTAAATAGCGCCTTGCAGTCATATCTGAAACGGCTATTTCGTCCATAATCTGCTTAACCGTTATGGTTCCTTTACTATTTACTATCTCTAAAATTTTGGTTAATTTTTCTTGTTTGAGCATATTATCACCTCGTTTCCTACTACTATCTTACCATAAACTAGCTCATCATTCAAATACAAAAACAACAAAATAAAACAAAAACAAAAATATCGAGGTTTATTTTCAAAGCTTTCGATATTTTTATTAAGTTATTATTTTGTTGTTTCTAGTTTACTTTTTGATGGTTAAGAGTGGTAGAGTATTAGTCCAAACCGTAGTTGTAGTCATCATCTTGCATGGCTTCAACTTCGCCAAGAAGGTAACCATTTCCGACTTGAGAGAAGAAGTCGTGGTTGGAAGTTCCTGTTGAAATACCGTTCATAACGATTGGGTTGACATCATCAGCTGAATCTGGGAAGAGTGGATCTTGTCCCAGGTTCATGAGTGCCTTGTTAGCATTGTAGCGAAGGAAGGTTTTAACTTCTTCCGTCCAACCAACACCGTCATAAAGACTCTCTGTGTAGCCTTCTTCATTTTCATAAAGAGTATAGAGTAGGTCGTACATCCATTCTTTGAGTTTTTCTTGCTCTTCTTCAGGCAATTCATTGAAACCAAGTTGGAATTTGTAACCAATGTAGGTTCCGTGAACAGACTCGTCACGAATAATCAATTTGATGATTTCTGCAACGTTGGCTAGTTTGTTGTTACCAAGGTAGTAGAGGGGAGTGAAGAAACCTGAATAGAAGAGGAAGGTTTCGAGGAAGACACTGGCAACTTTCTTTTCAAGTGGGCTACCGTTTAGGTAGATTTCGTTGACAATCTCAGCCTTTTTTTGTAGGTAAGGATTGGTATTGGTCCATTCGAAAATTTCTTCAATCTCAGCCTTAGTATTTAAGGTAGAAAAGATTGATGAATAAGATTTAGCGTGAACAGATTCCATAAATTGGATGTTATTGAAAACAGCTTCCTCATGTGGTGTACGGATGTCTGCGCGAAGGGCTTGAACCCCAGTTTCAGATTGCATAGTGTCGAGAAGGGTTAAACCACCAAAGACTTTTCCAACCAAGTCTTTTTCTTTGTTAGATAGCTTTCTCCAGTCATCCAAGTCGTTTGACAAGGGAATACGTGTATCGAGCCAGAATTGCTCCGTCAGTTTTTCCCAGGTTGATTTGTCGATGACATCTTCGATGGCATTCCAGTTAATGGCTTTGTAGTAAGTTTCCATTTGAAATCTCTTTCTGTGTTTAGTATTGCGAACTCACAATTATTCTATTTTACCATAATTCTATAGGAGTATCGCACAAAAAGTCGGAAGCCCGACTTTTAAAATGTTACATAAATTATGTTATGACATAGTAGATTTGATTTTATCAGTGCTGCTTAGGGAAAAATAGTGTTTCTATGCTAGAAACTAAATCACACAACTTTCACACTGGTTGGCACCGACTTCTCCACCATCATCTGTAAAGGTACGGACGTAGTAGATAGACTTGATACCCTTGTTAAAGGCATAGTTACGAAGGATAGACAAGTCACGTGTCGTTTGTTTGTTTTCTTTCTTCCATTCGTAAAGACCTTTTGGAATGTCACTACGCATGAAGAGTGTGAGTGAAAGTCCTTGGTCCACGTGCTCAGTCGCAGCGGCGTAAACATCAATCACTTTACGCATATCCATGTCGTAAGCCGAAGTGTAGTAAGGAATGGTTTCTGTTGACAAGCCAGCAGCAGGATAGTAGATTTTACCAATTTTCTTTTCTTGACGTTCCTCGATCCGTTGCGTAATCGGGTGGATAGAAGCCGAGACGTCATTGATGTAACTGATCGAACCATTTGGAGCAACAGCTAGACGGTTTTGGTGGTAAAGACCATCTGCTTGAACCTTTTTGCGAAGTTCAGCCCAATCAGCAGCACTTGGGATAAAGACATCTTTGAAAAGTTCTTTAACACGGTCTGATTTTGGAAGGAATTCGCCAGTTACATACTTGTCAAAGTAGCTACCGTTAGCATAGTCTGATTTTTCAAAGTTGTGGAAGGTGATACCACGTTCACGCGCAATATTGTTTGACTCAACCAAGGTCCAGTAGTTCATAAGCATAAAGTAGATGCTTGTAAATTCAACAGACTCAGGTGAACCATATTCAATCAGTTGTTGGGCAAGGTAGCTATGAAGTCCCATGGCACCGAGACCAAAGGTGTGGGCTTGGCTATTCCCATGGTCAATCGTAGGTACAGCTACGATATGCGAACTATCTGTAACGAAAGTTAAAGCACGAACCATAGCACGGATAGAACGACCAAAGTCAGGTGAAGTCATCATGTTGACTACGTTCGTTGAACCAAGGTTACATGAAACGTCCGTTCCCATTTGAAGGAATTCTTGAGCATCGTTGATCAAGCTTGGTTCTTGGACTTGAAGGATCTCAGAACACAAGTTACTCATGATAATCTTACCATCAACAGGATTTGCACGGTTAGCCGTATCAATATTGACGACATAAGGGTAGCCAGACTCTTGTTGCAATTTAGAGATTTCAGTTTCCAAATCACGCGCCTTGATTTTTGTCTTGCGAATATTTGGATTTGCGACCAATTCATCGTATTTTTCAGTAATGTCGATGTAGTTGAATGGCACACCGTATTCTTTTTCTACAGAGTAAGGGCTGAAGAGATACATTTCTTCATTTTTACGCGCCAATTCGTAGAATTTATCTGGTACTACAACACCAAGTGAAAGGGTCTTAACACGAACTTTTTCATCGGCGTTTTCTTTCTTAGTTGAAAGGAAGGCGATAATATCTGGGTGGAAGACGTTGAGGTAGACAACACCGGCACCTTGACGTTGCCCCAATTGGTTGGAGTAAGAGAAACTGTCTTCGAAAAGCTTCATAACAGGAACGACACCTGAAGCAGCTCCTTCATAACCCTTGATAGGTGCACCAGCTTCACGAAGGTTGCTGAGGGTGATTCCCACACCACCACCAATACGTGAAAGTTGAAGAGCTGAGTTGATAGAACGTCCGATAGAGTTCATATCATCCGTCACTTGGATTAGGAAACAAGATACCAACTCCCCACGACGAGCACGTCCAGCATTCAAGAAGGAAGGAGTAGCAGGTTGGTAGCGTTGGTGGATGATTTCATTGGCAATATCGATTGCAACAGCTTCATTCCCATCAGCGAAATAAAGGGCGTTAAAGAAGACACGGTCTTCCATACTTTCAAGATAATATTCACCGTCGTTAGTCTTTAAGGCATATTGATTGTAAAATTTATAAGCTGCCATGAATGACTTGAATTGGAAGTTTTGGTCTTTGATAAATTGAGCCAATTCTTCCAAGAACTCTGGACGGTATTTCTTGATAAAGGCTGTTTCGATGTAGTTGTGTTCAATGAGGTAGTTGATTTTATCAGTAATTGAATCAAAAACCATAGTGTTTGGAACGACATTTTCTTTAAAGAAGGCATCCAAGGCTTCCTTATCTTTATGAAGCATGATTTGTCCATTAACAGGACGGTTGATTTCGTTATTGAGACGGAAGTAAGTCACGTCTTCAAGATGTTTTAATCCCATAAAATTTCCCTTATCTAATTACAAAAGAAAGGCCTCTAAGTTAGCCCTAGAAGCAGTTTCTTCTGGACGATGTACTAAGATTATGCTAATTGTTTCAGTTTTCCTGGTTGGAAACCTGAAAAGACTTCAGTTGGTGTTTGAATAATAGGAGCTGCGCTAAAACCGAGCTCTTTGACTTGATCGATGTACTCAGGCTGCTCATCAAGATTGATTTCTTTATATTCAACGTTATTACTGTCCAAGAAACGCTTGGTCATTTTACATTGGACACAATTGTTTTTAGAATAAACGGTTACCATTGTGTAACTCCTCTTCAAAATTTAATACTATCTTAGTATATCAGAAAATAAAATTTTGTCAATGATTTGAACTAAATATAGTGGTCTGCTTTTCTAGTCAAGCTCACAAAACACAATATATAGTGTTTGTTTTATAAAACAGCAATGATTATCCTATAAATTGTTTTGGAAGAAACTATATCCTGTGTTTGTTATCTAGGATAGAAGATTTTCAGCAAGTTATCTGAAAGGAAATTGAAGGAAAATCCAGAAAATGCTTGAAAAAAATCCTAGAAGATGGTATAATACCAAATTGTAAGGGTTATCACATATAACTCAAAAAAAGAAAGAACAAAAGGAGAGTCAAACTATGGCTTCTAAAGATTTCCACGTAGTGGCAGAAACAGGTATTCACGCACGTCCAGCAACATTGTTGGTGCAAACTGCTAGCAAATTTGCTTCAGATATCACTCTTGAGTACAAAGGTAAATCAGTTAACCTTAAATCAATTATGGGTGTTATGAGTCTTGGTGTTGGCCAAGGTGCTGACGTAACTATCTCAGCTGAAGGTGCAGATGCAGATGACGCTATCGCTGCAATCTCAGAAACAATGGAAAAAGAAGGATTGGCATAAGGGAAATGACAGAAATGCTTAAAGGAATCGCAGCATCTGACGGTGTTGCAGTTGCAAAAGCATATCTACTCGTTCAACCGGATTTGTCATTCGAGACTATTTCAGTCGAAGATACAAACGCAGAAGAGGCTCGTTTGGATGTTGCTCTTGAAGCTTCTCAAAACGAGCTTTCTCTTATCCGCGAGAAAGCTGTAGGTACGCTTGGTGAAGAAGCGGCTCAAGTTTTTGACGCTCATTTGATGGTTCTTTCTGACCCAGAATTGATTGGTCAGATTAAAGAAACAATTCGTGCTAAGAAAGTCAACGCAGAAGCAGGTCTTAAAGAAGTGACTGACATGTTCATCACGATCTTTGAAGGTATGGAAGACAACCCATACATGCAAGAACGTGCAGCGGATATCCGCGACGTGACAAAACGTGTATTGGCAAACCTTCTTGGTAAAAAATTGCCAAACCCAGCTTCTATCAATGAAGAAGTAATCGTCATTGCGCATGACTTGACACCATCTGATACAGCTCAATTGGACAAAAACTTTGTAAAAGCTTTTGTAACAAATATCGGTGGACGTACAAGCCACTCAGCTATCATGGCACGTACACTTGAAATTGCAGCTGTATTGGGAACAAATAACATCACTGAAGTAGTGAAAGACAGCGATATCCTTGCCGTTAACGGAATTACTGGTGAAGTGATTATCAACCCAACAGATGAACAAGCGGCAGAATTTAAAGCAGCTGGTGAAGTTTATGCTAAACAAAAAGCTGAATGGGCACTTTTGAAAGATGCTCAAACAGTGACTGCTGACGGTAAACACTTCGAGTTGGCTGCTAACATCGGTACTCCAAAAGACGTTGAAGGTGTTAACAACAACGGTGCAGAAGCTGTTGGACTTTACCGTACAGAGTTCTTGTATATGGATTCTCAAGACTTCCCAACAGAAGATGAGCAGTATGAAGCATACAAGGCTGTTCTTGAGGGAATGAATGGTAAACCAGTGGTTGTTCGTACAATGGATATTGGTGGAGATAAGGAACTTCCTTACTTCGATATGCCACACGAAATGAACCCATTCCTTGGATTCCGTGCCCTTCGTATCTCTATTTCTGAAACTGGAGATGCAATGTTCCGTACACAAATCCGTGCCCTTCTTCGTGCTTCTGTTCATGGTCAATTGCGTATCATGTTCCCAATGGTTGCCCTTTTGAAAGAATTCCGTGCAGCCAAAGCAGTTTATGAAGAAGAAAAAGCAAACCTTCTTGCTGAAGGTGTTGCAGTTGCGGATGACATCCAAGTTGGTATCATGATTGAAATCCCTGCAGCAGCAATGCTTGCAGACCAATTTGCAAAAGAAGTAGACTTCATGTCAATTGGAACAAATGACCTGATCCAATACTCAATGGCAGCAGACCGTATGAACGAGCAAGTTTCATACCTTTACCAACCATATAACCCATCAATCCTTCGCTTGATCAACAACGTTATCAAGGCAGCTCACGCTGAAGGTAAATGGGCTGGTATGTGTGGTGAGATGGCTGGCGATCAAAAAGCTGTTCCACTTCTTGTCGGAATGGGCTTGGATGAATTCTCTATGTCAGCAACATCAGTCCTTCGTACACGTAGCTTGATGAAGAAATTGGATACTGCTAAGATGGAAGAGTACGCAAACCGTGCCCTTACAGAGTGTTCAACAATGGAAGAAGTCCTTGAACTTCAAAAAGAATACGTTAACTTCGATTAATGTCATTAACCTTGTAACCTAGTTGCAAGGTTTTTTGATACATTCGGGAATAGTATAGTCTTGTAAAGTCCACTTTTCAATGATGAAGAGGCATGATATAATAGGAGAAGCAAATAGAATAAGAGAGAAATCATGTCTAAAGAAATTGATATTGAGTATTACCACCAGCTAGCCATGCAAAAGCAGAAGGAACACCGTAAAGTTTTAGCCAATCTAAAGAAAAAACCTCCTAAAAACCTAGACAAGATAGCCCAGCAGATTCACCAAGAAGTCTTTGAGGAAATTGATTGCACGGCCTGTGCCAATTGTTGTAAGACATTGGGACCGGACTTTAAAGAAGCGGATATTACACGAATCGCCAAGTATTTTAAGATGAAATTACCAGCTTTTGAAGCGGAGTTTCTGCAGGTAGATGAAGATGGTGATAAGGTTTTTAAATCCATGCCTTGTCCCTTTTTAGGAGGAGATAATCTCTGTTCCATCTATGAAGTTCGTCCAAAGGCATGCCGAGAGTTCCCCCATACGGACCGTAAAAAAATTCATCAAATCAACCATTTGACGATTAAGAATACTTTGACCTGTCCAGCAGCCTATCTCTTTGTTGAGAAATTAAAGGATAAGTTATAGAGATTTAAAGGATAAAAAATTTCTAATAATAACTAGAGATATGAAAGGAGTACTCCTGTGCATAGACCGAAAACAAAAGAGGAGCTAATGCTGGCCTCTAAGGAAAATTATGAAAAGCTTAACCTCTTCATCTCTCAATTAAGTGAAGATGAGCTACAGACTCCATTTGATTTTTCAAGAGACCTAAAGAAAAAAGAAGCTCACTGGAAAAGGGATAAAAATCTACGGGATGTCTTGATCCATCTTTATGAATGGCAGCAGTTACTTTTGACTTGGGTACATTCTAATCAAGAAGGTCACGAAAGACCTTTTCTCCCTGAACCTTATACTTGGAAAACTTATGGAGAAATGAATGTCGCTTTTTGGAAGAAGCACCAGAAAACCTCCTTAGAAGAAGCGACTAGACTCCAAGAACAATCACATAGGAAGGTTTTAGAGTTGATAGAAGTTTTTAGCAATGACGAACTCTTTACCAAAGGTGGCTATAAGTGGACCGGCGGAACAAGTCTAGGTTCCTACTTTGTTAGTAGCACGTCAAGCCACTATGATTGGGCTCTGAAAAAACTCAAAGCTCATCGGAAGAATTGTAAAGGATAGATGGACTATTTGAAATAGAAAGAATGAGTTCTTTTAAACGTAAGATAAAAGCAAAGGGCTATCAAGTGATGTAGCCCTTTTGAGTTATATAAGCAAATTACCATGCAAATGCTGTCGTTGGAGCATTGAGCGCTTCTAACCACTGTTTATTTTTTACGGGGCAAAGAGTTACGGATATACCTGCCATATCTAGACTGGTCATAAATGTTCCTGATTTTATAAAGGTAATAGTGACTCCTTCAATTTCTAAGAGTTGAAGGAGATCATTGATAAATATGCCCATTTCTAAGTTGCTGGTAGTGCCTAGATTATTTACAAGCAATATAAAATGATCACCCTTTTTCCAATGATAGTGCAATCTTAATTTACTTATAATTTCATTTGCAAGGATTTCCGATGATTGGAATGGGACGATACGATAACCTTCTTCGCCATGTATCCCAATACCATAAGAAATATTTCCTTCTTCCAAGTTAAATAGTGGAAGGGTGGCTTGGGGGAGACTAGCAGATTTCGTTGCAAAGCCAATTGTTGCGATTTCGGGAGCAAGCTGATGACCTAAATCAGTTAGTTGCTCGATGTCGGCACCATTCTGAGCTGCATATCCTAGAACTTTATGAAGTAAAATAGTCCCTGCAAGCCCTCTTCCTCTAATTTGAAATCTATTGTGAGGTTCAATTGAAATATCGTCGTGTGCTAGACTATAGCCAACTTTAATTCCTTCTTTTCTAGCAGTGTTAATGGCCGAGCTAAATTCTTTGATGTCTGCTTCGAAATTTTTTACAATGATGAAGACACCGTGACCATTGTTTAAAAAACGAATGGACTCTAAGATTTCAGTTCTTGTAGGAGGAGTAAATAATTGGCCATAGATAGCAGCGGTAAGCATTCCTTCTCCCACATATCCAATATGCGCAGGTTCGTGACCGGAACCTCCACCCGACAATATTGGAACCTGATGAGGATTGCGATTTTTTTGATAGATTAATGGTAAGGTAGGATGTTTTTCTAATTCAGGATGACTGCTGACAGTTGCCGAAATGTAACTTGAAATAATTTTCTGTTTATGATTTGAAATAAATGTCATTGTGGTCTCTTTCCAATAATTGTCATGATTAGAAAGTCTGGTTGTGGAACTGGACTTTTTTTATTGACGTAAGCCTTCACGATTTCTGCTAGAGCATGTGAATGATAGTCTAACAAAAAACAAGTATAAGCAGATGAATCGATATCAATCTGACCGTATTCTCTTAAAATTTTTGATACAAGCAAGCGACAGTAGCTGATAAAGTGGTCATAGAAGTTATTTTGTCCTTGAATATCAAACAGTTGAATATAAAAGTCACGCTCTTGTTCGAAATAAAAAAATAATTCTTGTAATAGTTTTTGGCCCGAAATAAAATCCAAGTTATTGGTGATATACTCGGTTAAGTCATTTTCAAATATCCAGTCTAGCAGTTCATATTTGTCAAGAAAGTGATTATAAAAGGTCTGTCTACGAATGCCAGCTGATTCCATGATATCTACAATGGAGATTTTGTCAAATTCTCTAGTAGCTAATAGGTCTCTAAATGCCTTGGCAATCCGTTTTTTTGTAATAAATGATGATGCCATAGGAAACCTTTCTTTTACTTACTTCATTTTACCAAAAAAATGTTTTAAACGGGTTTAAAAGGGGACAAATAATAGAATCTGTCCCTTATCATCCAGCGATAAAAAATATATAATGAAAGCGAAAACAAAGGTACATGCCGAAAGGAGTTTCTCATGAAAAAAATTATAAATGAACCGACACAAGTTGTTGATGAAATGTTGCAGGGATTGTCATTCATGCATGATGACTTGGTAGAACGCTTAGATGGTTTTGATGTCATCGTTAGAAAGGCAGAAAAGACAGGAAAAGTTGGACTCATTTCAGGTGGAGGTTCAGGACATGAACCAAGTCATGCTGGATTTGTAGGAGATGGAATGTTGTCTGCTGCCATTTGTGGAGCAGTCTTCACTTCACCTACTCCGGACCAAATTTTAGAAGCCATTAAGGCGGCTGATGAAGGTGCTGGAGTTTTCATGGTCATCAAGAACTATTCTGGTGACATTATGAACTTTGAAATTGCACAAGAACTTGCCGAAATGGAAGGCATTGATGTAGCAAGCGTTGTGGTTGATGATGATATCGCTGTTGAAAATAGTCTCTATACCCAAGGGCGTCGAGGTGTTGCAGGTACTATATTAGTCCATAAAATTTTGGGTGCTGCAGCTCGTTCTGGTAAATCATTAGCTGAAATGAAGGACTTGGCCGATAAACTTGTCTTAGAAATTAAAACAATTGGGCTAGCCTTGTCTGGAGCAACCGTTCCTGAAGTTGGGAAACCAGGTTTTGTTCTAGAAGATGATGAATTTGAATATGGAGTTGGTATTCACGGTGAGCCAGGATATAAGAAAGAGAAAATGCAACCTTCAGCACAATTGGCCTCAGAGCTGGTTGAAAAATTATCTGAAGGTTTCCAACTTAAGGCTGGTGAACGCTATGGCCTTCTCATCAATGGTTTAGGAAGCACTCCTCTTATGGAGCAATACGTATTTGCAAATGATGTGGCTAAATTACTCCATGAAAAAGGTGTTGAGTTGGCGTTTAAGAAAATTGGAAACTATATGACATCAATTGATATGGCTGGCTTGTCATTAACATTGATTCGATTGGCAGATGATGAGTGGTTGGATGCTCTAAATGCACCTGTTACTACCCCAGCTTGGTAAAACTCAAGGAGGAAATGTCGCATGAATGCTGAACAAGCTCTTGAATGGATGAAGCTTTTTAATGAAAAGATTCAGGAACAGAAAGATTACCTTAGTGAGCTAGACACTCCTATAGGAGATGGAGATCACGGTGGAAATATGGCGCGTGGAATGGCTGCAGTTATGGAAAACTTAGAAGGAAAGCAATTTGAGACCAGCAGTGATGTTTTTAAGCTTGTCTCAATGCAACTACTGAGTAAGGTAGGCGGTGCTTCTGGTCCCTTGTATGGCTCTGCTTTTATGGGAATGTCCAAGGCTGATTCTAATTCGAAATTAGAAGAAATCTTACAAAGTGGTCTGGATATGATTGTCAAACGTGGGAAAGCAGAAGTTGGAGAAAAGACAATGGTTGACGTTTGGACTCCTGTTATTGTTGCCTTGTCTGATGGCCAATTGACTCAAGAGGTTATTGATAAGGTAGTGAATGCTACCAAAGATTTACTTGCAACTAAAGGAAGGGCATCTTATGTAGGAGAACGTTCTATTGGACATATTGATCCTGGATCATTCTCATCAGGATTACTCTTTAGTGCTCTTTTAGAAACTGGGGTGGTTTAATGGGAAGTATTGGTCTTGTTATCGTTTCACATTCCAAAAATATTGCACAAGGTGTTGTTGAACTGATTAGTGAAGTTGCTAAAGATGTTCCGATTACTTATGTAGGAGGAAACGAAGATGGAGGAATTGGAACTAGTTTTGATCAAGTAGATAGGGTTGTTTCCGAAAATCCAGCAGATACTTTACTTGCCTTTTTTGACCTAGGCTCTGCTAAAATGAACTTAGAAATGGTGGCTGATTTCAGTGATAAAAGTATCGTCATCAACAGGGTTCCAATTGTAGAAGGTGCCTATACTGCAGCTGCTCTTCTTCAGGCTGGAGCAGAACTGTCAGTTATTCAAACACAGTTGGCGGAGATTGAAATCAATAAATAAGGAAACTTACTATAACTCTTTTTATAGGTGGGTTATTGATTATCTAAACTATCAATTTTCAGTAGATAATTTCAAAATCAGAAAGGGATTGCTTTAGGCAGTTCCTTTTTAATGTAAAAGGAGTAAAGATATAGTGTTTCTAAATTATTAATCATTCAAAACTAATTGTGATAGGACTCTTCTAGCTTTAGAATTCTTCAAAAATTTAGATTTAAAGCAATCAATGGCTTAGAATAGTACAAAAACATTTAGTTTATAGGAATTCTAGGTCTAGAATTACATGGATATTTATGAAAATAGAGCATTCGATAGTTAGGATTGTTCTATTCTGAAAGATTTGGGCTGTCAATCTTCTAGAATAGTAGTTTGCCAATGAATTTTGTTGAAAGATTCCTTGTTTTATGGTAGTCTAAAGTAAAAGAAAGCCTTATCATTATATTTGTATCTTTAATCTGACTTGGTTTAGGTCTAGAAGAAGGATAGATCTTTTTGGGATTTTTAATAACAATTATATTTTCACTTGCAAAAAATGTATTTCAACTTTACCTAATGTAGAAGAAGGAAATATCATAAAATGCTTATGACTTGTTTGAAATAGAATGTAAACTAAAAATGGATTCCCTTTACATATTAGGAGTAGGTAGATGAGTAATCTAGAGTCAATTCGTAAAGCGCATATCATCGTGTGGGGTGCCTATCTATTTTTATCATTAAGGGCGCCGCTAATTAGCAGCACAGAGTATTTCTTGCTTATTTTTTTAGCGTTTCTCTATTCAATAGTATCGTTACCTATATACTCTGTGAAGAATAAAATAGTATCCATTTGTCTGGCTATAAACTCAATTCTGTTAATGAGTTTCCCGATTTTAATCAATAAATATTTCCCAGGAAAGGTTTCTACTTATATCGTATTAATCAGTATTTTTATCCTGGAGTTCTTAATCTTTAATATAATTGGTAAAGATTTTGATACTAGATTAGCTAGCGAGTATAGGAAAATCAGTCAGTTTAAAAGTAAGATGTCTCAATCCCCTTGGATAAAATATTTAGAGATTTCTAGTTTTATATTAACTATATTTCCATTTATTCTTCATGATACAGTTGCTAATCGTGTATTGGCTCTTATCTTTTTGATAAAAATTTGTGTAGATACTACGATAAAGATTCTATTAAACAGAATCTTTAATTCAAGTGAGATGATGAAAAGGAGGATATTTTCTCTTTTTGTACTAGATTTGATTGTCTATTTATTTTTAGGCTATGTTTTAGTAATGCAAAAAGATGGATACCTATTTTCAATTCTACTAATTTTTTCTAATTTCTCACTTCCCTTTATCAGAGAAAAAAAGTATGAATTATTTAAAAATAAGAAATGAGATAAATATGGTTAAATCTTAGTTCTCTTTAAAATCAAATCAGGTAGAGAAAGGACATCTTATCTAGGTAACAAAGTGCTTTAAACGCAGTCGACGATTACTGATTAGAGAACTATCCTAACCATGCAACGTTAAAGAGGAGAAATCTTATGAAACTCGTATCACCAAATAATTATGCTGCTATTGAGTAAGAAGAGATGAGGTGTATTGATAGGGGATTATCTCTACATAAAGACGGGGGAATGTTACAGTAAACGTTGCCACTGCTTATTTTATGGGGAATTAAATATGTTTAAACTAAGTGATAAAGCCAGAATAATATTTGCTATTATAGGAGTAAGTTCCATATTGGTTAGTATGTATCTTATACCTTTTATTAAAACTGAGAATAAATTTTGGGAAATACTTTTATTTATATTAGGTGTATTGCTAATTGGAATTGCGTTACTAAGTCATAAAAAAAATAAATTTTGGAAATAGCGTTAGTGAGAAGGACAGGATAATAGTATTATGATGGTTGTCTTAATTTCAGTGGTTGTGGCATTTCTGTATTATGTAAGTGCAGAATATTTTAAGAATAGTTATATTGACTGTATACTATTTCTATCATTGCTGATTTCTCATTTGATATGGGATTACTATTTTTTGCCCATTGAAATTTTAGTGGCATTAAGTGGAGTAAATTTGCTGTCAAGATTATTCAAAAAAATGAGAAGTCAATAGATTTGTTAGTGGATTATAAAGATGAAAGGTAAAATTGGGATATTTTAAATGAAACATTTTTTTCTGGTATCGGAGAGATAAGATTTAGTAGTTATCTATTGTCTCTATGTGTAGGATTAGCCCCTCTTTTTTATATATATGTCATAGGTTTGGAAATGAGTTTTGTGAAGATAGTATTATCTATTTTGGGAGTCATATTTGTATGTATTTTAACTATTACTCGAATTTATAGGAGATTTTTCTATAATTCACTAGAATAGTATGGATTAGTTAATCAATTGGAACGATTATTCTTTGTGATACTATACCACTTTTAAGTTTTTACATTAAACAACTGGCTGAAGTGAAAGTTGTTTAATTTAGAAAGGAGAAACATTAAATTGAAATACAAATTCTTACTTTTCGACCTCGACAACACTCTTCTTGATTTTGATGCTGCTGAGGATGTGGCTTTGACGCAACTTCTAAAAGAAGAAGGGGTTGCAGATATTCAGGCCTACAAAGACTTTTACGTTCCCATGAACAAGGCTCTCTGGAAGGACTTGGAGCAAAAGAAAATTAGTAAACAAGAGCTGGTTAACACGCGCTTTTCTCGTTTATTTGCTCACTTTGGACAGGAAAAAGACGGTAGTTTTCTAGCCCAGCGTTACCAATTTTACCTTGCCCAACAGGGGCAAACTTTTTCAGGTGCTCATGAACTTTTAGATAGCCTCATCGAGCGTGATTATGAGCTGTACGCTGCGACAAATGGCATTACTGCCATTCAGACAGGACGTTTGGCTCAATCGGGTCTGGCACCATATTTCAATCAAGTCTTTATCTCTGAACAGCTGCAAACACAAAAACCTGATGCTCTCTTTTATGAAAAGATTGGTCAACAGATTGCTGACTTTAGTAAAGAAAAGACGCTGATGATTGGAGATTCCCTAACCGCCGACATTCAAGGTGGCAATAATGCTGGGATTGATACGATTTGGTACAATCCTCATCACCTCGAAAATCCCCACAAGCCCAGCCAACCTACGAAGTCCATTCTTATCAAGACTTGCTGGATTGTTTAGATAAACTGTAAAAAGTGGTTTAGATAGCCACTTTTTGCTATAATAGAGGCAGTAAAAATGAAGGAGTCGGCTATGGAACATTCGTCTTGGCATGCTTTGATTAAGGCGCAATTACCTGAGGGTTATTTTGGGAAAATCAATCAGTTTATGAATCAGGTCTATGCTCAGGGGACTATTTATCCACCCAAGGAAAAGGTTTTTCAAGCTCTCTTGACAACACCGCTTGAAGAAGTTAAGGTGGTGATTCTAGGACAGGATCCCTATCACGGGCCAGGTCAAGCGCAGGGCTTGAGTTTTTCTGTACCTGACTCTATTCCAGCTCCGCCATCCTTGCAAAATATCTTGAAAGAATTGTCAGATGATATCGGGGTTAAGAAATCTCATGATTTGACAGCTTGGGCTGAGCAAGGAGTCTTGCTTCTTAATGCTTGTTTGACTGTTCCTGCTGGACAAGCCAATGGTCATGCTGGTCAGATATGGGAGCTTTTTACAGATGCTGTGATTCAGGTGGTCAATCATCTAGATAGACCAGTCGTTTTTGTACTCTGGGGAGCTTATGCACGTAAGAAGAAGGCCTTAGTTACCAATCCTCATCACTTGATTATCGAATCAGCCCATCCCAGTCCTTTGTCAGTTTATAGAGGATTTTGGGGTTCCAAGCCTTTTTCCAAGGTAAATACATTCTTAAAAGAAACAGGACAAGAGCCAATCGATTGGCTTAGATAAGGAGAAAATATGCCTCAGTTAGCGACGATTTGCTACATTGATAACGGGAAAGAATTGCTTATGCTCCATCGTAATAAGAAACCCAATGATGTCCATGAAGGGAAATGGATTGGTGTGGGTGGTAAGCTAGAGCGAGGAGAGACGCCTCAGGAATGCGCTGCGCGTGAAATCCTCGAAGAGACAGGACTGAAAGCCAAGCCAGTTCTAAAAGGTGTCATCACTTTTCCTGAATTTACACCAGATTTAGACTGGTACACCTATGTTTTTAAGGTGACAGAGTTTGAAGGGGACTTGATTGACTGCAATGAGGGGACGCTGGAATGGGTTCCCTATGATGAAGTTTTGAGCAAGCCAACTTGGGAAGGGGATCACACCTTTGTTGAGTGGCTTTTAGAGGATAAACCCTTCTTTTCAGCCAAGTTTGTTTATGATGGGGATAAATTGTTGGATACCCAAGTTGATTTCTATGAATAAAGGAGAAAGCAGATGCTACTAATCAAAAACGGTCGTGTAATGGATCCCAAGTCTGGTTTGGATCAAGTGTGTGATGTTCTAGTCCAAGATGGGAAAATTGTCAAAATTGATCCGGAAATCACGGAAGAAGGAGCAGAAATCTTAGAGGCTAGTGGTCTTGTGGTTGCTCCTGGCTTGGTCGATATTCATGTGCATTTCCGTGAACCTGGTCAGACCCACAAGGAAGATATCCATACGGGTGCCCTAGCAGCCGCTGCAGGTGGTTTTACAACTGTCGTCATGATGGCTAATACTAGTCCAACTATCTCGGATATAGAGACTTTGCAAGAAGTTCTCCAGTCAGCTGCCAAAGAGAAAATTAATGTCAAGACGGTTGCGACCATTACTAAGAATTTTAATGGGCAAGATTTGACTGACTTTAAAGCACTCTTAGAAGCTGGTGCGGTTGGTTTCTCAGACGACGGTATCCCACTTGAAAGCAGTAAAGTTGTCAAGGAAGCCATGGAGGAAGCTAAAAAGCTTAATACCTTTATTAGTCTTCATGAGGAAGATCCAGGTTTGAATGGAATTCTTGGCTTTAACGAAAATATTGCTAAAGAACATTTCCATATCTGCGGTGCGACTGGGGTGGCTGAGTATGCTATGATGGCGCGTGATGTCATGATTGCCTATGCAACCAAAGCCCATGTTCATATTCAGCATTTGTCTAAGGAAGAAAGTGTTAAAGTAGTGGAGTTTGCTCAAGGATTGGGAGTGCAAGTAACAGCAGAAGTAGCGCCACAGCATTTCTCCAAGACCGAAGCGCTCCTTTTGACACAAGGAAGCAATGCTAAGATGAATCCTCCTCTTCGTTTGGAATCAGATCGTCGTGCCGTGATTGAAGGTCTCAAGTCAGGTGTCATCACAGTTATTGCGACTGATCATGCGCCTCATCATGCAGATGAAAAAAATGTTGAGGATATTACCAAAGCGCCATCTGGTATGACTGGTTTGGAAACATCCCTATCTCTTGGCTTGACCTATTTGGTGGAAGCTGGTGAGTTGAGCTTGATGGAATTACTCGAAAAGATGACATACAACCCAGCCAAGCTTTACAATTTTGAAGCAGGTTACTTGGCTGAGAATGCTCCAGCAGACATCACTATTTTTGATGCTAAGGCTGACCGCCTTGTGGACTCCCATTTTGCTTCCAAAGCAGCTAATTCACCATTCATCGGTGAAACCTTAAAAGGGCAGGTTAAATACACCATCTGTAAGGGACAAATCGTCTATCAAGCTTGATAGGAGTTGGCATATGAATTATTTTCGAAAACGTAGGGAGAGACAAGCAAAATCTAATAGCGGAATTTACTGTCCCGCATCTAATCGTTCTAAAATTCAATATGAAACTAAAGAAAAAGCTGATCATGCGGTTCAATATGATAATGGAGGTTTAGTTAGAAGCTATTATTGTCGTACATGTGCGTGTTGGCATACTACTTCAAAATCTAATAACCCTCCGATAAGTTTGAAAAACTATGGTCTGAAACTCTTTGGTTTAGATAAATCAGAATAGAAAGAGAAGTATGTATAAGACAAAGTGTTTACGAGAGAAGTTAGTATTATTTTTAAAAATTTTCTTCCCAATCCTGATCTACCAATTTGCCAATTATTCTGCCTCTTTTGTTGACACTGCAATGACAGGTCAATACAATACTATGGATTTGGCTGGTGTGTCTATGGCAACCAGTATCTGGAATCCTTTCTTTACATTCCTAACAGGAATTGTGTCGGCCTTGGTGCCCATCATTGGTCACCATCTTGGTCGAGGCAAACAGGAAGAAGTTGCATCTGATTTTTACCAGTTCATCTATCTGGCCTTGGGTCTATCTGTGGTCTTGCTGGGACTGGTAGTTTTCCTGGCACCACCCGTTTTAAATCATATCGGACTAGAAGTACCAGTGGCAGCAGTAGCGGTTCGCTATCTCTGGTTTTTATCTATCGGGATTATCCCCTTGTTGCTCTTTAGTGTCATTCGTTCCTTGCTGGATTCGCTGGGCTTGACCAAACTGTCTATGTATCTCATGCTTTTGTTACTTCCTCTCAATAGTGGATTTAACTATCTTTTGATTTACGGGGCCTTTGGTGTTCCAGAACTGGGAGGTGCTGGTGCTGGTTTAGGGACTTCTTTGGCCTACTGGGTCTTGTTGGGAATTTCTGTTCTGGTTTTATTTAAACAGGAGAAGCTCAAAGACTTACACCTTGAGAAAAGAATTCCACTTAATATGGATAAAATCAAGGAAGGAGTTCGTTTAGGTCTGCCTATTGGGGGGACTGTCTTCGCGGAAGTAGCTATCTTTTCCGTGGTTGGCTTGATTATGGCTAAGTTCTCGTCCTTGATTATCGCTAGCCACCAGTCAGCCATGAACTTTTCAAGTCTCATGTACGCCTTTCCTATGAGTATCTCATCGGCTATGGCGATAGTCGTGTCTTATGAAGTGGGAGCCAAGCGATTTGATGATGCGAAAACCTATATTGGTCTAGGAAGATGGACAGCCCTTATTTTTGCGGCCTTCACCTTATCTTTCCTTTACATTTTTAGGGGAAATGTGGCTAGTCTTTATGGGAACGATCCAGAATTTATCGATTTGACAGCACGCTTTTTAACTTATAGTCTTTTCTTCCAGTTAGCAGATACTTTTGCGGCACCGCTCCAGGGAATTTTACGGGGCTATAAGGATACAGTTATTCCTTTTTACCTTGGTTTGGTTGGTTACTGGGGGGTGACACTCCCAGTAGCTATGGTATTCGACTCTCTAACAGATTTTGGAGCTTATTCTTACTGGATTGGTTTGATTATTAGTCTAATCGTGAGTGGGGCGCTCTACCGTTGGCGTTTAACGGTGATTATGAAGAGATTTGAATCTTTAGCAAAATATAAATGATAAAAAGTTTGTGAAAAAATATTCTTAGCAAGAAAATCCCTTATTCCTATAGGGTTTTCTTTTTTATTTTGTGAAATTTTCTTTAGAAAAACTTTGACGGTATTTTCCAAAAACGGTAAAATAGTAAGGTAAGAAGAAAGTTAGAAAGGCAAAAAGATGTCAACTTTAGATAAAAATAGAAAATCTAATTTTGGGGGTATTTTATAATTCTTAATTTAGGCTTTTTTAGTATCAAAAGATGTTTCATAAAATATAGACTCAATCTTTCAACTTAATCCTATTTATTACTTACTATCTACAATAAAATTGAAAAGGATGGAAAAAAGGTTGCATTTATGATATAATTTATTTTAAAGACCTTATTAGAAATCTTGAAAGAGTATTGAAAACTTAGAATGAGAAAAATTGTTATCAATGGTGGATTACCACTACAAGGTGAAATCACTATTAGTGGTGCTAAAAATAGTGTTGTGGCCTTAATTCCGGCTATTATCTTGGCTGATGATGAGGTGACTTTGGATTGTGTTCCAGATATTTCGGATGTAGCGAGTCTTGTCGAAATTATGGAATTGATGGGAGCTACTGTTAAGCGTTATGATGATGTCTTGGAGATTGATCCAAGAGGTGTTCAAAATATTCCAATGCCTTATGGTAAAATTAACAGTCTTCGTGCATCTTACTATTTTTATGGGAGCCTCTTAGGCCGTTTTGGTGAAGCGACAGTTGGTCTACCGGGAGGATGTGATCTTGGTCCTCGTCCGATTGACCTACACCTTAAGGCTTTTGAAGCTATGGGTGCCACTGTTAGTTACGAGGGAGATAACATGAAGTTATCTGCTAAAGATACAGGACTTCATGGTGCAAGTATTTACATGGATACGGTTAGTGTAGGGGCAACGATCAATACGATGATTGCTGCGGTTAAAGCGAATGGTCGTACTATTATTGAAAATGCAGCCCGTGAACCTGAGATTATTGATGTTGCAACTCTCTTGAATAATATGGGTGCCCACATCCGTGGGGCAGGAACTAATATCATCATTATTGATGGTGTTGAAAGATTACATGGAACGCGTCATCAGGTGATTCCAGACCGCATTGAAGCTGGAACATATATATCTTTAGCTGCTGCAGTTGGTAAAGGAATTCGTATCAATAATGTTCTTTACGAACACCTGGAAGGATTTATTGCTAAGTTGGAAGAAATGGGAGTGAGAATGACTGTATCTGAAGACAGCATTTTTGTCGAGGAACAGTCTAATTTGAAAGCAATCAATATTAAGACAGCTCCTTACCCAGGCTTTGCAACTGATTTGCAACAACCGCTTACCCCACTTTTACTAAGAGCGAATGGTCGTGGTACAATTGTTGATACGATTTACGAAAAACGTGTAAATCATGTTTTTGAACTAGCAAAGATGGATGCGGACATTTCGACAACAAATGGTCATATTTTGTACACGGGTGGACGTAATTTGCGTGGAGCCAGTGTTAAAGCGACCGACTTAAGAGCGGGTGCAGCTTTGGTTATTGCTGGTTTGATGGCCGAGGGACAAACTGAAATTACCAATATCGAGTTTATCTTACGTGGTTATTCTGATATTATTGAAAAATTACGTAATCTAGGAGCGAATATTACACTTGTTGAGGATTAAACCGTAGAGGTGTTTATGAATATTTGGACCAAATTAGCAATGTTTTCTTTTTTTGAAACGGATCGCTTGTATTTGCGTCCTTTCTTTTTTAGTGATAGTCAAGACTTCCATGAGATAGCCTCAAATCCTGAAAATTTACAATTTATTTTCCCGACTCAGGCAAGTCTGGAAGAGAGTCAATATGCGTTGGCCAATTACTTTATGAAGTCCCCTTTGGGAGTATGGGCTATTTGTGACCAGAAAACTGAAAAAATGATTGGTTCTGTTAAGTTTGAAAAGTTAGATGAAATCAAAAAAGAAGCTGAGCTTGGCTATTTTTTGAGAAAAGATGCTTGGTCGCAAGGATTTATGACAGAGGTTGTTAGAAAAATTTGTCAACTTTCTTTTGAAGAATTTGGCTTAAAACAATTATCCATCATTACCCACCTTGAAAATGAAGCTAGTCAACGGGTTGCCCTTAAGTCTGGATTTCGATTGATTCGTCAGTTTAAAGGAAGTGATCGCTATACAAGGAAAATGCGGGATTATCTTGAGTTTCGCTTTGTAAAGGGAGAAGTTAATGAGTAAACACCAAGAAATTCTAAGCTATTTGGAAGAATTACCCGTTGGTAAAAGGGTCAGTGTTCGTAGTATTTCAAATCATCTGGGAGTCAGTGATGGAACGGCTTATCGCGCTATCAAGGAAGCTGAAAACCGTGGAATTGTAGAGACTCGTCCAAGAAGTGGTACTATACGTGTTAAATCTCAGAAAGTTGCTATCGAAAGATTAACTTTTGCTGAGATAGCAGAAGTGACTTCTTCTGAGGTTCTGGCTGGGCAAGAAGGTTTAGAGAGAGAATTTAGTAAGTTTTCAATCGGTGCTATGACCGAACAAAATATTTTGTCTTACCTTCATGATGGGGGACTCTTGATTGTTGGAGACCGTACCCGTATCCAACTGTTAGCACTTGAAAATGAAAATGCCGTTCTGGTTACAGGGGGATTTCAGATTCATGATGATGTTCTTAAACTGGCCAATCAAAAAGGAATTCCAGTTTTAAGAAGCAAACATGACACTTTCACTGTCGCGACCATGATCAATAAAGCCCTGTCAAATGTCCAAATCAAGACTGATATTCTGACAGTTGAGAAACTTTACCGTCCGAGTCATGAGTATGGTTTTCTAAGAGAAACCGATACAGTCAAAGATTATTTGGATTTGGTTCGTAAGAATCGTAGCAGTCGTTTCCCAGTCGTTAATCAACACCAAGTGGTTGTTGGGCTTGTTACTATGCGTGACGCAGGAGACAAGTCTCCCAGCACGACGATTGACAAGGTGATGACGCGCAGTATCTTCGTAACAGGGTTAGCGACCAATATTGCCAATGTGAGTCAACGAATGATAGCAGAAGACTTTGAAATGGTACCGGTTGTCCGAAGCAATCAAACTTTACTTGGCGTTGTAACTAGACGAGATGTCATGGAGAAGATGAGCCGTTCTCAAGTTTCTGCTCTACCAACTTTTTCTGAGCAGATTGGTCAAAAACTCGCTTATCACCATGATGAAGTCGTCATTACAGTGGAACCCTTTATGCTTGAGAAAAACGGAGTTTTAGCTAACGGTGTATTGGCGGAGATACTGACTCACATGACCCAAGATTTAGTTGTGAATAGTGGTCGCAATCTCATCATCGAGCAAATGCTGATCTACTTTTTGCAGGCTGTTCAGATAGATGATATACTGCGCATTCAAGCACGCATTATCCACCATACTAGACGATCAGCTATTATTGATTACGATATTTATCATGGTCATCAGATTGTTTCAAAAGCAAATGTGACCGTTAAAATTAATTAGAAACTAGGAGAAAAGATGATAACATTAAAATCAGCTCGTGAAATCGAAGCTATGGACAAGGCTGGTGATTTTCTAGCAAGTATTCATATCGGCTTGCGTGATTTGATTAAGCCTGGCGTA
This sequence comes from Streptococcus sp. 2342, assembly GCF_013276795.1. Classification (GTDB taxonomy): domain Bacteria; phylum Bacillota; class Bacilli; order Lactobacillales; family Streptococcaceae; genus Streptococcus. The sequence continues at coordinate 62,070 of NZ_VMLR01000001.1, forward strand.
GATATGTGGGAAGTTGAAGAATACGTTCGCCGTCGTTGCAAGGAAGAAAATTTCCTTCCACTTCAGATTGGGGTTGACGGTGCCATGATGGACTATCCTTATGCTACCTGTTGCTCTCTTAATGATGAAGTGGCTCACGCTTTCCCTCGTCACTACATCTTGAAAGATGGTGATTTGCTCAAGGTTGACATGGTTTTGGGAGGTCCAATTGCCAAATCTGACCTGAATGTCTCAAAATTAAACTTCAACAATGTAGAGCAAATGAAAAAATACACCCAGAGCTATTCTGGTGGCCTAGCAGACTCTTGTTGGGCTTATGCTGTTGGTAAACCGTCCGATGAAGTGAAAAACTTGATGGATGTAACTAAAGAAGCTATGTACAAGGGGATTGAGCAAGCTGTTGTTGGAAACCGTATCGGTGATATTGGAGCAGCTATTCAAGAATATGCTGAAAGTCGTGGTTACGGTGTAGTGCGTGATTTGGTTGGTCATGGTGTTGGCCCAACCATGCACGAAGAACCAATGGTTCCTAACTATGGTATTGCTGGTCGTGGACTTCGTCTTCGTGAAGGAATGGTCTTAACTATTGAACCAATGATTAATACCGGTGACTGGGAAATTGATACAGATATGAAGACCGGCTGGGCCCATAAGACCATCGACGGTGGATTGTCATGTCAGTATGAACACCAATTCGTGATTACGAAAGATGGTCCTGTTATCTTGACTAGTCAAGGTGAAGAAGGAACTTATTAAAATAATCAAAACCAGATTGGAGAAAAAGTGGCTCTTTGGACAATTTTCGGAGAGCCGTTTTTTTTATTTGCTGAGTCTAGGATAGGTCTTTCTGGTGAAAGATGGTGAGATGAAGAGTCTCGCATGAATGTTATATAAATTTAAAATTTCTGAAAATAATGAAAAATATACTAAATTTACAAATAAGGAATCTCTAAATCCTTTAAAACAAACAACTTGCATATATATATATAATTATCGATTTTCTAAAACAAAGTGAGGTTGAAGGGAGGAGACTAAGTTGATATAATGAAGTGTTAGTAAACACTGGGCTTTTTTGTCATTTTTTCAAGATGAGAAAAGGCCATGTTTTCCTGTTTTTGTAGCGAGTTGATGCTTGCTCAAACATGGATAGATGTGCAAATACAGGGCAGAAAGAAAGGTAAAAAAACATGAAACAGTTTAAAATGAATGAGCGTCAACGCTTTTCTATACGCAAGTTTTCAATCGGAGCAGCCTCAGTCTTGCTAGGGTCTGTCTTTTTTGTGGCTAATCCAGCGACAGAAGTTCAGGCGGCGGAAGCAAGTACAGAAGTGATCAGTCAGGATGGAAATGCTAACACTGGGAATCCATCTGTCTTCCCCCCATCAGATACAAGCAGTCAAAATCCAAGCGTAGGACAAGCAGGAACTGAAGCAGAAACTCAAGGAACAGAGAAAAAAGAGCAAGATAGTCTAGTTGAAGGAACTGAACTAAAGAGTGTAAGTGAAGTAAAAAAATCGGAGAAATCAGGTGAAGAAAAAGTTGATGGAGGAACTAAACCTGTATCCGGTGAATTATCTACTGTGTCTGAGGTAGAAAAAGATAAAAAAGAAGCTCAACCAGAGTCGGAAGAAAAATCCTCAATTATCAAAGAAGAAGCTAACAGAGAAGATAAGATAGATCAATCTCAAGAAGAAGACGGGTATCAGTTATATGATAAATTGATAGATGCATCTAAAAGCTTGAAAGAATCCAATCCTGAGTCGGCAGCAGATTTTAAAAACTTAGCAGATACCATCAACGAAAAGTTAGGACTTTCAGACGACGGAAAGATTTCTGGAGAACTTGTCGAAAAAGCTCACAAGTTACTGGATGGTAATCAGATAGACAAAGCCGAAATAGAAGGAGCTAATAACTCTAGGAGAAGAGGAAAACGTGATACAGAATTGACGGATGTTCAGATTGGCTTAACTAAAGGTCAAGGATTTGATAGTTCTAATATTCGAGTAGTACCTCCGGGGCAGGGCTATATAGCAAAAAATTTACAAGTCAAAATAGTATCAAAAAATGAAAAAATTAAGGGAATTACAGTTGATACTACCAATTATCAGGGAGAAAATTTTTTTGACAAGCATACTAAGGACGGTATTAATACAAAACAAGCGACATTATCGTTTGAAGGGAGAACTCCTAAGGGAGAAGGTGTGATTAAGATAACCGTAACAGGAGAGAGTGGTAAGACTAAATCATTTAGTTTCGGCTACTACCAACCTCTTCAACAACCAACCATTACTGCTATTAATAGAACCCAAAATGATAATAATAAACCTGAGGTAAATATTACAGTTGCAAAGTATCTTTCTCTGCCAGGTGATAGCAAAATGAAAGTGTATCTTGTGCGTAATGGAGAGCAGTACGGAATCTATGATCAAGATTACCATAGGAGTGGTGGTAAGAAGGAAGGAGTAAATGCTTATCCATCTAATTATGAAATTATTGCAACCGCAGAGGTAGGTGAAAATGGGAAAGCAATAATTACTGCCGATAATTATGTGTCTGGGAAAGATATTGGTTCGGGTAAGGTAAAAGCTGTAACTGTCTTAGAGATGTCTGGGAAAGTTAATGATACCGATCCGGGTGATCGCGGTTCGTGGTTCAGTGACGAAGTGACAGTCCCAGTGTTAACACCACAGATTGATAGAAGTAGTGCGATTAAGGCTGTAGAAGATAAGTTGGGATTAGTAGAATCTGAAATTGGTAAACAGACAGCATTAGAAGAATCCGAGCGAACAGCAGCAATAGTTAAGGCTAAAGCGGAAGCTCAAAAAGCAAAAGATGAGATTAATAAAGCTAGTACAAATGATAGTGTAGGGCAGGCTAAAACTGCGGGCTTAGTCTCTCTTAGCAAAGAAGAAGCTTTAGCAGTTGTTGATAATACGTTACGAGCTAAAGATCAGACTATTTCAGATAATTCTGGCTTAACGACAGAAGAGAAAACAAAAGTTAAATCTTCTACAAAAGCAGCGGCTGATCATGCCAAAGAGGAAATTAATAAAGCTGATAAGAATACAGAAGAGTTAGTTTCTCAGGCTAAAACGGCAGGAGTAAGTGCTATTAACTCTGTAGCAATTCCAACAGAAACAGAAAAAGGCAAAGCGATTAAGGCTGTAGAAGTTGCTGCATTTGCTAAGAAAACAGAAATTTCGAATCGTTTTGATTTGACAAGTGAGGACAAGTCAAGAGCATTGCAACAGGTGGATCAAGAAGCCAAGGATGCTAAGACTGCTGTAGACAAGGGCGTAACAAATAAGGATGTAGAACAGGCAAAAGTGGCAGGAATCGATGCTATCAATAACATCAATCCACAACCATCTCCACGTCCACTTCCTACGCCTCAACCGCAACCTTCTACTCCTACTCAGCCAGACCAAGGAGCTACTGAGACTCCAACAGCTCCATCTGAGCCAGCTCCACAACCGTCTCAACCAACTGCTCCGGGTCAACCTGCAAGTCCTGCCCCAGTTCCAAGTTCAGCTCCGACTCAAGCTCCTAGAGTGGCAGCAAGTTCTTCAGCTAGCTCAACGAGCACGCAAGCTCCAGCTCAAGAGCAAGTCGACAAGTCTGAACTTCGTGCCTTGACTCAAGAGTTAGACCAACGCTTGAAAGCTTTGGCAACAGTATCTGATCCGAAAATCGATGCAGCAAAAGCTGTCCTCCTAGATGCTCAAAAAGCTCTGGAAGATAGTGCCTTGACAGAGCAAGGTCTGCGTACTGCAGTAGAGTCTGTGAAGGTTGCCTTGGACTCTCTCAAAGATGTGAAAGCAAATGCTAGCGACAGCAAGCCTACACAGGACAAGAAGGATGCCAAACAAGGAACGGAAGATAGTAAGGATTCAGATAAGATGGCTGAAACAAACTCAGTTCCAGCAGGAGTGATTGTGGCCAGTCTACTTGCCCTCCTAGGCGTGATTGCCTTCTGGTTGGTGCGTCGTAAGAAAGAGTCAGAAATCCAGCAATTAAGCACGGAATTGACAAAAGTTCTTGGACAGCTAGATGCAGAAAAAGCGGATAAAAAAGTCCTTGCCAAAGCCAAAAACCTTCTCCAAGAAACCCTTGATTTCGTGAAAGAGGAAAATGGCTCAGTAGAGACAGAAGCTAAACTAGTAGAGGAGCTTAAAGCAATCCTTGCCAAACTCAAGTAAAACATGATTTATGAAATGTCAAATCTAAAAGACGTTTCCGTTTACAAAAGCAGCGACGAGTAACCCTTGTCGTTGCTTTTTGGCTATTTTGGGGATAAGATCCGCCTTGACTAGCAAAAGAAAAGATTGGTCCAGTAGTGCCCGATCCGATTTTGCGTAGCAGAAAGCATACAAATTAAATTGAATATAGTAAAATAGGATTAGAAATCTTAAGAAAGTTGGTTCTTTATTGGAAACGCTAGTATTTTCAATCTCCGTTTTTTTAGCAGGGGTCTTGTCCTTCTTTTCTCCTTGCATTTTTCCACTTCTGCCAGTTTATGCTGGGATTTTATTGGATGATCAGGAAAGTGCAAAAAGTTTTTCCTTGTTTGGGAGAAAGGTTCTTTGGTCCGGTTTGATTCGAACGCTTTGCTTTATCGCAGGTATTTCTCTCATTTTCTTTATTCTAGGCTTTGGTGCTGGTTACTTTGGTCATATTCTCTATGCAAATTGGTTTCGATATGTCATGGGAACCATTATTATCATTTTGGGTCTTCACCAGATGGAAATTTTTCATTTTAAGAAATTAGAGGTTCAAAAAAGCTTTACTTTTAAGAAATCAGAAGCCAATCGTTATTGGTCGGCCTTTTTACTCGGTATTACCTTTAGCTTCGGTTGGACGCCATGTATCGGTCCAGTTTTAAGTTCTGTTTTAGCGCTTGCGGCTTCTGGAGGCAATGAGGCTTTGCAAGGAGCTATTTATACCTTGATTTACACTCTGGGGATGGCCATTCCTTTCTTGGTATTGGCGCTAGCTTCAGGAGTCGTGATGCCTTATTTTAGTAAAATCAAGCGTCATATGATGCTACTGAAGAAAATTGGTGGTTTCCTCATTATTTTAATGGGAATTTTGTTACTATTAGGACAAGTAAATGTCCTAGCTGGAATTTTTGAATAAAGGAGAAAAAAATGAAAAAAATTATGTTTGCTGGCTTAAGCCTCTTGTCATTAGTCGTATTGCTGGCTTGTGGTAAGGAAGAAACTAAAAAGACTCAAGCGGCACAACAGCCAAAGCAACAAACGACTGTACAACAAATAGCAGTCGGAAAAGAGGCTCCAGACTTTACCTTGCAATCCATGGATGGCAAAGAAGTTAAGTTATCTGATTATAAAGGTAAAAAAGTCTATTTGAAGTTTTGGGCTTCCTGGTGTGGTCCATGTAAGAAAAGTATGCCTGAGTTGATGGAATTAGCTGCAAAACCAGATCGTGATTTTGAAATTCTTAGTGTCATTGCACCAGGTATTCAAGGTGAAAAAACTGTCGAGCAATTCCCACAATGGTTCCAAGATCAAGGTTATAAGGATATCCCAGTGCTTTATGATACCAAAGCAACCACCTTCCAAGCTTATCAAATTCGAAGCATTCCTACAGAATATTTAATTGATAGCCAAGGAAAGATTGGAAAGATTCAATTTGGTGTTATCAGCAACGCAGATGCAGAAGCAGCTTTTAAAGCAATGAACTAGCATAGATAAAGAGAATCTGATTACAAATTTCATGGTATAATAGATGGTAACCGTAACGTTGCCGTCTTTTTTGTCGGCCAATAGAAAGAGAAGAGAATGTTAAAGAAAAATGATATTGTAGAAGTTGAAATTGTTGATTTGACACATGAAGGCGCAGGAGTTGCCAAGGTGGATGGTTTGGTATTCTTTGTCGAGAATGCTTTACCAAATGAAAAAATCCTCATGCGAGTTCTCAAGGTCAATAAAAAGATTGGCTTTGGGAAAGTTGAAGAATACCTTGTCCAGTCACCATATCGTAATCAAGATCTAGATTTGGCTTACCTGCGTTCAGGAATCGCGGATTTAGGTCATCTTGCCTATCCAGAACAGCTCAAATTTAAAACCAAGCAAGTTAAGGACAGTCTCTACAAGATTGCTGGAATTGCTGATGTAGAAGTTGCTGAAACTTTGGGTATGGAAAATCCAGTCAAGTATCGCAACAAGGCACAGGTCCCTGTTCGTCGAGTGAATGGTGTCTTGGAAACTGGATTTTTCCGTAAGAATTCCCACGACCTCATGCCACTGGAAGATTTCTTTATCCAAGATCCTGTGATTGATGAGGTAGTTGTAGCCCTACGCGACTTGCTCCGTCGTTATGATTTGAAACCTTATGATGAAAAGGAACAAGCTGGCTTGATTCGAAACCTTGTGGTGCGTCGTGGCCACTATTCAGGACAAATTATGGTTATTTTGGTAACAACTCGTCCCAAAGTTTTTCGTGTGGAGCAATTGATTGAACAACTAATCAAGCAGTTCCCAGACATTACGTCTGTTATGCAAAATATCAACGACCAGAACACCAATGCGATTTTTGGTAAGGAATGGCGCACCCTTTATGGACAAGACTATATTACCGACCAGATGTTGGGAAATGACTACCAAATCGCTGGACCAGCCTTTTACCAAGTTAATACAGAAATGGCTGAAAAACTTTATCAAACAGCTATTGACTTTGCTGAATTAAAAGAAGATGATGTGGTTATTGATGCCTATTCTGGTATCGGGACGATTGGTCTTTCTGTTGCGAAATATGTCAAGGAAGTCTATGGTGTTGAAGTCATTCCAGAAGCGGTTGAGAATAGCAAGAAGAATGCTCAACTGAACAATATTTCAAATGCCAACTATGTCTGTGACACAGCTGAAAATACTATGAAAAATTGGCTCAAAGACGGTATTCAACCAACCGTTATCTTGGTTGATCCTCCACGCAAGGGCTTGACAGAAAGCTTTATCAAGGCAAGTAGCCAAACAGGAGCTGATCGCATTGCCTATGTCTCATGTAATGTCGCAACCATGGCACGTGATATCAAACTCTACCAAGAATTGGGATACGAGTTAAAGAAAGTCCAGCCGGTGGATTTGTTTCCTCAAACGCATCATGTTGAGTGTGTGAGTTTGTTAGTGAAACGAAATTAATCCTCAAAAAGTTCATTGAACCTTTTGAGTCTGCCAATGGGATAGCTGTCGTAGAGTAAGAAGTTTACGACGAAACGATAGGGTAACAGCGAACCGCCGAGTATGTAGCCTTTAAATGATGTTTTAAGAAGGTAGAAAAAAGAATTTACTATATCCTAAGGGGAACTAATCAGTATTATATTCTGAAAAATCAATCTACGGATAATTTAGATGAGGTTATAAATGATTATATTAGAGTTATATCAAAATAATTATTCAAAAGATTTAGTCGCATTTGATTCCATAGAAGAGGGGAAAGCCTTTGTAGCTCAAATTCCGGGATACACTCTGGAAACAGAAGATGGTTTTGAAGTGGAGTATTTTAATTCTAAAAACATACCGGATTATATGGAAATTATTTTTAACGGAAATATTGTTCCTTTATCTAAATTTATGTTCGATCCTGAGGAAAATGTAGACATTATTTGGAAAGAGATTTCAAATTTATCCCTCAAAAATGATAGAGTGATCGAAGGATATTCAAAAATTGATGCATATATCGTTAACAACCATGAGGTTAAAGACTATGTCGAAACAAGAGAAGCGAGCTATCGTAAAACAAAAGATTACTTAGAGCGTAATGGATATGAAATCGACAGAAGCTTTTTCGGAAGTGAAGACGGTGAAGCGATTCTTTACAGAAAAAAAGGGAGCGAAGATTGGCACTTCTTGTGTCATTTAGACCCAATGTTTGTAGAAATTGAAGATGTAGAAGAATATGTAAAAGAAGAGGTGGGAGAGATTCAATAGTCAACCAAAGTTCCTTGTGAGTATATACCTTTGCTAGTAAAATCATCAAAACGTTGTAACGAAGGGGGTTAAGAAAATCCTTGAGTGTAAGCCTTTTTCTTGTTTAGAGGGAAAGTATTAGAGTAGCCGCTCATAATTTATACTAGATTTGATAACTTATTTGAGACAGATTTTATTTCTATAAATACTGTGAAAATTTTTTAATACCAAAGATTTAAAGTTACTGTGTTAAAAATCCTCTCCACTTTTAAACTAATGTATTATAAAAGCCAGTTGACACAAGTGTTACACCTGTGATAGAATTAACTTGAGGTAAAGTAAATGGCAACTGATAAAAATAGAATAATGATTAGCTTGGATGATAAAAATCTAGAGAAACTTGAAAATTTAGTAGAAGATGCTAGAGATAGAAGGGGAATGCGACTAACAAAGTCCCAGGTTATAGAATTACTCCTAAATACTGTTGATTATTTCGATGATATTATGGGAGCTATTTACTCAAAAAAATAAGAGCAAAAAGCTATTATTTTTTTACAAATAGGTGTAACACTAGTGATATAGGAGTGATGAAATGGTTGTTTATATTAGACAAAGCAAACTACCAAGTGAAGTTTCAATTAATAAGTACAATGCTCAAGTAGGTGCCTACTTACAAGGAGAAGAAGTTATTTTATATCAATCTTTTTCTGAAATAAAACAGTTAACAAGTGAAGATATAGTTGTAGATTATATAACGGAGACTAGAGCATTACTAAAAATGATGGGCTTAAACGTTCCGGTTTATGACTATCCTATTGAGCTTAAAGAGTTTTATGGTCGAAAGATTTATGCTGGTATTTTAGGAGAGATTGTAAATATACCTGATAATTGGGGAAAATTTATTAAGCCTAAAGCTGGTTCAAAAGTCTTTACTGGAAGAGTTGTTAATGGAACACATGATTTAATAGGTATTGGTCTACCTTTCGACTATCCTATATGGATTAGTGAAGTTGTAGAATTCATAGCAGAATGGCGGTGTTTTGTGTTAGATGGTCAAGTATTAGATGTTCGACCCTATACAGGTGATTATCATGCACATTTTGATGCAAGTGTAATTGATAAAGCCATATCATGTTGGAAAGATGCGCCAATAGCTTATGGACTAGATATCGGTGTTACTTGTGATGGCAGGACACTTGTTGTTGAAGTAAATGATGGTTATGCATTGGGAAATTATGGCCTATCTCCTTTAAACTCAATCAATTTTCATAAAGCTAGATGGAAAGAAATGGTAAAACCCTATTTTGAAAAAAATGAAATTTTTAAAATCCAACAGGACATTGTTTTCTAAAATAAATATGTAAGTTAACTAATATAGAAAGTCTCAAAATGAATAAGGAGGAATCTTATGCTAGGAGCAATTATTGGAGATATTGTCGGTTCTGTTTACGAATGGAACAATATCAAAACAAAGGACTTTCCTTTATTTCGGAAGGACTGCTTTTTTACAGATGACACGGTTATGACCTGTGCTGTCGCAGAAGCAATTATGAATGGGGGACAAAAAGATGACTTCATTGACGCGATGAAGAAATATGGCAGAATGTATCCGAATGCTGATTACGGTGCTCGGTTTAATGCATGGCTAAACAGCGATAACCGTGAGCCTTATAATAGCTTTGGGAATGGTTCGGCTATGCGTGTTTCTCCATGCGCTTGGGACATGGACTGTAGTTTTTATGCGAGAACCGGAATGTGGCCATCATCTAGAGAACTTGCGAGCCTTTCTGCAGAGGTAACCCATAATCATCCAGAAGGTATTAAAGGTGCTATGGCTACAGTTGATGCTATCTTTCTGTGTCGTTTTTACTTTGGTGGTTATTGTAGAGAATACGAGCAACCAATTAAGGACAATCCAGCAGAGTGTAAAAGACGGATTAAGGATTATATAGAGAAGACATACGGCTACAATCTATCTCAAACTTTAGATGAAATCCGCCCTAACTATCATTTTAACGAAACATGTCAAGAAACTGTCCCTCAAGCCATTATTGCCTTTCTTGAAAGTAGAGACTTCGAAGATGCGATAAGGAATGCCATCTCACTTGGTGGCGATAGTGATACACTTGCTACAATAACTGGTAGCATTGCAGAGGCAGCTTATGGTATTCCTGATTGGATAAAGGATAAGGCCATTTCTTACTTGGATGAACCCTTAAAGGATGTAGTTATGCGATGGGAAAATAGAATAAAAGCGTTTTAATCTCCAGTACGTCAGATTTCTCTTTTCTATATTTTCATTGTATAATATGTTTACATTTACTTGCATACGACGAAATGTAAACATTTCTATTTAAAAATTAAGGAGTATTATCAATGAAAAAAGCAATGTTAATTATCAACCCTACTTCTGGTGGCGAGAAGGCTTTGGATTACAAAGAAAAGTTGGAGAATAGGGCAAAAAAATACTTTGACCACGTGGAAACCAAAATTACCGAAAAAGCGCTGGATGCAACACATTTTGCTGAAGAAGCTTCTAGTGAGAAGTACGATGCAGTGGTTGTGTTTGGTGGAGATGGGACTGTCAACGAAGTCATTTCGGGTATTGCTGAGAGAGACTACATTCCTAAGTTGGGTATTATCCCAGGCGGTACGGGTAACCTCATTACAAAACTATTGGAAATCAATCAAGACATCGATGGCGCGATAGATGAACTGGATTTCAACTTAACCAATAAGATTGATATCGGTAAAGCAAATGATAACTATTTTGGTTATATTTTTAGTATCGGTTCTCTGCCTGAGGCGATTCACAATGTTGAAATAGAGGATAAGACAAAATTCGGTATTTTAGCCTATGCTGTAAATACCATGAAGTCTGTTATGACGGATCAGGTCTTTAACATTAAGGTTGAGACAGAAAATGGAAATTATATTGGTGAAGCTAGTCATGTTTTTGTTCTCTTGACAAATTACTTCGCCGATAAGAAAATCTTTGAAGAAAACAAGGACGGCTATGCCAATATTTTGATTCTAAAAGATGCTTCTATATTCTCTAAATTATCCGTTATTCCTGATTTACTAAAAGGAGATGTTGTCGGCAATGATAATATTGAGTATATCAGAGCGCGTAATATTAAGATCTCTTCAGATAGTGAATTGGAGTCAGATGTTGACGGCGATAAATCGGATAACCTACCTGTAGAAATCAAAGTCCTAGCTCAGCGAGTAGAAGTATTTTCAAAACCGAAAGAGGATTAGTATATAGAGAAAGCCTTTTTTAAGGCTTTTTGTATACTTTAAAAGATAGTTCCTTTAAGAACGGACATTCCTTGCAAATAATTTACAAAAATAGTATACTGGATTTATTAATTTTGAAAACGTTTGCGTAAAATTTAAATTGGAACTCAAGGAGACAAATTGATGGAATTAAGTGCCATTTACCATAGGCCTGAGTCGGAGTTTGCCTATCTTTATAAGGATAAGAAGCTTCATATTCGGATTCGAACTAAGAAAGGGGATATTGAAAGCATCAACTTACATTATGGTGACCCTTTTATCTTTATGGAGGAGTTTTATCAGGATATAAAAGAAATGGCCAAGATAACTTCTGATGCCATCTTTGATTATTGGCAGGTTGAAGTGTCCGTTGACTTTGCACGTATCCAGTATCTCTTTGAAGTCATGGATACAGAAGGTCAAAGTATTTTGTATGGTGATAAAGCTTGTGTGGAAAATTCTCTAGAAAATCTTCATGCTATTGGGAATGGCTTTAAGTTGCCTTATATTCATGAGATTGATGCCTGTCAGGTTCCCGACTGGGTTTCAGACACGGTATGGTATCAGATATTTCCTGAGAGGTTTGCTAATGGAAATGCTCGATTAAACCCAGAAGGGGCTTTAGACTGGCATTCATCTATCACACCTAAGAGTGATGATTTCTTTGGTGGTGATTTACAGGGGATTATTGACCATCTGGATTACTTGCAAGACTTGGGAATTACTGGACTTTATCTTTGTCCTATCTTTGAATCTACAAGCAATCACAAGTACAATACGACAGATTACTTTGAAATTGACCGTCATTTTGGGGACAAGGAGACCTTTCGGGAACTGGTCGAGCAAGCTCATCAGCGTGACATGAAAATCATGTTGGATGCGGTATTTAACCATATTGGTTCGCAATCGCCTCAATGGCAAGATGTTGTCGAAAACGGTGAGGAGTCTGCTTATAAAGATTGGTTCCATATTCAACAATTTCCAGTGAGGACTGAAAAGCTAGCCAATAAGAGAGATTTACCTTATCATGCTTTTGGTTTCGAGGACTATATGCCTAAGCTAAATACAGCCAATCCAGAGGTCAAGGATTATCTTTTAAAGGTTGCGACTTATTGGATTGAAGAGTTTGATATTGATGCTTGGCGTTTGGATGTGGCTAATGAGATTGACCATCAGTTTTGGAAGGATTTTCGAAAAGCAGTTTTAGCTAAAAAACCTGATCTTTATATTTTAGGAGAAGTCTGGCATAGGTCTCAGCCTTGGCTAAATGGAGATGAATTCCATGCTGTTATGAATTATCCTTTATCTGATAGCATCAAAGAGTATTTCTTACGAGGAATTAAGAAGACAGACCAGTTTATCGGTGAAATCAATGGCCAATCTATGTATTACAAACAGCAGATTTCAGAGGTCATGTTTAATCTCTTGGATTCACATGATACAGAACGAATTTTGTGGACGGCCAATGAAGATGTTCAACTGGTCAAATCAGCCCTAGCCTTTCTCTTTTTACAAAAAGGAACACCGTGTATCTACTACGGAACCGAGCTTTCCTTGACTGGCGGTCCAGACCCAGATTGTCGTCGTTGTATGCCTTGGGAACGTGTCTCAAGTGACGATGATATGCTGAACTTCATGAAGAAGCTGATTAAGATTCGTAAACATGCGTCATCAATCATTTCGCATGGCAAGTATAGTCTCCAAGAAATCAAAGCTGATGTAGTAGCTTTGGAATGGAAATACGATGGACAAATTCTTAAAGCTATCTTTAACCAATCAACAGAAGATTGTATTGTAGAGAAAAAAGCAGTAGCACTAGCAAGCAATTGCCAGGAATTAGAGAATCAGCTTGTCATCTCTCCAAAAGGATTTGTGATTTTTCATTAAAGAGCGACAGGAAAATTGTAGTATAGAGAAGATTTTACAAGCAGACTATTTGTCGTCTTGCTGCAATTGGTATATAATTTAACTTAAAGAAAATAGGAGGACTGACCGAATGGAATTAAAAGATTTTACAGAAAAAGAACAGGAAATGATTAAGAAGGGGCTTACGACGTCTAAGATTAGTGACAAGGAAACTGCTGAAAAGATTCTTGCGCTAGTACCACAAGACTTGATTAAGCGAATCCCATTTTTCGTCAGAAAACATGCTACGACACGTACGATTAAACGCATTTCAATTGAACACCCTGAACTCTACGCTGCAGCTCAAACAAGTGGTGAAATTCCAGAAAAAGAACGCGAAGAATTACGTCAGATTATCACGACTATCTTTGAACAAAAGATGAATAAGCATAGTATTAAGTAGAGAATGAAAAAATATTTTATTGGCGGTCTGGGAAGCAATATCTATCATAGCAAGGATTTTCTTCAAGAACTAGATTCGCAGGTTTATTTTCTAAGTCCATATGAAAAGCATCTTCGAGATGAAACAGAATTGAAATTATGGTTTAAAAATGAGATTGTAGAAGGAGACTCTATCTGTCTGATAGGTCATTCTCTTGGAGGAGATTTGGCGCGTTATCTTGCATCGGAATTTTATGAAGTGACAAAACTGATTCTTTTGGATGGTGGCTATCTAGATTTAGATAAGATTTTACCTTTAGATGTGGAATTAGAGGAAACAAAAAACTATATTGAATCTCAAGTTGTTTCGGACTTAGATGTTCTTATTTCTAAAGAAAAATCTGAAGCAAAGCATTGGTCAGAAAATATGGAGGAAGCTGTAAGACAGTCCTATCACTGGAATTCTGAGTATAATAGATATGAGTTGGCTATAAATTATGAAAATATAGAAGCGATACTCCGCCTACGGAGGAAGATACAAGCTTTTAAGAGAGAAGTGGGAGATACCTTATTTATTAGTCCTCGCTATCCTAATGAAGCTACATGGAGAGAGGAAGCCCTAAAAGAATTGCCAGACTATTTTGATACTATTCTTCTAGAGAACTTTGGCCATGAGCTTTATACTGAAGCACCTAGAGAAATTGCTAGTCTGATTAATGAGTGGTTCTCTTATTCTCACTGGGATATTGAATAAATTATCATAATTAATATATAGTTGATTGGAATAAGATATGAACAAATTGATTAGGAATATCAAATTAATTTGGGCTCTTTGTCAACTGTAGTGGTTGAAGAAAAGATAAGATCTAGAAAGGACACATTTCGTCCTTTCTTTTTTGATATTTGATTCTTTGATATCGAGTGGTTTTGTGATAAAAAGTAATGATTCCATATGATTTTTTCTATGGAACTTTTTCTACACAAAATAGACTCTATAATATCCATAGGGGATTTACCCACTACAAATATTATAGAGTCGCTTTTTCTATTCAGGGCGCTTAAAGGGCTATCATCGGACAAAAGAAAGAAGTCATGATATAATATAAGGTAGATTTCTATATCATAAAACAAAAAACTATTTGAATATCATTCATTTGAGAACTCTCTATGTTCAAACGATAGTAAAATAAAATAGGGTATCTAAACCCTTGCTACGAAAGGAAAAAAATTCAATGGCTACTATTCAATGGTTTCCTGGTCACATGTCTAAAGCACGTCGACAGGTTCAGGAAAATTTAAAATTTGTTGATTTTGTGACGATTTTGGTGGATGCTCGTTTACCTCTATCTAGTCAAAATCCTATGTTGACCAAGATTGTTGGTGACAAACCAAAACTTTTGATTTTAAACAAGGCGGACTTGTCCGATCCAGCAATGACCAAGGAATGGTGTCAGTATTTTGAATCACAAGGAATTCAGACGCTGGCTATCAATTCCAAAGAACAAGTAACTGTAAAAGTTGTAACAGATGCGGCCAAGAAGCTTATGGCTGATAAGATTGCTCGCCAGAAAGAACGTGGGATTCAGATTGAAACCTTGCGTACCATGATTATTGGGATTCCAAACGCTGGTAAATCCACTCTTATGAACCGTTTAGCTGGTAAGAAAATTGCCGTTGTCGGTAACAAACCAGGTGTGACCAAGGGACAACAATGGCTTAAAACCAATAAAGACCTGGAAATCTTGGATACACCGGGGATTCTCTGGCCTAAATTCGAAGACGAAACTGTTGCACTGAAACTGGCCTTGACTGGAGCTATCAAAGACCAGTTGCTTCCTATGGATGAGGTAACTATTTTTGGTCTTAATTATTTCAAAAAACATTATCCAGAAAAGCTAGCTGAACGCTTCAAACAAATGAAAATTGAAGAAGAAGCGCCGGTTATTATTATGGACATGACCCGTGCCCTCGGTTTCCGTGATGACTATGACCGTTTTTACAGTCTCTTCGTGAAGGAAGTCCGTGATGGCAAACTCGGTAACTATACCTTAGATACATTGGACGATCTCGATGGCGACGATTAAAGAAATCAAAGGACTACTTGCAACAGTCAAGGACTTAGATAACCCTATTTTTTTAGAGCTTGAAAAGGATAATCGCTCAGGAGTTCAAAAAGAAATCAGCAAGCGTAAAAAAAAAATTCAAGCTGAATTAGATGAAAATTTGCGCTTGGAATCCATGCTTTCCTACGAAAAAGAACTTTACAAGCAAGGATTGACCTTAATTGCTGGTATTGATGAGGTTGGTCGTGGTCCTCTTGCTGGTCCTGTAGTCGCTGCTGCCGTTATTTTACCTCAAAATTGTAAGATTAGAGGTCTCAACGATAGCAAGAAAATTCCTAAAAAGAAACATCTGGAGATTTTCCAAGCCGTTCAAGACCAAGCCCTGTCAATCGGAATTGGTATCGTGGATAATCAGGTCATCGACCAAGTCAATATCTATGAAGCAACCAAACTGGCCATGACGGAAGCTATCTCCCAGCTCAGGCCTCAACCTGAGCACCTTTTGATAGATGCCATGAAACTGGAGTTGCCCATTTCACAAACCTCCATCATCAAAGGAGATGCCAACTCCCTCTCTATCGCAGCGGCTTCTATAGTAGCCAAGGTGACCCGTGATGAATTGATGAAGGACTATGATCAGCAGTTCCCTGGCTATGATTTCGCTACTAATGCAGGATATGGCACAGCTAAACATTTGGAAGGCCTCACAAAACTAGGAGTTACCCCAATTCACCGAACCAGCTTTGAACCCGTTAAATCACTGGTTTTAGGTAAAAAAGAAAGTTAATTGAAAGGAAATACCATGGAGGAACAGTCGGAAATAGTCCGTTCTAAGAAAGAATTCGCCTTTGCATCTAGCACTATACTATCCCAAGTTGGTCGAGGAATCATTGTCGGCCTCGTCGTTGGAATTATCGTCGGATCCTTTCGTTTCTTAATTGAAAAAGGCTTCCACCTGATACAAGGACTTTATCAAGATCAAGCGCACCTATTTGTTAATTTATTTATTATCGCCCTGTTTTATCTAATCATCTGCTGGCTCAGTGCCAAACTGACACGCTCTGAAAAAGATATTAAAGGCTCAGGAATTCCTCAAGTCGAAGCCGAACTGAAAGGCCTCATGACCCTTAACTGGTGGGGCGTTCTCTGGAAAAAATATATTCTAGGAATTCTAGCTATTGCCAGCGGACTCATGCTGGGGCGTGAAGGGCCAAGTATCCAACTGGGAGCAGTTGGTGGTAAAGGAATTTCCAAGTGGCTCAAATCCAGTCCAGTGGAGGAACGTTCCCTGATTGCTAGTGGTGCTGCAGCAGGATTAGCCGCAGCCTTTAATGCTCCAATAGCAGGTCTCCTCTTTGTTGTAGAAGAAGTCTATCATCATTTTTCGCGCTTTTTCTGGGTTTCCACTCTAGCAGCTAGTCTCGTAGCAAACTTTGTGTCTCTGCTCATGTTCGGTTTGACACCAGTATTGGATATGCCAGATAACATTCCTCTCATGACCCTAGATCAGTATTGGATATATCTCGTCATGGGAATTTTCCTTGGATTTTCAGGTTTTCTCTATGAGAAAGCTGTATTAAACATCGGAAGAGTTTATGACTTGATTGGTCAAAAAATCCATTTGGATAGAGCTTATTATCCAATTCTGGCCTTCATTCTCATCATACCAGTCGGAATTTTTTTACCCCACATCCTTGGTGGTGGAAATCAGCTGGTACTTTCCCTAACTGAGCAAGATTTTAGTTTCCAAGTTCTATTAGCTTACTTTTTAATTCGCTTTATCTGGAGCATGATTAGTTATGGAAGTGGTCTTCCAGGAGGAATTTTCCTACCAATTTTGGCTCTCGGTTCCTTACTTGGTGCCCTAGTTGGTGTCATTTGTGTGAATATTGGACTTGTCAGTCAGGAGCAATTCCCTATATTTGTCATTCTAGGAATGAGTGGCTATTTTGGAGCCATATCAAAAGCTCCCTTAACCGCTATGATCCTCGTAACTGAGATGGTAGGAGATATTCGCAACCTCATGCCACTTGGTTTAGTAACCTTAGTAGCTTACATCATCATGGATTTGCTCAAGGGTGCACCAGTCTATGAAGCCATGCTGGAAAAAATGCTTCCAGAGGCAGTATCCAGTGAAGGAGAAGTGACACTTATCGAAATACCAGTTTCTGATAAAATTGCTGGGAAACAAGTTCATGAACTCAACTTACCACACAACGTCCTCATCACTACCCAAGTGCATAATGGAAAGAGCCAAACAGTTAACGGCTCAACCAGAATGTATCTGGGTGATATGATTCATCTAGTTATTCCAAAAAGTGAAATTGGAAAAGTCAAGGATTTGTTGTTGTAAACTCTGTTTACATAATTTTTATTATGTAATAATAATATTTCTTAATTAAATACATTAGAAAGCCGATTCTCAGCAATGAAATCGGTTATTTTTTACTGAGGATCTTTTTTAATATACGCTTCGCTCCAAAATCATTGAAATTATTGCTCAAATTTGTTATGATATAAATATGAATAAAAGTAGACTGGGACGTGGCAGACACGGGAAAAAGAGACATGTATTATTGGCTTTGATTGGTATTTTAGCAATTTCTATTTGCCTATTAGGCGGGTTTATTGCTTTTAAAATGTATCAGCAAAAAAGTTTTGATCAAAAGATTGAATCGCTCAAAAAAGAGAAAGACGATCAATTGAGTGAGGGAAATCAGAGGGAGCATTTTCGTAAGGGACAAACCGAAGTGATTGCCTATTATCCTCTCCAAGGGGAACAAGTGATTTCGTCTGCTAAGGAGCTGATAAATAAAGACATTAAGGACAAGCTAGAAAGTAAGGACACTCTTGTTTTCTACTATACAGAGCAAGAAGAGTCAGGTTTAAAGGGAGTCGTCAATCGTAATGTAACCAAACAAATCTATGATTTAGTTGATTTTAAGGTTGAAGAGACAGAAAAGACCAGTCTAGGAAAGGTTCACTTAACAGAAGATGGGCAACCTTTTACACTTGACCAACTGTTTTCAGATGCTAGTAAGGCTAAGGAACAGCTGATAAAAGAGTTGACCTCTTTCTTACAGGATAAGAAATTAGATCAAGACCAGAGTGACCAGATTGTTAAAGGTTTCTCTGACCAAGACTTATCTGCATGGAATTTTGATTACAAGGATAGTCAGATTATCCTTTATCCAAGTCCTGCGGTTGAAAATTTAGAAGAGATAGCCTTGCCAGTATCTGCTTTCTTTGATGTTATCCAATCTTCGTACTTACTTGAAAAAGACGCAGCCTTGTACCAGTCTTACTTTGATAAGAAACATCAAAAAGTTGTCGCTCTAACCTTTGATGATGGTCCAAATCCAGCAACGACCCCGCAGGCATTAGAGACTCTAGCTAAATATGGTGTTAAAGCCACTTTCTTTGTGCTTGGGAAAAATGTTTCTGGGAATGAGGACTTGGTGAAGAGGATAAAATCTGAAGGTCATGTTGTTGGAAACCATAGTTGGAGCCATCCGATTCTCTCGCAACTCTCTCTTGATGAAGCTAAAAAACAGATTACTGATACTGAGGATGTGCTAACTAAAGTGCTGGGTTCTAGTTCAAAACTCATGCGCCCGCCTTATGGAGCCATTACAGATGATATTCGCAATAGCTTGGATTTGAGCTTTATCATGTGGGATGTGGATAGTCTGGACTGGAAGAGTAAAAATGAAGCGGCTATTTTGACGGAAATTCAGCATCAAGTAGCTAATGGCTCTATCGTTCTGATGCATGATATTCACAGTCCGACAGTCAATGCCTTGCCGAAGGTCATTGAATATTTGAAAAATCAGGGTTATACCTTTGTGACCATACCAGAGATGCTCAATACTCGCCTAAAACCTCATGAGCTGTATTATAGTCGTGATGAATAAGCAATAAAAAATAGGTCTGTCAGATATGTGATAGACTTATTTTTTACAAAAGATAGTACTACTTAAAAAATGTTTTATGCTATAATTGATGAATAATACTCAATGAAAATCAAAGAGCAAACTAGGAAACTAGCTGCAGGTTGCTCAAAACAGTGTTTTGAGGTTGCAGATAGAACTGACGAAGTTAGTAACCATATCTACGGCAAGGCGACGTTGACGTGGTTTGAAGAGATTTTCGAAGAGTATAAAATAGAAGGAGAAGCATATGAATACCTATCAATTAAATAATGGAGTAGAAATTCCAGTTCTGGGATTTGGAACCTGGAAAGCTGAAAATGGAGAGATTGCCTATCAAGCTGTCCTAGAGGCTTTAAAGGCAGGCTATAGGCATATCGATACGGCAGCTATTTATAAAAATGAAGAAAGTGTTGGTCGTGCCATTCAAGATAGCGGAGTTCCACGAGAGGAATTGTTCGTAACTACCAAGCTGTGGAATAGCCAACAAACCTATGAGCAAGCTCGTCAAGCTTTTGCAGAGTCTTTAGCGAAGTTGGGCTTGGATTATTTGGATCTGTATTTGATTCATTGGCCAAATCCAAAACCGCTTAGAGAAAATGACGCATGGAAAATCCGAAATGCTGAGGTCTGGAGAGCGATGGAAGACCTCTATCAAGAAGGCAAGATCCGTGCTATCGGCGTTAGCAATTTTCTTCCCCATCATTTGGATGCCTTGTTTGAAACAGCAAAAATTCTTCCAGCGGTCAATCAAGTTCGCTTGGCGCCAGGTGTGTATCAAGAGGAAGTCGTAGATTACTGTCGAGAAAAAGGAATTTTATTGGAAGCTTGGGGCCCTTTTGGTCAGGGAGAACTATTTGATAGTAAGGAAGTCCAAGAAATCGCAGCAAATCATGGAAAGTTTGTTGCTCAGATAGCCTTGGCCTGGAGCTTGGCAGAAGGATTTCTACCACTTCCAAAATCTGTCACAGCCTCTCGTATTCAGGCTAATCTTGATTGCTTTGGAATTGAATTGAGCCATGAGGAGCGTGAAACCTTAAAAGCGATTGCTGTTCATTCTGGTGCTCCACGAGTTGATGATGTGGATTTTTAGAAAATCATAAAAAGAATTGTACATTGTTCTAATTTTTGATATAATAGTCAGCAGGAAAGAAAGTCTTATGGCGTTCTTCAAGCGAGCTTGGGATAGTGGGAGCCAAGTAGGGCAAAATAAAGTGCTGGCGCTTTCTGTAGTATTTTCAAAAACAATGAAGTAATAAATTAGGGTGGAACCGCGTTTCTGACGCCCCTAGGTTAAATCAACCTAGGATTGTCGGACGCGGTTCTTTTGCTTATTCAGTCTATTGTGTGAAAGAAAGGAGAGACGTGGAAAACCTTTATCTTGTAAAAGACGATAGTCAACTAGCTACATTTCGTGATTTTGTAGTAAGAAATACTGAAAAGTTGAAAGATTATCAATCTTTTTTAAAGAATGAACTTGCAGTCTGTGATTTACCGCAAGCCGTTATTTGGTCAGATTTTAATGCTGCTACACAGATTATTAGGGAAAGCGCTGTTCCAGCCTATACAAATAATAGACGAATGGTTATGACGCCTGATTTAGCTGTTTGGAAAGAGTTATATTTGTATCAGTTGATGGACTACAAGTGTTCTCAGCAAACTCAAGCAATAGAAAGTCACTATCATTCTTTATCTGAAAATTTCCTCTTACAGATTGTAGGACATGAGCTAGCTCATTGGTCGGAGCATTTTTTAGATGATTTTGATGGTTACGACTCTTATATCTGGTTCGAAGAGGGGATGGTTGAATATATTAGTCGCAAGTATTTCTTGACAGAAGAGGAATTTCAAGCGGAAAAAATTTGTAATCAATCTCTCGTAGAACTTTTTCAGAAGAAGTATGGTTGGCATTCACTGAATGATTTTGGTTCTTCGACTTATGATAAGAACTATGCAAGTATTTTTTATGAATACTGGCGCAGCTTTTTGACAGTAGATAAATTGGTAGAAAATTTAGGTAGTGTACAAACGGTCTTAGATTCTTATTATCTATGGGCAAATACAGATAAAACTCTTCCCTTGTTAAATTGGTTTGTTCAGCAGAAATTAATTGAAAAAGAAATATAAAAACTAAAGGAGTAAATAATGTCTAAAAAATTAACATTTTACTGCGTCAGTGGCAGAAACCTCCTTACAGTCGGGCTGCTCCACGCTCAGCACTAGAGTGCCTGAGCTAGACGCAGTACTAACTCGTCTTGCCTCGTATGATCGACGAGGCAGACTCGTGTCGCAAGAAATCATTTTTTATTAAGGAGTATTCAATGTCTAAGAAATTAACATTTCACTGCGTCAGTGGCAGAAACCTCCTTACAGTCGGACTGCCCTACGCTCAGCACTAGAGTGCCTGAGCTAGACGCAGTACTAACTCGTCTTGCCTCGTATAATCGACGAGGCAGACTCGTGTCGCAAGTAATTTATAAAAAAGGAGTAAACAATGTCTAAAAAATTGACTTTCCAGGAAATCATCCTTACTTTACAACAATTTTGGAATGACCAAGGTTGTATGCTTATGCAGGCTTATGATAATGAAAAAGGTGCGGGAACCATGAGTCCTTACACTTTCCTTCGTGCTATCGGACCTGAGCCATGGAATGCAGCCTATGTAGAGCCATCACGTCGTCCTGCTGACGGTCGTTACGGGGAAAACCCTAACCGTCTTTACCAACACCACCAATTCCAGGTTGTCATGAAGCCATCTCCATCAAACATCCAAGAACTGTACCTTGAGTCTTTGGAAAAATTGGGAATCAATCCTTTGGAACACGATATTCGTTTCGTTGAGGACAATTGGGAAAATCCATCGACTGGATCAGCTGGTCTTGGTTGGGAAGTTTGGCTTGATGGGATGGAAATCACTCAGTTTACTTATTTCCAACAAGTCGGTGGATTGGCAACTGGCCCTGTGACAGCGGAAGTCACCTATGGTTTGGAGCGTTTGGCTTCTTACATTCAAGAAGTTGACTCTGTCTATGATATCGAATGGGCTGATGGTGTAAAATACGGAGAAATCTTTATTCAGCCTGAGTATGAGCACTCAAAATACTCATTTGAAATTTCAGATCAAGAAATGTTGCTTGAAAACTTTGATAAGTTTGAAAAAGAAGCTGGTCGCGCCTTGGAAGAAGGCTTGGTGCACCCTGCCTATGACTATGTTCTCAAATGTTCACACACCTTTAACCTGCTTGATGCGCGTGGTGCCGTATCTGTAACAGAGCGCGCAGGCTATATCGCTCGTATCCGTAACTTGGCCCGTGTCGTAGCCAAAACCTTTGTCGCAGAACGCAAACGCCTAGGTTACCCACTTTTAGATGAAGCAACACGAGTTAAACTCTTAGCAGAAGACGCGGAATAAAGAAAGTGACAAATTACGAAAATGGGCGAACAGTGTGAGCCCTGAACCAGTTGCAGCAGTGATGAAGGTATCCTTAGTGAAACTAAGGATACTAGGCAAAATTGGAGACTTTTGGCTCCAATTTTAGCAATGAAACAACGAAGTTGGTTGCTTGCGTACCAATCACATAAGGCAAACTGGAAAATAAAAAGATATTTTTCGGAGAAAAAACATGACAAAAAACTTATTAGTAGAACTCGGTCTTGAAGAATTACCAGCCTATGTTGTCACACCAAGTGAAAAACAACTAGGCGAAAAAATGGCAGCCTTTCTCAAGGAAAACCGCTTGTCTTTTGAAGCTATTCAGACCTTCTCAACACCACGTCGTTTGGCTGTTCGTTTAACTGGTCTTGCAGACAAACAGTCTGATTTGACAGAAGATTTTAAGGGGCCAGCAAAGAAAATTGCATTGGATAGTGATGGAAACTTCACCAAAGCAGCTCAAGGATTTGTCCGTGGAAAAGGATTGACTGTTGAAGATATCGAATTCCGTGAAATTAAGGGGGAAGAATATGTCTATGTCACTAAGGAAGAAGTTGGTCAAGCAGTTGAAGCAATTGTTCCTGGTGTTGTAGATGTCTTGAAGTCATTGACTTTCCCTGTCAGCATGCACTGGGCTAACAACACCTTTGAATACATCCGCCCTGTTCACACTTTAACTGTTCTTTTAGATGAAGAAGAGTTTGATTTGGATTTCCTTGATATTAAGGGAGGGCGTGTGAGCCGTGGCCATCGTTTCTTGGGACAAGAAACTAAGATTCAGTCAGCATTGAGCTATGAAGAAGACCTTCGTGCACAGTATGTAATTGCAGATCCACGTGAACGTGAGCAAATGATTGTTGATCAAATCAAAGCAATCGAAGCTGAGCATGGTGTACATATCGAAATTGATGCGGATTTGCTTAATGAAGTCTTGAACTTGGTTGAATACCCAACTGCCTTTATGGGAAGCTTTGATGCCAAATACCTTGAAGTTCCAGAAGAAGTTTTGGTGACTTCGATGAAAGAACACCAACGGTACTTTGTTGTCCGTGATCAAGACGGTAAACTCTTGCCAAACTTCATTTCTGTTCGTAATGGAAACGCAGAGCATTTGGAAAATGTCATCAAAGGTAATGAAAAAGTCTTGGTCGCTCGCTTAGAAGACGGTGAATTCTTCTGGCGTGAAGACCAAAAATTGGTGATTTCAGATCTTGTTGAAAAATTAAACAATGTGACTTTCCATGAGAAAATTGGTTCCCTTCGTGAACACATGATTCGTACTGGTCAGATTGCTATTCTCTTGGCAGAAAAAGCAGGCTTGTCAGCGGATGAAACGATTGACCTAGCCCGTGCAGCAGCCATTTACAAGTTTGACTTGTTAACAGGTATGGTTGGTGAGTTTGACGAACTCCAAGGAATTATGGGTGAGAAATATGCCCTTCTTGCTGGTGAAACTCCAGCGGTGGCAGCTGCTATTCGTGAACACTACATGCCTACTTCAGCTGAAGGAGAACTTCCAGAGAGCAAGGTCGGCGCAGTGCTTGCCATTGCAGACAAATTGGATACGATTTTGAGCTTCTTCTCAGTAGGTTTGATTCCATCAGGGTCTAATGACCCTTATGCTCTTCGTCGTGCAACTCAAGGTGTAGTTCGTATCTTGGATGCTTTTGGTTGGCACATTGCTATGGACGAGCTGATTGATAGCCTTTATGCTTTGAAATTTGACAGCTTGACTTATGAAAATAAGACAGAGGTTATGGACTTTATCAAGGCTCGTGTTGATAAGATGATGGGTTCTACTCCAAAAGATACCAAGGAAGCAGTACTTGCAAGTTCGAACTTTGTTGTGGCAGATATGTTGGAAGCAGCAAGTGCTCTTGTAGAAGCAAGTAAGGAAGAAGATTTCAAACCATCTGTTGAATCACTTTCTCGTGCCTTTAACTTGGCTGAGAAGGCAAAAGGAATTGCTACAGTTGATTCAGCTCTCTTTGAGAATGAAGAAGAGAAAGCCTTGGCAGAAGCAGTAGAATCACTCGTTTTGTCAGGGACTGCCAGTCAGCAATTGAAACAGCTCTTTGCGCTTAGTACAGTCATTGATGCCTTCTTTGAGAATACCATGGTTATGGCTGAAAATGAAGCAGTCCGTCAAAATCGTTTGGCAATCTTGTCGCAATTAACCAAGAAAGCAGCTAAACTTGCACGTTTTAACCAAATCAATACCAAATAAAATCTGTTAAACGGATTAAATCTTATCATAAAGGAGAGAAACATGGATCCTAAAAAAATTGATCGTATCAACGAGCTTGCCAAAAAGAAAAAAACAGAAGGCTTGACCCCAGAAGAAAAAGTGGAACAAGCCAAACTACGTGAGGAGTACATCGAAGGTTATCGTCGCACGGTTCGTCACCATATTGAAGGGATCAAAATTGTGGACGAAGAAGGGAACGATGTTACACCAGAAAAACTACGCCAAGCCCAACGTGAAAAAGGCTTACATGGCCGTAGTCTTGATGACCCAAATTCATAATAAGTATTCTTTCTTTTAACAAAGATAGATGAAATAATAACCAAAAGACTATCATACATAAATGGGCTGCACCTCAAAAGTTAGAGCTAGAAAATCTAACTTTTGAGGTGTTTTTATTATGAAATTGAGTTATATAGTGAATTGAAATAAGATGTGAACAAAAAGATTAGTGAATTCAAATTAATTTCTATACAGGTTTTAGAATTATGGGTATACTATTCTATGTTCAATCCACTATAAATATATGCTCTAAAATGATGGTCGTTGAGTCTTCTATCGTCAAGAAAAATCATCAAATCCCTCGTATTATAGTCATTTAGTTTTAAAAAAGCACTTCAAATATTCAAAAATATTTGGGACTTTCCTTAATAAATCCGTCACTTTCTTTTTCAAGATAGCCCAAGCTTGCTCAATAGGATTCAAATCTGGTGAATAAGCTGGTAGAGGTAAGAAAAAGTGTTTATCTTTAATGTAAAGTTCATCCAAGATATGCTTGGGATGAAAACTAGCATTGTCCATGACAATGACGTGAGGTGTCTTCAAAGCAGGCAAGAGCTGCGTTTTGAACCACTCCACAAAGAAATCCCTCGTCATACTTTCCTTGTAAATCATAGGAGCTATAAACTCTCCGTCTACTTGTCCTGCAACAATTGAAGTCAGCTCAAAACGCCGTCCGCTAATCTTGTTATAGACTTTCTCCCTTCTAGGAGCCCGTGCATAAGGACGATAGAGCTAGCGGTCGTTTCCCGTTTCGTCAATATATACGACTGGTAAATCTTTTAGGTTATCCAAAATATCAAGAAACTCAGCGACTTTCTCTGGATCTTGTTCCTTAGAGCTAGTTGTCTTTTTTTTTAAAGTGATATGAATTGCTTTAAAGCTGTCCATACTGAAGGAACAGCACAATCAAAATGTGCCGCAATTTCCCGTTAAAAAGCGTCTGGATGAGCCTTTACAAAGACTTTCAACTCCTCTAAAGGGATTTCCCGCTTTTTGACGACTCACTTTTTCCGCTCTAAGTGTCCTTGTTCACGTCTTTCTTTTCCCACGTGAAGAAAGTTCTGACGCCAACATCAAAAACTTTGACCGCCTCGATATGGCTGTGTCCTCTTTGATGTAATCTAATACTCCTTGTTTAAAATCTGTACTATATGCCATAGCTTTATTATAGATGCTTGTTTAAAACTAAGCATCTATACCATCCAATCTAAAGCATTGTGAAGAGCTACAGTAGTTGTTCCAAATTTCTTCTGAATTTTCTTTGGTTTATTGCTATCTAGTGAACCATCTAGAATACAACAAACAATGGATTTTGGATGGACATCAATACCACAACACGTTTCGATCATAGCTTCCATTATAAAAACCTCCTGTTAACTATTTGAACAATAGAACAAGAGGCTACTAGTAATATGTTTTCATGCTCCAAGCATATTCGAGTTTTCTCATGACTCTTGTTCATCCAGTTTTTTAAACAGGCTAGGAAAAGCCCTATTAAACACCACGGATTGGTATTGTTCGTCTTCATTATAGGCTAAACTTCTTTTTCTGTCACGAGTTAGCAGGCTCTTCCTGCTTAGAGTTTTTTATGAACTTGGTTTGCTTTTTAAAAAGCTCGATAAACATAGGGATTTTCTGGTTTATCGACTTTGGTAAAGCTTTCGATTTCCAAGGTTGGAAGGTTTTGTTTGAGTTCTTTATGGTAGTGATTGACCAGTTTTCCCTTGGCTGTTATCCAAGTATTATTTTCATATTGACGGGTATTTCCCTTGGTCAGTAAGCCATAGACACCTGAATCCGCGATACAGTGGATAATGCCGAAGCGGAACAGAAATTGGCTATTGGCATGACTGGGGTCATTGTAGACAAAGCCTGTAAACTGGATTGTCTTGCCCTCAAACTCATCTGGATAGTCGTAGATAGCCTCCATGACCTCCATATAGTTTTCATTAGTGATCTGAATACTATCTTGGGATAAGTATTTATCCGCCGCCGTTCGCATTTCCTTTTCATAGGCTGATTTTGAAAAATAAGAACTGGTATCTGGTTTCAAATATTGACTTGTTGTCCCTTCGCTTGTCTGAATGGCCAGATCCGTTCCTTCCGATAGGGGGAAATGATAACCTTTAGCAGAAACAGTCTGAGAATCCAAGCTAACAGTTGGGAAAGTTAAGCCGATGACAAGTGGAATAGCCAGAAGAGAAATACTCGTCATCTTGGCCAATCGGCTGTTCAGATGACTGTGGGTTTTGACTTGCTTCATCCAGATATACAGTTGAACAATTGCCAAAATAAAGGAAAGTACCATGGAGATATAGGCCAGATAGGAATAGTGCATGTTGATGTACTGGTTTAATTTGCCCGACAAATGGAGGTAAATAGTCAGTTCAAAATAGCCAGCTAAAACTAAAAATCGAATCATAGGATGACTCCAATCAAGAGAGAATAGACTAAGACGACAAGAGTTACAATCGTTATGAAGTGACTGATAAATCGTGCTTTCAAGTAATTTTTCATCATGAGAATATTTTTGATATCCAGCATTGGGCCAATCACCAGAAAGGCCATAACTGGTGCCAATCCGAAACTCGAGAGAAGAGAAGCACCGATAAAGGCATCCGCCTCACTACAGAGCGAAAGAAGAAAGGCCAAAAGCATCAAGAGCAGGATGGCAAAAAGAGGAGTCGCACTGATAGAGGTCAGAATCCGTGTCGGAACATAGACCTGTATAACAGAGGCAAAGAGACAGCCAAATACCAAATAACGTCCCGTATCAAAAAATTCATCAATGGCTTGCACAAAGACCTGAAAAACCTTTTTTGCAGGGCTTAAGTGAGTAAAATCATGCTCATGACAAGCCAGACGATTTTCTTTTTGAATCGGTTCTTGCCAGAAAAATCCTAGAAAAATCCCTAGTATTACAGCCACAACGATGGAACCCAGAGCTCGTAACAGGGCGATATGGAAGGAGTTGCCAAAGGCAGAATAGGTCGCAAAGAGAACAATGGGATTGATAACAGGTGCTGTTACAAGAAAAGGAACGGCCGTGTAACTAGGAACCTTCTTTTCCAGAAAACGATTGATGATGGGGACGATTCCACATTCGCAAGAAGGGAAAAGTATACCAACGAAGGTGCCAAAAAAGATTCTCCCCCAACGATTTCGAGGGAGAAAATGATAAACCTTGTCAGGTGTGATATAAACCTCAATCAGCCCAGAGACAATACTTCCTATCAGAACGAAAGGGAGTGCTTCAATAATTATAGAGAGAAAAATAGCTCCAGTTTGAAGTACACTAGATGGGAGTTGTTGGAAAGTAGTCATCTAGTTTTTCTTTTCTGTTTTGGCTTTTTTCTCTTTGTCATCAGGGAAAGTAACTTGCTTCAAATCTGGGAGTTTAGCAAACTCTTCAAACATCTTGTCCAAGTCGTCTCGTTTTGTAAATTTTACAGCCATAGGTGTACCTCGATTCTAAATTCTACCTCTATTATACTATTATTTTGAGGAAAAGGGAGTTTTTTAATTTGTTTTCGATAGTTGATACTCTTCGAAAATCTTTTCAAACCACGTCAGCTTCGCCTTGCCGTATATATGTGACTGGCTTCGTCAGTCTTATCTACAACCTCAAAACAGTATTTTGAGCAGCCTGCGGCTAGCTTCCTAGTTTGCTTTTTGATTTTCATTGAGTATGAAAAGGATTGGAGCAAGCCTTCCAGCTTGTGGTATAATAGATTCATGGATAAAAAATATGAAAAAATTTCCCAAGATTTGGGAGTGACGTTAAAGCAAATTGATACTGTTCTAAGTTTGATAGCTGAAGGGGCGACTATTCCCTTTATCGCACGTTATCGCAAGGACATGACTGGTAGTCTGGATGAGGTGGCAATTAAGGCCATTATCGACTTGGATAAAAGTCTGACAAATCTCAACGACCGTAAGGAAGCTGTCTTGGCTAAGATTCAAGAGCAAGGCAAGCTGACCAAGGAGTTGGAAGAAGCTATCTTAGCTGCCGAAAAACTAGCTGATGTAGAAGAACTCTATCTTCCATACAAGGAAAAACGTCGAACCAAGGCAACCATTGCCCGTGAAGCCGGACTCTTCCCTCTTGCTCGCTTTATTTTGCAGAATGTAGCTGATTTAGAAAAAGAGGCTGAAAAGTTTGTCTGTGAAGGATTTGCGACTGGTAAGGAAGCCTTGGCTGGTGCAGTTGATATCTTGGTCGAAGCCTTATCGGAAGATGTGACTTTGCGCTCCATGACTTATCAGGAGGTGTTGAGACACTCTAAACTCACTTCCCAAGTCAAGGATGAAAGTCTTGATGAAAAGCAGGTTTTTCAGATTTATTATGATTTTTCAGAGACGGTTGGAAATATGCAAGGTTATCGTACCTTAGCCCTCAATCGTGGGGAAAAGCTAGGTATCTTGAAGGTCGGTTTTGAACATGCGACGGACCGTATCCTTGCCTTCTTTGCTGCTCGTTTCAAGGTGAAGAATACCTATATTGATGAAGTTGTTCATCAGTCAGTTAAGAAAAAAGTCTTGCCTGCTATCGAGCGCCGTATTCGGACAGAACTAACTGAAAAGGCAGAAGAAGGAGCTATCCAACTCTTTTCTGACAATCTGCGCAATCTCCTCTTGGTTGCTCCGTTGAAAGGGCGCGTGGTTCTAGGATTTGACCCTGCCTTTCGTACAGGTGCCAAGCTAGCTGTCGTGGATGCAACAGGAAAAATGCTGACAACTCAGGTCATTTATCCTGTCAAACCAGCATCAACTCATCAAATCGAAGAAGCCAAGAAAGATTTGGCAGATTTGATTGGTCAATACGGCGTAGAAATTATTGCTATCGGAAATGGTACTGCTAGTCGTGAAAGTGAAGCCTTTGTGGCGGAAGTTCTTAAAGATTTTTCTGAAGTCAGCTATGTCATTGTTAACGAAAGTGGTGCTTCTGTCTATTCTGCCAGCGAACTTGCTCGTCAGGAATTTCCAGACTTGACTGTTGAAAAACGCTCTGCTATTTCTATCGCCCGTCGTTTGCAAGATCCCCTTGCTGAATTGGTCAAAATTGATCCCAAGTCAATCGGTGTCGGTCAGTACCAGCACGATGTCAGCCAGAAGAAGTTGTCTGAAAGTCTGGATTTTGTCGTGGATACGGTTGTTAACCAAGTCGGTGTCAACATCAATACAGCCAGTCCTGCTCTTCTTTCACACGTAGCTGGACTCAATAAAACCATTTCTGAAAATATCGTCAAATACCGTGAGGAAGAAGGAAAAATTACTTCGCGCGCCCAAATCAAGAAAGTCCCTCGTCTGGGGGCCAAGGCTTTTGAACAGGCAGCTGGTTTCCTTCGAATACCAGAAAGTAGCAATATCCTTGATAATACAGGAGTACACCCAGAAAATTACGCTGCTGTTAAGGAGCTCTTCAAACGATTGGATATCACGGACCTGAATGAAGAAGCCCAAAGTAAACTCAAGTCGCTTTCAGTCAAGGAAATGGCGCAAGAGCTAGACCTTGGTCCAGAAACCCTTAAAGATATCATTGCTGACCTTCTCAAACCAGGTCGAGATTTCCGTGATTCCTTTGATGCTCCAGTTCTCCGCCAAGATGTCCTAGATATCAAAGACTTAGTGGTTGGTCAGAAGCTAGAAGGAGTGGTGCGTAATGTAGTTGACTTTGGTGCCTTTGTTGACATTGGGATTCATGAGGACGGTTTGATCCATATTTCCCACATGAGTCGCAAGTTTATAAAACACCCTAGCCAAGTGGTATCCGTTGGTGATTTGGTAACGGTTTGGGTTAAGAAAATCGATACTGAACGTGAAAAAGTCAATCTGTCGCTTCTAGCTCCAAATGAAACTGACTGATTACGTCAAGCAGGTTTCACTAGAAGACTTCGGCAGACCTTTTATCCATCAAGCTCAGTGGAATTCTCGTCTACGTTCGACAGGTGGGCGATTTTTCCCAAAAGATGGGCATTTGGATTTTAATCCCAAGGTTTATCAGGAACTGGGTTTAGACGTTTTTAGGAAAATTGTCCGACATGAACTCTGTCATTATCACCTCTATTTTCAAGGGAAGGGCTATCAACACAAGAATCGGGATTTTAAGGAACTGTTGAAAGCAGTGGATGGATTACGCTTTGTACCAACCTTGCCAAATAGCAACTCCAAACCAATTAAGCTCTATCGTTGTCAATCCTGCCAGCAAAGTTATCAGCGCAAGCGAAAGATTGATACCAAACGCTATCGCTGTGGACTTTGTCGAGGTAAATTGCTACTAATAAATCAGCCTGAGGACTGATGAAAGCCGAGCCTACCCATGATATACTATGTCTAACCTAGCAGAAAGAGGAAAATCATGAACAGTAAATTTTATAAAATGAGACGAAATCGCATGATTTCAGGAGTTTTGGCAGGTCTGTCAGACAAGTGGAACTTTGATGTAACCCTTGTACGTTTTCTGTTTGCCATTTTTACAGTTGCAAACTTTGGACTTGGCGTGA
Organism: Streptococcus sp. 2342; assembly: GCF_013276795.1. Lineage (GTDB taxonomy): Bacteria > Bacillota > Bacilli > Lactobacillales > Streptococcaceae > Streptococcus. The sequence goes on from NZ_VMLR01000001.1 coordinate 94,018, forward strand.
TTATCTATATCATCCTAGCTTCTGTCATGCCTACTAAGGAAGAAATTGAAGCAGAAATGTATGGAACAGGCCCACGCAAACGCAAAGAAGCTCAAGCCATTGAAGAAAATGATGGATGGTTTTGGTGAGGTTTTACAGAAGATTTGGAATAAGCAAAAAGCTTTAAATCAATAGTCTAAACTGCTTGATTTAAAGCTTTTTTACTTTTAATAATATTTCGCCAGCTTCATCTACAAACTAAAAGCATGTTTTTGAACTCATGTTTCTAATCTATTTTTGTTGCTGAGACAATACATTTTTTGAAAAATGGTGGATGCTGATAACAACTGATAGCCAGCAAATAGCATAAGCAGTAGCTGTAAATTCTGTACCGATAAAGTATGTTTTTTCAACTAAGAACTGACCGATGAATGGAGAGAGGAGAGAGAGGAGATAGAGAAGTCCGATGAGTATATGTTCTTTATGTTTCATTAAAGCGCCCCTTCTTTCCTTATAGGTTGAACAACTTGCAAGTGTTAAATTTAATGGTATGTTATCTAGGTAAGCTTACTCAAATGTTAGTTCCCGCTTCCTCCTTTCCAAAGTAAGCCTTTTCACACTTATATTTTACAATTTTAAAAATAGGAAATCAAATCATTTTCTAAGTAATTTTGCCTACATTTCCCCCAATCTTACAAAAATGTAAGATTAAAGTCTCTTTTGTAAGGTTATGTTATGGCAAGCGGTCTTTTTTTGATGTAAACTATACTCATAAAGAACAAAGGAGTAACATCATGAAACAAATCTTACATAAGAAAACAAGAAAACCAAGCCACAAAGATATCGAGCGCGTTCAGCTAGGATGCGCTATGATGCAAGCGACATTTCATTTGATGGGATATTAAGAAAGGAGATTCTCATGACACTTTTAGATGTAAAACACGTTCAAAAAATTTACAAAACTCGTTTTCAGGGCAACCAAGTAGAGGCCCTCAAGGATATTCACTTTACCGTCGAAAAGGGTGACTACGTTGCCATCATGGGTGAGTCCGGTTCTGGTAAATCCACTCTTCTCAATATCCTAGCTATGCTGGATAAACCAAGTCGTGGACAAGTTTACCTGAATGGAACAGACACCGCAACCATTAAAAATTCACAGGCTTCTAGCTTCCGTCGTGAAAAGCTGGGATTTGTCTTCCAAGACTTTAATTTGTTAGATACTCTCTCTGTAAAAGATAATATCTTGCTTCCCCTTGTCTTGTCAAGAAGACCCATTACGGAGATGATGAAGAAATTGGTGGTGACAGCTGAGAATCTAGGTATCAACCAATTGCAAGAGAAGTACCCTTACGAGATTTCAGGTGGGCAAAAACAGCGTGTAGCAGTAGCACGCGCCATCATCACTGAACCTGAAATTCTCCTTGCGGACGAGCCAACAGGAGCCCTTGATTCCAAGTCATCTGCAGCCTTACTTGATGTTTTTGATGAAATCAATGAGCGCGGCCAAACTATTCTCATGGTAACCCACTCCACAGCAGCAGCTAGCAGAGCTAAACGTGTACTCTTTATCAAAGACGGCATTCTTTACAACCAAATCTACCGTGGAGAGAAGACAGAACGTCAGATGTTCCAAGAAATCTCTGATACCTTGACTGTCATGGCAAGCGAGGTGAATTAGTATGTTTCGATTAACCAATAAGTTAGCGGTATCGAACTTGATTAAAAACCGCAAACTCTATTATCCTTTTGCGCTGGCTGTTCTCTTGGCAGTCACTGTCACCTATCTCTTTTACTCTCTAACTTTCAATCCCAAGATTGCTGAAATCCGTGGAGGAACAACCATTCAGGCTACACTTGGATTTGGTATGTTTGTCGTCACCCTTGCGTCAGCCATTATCGTCCTCTATGCCAATAGTTTTGTCATGAAGAACCGTTCCAAGGAACTGGGAATTTATGGCATGTTGGGCTTGGAGAAGCGTCATCTTATCAGTATGACCTTTAAGGAGTTAGTGCTATTTGGGATTCTAACTGTTGGAGCGGGTATCGGTATTGGAGCCTTGTTTGACAAGTTAATTTTCGCTTTCCTGCTCAAACTGATGAAATTGAAGGTTGAGCTGGTCGCTACCTTCCAAATGAATGTTGTCATTGCAGTACTTGTTGTCTTTGGATTGATTTTCCTAGGCCTCATGTTCCTGAATGCCCTTCGAATCGCCCGTATGAATGCCCTCCAGCTCTCTCGTGAGAAAGCAAGTGGAGAGAAAAAAGGTCGTTTCCTTCCTCTCCAAACTATTCTTGGTTCGATTAGTTTAGGGATTGGCTATTATCTTGCCCTTACAGTAAAAGATCCCCTTACAGCCTTAACCACCTTCTTCTTAGCTGTTTTGCTGGTTATCTTTGGTACCTATCTCTTGTTTAATGCAGGAATTACCGTTTTCCTTCAAATCTTAAAGAAAAACAAGAAATACTATTACCAACCAAATAATCTTATCTCTGTTTCCAACTTGATTTTCCGTATGAAGAAAAATGCGGTTGGACTAGCAACTATCGCTATTTTATCAACAATGGTTTTGGTAACCATGTCAGCAGCGACAAGCATTTTCAATTCCGCAGAAAGCTTTAAAAAAGTTCTAAATCCTCATGATTTTGGAGTTTCAGGGCAAAATGTTGAAAAAGAAGACTTGAACAAACTCTTGAGCCAGTTTGCAAGTGACAAAGGTTATAAGATTAAAGAAAAAGAAGTGTTTCGTTACACTTACTTCGGTGTTGCGAACCAAGAAGGAAATAAGTTAACCCTTTTTGAAAAAGGACAAAATCGTGTCCAACCCACAACAGTTTTCATGGTATTTGACCAAAAAGATTATGAAAATATGACTGGTCAAAAACTGTCTCTATCAGGAAATGAGGTCGGACTCTTTGCCAAGAATGAGGGAGTTAAAGAACAGAAAACTCTAATTCTGAATGATCATCAATTTTCTGTCAAAGAAGAATTTAATAAAGATTTCATTGTGAACCACGTTCCAAATCAGTTTAATATTTTGACTGCTGATTACAATTATCTTGTTGTACCTGATTTACAAGCCTTTTTGGATCAATTCCCAGATTCGGCTATCTATAATCAGTTTTACGGTGGTATGAATGTAAATGCCAGTGAAGAAGAACAACTCAAGGTCGCTGACGAGTATGATAAATACCTCGATCAATTTAATGCTCAATTAAACACGGAAGGTAGCTATGTTTATGGTAGTAATTTATCAGATGCTAGTACTCAGATGAGTGCCCTCTTTGGTGGTGTCTTCTTTATCGGTATTTTCCTATCCATTATCTTTATGGTCGGAACTGTTCTGGTCATCTACTACAAACAAATTTCTGAAGGCTACGAAGACCGTGAACGCTTTATTATCTTGCAGAAAGTTGGTTTAGATCAAAAGCAAATCAAGCAAACCATCAACAAACAGGTTTTAACTGTTTTCTTCCTTCCTTTGCTCTTTGCCTTCATACATCTAGCCTTTGCCTACCATATGCTTAGTCTGATTTTAAAAGTGATTGGTGTAATAGATACGACTATGATGTTGATTGTGACCTTGTCTATCTGCGCTATCTTCCTCATCGCCTATGTCTTGATTTTCATGATTACTTCAAGAAGCTATCGCAAGATTGTGCAAATGTAAAAAAGATACCTCGACTTCAAAATCGAGGTATTTCTTGTATTTTATACTCAATGAAAATCAAAAAGCAAACTAGGAAGCTAGCCGCAGGTTGCTCAAAACACTGTTTTGAGGTTGCAGATAGAACTGACGAAGTCAGTAACATATCTACGGCAAGGCGAAGCTGACGTGGTTTGAAGAGATTTTCGAAAAGTATTAAATGCTGAAAAGTTGTCCGAGCAAGAAGGTAACTCCCATAGTCAAGAGACCAATAGTGAGGTTTCGAATCATAGCTGTTTTGGTTGGGGCTTTTCCAAGTTTGGCACTAGTGTAACCAGTGAGAAGAAGGGCCACACCGACGATAAGGACAGTAGCAGGGATGCGGTATTCACTTGGGAAAATGGTAATTGAAAGCATTGGTGGTAAGCTACCAAGGAAAAAAGAAATAAAGCTAGAGATAGCAGCATGCCAAGGATTGGTAAATTCTTCATACTCAATCCCATATTTTTCCTCTACCAAAGCCTTGAGCGGATTATTTAAAAAGGCTTTGTTGGTGAGAAGTTGGGCTGATGTTTCACACTCATCATTTTGGATATAAGCAGCATAGAGGGACTTTTTGGCTAACTCTATATCTTGGTCTAGCAAGAGTTGCTCACGCGCAACGGCCGCTTCCTCAGTATCTTTTTGAGTTGAAACGGACACATATTCTCCACCAGCCATTGAAAAGGCACCAGCTAAGATAGCCGCAAAACCTGATAAAAAGATAATCCAGATATTGCTCGTAGCACTAGCAACCCCAATAACCACACCAGCAATGGAAATAATTCCATCGTTGGCACCAAGAACACCTGCACGCAGGATATTTAAACGCCCTGCAAAGTTTGAATCAATTTCGTGATTTGTTTCTGACATACTAATCTCCTTTTTATCCAGTATAAAGGAAAAATATAGGGAAATCAATCTTTTAAAAGTATCTGAAAAAAGTTGCACGATTTTAATGATATAAAAATGTCGACATCTTCTCTGATAGATCAAACACCGAAGGTAAAGAGTATAGAATAGCATAAAAAATTTTAAATTAAATACGATAAACATTTTGTTCACTTTATAATCGTTTGCAAGAGAATAATTAGTATTAAATCAAATAAAATCCAAATATTTTACGAACTTTTTTATATTTTTTTCGTAAAAGGCTTTACAAGTTCTTGGAAACATGATATAGTAATAAAGCTTAGAAAATGAGATGATGTTTTCTAGCAAATATAAACCCGAGTAAAAAATGCCTACGGACAGGCAGGGTTGAATGCCGAAGCGTGGTTGAAAAACCACATTATTGATAGGGTTAAAAGCCTACTTTTATAAGTTGATGTTAGGACACGTGTCCTAATTCATAAATTTTTAGTGTGGTGAAAGCACACGTCATCTTGTGAAACGATCAATAAAGTACGTAATATTTGCTACTAGAGAGTTAGGAAACATCGGGAACAGACATACTCAACAGAAACAAACATAAAAACGTCAGAAGATTGCAGAGCAGGTGAAATCCTGCTCTTTTTTCATGAGTCAACCTTTAGTTCCTTAGTTTTCATAAGGTCCTAAAAATATTGAAAGGAGTATGTCTTGAAAGAGTTAGATCAAAACCAAGCCCCAATTTATGAGGCCTTGGTGAAGTTACGCAAGAAAAGGATTGTTCCCTTTGATGTACCAGGTCACAAACGCGGACGAGGAAATCCAGAACTTGTCGAACTGTTAGGTGAAAAATGTGTTGGCATTGATGTCAATTCGATGAAACCCTTGGATAATCTTGGTCACCCTATTTCGATTATTCGGGATGCAGAGGAGCTAGCGGCGGATGCTTTTGGAGCTAGCCATGCCTTTCTCATGATTGGTGGAACAACTTCATCGGTGCAGACTATGATTCTGTCAACCTGCAAGGCTGGAGATAAGATTATTCTGCCACGTAATGTCCACAAATCTGCTATCAATGCGCTGGTTCTATGTGGTGCCATTCCCATCTATATAGAGATGAGTGTAGATCCTAAAATTGGTATCGCTTTAGGTCTTGAAAATGATCGAGTAGCCCAGGCCATAAAGGACCATCCAGATGCCAAGGCCATTTTGATTAACAATCCTACTTACTACGGCATCTGTTCAGACCTAAAGAGATTGACAAAAATGGCTCATGAAGCTGGCATGATGGTTTTGGTAGATGAGGCCCACGGAGCGCATTTGCATTTCACTAATAAACTTCCAATTTCTGCTATGGATGCAGGTGCTGATATGGCAGCAGTTTCTATGCATAAGTCTGGTGGGAGTTTGACCCAAAGTTCGCTTCTTTTAATCGGGGAGCAGATGAATCCTGAATACGTTCGTCAGATAATCAACCTGACCCAGTCAACATCCGCCTCTTATTTGCTGATGGCTAGTTTGGATATTTCACGTCGCAACTTGGCCCTTCGTGGTAAAGAGTCGTTTGAGAAGGTCATTGAGCTATCCGAGTACGCTCGTCGTGAAATCAATGCTATTGGTGGTTACTATGCCTACTCAAAAGAGTTAATTGATGGTGTGTCGGTCTGTGATTTTGATGTAACCAAGTTGTCAGTTTACACTCAGGGTATTGGCTTAACAGGTATCGAGGTTTATGACCTCCTACGAGACGAATACGACATTCAGATTGAGTTTGGTGATATTGGCAATATCCTGGCCTACATTTCGATTGGTGACCGTATCCAAGACATCGAGCGCTTGGTTGGTGCTTTGGCTGATATCAAGAGACTTTACTCGAGAGATGGAAAAGACTTAATAGCTGGAGAATATATTCAGCCTGAGTTGGTGCTGTCTCCACAAGAAGCCTTCTATTCCGAGAGAAAAAGCTTGACCTTGGATGAGTCTGTTGGACAAGTCTGTGGGGAATTTGTCATGTGCTATCCTCCAGGAATCCCTATCTTGGCTCCTGGTGAACGCATTACACGTGAAATTGTAGACTATATCCAATTTGCCAAGGAACGTGGTTGCTCCCTCCAAGGGACGGAAGATCCTGAGGTCAATCACATCAACGTCATTAAGAGAAAGGAGAACTAGATGGATTTATGGTTTTCTGAAGTTCATACTCCAGATGTCAAATTATCCTTGAGAACAGCCAAGCAACTCTACGCTGGTAAAAGTGAATGGCAGGATATCGAAGTCTTGGATACGCCAGCTTTTGGAAAGATTTTGATTTTAAACGGGCATGTCTTGTTTTCAGATGCGGATGATTTTGTCTACAACGAAATGACTGTTCACGTTCCAATGGCTGTGCATCCCAATCCCAAGAAAGTCTTGGTTATTGGGGGTGGTGACGGTGGTGTTGCTCAAGTATTAACCCTCTATCCTGAACTGGAGCAAATCGATATTGTGGAACCAGATGAGATGTTGGTTGAGGTCTGTCGTGAGTATTTTCCAGACTTTGCTGCGGGACTTGATGACCCTCGTGTTACCATTTACTATCAAAATGGGCTACGCTTTTTGCGAAACTGCGAAGATGATTACGATATTATCATCAACGATGCGACAGATCCATTTGGTCATACGGAAGGGCTCTTTACCAAGGAATTTTACGGCAACAGTTACAGAGCCTTGAAAGAAGACGGTATCATGATTTACCAGCATGGGAGTCCCTTCTTTGACGAGGATGAGTCGGCTTGCCGAAGCATGCACCGTAAGGTTAATCAAGCCTTTCCAATCAGTCGGGTCTATCAGGCCCATATCCCAACTAGCCCAGCTGGCTATTGGTTGTTTGGATTTGCATCGAAAAAATACCACCCTGTCAAAGATTTTGATAAAGAAGGCTGGAAAAAACGCCAGCTTTTCACAGAATACTACACTGCAAACTTACACGTGGGGGCCTTTATGTTGCCCAAGTATGTTGAGGACATTTTAGAAGAAGAGGAAGGAAAAAAATGAGTCGTTTACTAGTTATTGGATGTGGGGGAGTTGCCCAAGTTGCTATTTCAAAGATTTGTCAAGATAGCGAAACCTTTACAGAGATTATGATTGCCAGTCGTACCAAGTCAAAATGTGATGACTTGAAGGCTAAACTGGAAGGCAAAACAAGTACAAAGATTGAGACAGCTGCTCTTGATGCTGACAAGGTAGAAGAAGTGATTGCCCTGATTGAAAGCTATAAGCCAGAAGCCGTTTTGAACGTAGCACTACCATATCAAGATTTAACCATTATGGACGCTTGTTTGGCAACAGGTGTTCACTATATCGATACAGCCAACTACGAAGCAGAAGACACGGAAGAGCCTGAGTGGCGTGCTATCTACGAAAAACGCTGCAAGGAACTTGGTTTTACAGCCTACTTTGACTACTCATGGCAGTGGGCTTATCAGGAGAAATTCAAAGAAGCAGGCTTGACTGCTCTTCTTGGTTCTGGTTTTGACCCAGGTGTGACCAGTGTCTTTTCAGCTTATGCCCTCAAACACTATTTTGATGAAATCCATTATATCGACATTTTAGACTGTAATGGTGGTGACCACGGTTATCCGTTTGCGACAAACTTTAACCCAGAAATCAATCTACGCGAGGTTTCAGCACCAGGTTCTTATTGGGAAGATGGAAAATGGGTCGAAGTCGAAGCTATGTCTATCAAGCGCGAGTACGATTTCCCTCAGGTCGGACAAAAAGACATGTATCTTCTTCATCACGAAGAAATCGAATCATTAGCGAAAAACATTCCGGGTGTCAAACGCATTCGTTTCTTTATGACTTTTGGTCAATCATACTTGACGCACATGAAATGTTTGGAAAATGTCGGTCTCCTTCGTACGGATACCATTAACTTTAACGGTCAAGAAATTGTTCCAATCCAATTTTTGAAAGCCTTGCTTCCAGATCCAGCCAGCCTTGGGCCACGCACTGTAGGTAAAACCAATATTGGATGTATCTTTACAGGTGTAAAAGATGGCGTTGAAAAGACCATCTACATCTACAATGTTTGCGACCATCAGGAATGTTACGCAGAGGTTGGTTCGCAAGCGATTTCTTACACGACAGGAGTTCCAGCCATGATTGGGACTAAGTTGGTTATGAACGGTACTTGGAAACAAGCTGGAGTTTACAACCTTGAAGAGTTGGATCCAGATCCATTCATGGAAGCTTTGAATGAGTATGGTTTGCCTTGGGTTGTGGTTGAAAATCCACAAACGGTGGACTAATGAAGCTAGAACAAGTACCAACACCAGCTTATGTCATTGATTTGGCCAAGTTAGAAGCCAATTGTCGTATTCTAAAATATGTTCAAGAAGAAGCTGGTTGCAAGGTTTTGCTTGCCCAGAAGGCATATTCCCTCTACAAAACCTATCCCTTGATCAGCCAGTATCTATCAGGTACAACTGCAAGTGGTCTCTATGAAGCAAAGCTAGCTAGAGAAGAGTTCCCTGGTGAAGTCCATGTCTTTGCGCCTGCTTTCAAGGATGCAGACTTGGAGGAATTGCTGGAGATAACGGATCATATTGTCTTTAACTCTGAGAGACAGTTGCGCAAGCATAGGGCTCGTTGTCGGGAGGCTGGTGTCAGTGTAGGTTTACGTCTCAATCCTCAATGTTCAACTCAAGAAGATCACGCGCTCTATGACCCCTGTGCACCAGGTTCTCGTTTTGGCGTGACACTAGATAAAATTCCTAGCGATTTGTTGGATTTGGTTGACGGACTACATTTTCATACTCTTTGCGAGCAAGGCTCAGATGATTTAGAGACAACTTTGAAAGCAGTAGAAGAGCAGTTTGGTCCCTACTTACATCAAGTTAAATGGCTCAATATGGGTGGTGGTCATCACATCACAAGAGAGGACTATGATGTAGATTTGCTGATTTCTGAGATCAAGCGTATCCGAGAAACTTACAATCTTGAAGTCTATATCGAGCCCGGGGAAGCTATTGCGCTCAATGCAGGTTATTTAGCAACTGAAGTATTGGATATTGTAGAAAACGGTATGGAAATCTTGGTTTTAGATGCCTCTGCGACCTGCCATATGCCTGACGTACTCGAGATGCCCTATCGTCCACCTTTGAGAAATGGCTTTGAGGCACAGGAAAAAGCCCATACCTATAGACTTTCTTCCAATACTTGTCTGACAGGAGATGTGATCGGTGATTATAGCTTTGAAAATCCAGTTCAAATCGGAGACAGACTTTATTTTGAAGATATGGCCATTTATTCCTTTGTCAAAAACAATACCTTCAACGGTATTGGATTGCCAAGTCTCTATCTCATGGACGAACAGGGAGACTGCAGCTTAGTCAAAGCCTTTGGCTATCAAGATTTTAAAGGGAGATTATCATGATGGACAGTCCCAAAAAATTAGGCTATCGCATGCCAGCAGAGTACGAAGCACATCATGGTACCCTCATGATATGGCCGACTCGACCAGGTTCATGGCCCTTTCAAGGAAAGGCTGCTAAAAGAGCTTTCAGCCAGATTATTAAGACCATAGCAGAAGGGGAAAACGTTTATCTCTTGGTGGAGCGGGACTATCTATCAGAAGCCCAATCTTATCTTGGAGACAAGGTTGTTTATTTAGACATCCCCACCAATGATGCCTGGGCGCGTGATACAGGTCCGACCATTCTTGTCAATGATGAAGGCCAGAAATTAGCCGTGGATTGGTCTTTCAATGCTTGGGGTGGAGCTGTAGATGGTCTCTACCAAGACTATGAAGATGATGATCAAGTAGCCAGTCATTTTGCTGAGGTCTTGGAAATGCCCGTTTACGATGCCAAACCTTTTGTACTGGAAGGAGGCGCAATCCATAGTGATGGACAAGGAACCATTCTCGTAACTGAAAGTTGCTTGCTTAGTCCTGGGCGTAATCCTCACCTAAGTAAGGAAAAAATTGAGAGAAGTTTATTGGACTATCTAGGTGCTGAAAAAGTTATCTGGCTTCCTTATGGTATTTATCAGGATGAAACCAATGAACACGTTGACAATGTTGCAGCCTTTGTTGGTCCTGCTGAGGTTGTTTTGGCTTGGACAGACGACAAAAGCGATCCTCAATATGACATGTCAAAATCAGATCTCGAACTCTTAGAGCAAGAGACAGATGCAAAAGGTCGCCCTTTCACTATTCATAAGCTTCCTATCCCTGCAGTTCGACAAGTTGTTACAGAAGAAGATTTGCCAGGCTACATCTATGAAGAAGGAGAAGAAGAGCGATACGCAGGTGAACGACTAGCAGCTTCCTACGTAAACTTTTATATCGCCAATAAGGCAGTCTTGGTTCCCCAGTTTCAAGATAAAAACGACCAAGTGGCCTTAGATATCCTCAGCAAGTGTTTTCCAGACCGTAAAGTTGTCGGAATTCCAGCCAGAGATATTCTATTAGGTGGTGGCAATATCCACTGTATCACCCAACAAATCCCAGAATAGGAGAAAAAGATGAGAAATGTAAGAGTTGCAGCCATTCAAATGCAATGCGCCAAGGATGTGGCAACAAATATCCAAACCGCAGAGCGTTTAGTACGTCAGGCTGCAGAACACGGTGCCCAAATTATTCTCTTGCCCGAGTTGTTTGAACGTCCATACTTTTGTCAGGAACGTCAGTATGACTACTACCAGCATGCCCAGTCGGTGACAGACAATACAGCTATTCAGCATTTTAAAACCATTGCCAAGGAGCTAAAGGTCGTTTTACCAATCAGTTTCTATGAAAAAGATGGCAATGTCTTGTATAACTCTATTGCTGTCATTGATGCAGATGGGGAAGTGCTAGGCGTTTATCGGAAGACCCATATACCAGATGATCATTATTATCAAGAAAAGTTTTATTTCACACCCGGTAACACAGGTTTCAAGGTCTGGGATACGTGCTACGCTAAGATTGGGATCGGTATCTGTTGGGATCAATGGTTCCCTGAAACAGCCCGCTGTCTTGCGTTAAATGGGGCTGAATTGCTCTTTTATCCAACAGCCATCGGTTCAGAGCCGATTTTGGATACAGATAGTTGTGGTCACTGGCAACGTACCATGCAAGGACACGCAGCAGCAAATATTGTCCCAGTTATTGCAGCCAATCGTTATGGATTAGAGGAAGTCACTCCAAGTGAGGAAAATGGTGGACAGAGTTCCAGTCTTGACTTCTACGGTTCCTCCTTTATGACGGATGAAACAGGAGCTATTCTAGAGCGAGCTGAAAGACAAGGTGAAGCTGTTCTGTTAGCAACTTATGACCTTGACAAGGGAGCAAGTGAACGCCTAAACTGGGGCTTGTTTCGAGATAGAAGACCCGAAATGTATCAACGAATTACGGACTAGTAGGAGAGAAATGAGAGATTCATTCTGCTAGACTAACTTCTTATTAGCAACTATAAGGATACTATGTTGTTTAGCAAGTGGATTTTATATTTTAACCCTCTAAGGCTTTCTCGCGATTTTATGCGAGGAGCTTTTCTGTTTAAGCTTTATCAATAAAACATGCTATAATAGTTGCAGAAAGGTTGGTGTTTATGGCTAGGATATTGGTTATTGAAGACAATAGTGACATTCAAGAAATTTTGCGAACACTTCTCACTGAGGAGCATGAGGTGATTCAAGCCTTTTCTGGTACAGAAGGAATCATGCGTTTTGACCAAGGTGGGATTGACCTCGTTTTGCTAGATATCATGCTTCCTGGAAAAAATGGGGATCAGGTTTTAAAAGCCATCAGGGAACAAAGCCAAACTCCAGTCATTATGCTAACAGCTTTGAGCGATAAAAAGTTAATCAGTCAATATCTCTTAGATGGTGCCAATGATTACATAGTGAAACCTTTTGATTTGGACGAAGTCTTTGCTAGAGTTACTGTTCAATTACGCCAAAGTGCAGAAAAACAGCCTACGGAAATAGAAAAAACTGAAAATCTGCCACAAAACTTAAAAAATATCCAGTTTAATGCAGAAAGTTTTGAAATCAAAAATAGTCAGGAAACCATTCGCCTTGCCAAGAAAGAATGCTTGATTCTCCAAACTCTCCTTAAACACCCTAAGAAAATTTTTACCAAGGAAGAACTTTATGAGTTGGTCTGGGAGGATAGCTACCTACCTGGAGATAATACTCTCAATACGCATTTGAGTAATCTTCGTAAAAAATTAAACCAGCTTGACCCACATCAAGAATATATTGAAACCATCTGGGGAGTTGGGGTAAGATTAAAAGGAGACAAGCAATGACCTACATCTTAATCGTTGTCCTACTGATACTCCTAATTATTTTATCGATTGTATTAATTCGCTACCATCTAGCACTTAAAAACTTGAGTCAACAGATTGAAGACAAGATTCTCACGGGTAGTATGAAAAGAGTAGGGGTCAGCATTTTTTCCAAACATTTTTTACAACTCTACCAGCAAATTGAAAATCTATTTCTGGAAGTAGAGCAATCTCGGTTGGTGATGAAAAGGGAAAAGGAGACTCTGGATATGGCCATCAGCAATATCGCCCATGATATTCGGACGCCTTTGACTATCGCTTCAGGCTACACCCAACAATTGATAAAATCTCCTGAAGATAAAGCAGAAACCTTACAAAAAATCGCCCAGCATCTTGATTTAGTTTCCAAACGTTTGGAGGCTCTCCTAGAATATCGTCGTTTGATGGAAGGAGCTGTCAAACCGAAACTGGAAGAAGTGGATTTTTCAGCTTTTATCACCAAAAAGACTTTGGCTTATTATGATGTTTTTCAGGCGGCAAATATCACGCTTGATTTTAAGGTTGAAGCTGGTTTGAAAATGAGAACCGATGAAGACTTGCTGGATCGAATTTTACAAAATCTGCTTGGAAATGTCCTCAAACATGGCAAGGAAGAAGCGCGGCTATCTTTGCGAAAGGAAAAGGAACAGTTTGTCTTAGAGATTGCAAACCTTGTCAAACAGCCTATCAAAAGAATAGAAAATCTCAGCAACCGTTTTTATTCTGAAAATCTATCTGATACGGAAGAATCCTCTGGTTTAGGTCTTTATATCACTGAGGAATTATGCCATCTTCTTGGTGCAGAAATGAAACTAAGCACAGATGGGCAGTGGTTATCGGTTTTCATTTACTTTTAACGAAAGAAACCTCCTCTGTAGGCTAGAGGAGGTCATTTTTTATAGACTTTTCTTTCTGAAAACTGCCAGTCCACTTAGATTAAAGATTACAATAACAGCTAAGGTAACTATAAGTGTATAGAAAATGGATTCACTATTAGCAGTCATAGCATAGAAAAACTGCAATGATAAATATGGCAAAATTTTGATATTTGGAAAAATGATCATTGGCATAGAAAGTAAGATAGAGCTGACCAAATAACCAATAAATACCGCAATATAAGAATGACTAACATAGAGGATGAAGGAAACAATGGAAAGCCAAGCAAGGAGGCAAAGAAATTGAAGGAAAATGGTTACCAGTAGATTGCCAATAAAGCCATCAGGCATAGTTCCAAATCCATTTAAGATAGTTGCTGGAATAAAGGCAATCACAAGGCTGATGATGACTTGTAAAAGTGCAATAGAAGCCAATACAAAGGCTTTCGCTAGAAAAAACTCGGTACGAGAGACACCCACTGTTAAATTATTTTTATAGAGTTTGCCGATTAAATCAACTCCAAGAACGAGGCAGGCTAGGACGATGCAGAGAAAAACGAGGTTTGAACCTTGACTAGATGCGTTGATCAGGGCTTGTACACCGTCCCAACCATGGGTTGGAATGTCTGGCTCTTCTGTCTGGATTGCCATTAGATGGCCAGTAGCCCCAAAAACAGCCCCCATTAACATGAGTACAAATAGAATGAACTCTGTAATCCAGAATCCTTTGGAACGGAAAAGACGGTAAAAGTCTGCTTGAATGGTATGTATCATGATTTTTCTCCTATTCGACCAATTGAGTGAAGTATTCTTCTAGATTTTGACGGGCATAGTAAATCTCGTCAATGGCAACATCTGCCAAGGTTAATTCCTTAAGAATCTGCTTGACATCTTGTTCCTGACCAAAGATATGGATTTCATTTTCTGGATTAACAACCTTAAACTGGAGCTGGATTTGTTCTTTCAATACTTGACAAGCTTTCTCTTTATCAGCTGTCTTAAGAACAATGTAATCCTCACTTAGTGTTTCAAATTCAGCTTTGCTGATTTCACGGATAACCTTGCCTTGATCTAAAATACCAAAACGATTGGCTAGGAGATAGAGTTCTGACAAGATATGGCTAGAGATGAGAATGGTGATCCCTTTCTCTTGATTGAGCCGTTGAATCATGAGTCGAAATTCTTTGATACCGATTGGGTCGAGACCGTTGATAGGTTCATCTAAAATCAGGAAGTCTGGTTTGGATAGGAGGGCAATGGCGATCCCAAGTCTTTGTTTCATTCCTAGCGAGAAATCACGAAAGAATTTTTTACCTGTATCTGCCAAACCTACATAGTCCAGGGTTTCACGAATGACTTGATCAGCATTTGGAATATGCCGAATCATACAGTAATATTTCAGATTTTGATAAGCTGTTAAGTGATTATGAGCTACAGGTGATTCGATAACAGAACCTACTCGAGATAGAGACTTGCTCCACTCATTTTCCGTTTTGCTGGAGAAGAGGGAAACAGTTCCTTTATCCGCAAAAAGTAGTTGCGTAATAATTTTTATCAAGGTGGTCTTCCCAGCTCCGTTCTTCCCGATAAGTCCATAAATATCTCCCTCTCTTATCGTTAGATGAAGATCCTGAAGAATAGCTTGTTTGGCAAAGTTTTTGGACAATCCATGAATGTCAAGTACTGTTTTCATGATTCTCTCCTTTTGATTTATTTTGATAATTTTAGTATAAAGCATAGAAATCAAAGAAAGCTCAAGCATTTCTAAAGAGTTTCTAAAGTTTTAGGAATTCTTAAATATCAAAACCCAGTTGATATGAACTGGGCTTCTTAATTATAAAATATATTTCTCAATCGCACGCGCAACGCCGTCTTCTTCGTTGCTGACTGTAACAGCATCCGCAAGAGATTTGACATGGTCACTAGCATTTCCCATAGCAATACCGAGGCCGGCAAACTGGAGCATTTCAATGTCGTTATTGGCATCGCCCATGGCCATAATCTCTGAGGAATCAATTTTCAAAATATCTGCTAGTCGAGAAAGAGCAGTAGCCTTTGTCGTACCAAGTGGCATAGCTTCATAAATGACAGGCTGCGAACGAACTCCACTGAATCGTTGGCAGAGTTCTGTAGCAAAACGCTCTTCAAAATCGTCTGTTTGCTCCTCTGTACCTAAAAACATACCTTGGAACATCCGGTACCTGCCACTAGTCGCTTCCTCAAGAGAAATTTCAGTCAGGTCTGAAAAAACTAGTTTGGCGTCATTTTGGATGACTTGATTGGGCTTGCCACCGAGGACAAAATAATGTTCCTCATCAAAAAGAGTCAACTGAACATCACTTTTTTCAGCTAGGTCATAGAGGTATTCGATGTCAGATGGACTGAGTTCTTGCCAATCAACCAGACTCCAGTCACTTGTCTGGTGGGTTGAGCAACCGTTATTGACAATGACATACTCATTCTGGAGGTCCAGCCCCAGTTTTTTATAGTAGGGGAGGACGCCGAAAAGCGGGCGACCCGTACAAAGTACCAGTTTGATACCTTTTTCAATAGCTTGGTGAATAGCAGTAATGTGAGCTTGTGGAATTTCCTTGGCTTCATTGAGGAGGGTTCCGTCCATATCCAAGGCTAGTAGTTTAATCATAAGACTTCCTTCTTTATCTTTTGGTATTATTATAGCATATTTTGGAGAAGAAATTGATAGGAAGCTTGGGGCTAATTGATTTTACAGTTTAAGATGTTTGGAGAACATTTATTAGGAAAGGTTACACGTTATTCAATTAAGCAAATAATTATATTTGGCAAGCTGGTCAAAAAAACAGAGTATTTAAGATGNNCATCTTAAATACTCTGTTTTCCTTAATTTTTTACAAATCAACTTGATTAGACCTGGGGTATGATTTATCTTCTAAATTTTCGTTTGATAATAGAGCGTTGGACTTTTAAAACAAGTAAGCTAAATCCAATTGCTGCGACAAATGCAAGAGCAGTTGATAATTTTAATGATAAAAAGATAAAACTAAAGATAGCAATGCAGATACAAAAAACAGCAATATTAATAAAAAATAGGATTTCCTTGAGATTGGCATCAGATTGTGCTTCAGGTGTATAATCTTGATAGCGAGGAATCTGATGATTTAATTCTTCTTGATTGTCTACCTCATAGGATTGTAATTTTCTTACAGGCATTATTCTCTCCTTAACTGTACATACCTATTTTATCATTTTTTCAGCAGAGAATTATTACAGAAAGGTTACAAAAAGAATAAAGTCCCTTTTCATTTTCAAACTATTGTTCAGGTTGAAAATAGATTAGTAAAAATTGAAACAGTATATTAATACTCTTCAAAACAAGTTAGCGTCATCTTGTATTAGGTATATGTTACTAATTTAGTCAGTTTTATCTACAATCAAAAAACTGTTCTTTGATTTTTATTGAGTATATAGACTGCAAATTGTGTTTAAAAATGGTATAATGATAAAGTTATATAGTCCCGATAAGATGGTAGGTATTTCTATTTTTTCTTTTGCGTCGCAACTCGCAAAGAATGACGGCTCCAAAGTCGTTCGTTATTCTACGGTTGCCGCTATAGGGGGATCACCCTATGCGCCTTACTAGCTTCAGAAATAAANNTTTATTTCTGAAGCTAGTAACTCTTAGATAATGAAAATTCCTATCAGTACTTTGTAACTCTATAACACTATTTTTAAGGGGGGACATTTTTATGTCAGAACGTAAATTATTCACGTCTGAATCTGTATCTGAGGGGCATCCAGATAAGATTGCAGACCAAATTTCAGATGCGATTTTGGATGCTATTTTAGCTAAAGATCCAGAGGCGCACGTTGCTGCTGAGACAGCTGTATATACTGGTTCCGTCCATGTTTTTGGTGAAATATCTACAAATGCCTATGTGGATATTAACCGTGTGGTTCGTGATACCATTGCAGAGATTGGCTACACCAATACAGAATATGGATTTTCTGCTGAGACAGTGGGAGTCCATCCGTCACTTGTTGAGCAGTCACCAGACATTGCCCAAGGTGTTAACGAAGCCTTGGAGGTTCGTGGGAATGCAGACCAAGATCCGCTTGACTTGATTGGCGCTGGTGACCAAGGGCTCATGTTTGGATTTGCAGTGGATGAAACAGAAGAGCTCATGCCATTGCCAATCTCACTCAGTCATAAATTGGTTCGTCGTCTGGCAGAACTTCGTAAGTTTGGTGAAATTAGCTATCTTCGCCCAGATGCTAAATCACAAGTTACAGTTGAGTATGATGAAAATGACCGTCCAGTACGTGTGGATACAGTCGTGATTTCAACTCAGCACGATCCAGAAGTCAGCAACGAACAAATTCACAATGATGTCATTAACAAGGTTATCAAAGAGGTTATTCCAGCCTCTTACTTGGATGAGCAAACAAAATTCTTCATCAATCCTACTGGTCGTTTTGTAATCGGTGGACCTCAAGGAGACTCAGGTCTGACTGGTCGTAAAATTATCGTAGATACTTATGGTGGCTACTCTCGTCATGGTGGTGGTGCCTTCTCTGGTAAGGATGCGACTAAGGTGGATCGTTCAGCTTCTTATGCAGCTCGCTACATTGCTAAAAACATTGTTGCAGCAGGTCTTGCTAAGAAGGCGGAAGTACAATTGGCTTACGCTATCGGTGTTGCGCAACCTGTATCTGTTCGTATTGATACTTTTGGTACAGGAACAGTAGCTGAAAGCAAACTTGAAAAAGCGGCTCGTCAAATCTTTGACCTTCGTCCTGCAGGAATTATCCAAATGCTGGACCTTAAACGTCCAATTTACCGTCAAACAGCAGCTTATGGACACATGGGACGTACAGATATTGATCTTCCATGGGAACGTTTGGATAAGGTAGACGCTTTGAAAGAAGCAGTCAAATAAAATCTTAAGAGTCCGGGGAAAAAGTCAATTTCAAGAAAAAATGAAGTAAAAAGCGTATAGTATCAAGTTTTTTCAATGACTGACACTATACGCTTTTTACTTTTAAAGAATTTTTATTCAGCCTCTTTTACTGACAAGACATTGCACACACAAATAATTGAATTTTGGTAAAAATAAGACTATAATTTAGTTAGAAATGATAAAGCATAAAGCTAGAAAGGAGTTTACTGTATCAAATCTGTACAGTAAGATTAAAATCATGAAAAAGAAAACAATAGCAATTATACAATATGTATTTTGTATCTCATAGCTCCTTATATAGCTCTTCAGTTGTGTAGTATGAACAGAAGTTTAGTGGGTGAGCTCTTTATTATTTTCTTTATTCTGTTGACTATTTCATTCTGGTTTAGTATTTGGAATCTAGAAAAAGCACTAGCTAATGATTCACAATAGAAACTCCAAATATTTAGAACTGTTTTACACAGGTCTAAAAATCTCTACAACATCTTTCCGAAAAACTATAATTTTCTTGAAAAATAAATAAGTCTATGCTATACTACTAGTAGACTTATTTATGGAGAAAATACATGAAACGTGAGATTTTACTGGAACGAATCGACAAACTAAAACAAATCATGCCCTGGTATGTTTTGGAATACTATCAATCTAAGCTGGCTGTACCTTACAGTTTTACAACCTTGTACGAATACCTCAAGGAATACGATCGATTTTTTAGTTGGGTTTTGGAGTCTGGTATTTCAAACGCTGATAAAATGTCTGATATTCCTTTATCTGTCTTGGAAAATATGTCTAAGAAAGACATGGAATCTTTTATCCTTTATCTACGTGAACGTCCTTTGCTGAATGCTAATACAACCAAGCAAGGTGTTTCTCAGACGACTATCAATCGGACCTTGTCAGCCCTCTCCAGTCTTTACAAGTATCTAACCGAGGAGGTTGAAAACGACCAGGGGGAGCCTTATTTCTATCGAAATGTAATGAAGAAAGTTTCAACCAAGAAAAAGAAAGAGACACTTGCTGCCAGAGCTGAAAACATCAAGCAAAAACTCTTTTTAGGTGATGAAACAGAAGGTTTTCTTACTTATATTGACCAAGAGTACCCACAACAGCTCTCTAATCGAGCTCTCTCATCATTCAACAAAAATAAAGAACGTGATTTGGCCATTATTGCCCTTCTCTTGGCATCTGGTGTCCGTTTATCTGAAGCTGTTAATCTGGATCTAAGGGATCTCAATCTAAAAATGATGGTTATCGATGTCACTAGAAAAGGGGGCAAACGTGACTCGGTCAATGTCGCTGCTTTTGCTAAGCCTTATTTAGAGAATTATCTGGCCATTCGAAATCAACGCTATAAGACGGAAAAAATAGATACAGCCCTTTTTTTGACTCTCTACAGAGGAGTTCCTAATCGTATCGATGCTTCCAGCGTTGAGAAAATGGTTGCTAAGTACTCTGAGGACTTCAAAGTCCGTGTAACACCCCATAAACTACGCCATACGCTAGCAACCAGGCTCTATGATGCCACTAAATCGCAAGTTTTGGTCAGTCACCAGCTAGGACATGCCAGCACACAAGTCACTGACCTCTATACCCATATCGTCAATGATGAACAAAAGAATGCCTTGGATAGTTTATAGATTACATAAATTAAATTATGTAATAAATAAGAAAGGGATTCAATAAACTATTAATCCTATCAAATATCAAATACAATTGCTAACAGAGTAAACAGCTTTAAAGAATCTGAAATAAAATTTATGTGCCCATTAGCTTGCTTTTCTTTGTAATATCCTGGATATGCAAATCACTTATAATTGGTATTCATCTCAAAATAAGAGGATTCCACAAAAATAAATCAAATTGAACATCTATAAAAACATGCTACCTACAATGTCCAATATTTTATCAGAAAATAAAATTCCGCTAAAAACAATCACGGGCAGGGTTTGATCATTCCGACTCTGAAGTCACTACTTCTATCTATACCCACGTCACGAAGAACATGAAAGATAAAGCAATCAATGTACTGGATAAAGTTATGAAAAAGATTTTTTAAAAAGTTTGGCTCTATAATATTTGTAGTGGGTAAATCCCCTATAGATATTATGGAGCCTATTTTAGGGTAGAAAAAAAGTCCCATATAACCTATAATGAAAAGCAACCAAACCATCATTAGAAAGAATCATATGGAACAATTACATTTTATCACAAAACTACTCGATATCAAAGACCCAAATATCCAAATTATAGATATCATCAATAGGGATACCCACAAGGAAATCATCGCTAAACTGGATTATGATGCCCCATCTTGTCCTAATTGCGGAAGCAAAATGAAGAAATATGACTTTCAAAAACCGTCTCCTCGAAACCACTGGCAAGGCTACTAGAATTCTTCTGAAAAAGCGACGTTTCAAGTGCTATCAGTGCTCAAAAATGATGGTTGCTGAGACTCCTCTAGTAAAGAAAAATCACCAAATCCCTCGTATCATCAACAAAAAGATTGCCCAGAAGCTAATTGAAAAGACTTCTATGACCGACATTGCTCATCAGTTGTCTATTTCAACTTCAACTGTTATTCGCAAACTCAATGACTTTCGTTTTAAGCATGATTTTTCTCGTCTTCCTGAGATTATGTCCTGGGACGAGTATGCATTCACTAAGGGAAAGATGAGTTTCATTGCTCAAGATTTTGATAAGCTCAATATTATCACTGTTCTTTAGGGAAGAACACAAGCCATCATAAGAAATCATTTTCTGAGCTACAATCGCGCTGTTCGTTGTCAGGTGAAAATCATTACTATGGATATGTTTATCCCCTACTATGACTTGGCTAAACAGCTTCGATTTCGAATTTCTAGGCTCAGGCTGAAACAGTCTCCCAGACTGTTTCACTCCCTAATGCAAAAATTGTACTTGATCGTTTTCCCCTTCGTTATTACATTTCTAAACTCAGGCTAAAACAGTCCACTGGACTGTTTTACTCCAACACTTAAGCCGTGCTATGAGTCGTTTGCGTGTCCAAATCATGAATCAGTTTGAACGAAAATCTCATGAATACAAGGCTATCAAGCGCTACTGGAAACTCATTCAACAGGATAGTCGTAAACTCAGTTATAAACGTTTTTATCGCCCTACTTTTCGCATGCACTTAACCAATAAAGAGATTCTAGACAAGATTTTGACCTATTCAGAAGGATTGAAATGCCACTATCATCTCTATCAACTCTTGATTTTTCACTTTCAGAATAAGGAACCGGATAAATTTTTCGGACTCATTGAAGATAATCTAAAGCGGGTTCATCCTCTTTTTCAGACTGTCTTTAAAACCTTCCTCAAAGATAAAGAGAAAATCGTCAACGCCCTTCAGTTACCCTATTCTAATGCCAAATTAGAAGCAACCTATAATCTCATCAAACTTATCAAACGAAATGCCTTTGGTTTTCGGAACTTTGAAAACTTCAAAAAAACGGATTTTCATCGTTCTAAACATCAAAAAAGAAAGGACGAAATTTGTCCTTTCTAGATATTAGCTTTTCGGCTCTATAATATTTGTAGTGGGTAAATCCCCTATAGATATTATGGAGCCGTTTTTATTGTAGAAAAAAAGTCCCATAAGCTCTATAATGAAAAGCGACCAAACCATCATTAGAAAGAATCCTATGGAACAATTACATTTTATCACAAAACTACTAGACATTAAAGACCCTAATATCCAATTTATGGATGTCATCAATAGGAATACCCACAAAGAAATCATCGCTAAACTGGACTATGAGGCCCCATCTTGCCCTGATTGTGGAAGGCAAATGAAGAAATATGACTTTCAAAAACCGTCTAAGATCCCTTACCTAGAAACGAGTGGTATGGCTACTAGAATTCTACTTAGAAAATGTCGTTTTAAGTGCTATCAGTGTTCAAAAATGATGGTTGCTGAGACTCCTCTAGTAAAGAAAAATCATCAAATCCCTCGTATCATCAACCAAAAAATTGCTCAGAAGCTGATTGAAAAAACTTCTATGACTGATATTGCCCATCAGCTGGCCATCTCAACTTCAACTGTCATTCGCAAGCTCAATGATTTCCGTTTTAAGCATGATTTTTCTCGTCTGCCTGAGATTATGTCTTGGGATGAGTACTCCTTTACAAAGGGAAAAATGAGTTTCATTGCACAAGATTTTGAAAAGCTCAATATCATCACTGTTCTCGAGGGAAGAACACAAGCTATTATTCGAAATTACTTTCTTAAATATGATAGAGTCGTCCGATGTCGAGTGAAAATCATTACTATGGATATGTTTAGCCCTTACTATGACTTGGCTAAACAGCTTTTTCCAAACGCTAAAATCGTGTTGGATCGTTTCCATATTGTCCAACACATGAGCCGTGCTATGAGTCGTATGCGTGTCCAAATCATGAATCAGTTTCATCGAAAATCCCATGAATACAAGGCTATCAAGCGTTACTGGAAACTCATCCAACAAGATAGTAGGAAACTCAGCTATAAACGTTTTTATCGCCCCACTTTTCGCATGCACTTGACGAATAAAGAAATTCTAGACAAGATTTTGAGCTATTCAGAAGACTTGAAACACCACTACCATCTCTATCAACTCTTCCTTTTTCACTTTCAGAATAAGGAACCGGATAAATTTTTCGGGCTCATTGAGGACAATCTAAAGCAGGTTCATCCTCTTTTTCAGACTGTCTTTAAAACCTTCCTCAAGGATAAAGAGAAAATTGCCAACGCCCTTCAACTACCCTATTCCAACGCCAAACTGGAAGCCACCAATAATCTTATCAAACTTATCAAGCGCAATGCCTTTGGATTTCGGAACTTTGAAAACTTCAAAAAACGGATTTTTATCGCTCTGAATATCAAAAAAGAAAGGACGAAATTTGTCCTTTCTAGATATTAGCTTTTCTTCAACCCACTACAGTTGACAAAGAGCCCAAAAATAGCCCTTCGGATAAAATCCGAGGGGCTAGAAACGTTGTTAAATCAACGGCCGAACTTTTGAGTTTCAAGGTTCGGGATAAAATAGTTCACTGAACTATTTTATTTTTTCAAGTTGTAGAATGATTTCAATCCACGGTATTCAGCTACTTCACCAAGTTGGTCTTCGATGCGAAGCAATTGGTTGTATTTAGCGATACGGTCTGTACGTGAAAGTGAACCAGTCTTGATTTGTCCTGCGTTAGTTGCAACTGCGATGTCAGCGATTGTTGAATCTTCAGTTTCACCTGAACGGTGTGATACAACGGCAGTGTAACCAGCTTCTTTCGCCATTTCGATAGCGTCGAATGTTTCAGTAAGAGTACCGATTTGGTTAACTTTGATAAGGATTGAGTTAGCAGCACCTTCTGCAATACCTTTTTCAAGGTAAGAAGTGTTTGTTACGAAGAAGTCGTCACCAACCAATTGAACTTTACCACCAAGACGTTCAGTAAGAGCTTTCCAACCGTCCCAGTCATTTTCATCCATACCATCTTCGATAGTGATGATTGGGTATTTGTTTACCAATTCTTCAAGATAGTCGATTTGTTCTGCAGCAGTACGTACAGCTGCTCCTTCACCTTCGAATTTAGTGTAGTCGTAAACTTTACGTTCTTTATCGTAGAATTCTGATGAAGCACAGTCAAATCCGATAAATACGTCTTTGCCAGGAACATATCCAGCAGCTTCGATCGCAGCAAGGATAGTTTCAACTCCGTCTTCAGTTCCTTCAAAACGAGGAGCAAATCCACCTTCGTCACCTACGGCTGTTTCCAAACCACGAGATTTAAGGATTTTCTTAAGAGCATGGAAGATTTCAGCACCCCAACGAAGAGCTTCTTTGAATGATGGCGCACCAGCAGGTACGATCATGAATTCTTGGAAAGCGATTGGAGCGTCAGAGTGAGAACCACCGTTGATGATGTTCATCATTGGAGTTGGAAGAACTTTAGTGTTGAATCCACCAAGGTAGCTGTAAAGTGGGATTTCAAGGTAGTCAGCAGCAGCACGAGCTACAGCGATAGACACACCAAGGATTGCGTTTGCACCCAATTTACCTTTGTTAGGAGTACCGTCAAGAGCGATCATAGCACGGTCGATAGCTTGTTGATCACGTACATCGTAGCCAATGATAGCTTCAGCAATGATGTTGTTTACGTTGTCAACAGCTTTTTGTGTACCAAGACCACCGTAACGAGATTTGTCACCGTCGCGAAGTTCAACTGCTTCGTGTTCACCAGTAGAAGCTCCTGATGGAACCATACCACGTCCGAAAGCACCTGATTCAGTGTAAACTTCTACTTCAAGTGTTGGGTTACCGCGTGAGTCTAGGACTTCGCGAGCGTAAACATCAGTAATAATTGACATTTTTTACTCTCCTTATGAGTTAAATTTTTTACACCTCTATAATACCTTAAAACCCCTCCTTTTTCAAGAAAAAACGTTATCTTTGTGCAAATTTTCCTTAACTTTATAAAGTAATCGCTTTCTTTTGTCTGTTTTATTCTAACTTTTATGATATACTGTTTTCATGACAGATTTATCAAAACAATTACTTGAAAAAGCTCATGGTGGGCCAAAACTAAATCCGGATGAGCAAAGACGCTATCTTGGTACTTTTGAGGAAAGAGTTCTTGGATATGCAGATATTGACACAGCAAATAGCCCTCAGCTAGAAAAAGGCTTTTTATCTATTTTAGAAAACCTACAGGAAAAAGCAGAGCCACTATTTGTGAAAATCTCACCAACTATCGAATTTGACAAACAAGTTTTCTACTTAAAAGAAGCAAAAGAAACTGATAGTCAAGCTACCATTGTATCTGAAGAGCATACTTCTTCTCCTTTTGGCCTGATTATCCACACCAATGCACCCGTTCAAGTAGAAGAAAAGAACCTTCGACTTGCTTTTGCAAAACTTTGGGAAGTTAAAAAGGAAGAACCATCCAAAACATCCTTATGGAAAAAATGGTTTGGCTAAATATTGCGCATACTTAATAAACGCCCAATATTGGCAGCTGTGCGCTCCAGATAGAGACTGGCATTTTTCAAACTATCTTCCAAAGGTTCACATTTCTCCAAAATTGAAAAGGCAGCTTGAATATTTTCAAATGGTAGGGAAGGTAAATCTTCAGCAAGACTACCACAAATAGCAATGATAGGAACTCCGACAGGGGTTCTTTTTGCAACACCAATAGGCGCTTTACCTGCTAAACTTTGACAATCTAGCCTTCCTTCTCCTACAACAACCAAGTCAGCATCTAAAACTTTCTTATCAAAATCAATCAAATCTAAACAGGTATCAATCCCAGATACGATTCTTGCTTGAGCAAAGGCACACAAACCAGCAGCAAGGCCTCCACCAGCTCCTGCTCCTTTAATTTCCAATGTTGCAGGGGAGACTTTTTCATAAAAATCTTGGATCGCTTGATCTACGGCCTCAAACATAGTAGGATCTAGGCCTTTTTGTTTGCCAAAAATGTAGGTCGCACCTTGATGACCACATAAGGGACTCACGACATCTGCTAAAATACGAATTTGCACATCTTCAGGAATTTCATAGCGATTTTCTGTTGAGACAGAAGCTAAGTTTAGTAAGGATTGACCGCAAGCAGGCAAGACCTTTCCATTCACGTCATAAAATTGATAACCTAAACCAGCAGCAATCCCTATACCGCCATCATTACTGGCCGTGCCACCAACGCCAATATAGATTTCTTTAATATCTTTAGCAATGAGATGGCGAATCAACTCTCCAATCCCACAAGTTTGGATTTGCAGTGGATTTCGTTTCTCTTGCGGAATCTTTCCAAGGCCAACCAAATCAGCAACTTCAAATAGTGCCAGTTTCCCTTTTTGAAAATAGCGCATGGCTTCTTTTTGGCCAAAAGGGCCTGTCACTTGGATCCATTTTTCTTCTAGGTCAAGAGAATGTCGGATAGCATCTACAGTACCTTCTCCCCCATCACCAACAGGGCAGAGGAGATATTCTACATCTGCTATCGATTGTTGGAAACCTCTTTTAATAGCTTCAGCCACCTGTTGAGCAGACAAGCTTTCCTTAAACGAATCTGGTGCAATTACAATCTTCATATTTTCCCTCATTCTAAACAGTCAATCAAAGGTAGAACTTCTAAAAAATCCCTCTTGTCAACATGATTTGGTATTTCTTTTTTGAGTACTTCTTTTGCACAAAAGGCGATTCCTAGTCCCGCTGACTTCAACATCAATAAATCATTGGCCCCATCACCGATTGCAATCGTTCTTTCTTTAGAAAGTTTTAGTTCCTCTCTCCATTGTTCCATAGTCTCTTTTTTAACCTCGGGACTAATAATTTGTCCAACTAATTTCCCTGTTAGAAAGCCACCTTTGACTTCAAGTTGGTTGGCAGAGAAATAGGCAATTCCAAGAGATTTTGCCAATCTTTCAACTATTGGTGTAAAGCCACCGGACACCAGACCAACTAGGATACCATTCTTTTGGAGAATGGAGATGAATTCCTGGGCATTTGGCGATAGATGAATAGTGTTGAAGACTTTATCAAAAACCGAAACAGGAAGACCTTCCAAGAAGGACACTCTGTCTCGTAAACTGCTTTCAAAGTCCAACTCTCCTCGCATTGCCTGACTTGTAAGCTGCGCAATTTCCTCCTCACAAGCTGCCTCTCTTCCTAACAAATCAATCACTTCTTCTAGGATTAAGGTTCCATCAACATCCATGACACACAAGCCTTTTACTTGAGACATCAGTTCTCCTCTCTAAATAGCCAAATAGCCTAAAAATCGTATGAAGTCATCATACGATTTTATCTATTAGTTAACTAAGCTTTGGTACAAGTCTAGATATGACTTGCAGGCTGTATCCCATGAGAAATCACACTCCATAGCTTGTTTTTGTAAGTTTCTCCAAACGTCAGGATGGTTTCTATACAAGTCCAAAGCTGTTTGGAAAGTCCAATTTAACCAATAAGGAGATAGATTGTCAAAGCTAAAGCCTGTACCGCTTCCTTCAATTGGATTGAAAGCGCGAACGGTATCTCGCAAGCCACCAACTTCATGGACCAATGGCAAGGTTCCGTACCGCATCGCCATCATTTGAGACAAGCCACACGGTTCAAAACGACTCGGCATGAGGAAGAGGTCACAAGCAGCGTAGATTTCTTGAGCAAGTTTGACATCAAAAGTGATATTTGCTGATAGCTTGTCTGGGTAAATCTGAGCAAACCATGAGAAAGCTCCTTCAAATGCTGGATCGCCAGTTCCCAAAAGAACAATCTGAACATCATTTTGCAAGATATGGTGAAGACTTTCGACCACCACATCAAAACCTTTTTGACGTGTCAAACGAGAAACAATTCCCACCAGTGGAACGTCGGCTCTAACTGGCAAGCCAACTCTCTCTTGTAATTTTGCCTTATTCTGGGCTTTTCCAGACAAATCTTCCTGATTAAAATGATAGTCTAATAGGGCATCCGTCTGAGGATTATACAGGTCAGCATCAATCCCATTCACGATACCAGAAACTTTACCAGACTCCATTCGAAGAATCTGATCCAAGTTACATCCGAACTGACTGGTCATAATTTCATGAGCATAGCTAGGCGAAACGGTTGAAACACGGTCAGCATAAAGAATACCAGCCTTCATCCAGTTCAGACAGTTGTTCCAGCGAAGGGTACCATCAGCGTAACGTTCAAAGCCAACTCCAAACAAATCCCATAACATTCCCTCTGAAAATTGTCCTTGGAATTCTAAATTATGAATGGTTAAAACAGTTTTAATGCCCTCATAGGCTTGAATCCAACGGTATTTTTCATTTAACAAGAAAGGAATCATAGCTGTATGGTAGTCATGAACATGGAGAAGGTCAGGTATAAAGTCAATCCTTTCCATTGCCTCAATGGCAGCCAGTTGGAAGAAAGCAAAGCGTTCTCCGTCATCAAAATCACCGTAAACATGACCGCGGAAGAAATAATATTGGTTGTCAATAAAGTAGAAGGTTACACCGTTTAAGACGGTTTTCTTAATCCCACAATACTGTCTGCGCCAACCAACACTCACCTCAAAATGAAGCACATCTTCAATTTGATTTCCAAATTTAGCCTCTACCATGTCATAGTAGGGTAAAATCACTGCAACTTCATGTCCCGCTTTTACCAGTGATTTAGGAAGAGCGCCAATGACGTCTCCCAAACCACCTGTTTTTGAAAAGGGTGCACCCTCAGCTGCTACAAATAAAATTTTCATGAATGAATATCCTCTGTTACTTTAGCACCTTTCTTAACGACGACTGGATGTTCTGCAGTTCCACGGATCACAACTCCATCCGCAACTTCAACACCCTTGTCCAAGATAGCATATTCGACCTGAGCACCTTCTCCAATAACAACACGAGGGAATAAGATGCTATCTTTAACCAGGCTATCCTTATGGACATGAATATTACGTGATAAAACAGAATTAGCCACTTGACCTTCAATAATACTACCAGACGCAAACTGAGAAGTACTTACCTTAGATGTATTAGCATAGTAAGTTGGTTCTTCGTTTTTAACCTTTGTATAAATCTTTTGGTTTGGTGAGAAAAGAGAATAGAATTTTTGAGATTCAAGCATATCTTTATTAGCTTGGTAATAAGACTCTACAGAATGAATATTTGCAAGGTAGCCTGTGTACTCGTAGGCAAAAGCCCCTTCTTTTGCAGCCAAATCCCTTAAAACATAACGCAATTTCTCTGGATGTTCTTTCTTAGCCTCTTCTTCCAAACGTTCAATCAACCAAGGTGTATCAACTACAAAAATATCTGTAGACATATTATAGACTTCGTCTGTTGATTTACTATCAAAGAGTTTGTGAGAACGAACATGGTCTGTTTCATCCACTTCCAAGATTGCGTTTACTTCTGAAATGTCTTTCTTAGCTAGTTTTTTATAAACAACAGTAATAGGTCCCTTCGTTGTGTTATGAAGGTGGAACACTTGGTTCAAATCAATATTAATTAAGACATCACAGTTGAGTGATACTGTTTGGTTTGAACCAGAACGCTTCAAATAAGTAAGAAGTTGATGATAGTATTCTTTTCCAACTGTACTACTTTCCACACGAGTATTGTAAATACCTAGATAATAGTGGCTAAGAAGTGTTGACAAACCCCACTCACGCCCAGAACGGATATGGTCAAAGACGGAACTGATATTGTCTTGTTGGAAAATACCAAAGATACTACGGACACCTGCATTAGCAAGACTTGAAAGCGGGAAGTCGATCAAGCGATATTTACCACCAAATGGCAAACTAGCTACTGGACGATGGTCTGTCAGTGTTGACATATCATGAAAACCAACTGTGTTTCCTAAAATGGCAGAATATTTATCAATCTTCATCTGTTGCTACCCCCACTACTTCATCATATCCTACAACTTGTACTTCTTCTGTTCCATCAATTTCGACACCATCAGAAATAACTGCACCTTCACCAATAATAGCACGTTTGATTTTAGCTCCGTGTCCAATAATGGCTCCACTCATGATAACTGAATCTACTACTTCTGCCCCTTCACGAACTTGCGCGCCTGTTGAAAGAATAGAATGTTTAACAGTTCCATCTACGAAACAGCCATCGACAACCAAAGAATCTTCTACGTGAGCATTTGCACCAAGGAAGTTTGGCGGTGAAATCAAGTTTCTTGAATAAATCTTCCATTGACGGTTACGGCTATCTAAGGCATTTTCTGGAGAAATGTACTCCATGTTGGCTTCCCAAAGTGACTCAATCGTACCAACGTCTTTCCAATACCCATTAAATTCGTAGGCATAGACACTTTCACCAGACTCAAGGTAATTTGGAATGACATTTTTACCGAAGTCTGACATATCGACATTGCTCTTTTCAGCAGCGACTAACATATTGCGGAGACGTTGCCAATCAAAGATGTAAATCCCCATAGAGGCTTTGGTAGATTTAGGTTGGGCTGGTTTCTCTTCAAATTCAACAATGCGGTTATTGGCATCGGTGTTCATAATACCAAAACGGCTAGCTTCTTTAAGAGGAACATCAAGAACTGCTACTGTCAAACTGGCATTATTATCCTTGTGTGACTGGAGCATAGCATCATAGTCCATTTTATAGATATGGTCCCCAGAGAGAATCAAGACATACTCAGGATTGACGCTGTCGATATAGTCGATATTTTGGTAAATAGCGTGACTAGTCCCTTCGAACCAACGATTTCCTTCACTTGCAGAATAAGGTTGAAGAATAGAGACACCAGAATTAATACCATCTAACCCCCAACTTGAACCGTTTCCAATATGATTGTTAAGAGCAAGTGGTTGATACTGTGTAATGACTCCAACATTGTGAATCCCTGAGTTGGCACAGTTTGAAAGAGCGAAGTCAATGATACGGTAGCGCCCACCAAATTGCACAGCTGGTTTTGCGATGCTTTGAGTAAGTTTACCGAGACGAGTTCCTTGCCCACCAGCAAGAATCAAAGCTAACATTTCATTCTTCATTTTCTACTCCTTTTTGGTTTTTACTTGTGACGGTTTTTGCAGATTTCAAGCGACGTTTGATTTTCCAAACACTTGCTCCCATAGCCGGTAGGGTAAAGGTCAAGGTCTGCTCATAATCCTTCCATAGTCCTTCTTGTGTTTGCACAGTTTGATTATATTCTTTCCAGACACCGCCCCACTCTTCTAACTCAGTATTCCAGACTTCTTCGTAAATCCCTGCAACAGGAAGTCCGATTGTAAAATCTTTTCGTTCGACAGGTACCATATTAAAGACACAGACTAACATATCATCCTTCTTACCCTTACGGATGAAGGAAAGAACACTCTGGTCTCGATTATCCGCATCAATGATTTCAATACCATCATAGCTGGTATCAATTTCCCACAGACAGCGGTGGTCTTTGTAAAACTGGTTTAGCTGAGAAGTGAAATACTTCATCTTAGCATTCATTGGATCTTCTAGGTTAGACCATTCCAACTGCTCTTCAGATTTCCATTCTAGAAATTGCCCATATTCACTACCCATGAAGAGCAATTTCTTACCAGGGTGACAAATTTGATAAGTGTAGAGATTGCGCAAGCCTGCGAATTGATTGTAACGATCTCCCCACATCTTATGCATCATACTCTTCTTGCCATGAACAACTTCGTCATGTGAGAATGGTAGGAGATAGTTTTCCTTGAAGACATACATAAAGCTGAAAGTCACTAGGTTAAAGTCGTATTTACGATAAATCGGATCTTCTTCATAGAATCGGAGGATGTCATTCATCCAACCCATATTCCACTTATAATCAAACCCAAGACCATCTGAATCCTTGGTGTCAGTAATCTGAGTAGCTGATGAACTTTCTTCGGCAATCATCATAACATCTGGATGAGCTTGCTTAATGACATCATTCAAACGTTTTAAGAAATAATAGCCTTCGTAGTTTAGATTACCACCATCCTTGTTTGGCGTCCATGGTGCATCATCATAATCAAGATAGAGCATGTTGCTAACAGCATCCACGCGAATACCGTCCAAATGGTAAAAGTCAATCCAGAATTTAATACTAGAAATCAAGAAGGACTGGACTTCATTTTTCCCAAGGTCAAAATTGAGCGCACCCCAACCGTAGTTATGAGCCTTATTATGGTCTTGATATTCAAAAGTCGGTGTCCCATCATAATAGGCCAAGGCATCATCATTGATAGTAAAGTGACCAGGTACCCAGTCCACAATGACCCCAATATTATTTAAATGACATTCCTCAACAAAATCTTGAAACTCTTCAGGACGACCATAGGCATGCTCTAAAGCAAAGTACCCCATAAGCTGGTAACCCCAACTCAAACCGAGAGGGTGAGACATCAAGGGCATAAACTCAATGTGAGTATAGTTCATCTCAACCAAGTAAGGAATCAGCTCATCCTTCAGTTGAGCAAAACTATAAGGACCTCCATCTAGATTTCTCTTCCACGATCCAGCATGAACTTCGTAAATATTGACAGGACGCTCTTCAAAACTCAAGCGTTTTCTACGAGCTAGCCAAAGACCATCTTTCCATTTTTTCTCTGGAATCTCTGTTAAAATCGCTCCAGTACCAGGTCGTGCCTCATATCGAACAGCCAAAGGATCAATCTTCATCAGCTGATGACCATTTGCACGAGTGATATGATACTTGTAAATTTGGCCTTCATGAGCAAGGCTGGTAAAGACTTCCCAGACACCAAATTCATTTCGTTCCATTAAGATTTGGTTTTCTACCCAATTGGTGAAATCCCCTACCAAGTGAACAGCCTGAGCATTAGGTGCCCACACACGGAAAGTATAGCCATACTCACCATTTTTTTCTTCCCTATGCGCTCCTAGATAGTGCTGGAGGTGAAAATTTTCACCAGTCATAAAGGTTTCTAAAGCTTTTTTCTTATCCATACACCCTCCTATTTCTGTAAGCGTTTTCTATAGATTTATTATACTACCTTTTTAGAGAAGATTCAAGTAAATTACTATACTTCTTTAATTATTTTGAAAATCTACAACAAGTTCACTTACTCGTTCAATTGTAAATCAATATTTTTTCAAAAAATTGCGAAAACGCCTTTCTTTTCTCTACTATAATACCAAAAAGTTCGTATTTTTTCTATGATTATTATTGTTTTATAGCAAAAAAATAAAATCAGGAAAACAATTTCCTGACTTTACACGTTTGATGAAAATATTTATCAAATTTTCTATACAAGTGAGTTATCAGCTAAGTTCTTTCTATTCGTTCACTTCCAATGATGTGTTAGAATAGCGAGATAGATGGTCTTTATAAAACACTCAAGACAGCTAGACTAATATCATCTAACACATTGTCTTCTTTTGAGCGACTGTTGGTTACCAACGTAGCTAAATTTCCTGCATTTTCAAATGGATAGGGTTCTGATTTAGCATTCACAACCACCAAGAGGTGTTCTTTGCCGTGAACTTCATAGATAAGGCAGCCGCTATGTTCAATCGCAGAATGCACAAAGACATGATGGTAAATTTCATCATAGCTAGAGTAAGAAAAGGCGCCAGTTTTTGTCTTCAATCGGATGACTTGACGGATAAACTCAATACTGTCTTGACGCTCATTGATCAAATCCCAGTTGACTTGGTTCACACTGTCAGGAGCATTATAGCTATTCATCGCACGCTCTCTATCATCATGTGTCAACTCACCATTCTCACCAGTCGCAACCAGTTTGGTACGACCAAATTCTTGACCGATTTCCATAAAGGCCATCCCTTGCATGAGTAGGTTCATAGCTGTGGCTGTCTCAACCTTGTGCATGATTTGTTCTGAACTTTGGTCTGGATGAAGAGTTGCCAATAAATCGTGAAGATTGTAATTGTCATGGGCTTCTACATAGTTAAGCACCTGATTTGGATGTGTATAGGTTCCTAATTCACGACTTCCTAGGATTGCTTTAGCTAGAATTGGCTCTGTCGCAGCACCACTGACAAAACCTGACTTGATAGCACCGTAAACTTCTCCACCTTTGACAGCATCACGCTGATTGTCATTAAAGAAACCAATATTTGGCATTTCGTAGGCGTTGTCTTTCTTAGCCTTATCATAAGGGGCAAGACCTGTTCCCATATCCCATCCTTCTCCATAGAGGATAATGTTGGGGTCAATTTCATCCAAACTCTGACGAATCATCTGCATAGTCTTGACATCATGAATCCCCATCAAGTCAAAACGGAAGCCGTCAATATTATATTCCTGCACCCAGTATAAAAGAGAATCAATCATGTACTTGCGGAACATTTCGTGTTCACTGGCTGTTTCATTTCCAACACCCGTTCCATTCTGGAAGGTACCATCTGGATTCATACGATAATAATAGTCAGGGACAGTTGTTTGGAAAGGTGCATCAACAACTGAGAAGGTATGGTTATAGACCACATCCATAATAACACCAATACCCGCATCGTGGTAAGCTTGAACCATGGTCTTCAAATCACGAATGACCTGAGCTGGATCATCTGGATTAGTTGAAAAACTAGTTTCTGGCGCGTTATAGTTTTGTGGATCATAACCCCAGTTGTAGGTTACATTTCCATCCTCATCGTATTCTTTATGACGGTCTGCAATTGGTTGCAACTGAACATAATTGTAGCCCAACTTCTTGATGTGATCAAAAGCAGTTGACTGACCGTACTGGTTAACCGTTCCAGTCTGAGCAGCACCCAAGAACGTTCCTCGAAGATGTTCATCCACACCTGAGGTCGGTGATTGGGTCAAATCACGAATATGCATTTCACAAATAACTGCCTTACATGGATTTTCCAAACGCCAAGCAGCATCAGAACCATGCTTGACCTCGAAATTTTCGACTTGTTTTTCTGCATGGCTCAGAATAGCAGAACGTTTGCCATCAGGGCTGGTCGCGATTGTATAAGGATCACGTGTCAGTGTTTGGTGATGAGGGAATTGGACTTGATACTGATAAGCCTTACCAGTCAAATCTTCCTCAACATCCAAACTCCAGACACCAATAGTATTGTCCTTATGGTTATAAGAGTAGCGATTGCCTCTCTCCATATCAAAAGTCTTCCAAACAGGTGCATCATTAGTAGCTGATTCATAAACGACAACCTGCACTGCTGTCGCTGTTGGAGCCCAAAGGGCAAAATGAGCCTGATTGTCCTCTACATGGCAACCCAATTCCCCTTGGTAACCCCAGTGGTGGTCGAAACTAGCGCTATTGATAGCCTTGTCAAAGGCAAAAGGATTTTGATTCTTATAGAAAGGACTGGCAATAGCAGGATTTTCAGAATAATAAATTCTATCATCGCCTTCCAAAATCCAGACCTCCGTTAAGAGAGGATAGTGATTAAAACGGATGGCATATTCTTTACTGGTTTGGCCGGTATGAACCACAAAATTCAAGCTTTCTAAGGGATGAACGCTTGGGTGTTCAAAACTAAATAAGGCACCAAAATAATCTTCTTGGTAAGTTAGTAAATCAATTCGTTGATCCTTACTCTTTACAAAAGAGCAAGTGTCATATTCACCATTCTTGCGATGGTAATGAATGCGCATAGGGTAGGTATACATTTTTATTTTTCCTTTTTACTTTTTAATTTGTTTCTGTTTTACTAATAAATTTTTGACTAATTTTGTCCCGATTAACAAACATTGTCATTCTATCTAAACTCTGTTTTTAAAAGATCATTACAAACTTTCGAGCCAAGCTTCATCTCGAACTTCGATACCAAGTTCTTGTGCTTTTTGAAGTTTACTTCCAGCGTCTGCACCTGCAACAACAAGGTCTGTCTTTTTAGAGACACTGCCTGTCACCTTGGCACCCAGACTTTCGAGTTTGCTTTTAGCTTCTGAGCGTTTGAGACGTTCCAATTTTCCTGTCAATACAACGGTCAAACCTGACAAGGCCGCATCTGCCACTACAGTCTGACCTTTATAATCCAGATTGACTCCTGCTTCTTTCAATTCTCTTAGGAGAATTTCAGAGCCTTCTGTCGCAAAATAAGTTTGAAGACTTTTGGCAATCACCCCACCCAGACTTTCAATACTAGCCACTTCCTCTGGATCTGCCTGAGCCAGATTTTCAATTGAGTGGAAATGTTGAAGTAAGAGCTGACTAGCCTTGTTTCCGACATGGCGAATTCCCAAACCAAACAAGAGCTTCTCGGCAGAATTTTCCTTAGATGCTTGGATAGCCTGATACAGTTTAGCAGCGGATTTTTCCTTAACCCCCTCTAAAAGGAGGAAATCCTCTTCTTGCAAACGATAAATATCCGCCACATCCTTGACTAAATTGGCAGCAAATAGCTTCTCAACAATAGATGGCCCAAGGCCTGTAATATTCATGGCATCTCGAGAGGCAAAGTGAATCAAACCTTCCATGATTTGGGCAGGGCAACGTGGATTGATACAACGCAGGGCCACTTCATCTTCAAAGTGCAACAAGTCAGAGTCACAACTTGGGCAGTTTGTAGGGATATCTAGTTTCTCTTCAGAAATCCGTTTGGACTCTACCACACGTAAAACGGCAGGGATGATGTCCCCAGCCTTATAGACGATAACCGTGTCGTCTTTGCGGATATCTTTTTCAGCAATATAATCCACATTGTGCAGAGTTGCACGGCTAACAGTTGTACCAGCCAGTTGTACTGGTGTTAGATTGGCAGTTGGGGTTACAACACCCGTACGGCCAACTGTCCAGTCAACTGAGAGTAGTTGAGCTTCTTTTTCTTCAGCTGGGAACTTGTAAGCCACTGCCCACTTTGGAGCCTTAACGGTAAAGCCAAGTTCTTCTTGACCTGCTAGGTCATTGACCTTGATCACCACCCCATCGATATCATAAGACAGATTGTCCCGTTCTTGTCCTACTTCTTGGATAAAATTCCAGATTTCATCTATGTTTTCAGCCAAAATCCGCTTAGGATTAACTACAAAACCGAGCTGTTCTAGGTGCTTCAAAACCTTTTCTTGGCTGTCACGAGTTGAAGGACTGGCTTCTTGATAGAGGAAAGTCGCAAGATTGCGCTTGGCTACTACTGCTGTATCTAACTGCCGAAGGGTTCCTGCTGCTGCATTACGAGGATTAGCAAATTCAGGCTCTCCATTTTCTTGCCGAGCTTGGTTAACCTGGTCAAAAGAAGCGCGTGGCATGTAACATTCCCCACGAACTGTGATATCTAGTTCTTCTGGCAAGGTCAAAGGAATGTCCTTAACACGTTTGAGATTTTCTGTTATATTTTCACCAATAGAACCATCTCCACGCGTTGCCCCAGCAACTAAAATCCCCTTTTCATAAGTCAGCGAGATAGATAAGCCATCGATTTTCAGCTCACAAATATAGGTCGGATGAGCCACTTCCTTACGAACACGCGAATCAAAAGCTTCAAGCTCCTCACGTGAAAAAGCATCCTGCAAACTATAAAGAGGATACTGATGACTGTATTTTTCAAAACCATCTAAAACCTTGCCACCAACACGATGGGTCGGACTTTCTGCTAACACTTGATCTGGATAAGCAGTTTCTAACTCGACCAACTCACGATAAAGACGGTCATACTCACTGTCTGAAACCGACGGATTATCGCTGGTATAGTACTCAGTCGCATAGCGATTGAGTAAGGTGACTAACTCATTCATTCTTTTATTCATAAGACCATTTTACCATAAACTAAGCCCTCCTCACAAACGAGAAGGGCGGAAAAAATACTTAGATTGGAATTATTTTTGAAGTCCAAGCAAACTTATGTCTCTTTTTCAAAATGAGTTCGAACATAAATAAATGATATACAAGACAAGATGAGAACACCACTTCCAATTATCAGGAAAGAAGAGAGATGTACACTTGGCAAGACTGTCATAAATCCTTTTGCAATAGGCATAAATAGAATAGCTAAGGTAAAAATTGTACTTAGTACTCTCCCAAGAAATTCGCTCTCAACCTTGGTTTGTACTTGAGTAAAAAAGTGAATATTAAAAATCGTCATAAACAATTCACAAACTAAATTTCCAGAAAAGGAAAGAAAATTTGGCAGTGGTAATCCCATCATAAAAACTCCGACACCTGTCAAAGCCAGTAAAATCAACAGATTATAAACATTAGCTTTAATTTTACTAGCTAGAAGAGCCCCAATGATGGAACCAATAGCCCCCATAGTTAAAATACTTGCATAGGCTCCTTCTGACCCGTAAAGCTGATTCGAAAAGGGGAGGAGAAATTCAAAAGCGGCAAAAAAGAAATTAACGCTGGAAGCTACCAGCAAAAGGAAAAAAATTTCTTGCTGATGCCAGATATAGTGTAACCCATCCTTGATATCTACAAAAATATCTCTCCCAGTAAAAGCCTTTTTCTCTTGAACTTTTGCTTCCTCTTTTGGAAGGAAAGCCACTAGAACAAAAGCAATGAAAAAAGTCAGCGAGTCTAGTAATAGCGTCATATGGAGACTTGCAAATTGTAAAACAAGGAAGGAAAGAACAGGAGAGCTAACACCTACAACCTGCAAAACCAGCTCTAAGCGAGAATTATAGATCACAATCTCATCTTTCTCAACAACCTCAGTTATAATGGCTTTATTGGCTGTACGAGAAAATGCGAAAGCAATAGCCTGAACAATATTGGCAACAATCAAAGCGCCAATCATCCAGCTGTCATTCCTTATGAAAGAAATAGCCAGACAAAGAATCCCGCAAACAAGGTCCGTCGCCATTAAAATCCTACGACGAGAAAAACGATCTGAAATGACTCCGCCAAAGGGATTTACGAGAATAGATGTGACGAGTTCAGAAATCTGATACATTCCTAAAACTGTCTGTCCCATAGTTCCCATGGAAGCCAACCAGACACTATTTCCATAATCATAGAGCATATTCCCTATCTTGTTAACAGCTCCGCGGCTAATCAACTGTACTGCATAGCGATTCATATAAAAACTCCTCTCAAATTTTGAAACTATTGTATCAAAACTGAAAGGAGCTTTTTATTTTTTCCCTTATTTGGGAAAATTAACTTTTGACAAATTTTTCGTAGTGTTCCTGATAGTAGGCTACTTGCTCTGGGAGACCTAGCACATCAAAAATATGCATGGTCTCTTGCATCTGCTTACAACCTTCTTTACACTGTCCTTTTTGGTACAAGGCAAAGCCTTTTAGATAATGGAAAATATTACGCTCATAAAGCTTAATACCTTTACCAATAATCTTCTCTGTATAAGTCTCAAAATAGCTTGCATTGTCAAAAGAAAGATGCTCTAAACAATGCTGGTAACAATTGAGGGCCAAAATCAAAACCAATCTCTTATGGCGACCAATCTCTTGGTAAAATTCCTCCCTCTCCATAACTTCTCTACCAATCCGAGTGACATAGTCCACATCGTAGAAACTATAGAGGTTACCGAAAAGAATCAACTCATACATGGTCCATTCTTCTGTTTTGAAGAGATAATCTGCTACCTTATCCAAATCATCCTGCTTCATCTCATAAGTCGAATCTCTTTGACAAATCAGACCTTGTAGCAAAATCCAGTTCAGCTCAAAATAAAGGGGAGTCGTCGAACTCTTAGCCTTTTCAAGTTGTTCTTCTTGAAGCTTTTGAAAACCTGCAATATCATTTGAGTAGTAAAGTGGGATAATCTGTGCCATCATAGACACATGTTCATGATTATGGAAATCCCTTGCCTTATCCATGAAATTTTCGATTGTGACATGAATGTTATCCAAAATCTCAAAGAAACGTGAGACTGCTAGGTCAGACTCCCCAAGCTCAAAGCGAGATAACTGAGAGGTGGAGCAGGACTCGCCTGCCGCCTCCTTTAAAGAATAATTTCCACTTGTCCGAAATTCACGAAATACTTTTCCAAGATGTTCCATTTTACACCTGCTCTGATAATTCTTCCCACTCAAGCATGGCCTCTTCCTGACGATGGCTGATTTTGTCCAACTCAGCCTGCAATTCCATCAGTTTGTCGGCATCGTTTGTTTCCAACATTTGTTCAGAAATGGCTTGACTTTGACTTTCTAACTCTTCAATTTCAGCTTCTAGACTTTCTATTTGTCGCATGAGCTTACGAACTTCTTTTTGACTTTCTTTCTGAGCTTGATAGTCATTAACTGGGCTTGCTTCTTTTGCTTGATTGCTGGTTGAAGCTTCCTCAGTTTGAATCATTTCTACTTCTGATTTCTTCTCAACATAGTAATCGTAATCTCCAAGATAGAGAGTTGATCCATTCTCTGACAATTCCAGTACAT
This sequence comes from Streptococcus sp. 2342, assembly GCF_013276795.1. Lineage (GTDB taxonomy): Bacteria > Bacillota > Bacilli > Lactobacillales > Streptococcaceae > Streptococcus. The sequence goes on from NZ_VMLR01000001.1 coordinate 134,408, forward strand.
GAGTTGCCACACGATTGATAAAGTAACGGTCGTGGCTGACGAATAGAAGAGTTCCATCAAAGTCAATCAAGGCATTTTCTAGCACTTCCTTGCTATCAATATCCAAGTGGTTGGTCGGCTCGTCAAGGATCAGGAAGTTGTTGTTTTCCATAGACAATTTAGCCAAAAGCAAACGAGCTTTCTCGCCACCTGACAGCATGCCAACTGATTTTTTAACATCCTCTCCTGAGAAAAGGAAGGCACCTAGACGGTTACGAATTTCAACTTCTGGTGTCAGTTTAAAATCATTCCAGAGTTCATCCAGTACAGTATTACTTGGTGTCAGCTTGCTTTGGGTTTGGTCATAGTAACCAATCTCAACATTAGCGCCAAAGCGCTTTTCACCCTTGATAAAAGGAATCTGATCCACGATTGATTTGATAAAGGTTGACTTGCCAATACCATTGGGACCAACGATAGCGACAGCATTCATCTTACGAAGGTCTAGGTTAATCGGTTGTGACAAGACTTCCTCGTCATAACCAATAGCCGCATTTTCAACAGTCAGGACAACATTGCCCGACGTTTTTTCAGACTGGAAAGTCATGTTAGCAGATTTCTTACCAGCTTCAGGCTTGTCCAAACGCTCCATTTTTTCCAGTTGTTTGCGTCGAGATTGGGCACGTTTGGTCGTTGAAGCTCGGACTAGATTGCGGTTGACAAAGTCTTCCAGAGCAGCGATTTCCTTCTGCTGTTTTTCATAGTTTTTTGCCTCAGTAGCTAGTTTTTGCTCCTTCAGCTCGACAAAGCGAGAATAATTGCCCACATAGCGATCCAAGGAATGCTTGGTCAAATCCAGCGTAATTGTCGCAACCTTGTCCAAGAAATAACGGTCATGGCTGACGATAATAAGGGCACCGCTATAATTTACCAAGTAATTCTCTAGCCAGGCAATGGTTTCAATATCCAAGTGGTTGGTTGGCTCGTCCAAAACCAAGAGATTGGGCTTTTCAAGGAGCATTTTGGCTAGAGCCAAACGAGTATTTTGACCACCAGAAAGCTCAGCTATTTTCATCTGCCACATAGACTCGTCAAACTTGAATCCATTCAAAATCGCTCGAATATCAGCTTCATAGGTAAAGCCGCCTGCTTGGCGAAAATTCTCAGATAAGCGATCGTAATCTGACATCAGTTTATCCAAATCCTCACCAGACTTTTCACCCATCTCCAGCTCCATCTGACGAAGTTGTTTCTCAGTCCGACGCAAGTCATCAAAGACATGAAGCATCTCATCGTAGATGGTATTTTCAGACTCAAAACGACTATCTTGAGCTAGGTAAGACAGAGAAATATCTTTTTTCTTATTGATTTCTCCACTAGTTGGCTCCTCTTCTCCAACTAAAATCTTCAAAAGAGTAGACTTACCTGCACCATTTTTCCCAACAAGGGCAATCCGATCTCGTTCATCAACTTGCAGGTTGATATTATCGAAAAGAACCTCTCCTGCAAAAGAACGTTCAATTTTATTAGCTTGTAAAATAATCATACAAGTAGTATAGCATGTTTCCCTAAGGCATTCAAGATAATGGTCTTAACCCAAATATCCTAGAAAAACCGACTCTGTTTATGCTTGGTATTAAAAAACATTTGGATTAGAAATTCTATTTATTTTGCAAGATAGATGGTAAAACATTTTTACTCGTTCACAAGAGTGACTCAAACTCGGCGACGGTCATACCCAACTGCTCACTCGCAACCTCAGAAGTCAGAAGACCTTGGCGAACGAGATTTACTAGACCTACTTTTAATCCCTGTTCAATGCCCTCTGCACGACCTCGTTCTAAACCTTGTTCAATGCCTTCCGCCCTAGCAGTTTCCAAGGCATAGTCCTGTGCTAACAAGGCCTGTTCTTCACGCATACGTAGTTGACTAAACATTTTCCTGTCCTCCTCGGACCAGCTCTTGTAGTCCAGCAGTTGGTCTGCTTGGCTGATGGCTCGCTCAGGTTCTTGGGTAAAGGGCTTGTTACCAAAAAACTCCAACTACGGCTTACGAACCTCGTCTTTGCTGGTTTCTCTGTATTTTTTTAGTCCTTATTTGTGATGGCCTTTCAATAGCACCTCAAACTCAGCCACAGTCATACCCAACTGCTGACTGGCAACCTCAGATAGCAGCAGACCTTGGCGAACGAGATTTACTAGACCTACTTTTAATCCCTCTTCAATGCCTTCCGCCCTAGCTGTTTCCAAGGCATAGTCCTGTGCTAACAAGGCCTGTTCTTCTCGCATACGTAATTGACTAAACATTTTCCTGTCCTCCTCGGACCAGCTCTTGTAGTCCAGCAGTTGGTCTGCTTGGCTGATGGCTCGCTCGGGTTCTTGGGTAAAGGGTTTGTTCCCGAAAAACTCCAACCACGGCTTGCGAACCTTATCTTTGCTGGTTTCTCTATATTTTTTTAATTCCAAGAACGCCATCTTGACTAGATGGTTTTCTTGACCGTTATTTGTGATGGTTAAGACCTCACCTGTCGTGTCCTCTCGCATACTAAAGCTATGAAAAGCCAGGTCATCTGAGAAATAATTGCTATCCACAATTGCGATTGCGTATACTGGTGCGATATGTTTGTAACTCTGGTGAGTATTTCCTTCTTGCTGGCGGATTTTTTCAAGATTTTGATTGACCTGACTACACAGGTAAGCCCACAGGCGATTGATGAAAAAATTCTGATGATGAACTTGGATTTCGATAATAGCCTGCGTGCCATTGTCCAACTCCGCCAAGACATCAATACTAATATAGAAATCCTGGGCCGAGTACGGCAGGGAAGGCAAGACGTGAATATTGCTCCCCTCCAAAATGGTCACATTTTTTGCTGGCAAGTCCAACATATCACGAATAAATTGACAAGTGATTTCTGGATTGCTGAAAATTTTCTTAGCAACCAAGTCATTGGTCGGGCTGATTCCCGGATGACGTACAGTCATATTTCTTCTCCTTTCATTATAGCACATTTTTTAATCTAATTTACTAGATTCGATGCTTCTATCTATTTATTCGGAAAAAGAGTAGAAAAACAAAAGAAATATCAAACTTTATAGCAAAATGAAATAAACTCTGAACAAATAGGATAGTAAAGTCGAATCAATTTCTAGCAATGTTTTATAAGTTATAATGCTCTATTCTGAATTTGAGAGAACATATAATTTAAAGAGACTGGACCAAAAACTCAACTTCCGTAAAAAATGAAGTAAATCTTTCCACAATAAAACGCATAGTCTCAAGTTTTTCAATACCTGATACTATGCGTTTTTCTGATTTGAGAGGCTTTTTTCTCAGTCTCTTCTTAATCTTAGCTTTTCTCAACCTGCTACAGTTGATAAAGAGCTTTATTTTTCATCTTCTTTTTTCTTGAAGAATCCTAGTCCTAGACCAGCTAACAAGGTCATGATACCAACGCTAGCCAAGGTAGCATTAGCTTCTGTACCTGTGTTTGGCAATTCCTCTCTTCTATTTGTCTCAGAAGTCGGAGTATTTGCTTCTGGAGTGTTTGGAGTTGGAATTTGACTTTCTGGTGTTGGAATAGTCGGATCTTGTGGAGTTGGAATCGGTGTGGTCGGTTTCTGTGGAACAGGATTATTAGGCTCTACTGGTGTTATCTTTTCAAATCTATGAATTGTAACACCATCCTTCGTTACAGTTGTAATATATCTGTATCCAGGAATATTTCCTGGCTCATGAGTTCCAGATTTTTCTGGTTTCAATGGCTTACCATTTTCATCCACCCAGATTGTAATATGATTACTTTCTGGAGTTGGTTTTACCGGTTCTTCCGGACTAGGTGTATTTGGAACTTTTACATACTCAATCGGTGTATCCTTACCAGGCTCTGTTGGTACTGGTGGTACCTTGTATCCATTTTCTGGATGTTCTGGATCAACTGGTACTAATGGATTTCCATCTGGTGTCTTAGGTGTATAACCTGGCACATATGGAATCACTGGTGTGTTTGGTTCAACTGGTGTTCCTGGCTGTGGATATTCTGGTTCTCCAGGCTTAGTTGGGTCTGTCGGATCGTTTGGATATGGTAGTGGCGTTGGTGTTTCTACACCTGGCACTTTTGGTATCCATGAACCAAGTTTCTTGTAAACCACTTCAATTGTTTGATTTGCAACAGTTGGTGTTATTCCTTTTCTTTCAGCTACTTCTTTTTGAGCTGGGTCTTTAAGGATGTAACCTTTAACTACTGGTGATGATACTTTATCGAATGTACTATCTCCACCAACTGCTTTCCAATCTCCATAAGCAATCTCACCTGTTACTACGTTAATCTTAGCTTCACGTGTGAATGTCACTTTGTCTGTTGATGGTTCAGAAAGTTTGTTTCCTTCTTCGTCAACATAGTTAATTGTACGTGTTACTTGTTTTGTAGTTTCTAGTTTGTTGATTAAGTCCTCTGTCCATCTTGGAATTGTTGGATCATTTGGATTATTTGGATCTACTGGTGTATCTGGATCGATTGGTTGTCCTGGTACTGGTTTATTTGGATCTTTCGGATCTGTTGGATCAAATGGTTTCACTGGTTTAACACGTGGTGTTAATGTCACCTTGAAGTATTGATCAACCTTAGGATCGTTATCAAAAGTACCCTTAGGTGGATAAGTGTTAGTTTCAACATCATATCCTTTTAGTTTTAATTTCGCAATTGTTGCTTTGATTTCACCGTCTTTTGTTAATGGTGTATTTGAATCTCCTGTTTCTGTGATTGGTGTTTCTAATACATTTCCTTTTGGATCTACGAAGCTTGTGATTGCTTTTTGTTGTCCGTCTTTTACATACTCAATCGGTGTATCCTGACCAGGTTCTGTTGGTACTGGTGGCACCTTATATCCATTTTCTGGATGTTTTGGAGCAACTGGTACTAATGGATTTCCATCTGGTGTCTTAGGTGTATAACCTGGCACATATGGAATCACTGGTGTGTTTGGTTCAACTGGTGTTCCTGGCTGTGGATATTCTGGTTCTCCAGGCTTAGTTGGATCTGTCGGATTGTTTGGATATGGTTTAGGTGTCATATCTGTTCCTGTCGGTGGTGTTACACCTTCTGGTAATCTTGGCACCCAATTTCCTAGTTTAGTATAAACTACTTTTTGATCTAATCCTGTCGAATCTACATTTGTTTCCACTTTATCTACTGAAGCTTTGTCTGCTACATAGCCTGTTAATTCAGGTGTGTCTACTTTTGCTAATTCTTTATCCGCACTTTCCCAATTTCCGTATGTGATTGTTCCTGTAACTGCATTATATGTCGCACTACGTTTGAAGTGGGCTGTTTGTTTTACAGTTGGTTTCGCATCCGCTATTTCTGGTCCATCCGCAGTTTCTTTCTTAACGTAAGTAATTGTACGTGTTACTTCTTTTTCTAAGTCAGATTTTGCTAATCCAGTTGCTGGCCATTTTGGTCCTTCTGGTTTATCTGGATCTACTGGATCATTTGGATTTTTTGGCTCTGTTACTTCTACAGTACGTTCCTTAACAAGTAATTTGAATACTTGTGTTGGATCTCCATCTGTTGGATCTTTTTCCTTATCAAATTTTTGATTATTTAATAAGTCTTTATTCTCAACTACATATCCACGTTTTTCCAACTCTGCAATCTTAGTTGTTACTGAATCAGTTGGAATCGGCTCACCTGTTTTACCTGAAAGTTCTACTTTCTCTTCTGGTAATTCTACCTCTGTTCCAGTTGTTGTGTTGAACACCTTCACTACAGCTTTTTGAGGATCTTTTTCATACTCAATCGGCGTATCGTTTTCTGGTGTTTCTGGAATCGGTGGTACCTTGTATCCAATTTCTGGATTATTTGGATCAACTGGTTCTAACGGTTTGTCTCCGATTTTTGGTGTGTATCCTGGTACATATGGAATTACTGGTGGAGTTTTTGGTTTTTCAGGAGTTCCTGGAGTTTCACCGTCTGGGGTGCCAGGTTGAGGGTTTGGTGTTTCTCCTGGATTTCCTGGTGTTGTCGGATAATCAGGATATTTAGGTTTTGTTGGATCGTTTGGATCGTTTGGATATGGAATTGGTGTTGGTGTTGGGTTTTCTACACCTGGCACTTTTGGTACCCAGCTTCCAATTTTCTTGTAGACAACTTCCTCTTCAAACGATTCAGTATCAGCTGTCACTTCACTAGAAGGAACCTTCACTTTATCAGCTATATATCCAGTTAATACTGGAGTTTTCACTTCATCTAGTGTTTGTTTATCACTCCATGCACCTATTGTTGTTAGACCTGTCGCTAAGTTAGTAGTTACTTCGCGGGTAAATTCAGCTGTCTTAGTATTCGTTAATTTACCATTATCAACTTCAACTTTTGTTCCATTTATTTCATCAATTTTATAGTATTTAATCGTACGTGTTACAGATTTTGTTTCTGTTTCAACTGATGTACGCTCTCTAAGAATGAGTTCATAAACTTGCGATGGGTCTCCAGTTTCTGAATCTTTTACTTTATCAAACGTTTCACCTTTTAATGGTGTTTTATTATCTACAATATATCCACGTTTTTCTAAGTCTTTGATTTTTTCATCAAGCTTTGTTGAAGGAATTGCAGCGTCTGGTATACCACTATCGATACTTACTTTTTCATTCGGCAATTCTATTTTTACGCCATCTCTGATCGTATAGACTTTTACTACTGCTTTTTGTGGATCTGGTGTATAGTTTATTTCTATATTTGTTTTTGGATCTGTTGGAGTTGGTGGTGTATATCCTTCCGTTAAATCTGTTGGATTTTTCGGTACTAAAGGAGTTCCGCCAACATTTGGTGTATAACCTGGCACATATGGAATCACTGGTACATTTGGTGTAGTAGGATCCGTTGGATCTCCAGGTCTTGTTGGATCGTTTGGATCGTTTGGATATGGTTTAGGTGTCATATCTGTTCCTTCAGGTGGTGTTACACCTTTCGGTAAGTTTGGTACCCAACTTCCTAGTTTTGTATAAACAACTTCTTTCGTTAGATTAGTCACATCACCAGTTGAAGTTGGCGCTGTTGCTTCTTCTTCTCCTACGCTTGCTATATCTGCGATATAACCTTCTAGTACTGGTGTATCTACTTTCGGGAATTTACTATTTGTGCTTGTCCAGTTCTTGTAAGATACCGTATTATGCTCTGTATCAGTTACTTCTTTTCCTGTGAATGTGACTGTATTTTCTTTCGTTTGTTTTTCAAGAACCGTTCTTTTTATAGTTCCATTCACATTATCTTCTTTTACATAGGTAATTGTTCTCTTAACTGTTCTGGTTGCATCTACTTCTGCCGGCGCTTCGCTTTCTTTATAAACTAAGGTCACTGTTCTACCTTCGCTTACAATATTCCCAGTTAAACTTGCAGAATCTGTAGCTTCTTTTTCAAAAGTATAATATCTTCCGTCAGTAGTAGTCATGCTACTGAGTTTTTTATCTGTGACATTATAGCTGGTACCAATAAGCTGTCTTTTGTTGGTAATGTAGGTTCCGTCGCTTTCTTTTTCTCCAATTCCAGTGTCATTTTTTAATGATAATAAATTCCCTTGTTCATCAACATAACGAACTTTCACATTTCCTGAGATTAGTTCTGCCAATTCTGATGTTTTCTTCTTTTTCTTGATTTCTTCGGTTATTTTATCTTTCTCTGCTGGTGGAATATTTAATTTTGGAATGATTTTTTCAACAACGAATCGTGATGGTTCCACCGTGTCTTGAATAACTGAAAAGTCAGCTAGAATTGGGAGATTATACTGAACACGGTGACTTTGAGGATTGACCCCGACTCTGTTATCATTTCCTGAAAATACTTGTACGGTATAAGAAACAATATCTTTTCCTAGTAAAACATCCCCAGTTGAGAAGTAGCCACCTTTTCCGAGTTTGCTATCCCCAGGGCCCAATGCCGCCCTAATCTTATCCGATAAATCTTTATCAGAAATCACATTCGTTCGCTCAATCCCTTTATCTACCCCTATAAAGCGTGAGAAGTTTTTGAACTCTTCAGAACTAGATCTAGCCCAACCATGATTAAGATTATTCGCTTTTGTATTTGTATTCTCTCTCAAAGGTTTGGGGATTAGCATTATAGGCATCGGCACTTAGAGTTGCTGCTACTTCTGACCCTTGAATACCAACTTCCTTGCTACCGTTTCTAGCGGCAGTATATGTGTATTTATCTGTTTCAACTTCCAGCTGATCATCGTTAACATGATAGGTAATTTTCTTAGCGCCTGGTATAAGAGTCCTCAGTAGTTTATATACTCTGTCATCGGCTTTAGCTTTAGCTGCCTCCTTAGTCGCGTTTATCCAAGTTGGAGTATTAGGAGTCTCTTGATCAGCAAATTTCAATAAAGTATTTAATTCGTTTGATAGCCTTATAGTTGTCTGCGATGTGTTTGTAAAAGTTTTCTTCCACTCTGAATCTCTTTCTTTTGATTTTTCTATACTTAAGAAGTCTTCCGTAACATTCATCACGATATCGCCTTATTTTTTAGCTTCTTCCGTAGCTTCTGCTTCAAGTTTATCGTACAGTTCTTTTTCTTCGTCTGTAAATTTATTTTTGGGTTTACGGTGCAATGAAGTATGTTTTATTTTCTCATCACGAATTTCATTAGCACGCTTTTTTAACTCTGCTTCAAAAAATCTCTTAATTGTTTGGTGCGCCTGTTCTACATCCAAACCTTTTTTATACAAGTCTTCATTCTGAACGATTTCGGCTACACGGTGAATGGTTTCATCGTATACCGTCTTCTCTTGGCCAGCAGTATCCTTAGTTTTAATGACTACTCGATAGGTTCCTTTAGAACCGTTAATATCTGAGATATAGCCAGTTACAAATTCCACGCGAACACGGCTTCCGAAGTCAGGAGAAAAGGCAGTAAACTGCTTCTCTATCCCATTATAGCCAACGACACCTGGAGAATATTTCCTATATTCATCCTTCTTCAAAAATGGAAGGTCTTTATAAGGAGTACCGGCTGAATCCGCACGTTCATTTTGAGCACGTGGATCATACTTCGAATTATCTGAAACTGTCTCGTCACGATTGGCACGTGTACGTCCTTTAACAAGCATGAGCATGTACCTGAAACGACGGTCTAAGGCTTGTTCGTGCACATAGATGTTGTCTAAAGCATCTCCGCCAAGCATACCACCTTGTATTTTTTCACCTTTTTCGTTGACATACCAACCTGTAAAGTAGCCTTGCTCATTTTTCTTACCGATTACAAATTTACCAGGATTCCCTTCTTTATCAATGGCACTCCAACCACCAAAGTCATGAAGCTCTCTAATTTCACCTGGTTTTAAATTCAAAGCATCACCAAGGGTGTTCATATTACGCAAGTAAGAACGTTCATTATTTTGGAAGTCGTCTGGCATATTTTTTACAATATCCCATAATTCTTCGAGAGTCAGATTTTCCTTAGGAGTATCAAATTTCAGGTTGGCATTCTTATCATCCCCACCCGTTTCTCCATCTTTAGGCACAATGACCCCGGGCTGGTGTTCTTTTACTATATCACCCTTACGATTGGCATCCAGTAAATCTGGATCAGTATCTGCTGGGTCTGAACCTCCCTCATTTCCAGAAGTCGGCTCTGATTCAGTTCCTGTAGCTCCATTCGATGGATTACTTGCGTCCCCATCAGCTAATTCTCTTTTACCACGAGTACGAGGTTTGGCACCTTCTGGAGTTACTAGCGGATTGTCAGCTACTGGAGCATTATAGGTGCTAGCTGCTGCATCAGTATGACTGAGGTCAGTCTTGTTTTCTGGCTCTCCAGTTCCAGGCTGTCCTGGATCTACCGAGCTTGCAGTCCTCTCAGCTCCCTTATCTGAGTCCACACCCTCAGCATGAGCAATCCCAGCTCCCATCAAAAGATAGAGCGCCCCAATGACAACACTAGCTGCACCGACACTTACTTTTCGTATACTGTATTTTAATTGTTTTTCTGGACTATTCATGCCCGCCTCCATATATATATATATATATATATATTATTCTACTATTTCTACATAATAGAATACAATTTCATCTAAATATTATACACCAGTCGGCTGTAAATTTCAAACTTTACGAATGGCAGATTAGGATATAGACGACTCTTTTTACTGAGATCAAAGCTAAGCTAGGAGCCCTTCATCAGTCCACAAACGTCAAAAGTCACTTTTATATCGATAGTCTACCCAAGAAATATAGTAATACGTCCATATCCAAGAGTCAGTTACATAAGGGACTGTGTTATACGGAAATAGAAGATTTTTTGACTTCAAGAGCCTATAAAATTTAAGTGTAGTAGCGACGGAGAAAAAAGAAACCCAACTGATTTACAAGCAAACAGCCTTACTATTTTTAAACTTTTCCCTTTCTTTTCCGAATAAATAGATAGAACCATAGAATCTAGTAAACTTAGATTTAAAACTGTGGTATAATAAAAGGAGGAAAAGGATGATTCTCAGACATCCGGGCATTAGCCCAACCAACGACTTGGTTGCTAAGAAAATCTTTAGCAATCCAGAGATCACTTGTCAATTTATTCGCGATATGCTGGATTTACCAGCCAAAAATGTAACCATTTTGGAGGGGAGCAATATTCATGTCTTACCTTCCCTGCCCTACTCGGCACAGGACTTCTATACCAGTATAGACGTCTTAGCGGAGTTGGACAATGGGACACAGGTTATTATCGAAATACAAGTCCATCATCAGAATTTTTTCATCAATCGCCTGTGGGCTTATTTGTGCAGTCAGGTCAATCAAAACCTAGAAAAAATTCGCCAACGAGAAGGTGATACACATCAGAGTTATAAACACATCGCACCAGTATATGCTATTGCTATCGTAGATAGTAATTACTTCTCAGATGATTTGGCTTTTCATAGCTTTAGTATGCGCGAGGACACGACAGGTGAAGTCTTAACCATCACAACTAATGGACAAGAAAACCATCTAGTCAAGATGGCATTCTTGGAACTAAAAAAATACAGAGAAACCAGCAAAGACAAGGTTCGCAAACCGTGGTTGGAGTTTTTTGGGAATAAACCCTTTACTCAAGAACCCGAGCGAGCCATCAGCCAGGCAGATCAACTACTGGACTACAAAAGCTGGTCCGAGGAGGACAGGAAGATGTTTAGTGAACAACGCAGGCGAGAAGAACAAGCCTTGTTAGCGCATGACTATGCCTTGGAACAAGCTGAGGAGAAAGGACTGAAAAAAGGATTAGTAAATCTCGTTCGCCAGCATCTTTTAACCGCTGAGGTTGCAAGTCAGCAATTGGGAATGACTGTCGCTGAGTTTGAGGCGCTATTGAGAGATTATCACCAATAAAAGATACTGGGTAAAAGTCTTCTCATAATAAAACGTTTGGTATCAATGTTTTATTATGAGAAGACTTACTTTTTTTACTGAGATTGAATTTTCCCTAGCCTCAACATCATATAAACCCCAAATTCAATCCGACCTGGTTTGAAAAGATTTTCGAAGCAGATAAGGTTTTACTAAAACTAAAAAAAATGATATAATCAAACTGATTAAATGTTTTAAAAATAAAGGAGAATTTTAATGTCTTACCAAGAAAATTACCAGAAATGGGTTGATTTTGCGGAGCTTCCTGACTATCTTCGTCAAGATTTGGAAAATATGGACGAAAAAACTAAGGAAGATGCCTTCTATACAAATCTTGAATTTGGTACTGCAGGGATGCGTGGCTTGATTGGTGCTGGTACAAACCGCATCAACATCTACGTTGTTCGCCAAGCTACTGAAGGATTGGCTCGTTTGATTGAGTCAAAAGGTGGAAACGAAAAAGAACGTGGTGTCGCAATTGCCTACGATAGCCGTCACTTCTCACCTGAGTTTGCCTTTGAATCTGCTGCAGTTCTTGCTAAACACGGTATCAAATCTTATGTATTTGAAAGCCTTCGTCCAACTCCAGAACTCTCATTTGCGGTTCGTCACCTCAACTGTTTCGCGGGTATCATGGTCACAGCCAGCCACAACCCTGCTCCATTTAACGGTTACAAGGTTTACGGTGAAGACGGTGGACAAATGCCTCCACACGATGCGGACGCTTTGACTACTTATATCCGTGCAATCGAAAACCCATTTGCTGTTGAAGTTGCTGATGTGGAAGCTGAAAAAGCTTCTGGCTTGATTGAAGTTATCGGCGAAGCTGTTGACGTAGAATACCTTAAAGAGGTTAAGGACGTAAACATCAACCCAGCTTTGATTGAAGAATTTGGTAAAGACATGAAGATTGTCTACACACCACTTCATGGTACTGGTGAAATGTTGGCTCGTCGTGCCCTTGCCCAAGCAGGATTTGACTCAGTTCAAGTCGTTGAAGCGCAAGCAACTGCTGACCCAGACTTCTCAACTGTAAAATCTCCAAACCCAGAAAGTCAAGCAGCCTTTGCACTTGCTGAAGAACTTGGTCGTCAAGTTGGTGCAGATGTTCTTGTCGCAACTGACCCTGATGCTGACCGTGTCGGTGTTGAAGTTCTTCAAAAAGATGGTAGCTACCTCAACCTTTCAGGTAACCAAATCGGTGCTATCATGGCTAAATACATCTTGGAAGCCCACAAAAACGCTGGAACTCTTCCTGAAAATGCAGCCCTCTGCAAATCTATCGTATCAACTGACTTGGTAACGAAAATTGCTGAAAGCTACGGCGCAACTATGTTCAACGTCTTGACTGGTTTCAAATTTATCGCTGAAAAAATCCAAGAATTCGAAGAAAAACACAACCACACTTACATGATGGGATTTGAAGAAAGCTTCGGTTACTTGATCAAACCATTCGTACGTGATAAAGATGCTATCCAAGCCGTTCTTGTCGTTGCTGAACTTGCTGCCTACTACCGTTCACGTGGTTTGACACTTGCTGACGGTATCGAAGAAATCTACAAAGAGTACGGCTACTACGCAGAAAAGACTATCTCTGTTACCCTTTCTGGTGTCGATGGTGCCGAACAAATCAAAGCAATTATGGCTAAATTCCGTAACAATGCTCCAAAAGAATGGAATACAACAGCTATCACTGTCGTAGAAGACTTCAAAGCTCAAACAGCTACTGCTGCTGACGGAACTGTTACAAACTTGACAACTCCTCCAAGTGATGTGTTGAAATACACACTTGCTGACGGTTCATGGATTGCTGTTCGCCCTTCAGGTACAGAACCAAAAATCAAGTTCTACATTGCAGTTGTAGGGGAAACAAACGAAGAATCACAAGCTAAAATTGCTAACATCGAAGCAGAAATCAATGCTTTTGTAAAATAAAATCCTATAAAAGATGAGACCAACCAATCTCATCTTTTTTTCGTATCAAATCTAAGCAATTTTAGAAACTTTATGGCATACTAGACATATCAATGAAAGCGAGGTAATCTCATGGAACAATTTTTAGATAATATCAAAGACCTTGAAGTCACTACAGTTGCGCGTGCGCAAGAAGCTCTTGATAAAAAAGAAACTGCAACCTTCTTTATCGGTCGCAAAACTTGCCCTTACTGCCGTAAATTTGCTGGTACCTTGGCAGGTGTCGTAGCTGAAACCAAAGCTCACATCTACTTCATCAACAGTGAAGAACCAAGCCAACTCAATGAGTTACAAGCATTCCGCTCACGCTATGGAATCCCAACTGTACCAGGCTTTGTTCACGTTGCAGATGGACAAATCAACGTCCGTTGCGACTCTTCAATGTCAGCACAAGAAATCAAAGATTTCGCAGGATTGTAAAAAATCAGCTAACAATCACAAAAACGCATAATGAAGCCGAAGAACGCTTTATGAAGCACATAGATTTTTAGGATACGACAAAAATGTTGTATCCTTTTTGTGTCCCTTTTGTGTCCCTTTTGTAAAAATAGGGTCTGTTTTAGGCTCTGTTTGTGACTCCCTTTTTCGCAAAAGAATACCAAGGAATACCAAAGACAAAAATAAAAAACGTTGATTTAACAACGTTTTACCAAGGAATGCAAAAGAATGCAAAGGAATAATGGAGCCGGTGGGAGTCGAACCCACGTCCAAACACCTGCCAACATATTTGTCTACAACCATAGGTTATGTATTATTTTAACAGTCCCTCGACACATAACTCAAGCCTAGAAACTGCGAGTCTATCAATCTCTTATCAAGCCGCTAGACAAGACTTGATCGTATCTCGCTAATAATAAGACCTGTCATTGAACACGAGCAATCCAAATCGGGTCACGCCTGCTGGTTTTTAGGCAGCTAGAGCGTAAGAAGTGTTATTTTTTGCAGTTATATTTAACTGAGCGTTTACGTCGCCACACGAGTCGCAAAATATGCCTCATAATGCCTGTCGAATCCGTAACGACCCCAAAAGACAATAAAACCATTATACCTTATCTAACTCAAAAATGCAAAAAAGAAATTAATTAACTACAAAAGATAGTCTTTCAAAGATATTGTCAAAATCTGATAACCAGTGACACTAAGGTGCAATCCATCAGTTGTATATTCTTTTTTTAGTTGACCTTCTTGGTCTATCAAACTATCAAAAACTGGCACAAATTCCACCTGCATATAGGCAGAAGCAAGTTCTTGATAGGCTTGATTCCAGTTCTGAATTTTTTCATTCGAGCGGATATAGACTGTCTGCTTGTACTCCTCTCCCTCATTGACTGGCAAAATAGAAAGCAATTTTATCTCTGTCAATGGATAATCACGAGCAATAGACTGTATGATAGCTTCGAGATTATTGAGAGTCTCATTCACAGGCACATCTTTTCCGATATCATTTGTCCCAATTAAAAGGACAATTTTATCTACTGCTCCACCGTACAGATGCGCATCGAGGTTCTCAAGTAACAGCCCTGTCTGATAGCCACGAATGCCTCGATTGATAATTGTCTTTGCAGTCCCAAATAGCTCCTGTAGAGGATAATACTCGACAATGGAATCCCCAATAAAAAGAATGTCTGGCTCTACAACAGAAACCTGATTTAAGTGACGATACTTGTTTTGGATTTTTTCTTGTTCCTTTAGTAACCAATTTTCTAATAACTGTACTGCCACTTCATTCTCCTTTTTCTAACCAGTTTTCCAAGACTTGATAAACTCCTCCTTGGCTATTGGCTGGCGCTAGAGCCGTCGCAACAGCTTTGGCCTTATCATCAGCATTTTCCATCGCATAGGCAATTCCAGCCATTTCAAGCATTTCAACATCATTTTCACTATCGCCAAAAGCCATGATTTGTTGGGAGGTCAAGTCCCAGCGCTTGAGTAATTCTTCCAAGCCCCATGCTTTATGAATTCCAGCTTGGAGGATATCAATGCAACCATAGCCACTGGATACAGCCCGAACACGGCCATCAAAGAGGTCATTGATTTCTTCCAAGACCGAATTCAAACGTTCCTCACCAACAACCATACTCATCTTGAGCACACCACCAAAGAGGTCAGAGGTTAATTCATCCACAAACTGCATCCGTTGGTAGAATTTTTCAATCATTTCTGGAGTCATAAAACTTTCAAGATCTGTAAAAATCGTACCTTCTTTGACGAAACCACCCTTCATGCCCGTCACAACAAACTGGTCCTGACACGCTCGATCCTTGAAATGAGCCAAAGCCTTATCGACAATGGCATCATCCCAAGTCTGAGCCTGAATCGGTTCATTGTTTTCAAAAATACGAGCACCGTTGGCAACAACCAGAACCACTCTATCGACCAAGTGCTCCAGTAGTTGCCTCATGCGGTGAATTTCATTGCCCGTCGCGATGACAAAACGAATACCCTTTTGATCCAACTGATCTAAAATCTTTTCCAATCGTGGGAGATCCAGCTGGCCTCTAGCATCCAGCAAGGTCCCATCCATATCTGTCGCAATTACTTTAATCGTCATTTACTTCCCTCTGGATTCAAGCTAATCCCACTTCAATCCCACATGTTCGTTCATTTCTTTATAGGCTGTATCAATTCGTTCCTTAGTCGCTTCATCTAACTGGTCACGATGACTGCCACCCTCTATGAAATCTTCCAAGATATAGGTTTGATAATGATATAAAGGATAGCCTTCTGGTGAAAAGGTTCCCTTTGGTGTTCTATTGACCCAAGTAGGATGAGCTTTAGCTGTTCCGATAGTTGTTTTTCCATCCTTCTTCTTAATGGTCACGTCCATGAGAACGCCACGTTCAGTCCACTTAGCATTTTCTTCATCTCCCATAGATTCAATTCGTTGATTGGAAATGAAGTTCCCCATTGAATAGATAATGAGTTTCTTTTCTCCATCTTTTTCAACCGTTTCAGATGGCTCAACTACGTGTGGATGACCTCCAAAGATAATATCCGCTCCCCAATCAATCATCTTGTGATAAAGAGCTTTTTGTTCCTCAGTTGGTTCCAATCGATACTCAACACCCATCTGAGGCATGATAATGGTGATATCTGCTTCCTTCTCTGCCCGTTCAATTTCATCCTTCATCTTATCTTCGTTTAAATCTGAAAGATAACGATTATAGTCTTCCTGAGAAATATACTGCTCAATTCCATTGAAACCATAGGAATAGGCCAAAAGAGCAACCTTGATACCATTCACTTCCTTAATGACCAGCGGAGCCTGATCACGTGGTTCATGCGTATAAACTCCGATTGGAGTGATTCCAGCTTTCTCAATAATATCGGCCGTTGAAATAACTCCCTCAATTTGCGAATCCAAAATATGATTATGAGCTAAATCCAGCACATGATAACCTGCATCCTTAATGGCATCCATAACTTCAGCAGGAGCATTAAAGAGAGGATAACCTGCTAAATAATGATCCTTATTGATGGTTCCTTCAAAATCACCAATAGCTAAGTCTGCTTGCTTAAGCCAAGGAGTAACATACTCAAAATTCTCATGAAAGTCATAGGTACCGTCTCCTTTTTTAGCTGAAAAGAAAAGTCCATCGTGGTAGAGCAAATCTCCGTTGGCCATAATTCTGGCAGTTTTTTCCTCTTCCTGCTCCTGAGACTTTTGCTTAGTCCCCTCTTGAGAAATAGTATCTCGTTTTTGACTGGTTAAAGGGATTCCTTGGAAACTTTCAAACAACAAGACCAAGCCCATTGATAAAGCAACTGCTAGCAAGAGTATCGCCACAAATCCTTTATTGCTCCACCTGCGATAACTCCTAAAAAAGTTTACCAAGCCCTTCATAAAACGAAAAGCTAAACCACCCTGATTTCTACCTTGTCTTCTTTGCATCTTCATTCTCCCTACTTTCTTATGCAAGCCTTTTCTTTTTATTATATCATAGATAAGTAATTCTTTCACAATTGATACTCTTCGAAAATCTCTTCAAACCACGTCGGCGTCGCCTTACCGTATATATGTTACTGACTTCGTCAGTTCTATCTGCAACCTCAAAACAGTTTTTTGAGCAACCTGCGGCTAGCTTCCTAGTTTGCTCTTTGATTTTCATTGAGTATGAATTGAACTTCCTATCTATTTTCTATAAATCCTAAAGGCTATAACACTTTCAATCCTTGTCATTTTGTGTTATCATGTAGAGGTAATGAAAGGAGAGAAAATGTCTGCTATAGAACGTATTACAAAAGCTGCTCACTTAATTGATATGAACGATATTATCCGCGAGGGGAATCCTACTCTACGCGCGGTTGCTGAGGAAGTCACTTTTCCCTTGTCTGACCAGGAAATCATCCTAGGCGAAAAGATGATGCAATTCCTTAAACATTCCCAAGATCCCGTCATGGCTGAACAGATGGGACTCCGCGGTGGGGTTGGACTGGCTGCTCCTCAGTTGGATATCTCAAAACGCATTATCGCTGTTTTGGTGCCAAATATTGTTGAAGAAGGCGAAACGCCACAGGAAGCCTACGACTTACAAGCCATTATGTACAATCCAAAAATCGTCTCTCACTCTGTTCAAGACGCTGCTCTTGGTGAAGGAGAAGGTTGCCTGTCTGTTGACCGCAACGTGCCTGGCTATGTTGTTCGCCATGCCCGCGTTACTGTTGATTACTTTGACAAAGATGGAGAAAAACACCGTATCAAACTTAAAGGATATAATTCCATCGTTGTTCAGCATGAAATTGACCACATTAACGGAATCATGTTTTACGATCGCATCAATGAAAAAGACCCATTTGCAGTTAAAGATGGTTTACTAATTCTAGAATAAAGAAAATCCCGTTGCAAGACGGGGTTTTGTGTTATAATAGAGGCATGAAAACAAATGATATTGTCTATGGCGTCCACGCCGTTACCGAAGCCCTCCTTGCAAACACAGGAAACAAACTTTACCTCCAAGAAGATCTCCGAGGTAAGAATGTTGAGAAAGTCAAAGAACTGGCTACAGAAAAGAAGGTGTCCATTTCTTGGACTTCAAAAAAATCCCTTTCTGAGATGACTGAAGGTGCTGTCCACCAAGGTTTTGTTCTACGAGTGTCTGAATTTGCCTATAGCGAGCTAGATCACATTCTTGCCAAAACGCGTCAAGAAGAAAATCCTTTGCTATTGATTCTGGACGGGTTAACTGACCCTCACAACCTAGGCTCCATCTTAAGAACCGCTGATGCGACCAATGTTTCAGGTGTCATCATTCCCAAACACCGTGCTGTCGGAGTAACTCCTGTCGTTGCCAAAACGGCCACAGGTGCTATTGAACACGTTCCAATTGCCCGAGTAACCAATCTGAGCCAAACTCTGGACAAACTCAAGGATGAAGGATTCTGGACCTTTGGAACGGATATGAATGGTACTCCGTGCCACAAGTGGAATACAAAAGGGAAAATCGCCCTCATCATCGGAAATGAAGGAAAAGGTATCTCTAGTAACATCAAAAAACAGGTTGATGAGATGATTACCATTCCGATGAATGGACATGTTCAAAGTCTCAATGCCAGTGTTGCTGCGGCCATTCTCATGTACGAAGTTTTCCGAAATAGACTATAAAAATCAAAGAGCAAACTAGGAAGCTAGCTGTAGACAGCTCAAAGCACTGCTTTGAGGTTGTAGATGGAACTGACGAAGTCAGCTCAAAACATGTTTTTGAGGTTGTGGATAGAACTGACGAAGTCAGCTCAAAACACTGTTTTGAGGTTGTGGATAGAACTGACGAAGTCAGTAACATATATCTACTCCAAGGTGAAGCTAACGTGGTTTGAAGAGATTTTCGAAGAATATAAGTTGGATCCTAACAAATTGATTTCTGAGTCTAATCTATATAAGAAAATGAGCATCTCCAACTACGAGAATGCTCATTTTTTAGGATTGTATAGGCAAATTTTACATCTGTTTCAAACGTTCAATCCGTTCTGAGATAGGTGGGTGGGTATAAAAAAGTTTTTGGAACCCTCCCCCTTTCTTGGGATCATTGATATAAAGTGCGCTGCTGGCATCATCAACAGGACGACTCATTGGTTTACTATTATCCAACTTATGTAGAGCATTGATCATTCCTTGTGGATTGCGGGTCAACTCGACACTGGAAGCATCAGCTAGGAATTCCCTCTGGCGAGAAATAGCTAGTTGCACCAAGGTTGCAGCAAGAGGGGCCAGCACAATAGCTAGTAGGGAAACCACGAGCATAATAATTTCTAATCCATTTCCATCTCGATCATCGTCACTTCGTCTGCGACCTGCTCCACCCCACCACATCATACGACCTGCCATACTAGAAAGCATGGTGATAGCACTAGCAAGGGCAACAGCAATAGTCGAAATGCGGATATCGTAATTACGAATATGACTGACTTCATGTCCCATAACAGCTTCTAGTTCTTCACGATTCATGATAGCTAGGAGACCTGATGTCGCAGCAACCGCTGCGTTTTGAGGGTTAGAGCCTGTCGCAAAGGCATTTAAGGCTGGATCATCAATGATGAAAACACGGGGCATAGGAATCTGAGCGACCATAGCCATATCTTCCACTACATGGTAGAGGTCTGGTGCCGTTTGCTCATCAACCTCACGCGCGCCATTCATAGACATGACAATCTCTGTCGATTGAAAAATCATGGACAAGGCATAGATAAAGCCTATAATCAGTGCGATAACCAAACCACCAAACCCAGAACGCATAAAGAGGTAACCAACCGCATAGCCAACAAGAGCTAAGAGTAGGAAAAATACCAGCAACAAAATCCAGGTTTTTCGTTTATTGCTTGCAATTTGATCAAACAACATCTTAGTCACCTAAACCGCTAAAATCAACTTTAGGAACTGCCTTTTCCTCTTCTGGTGTTTGAAGGAAATCTGCTGCTTTAAATCCAAACATTCCAGCGATAATATTGCTTGGGAAAGTTTCTAATTTTACATTGTAGTTGCTTACAACACTGTTGTAGAGTTGACGAGAGTAAGAAATTTTATTTTCTGTGTTTGTCAACTCCTCTTGCAATTTAACAAAGTTTGTACTAGCTTTCAAATCTGGATAGCTTTCTGCAACTGCAAAAATACCTGAAACCTGACGAGTAAGGGCATCACTAGCTTTCATAGCTTCTGCTGGTGAAGTCGCTGCCGCCACTTGGTTACGAAGTTCTGCCACCTTTTCGAGGGTAGAACCTTCATATTTAGCATAACCTTTTACAGTCTCAATCAAGTTTGGCAAGAGGTCATTTCGACGTTTCAACTGAACATCAATCTGGCTCCAAGCCTCCTTTGTTTGCATACGATTCTTAACCAAACCGTTATAGCTAACAATCACAAAAATAACAATAAGAGCGATAACTCCAAGAATAATCCAAGTCATGATATAAGTCCTTTCTGCTTTTAGATTAGTACCAGTATATCAAATTTTTTATGATTGTGGTAAAATAAGATGATACTAAAGAAGGAAATAACTATGAAACCAGAAACATTTTACAACTTGCTTGCCGAGCAAAATCTTCCACTTTCGTACCAGCAAAAAAAACAATTTGAACGTTATTTTGAACTCTTGGTCGAGTGGAATGAAAAGATTAATTTAACAGCCATTACGGACAAGGATGAAGTTTATCTCAAACATTTTTACGATTCGATTGCACCCATCCTTCAAGGTTTGATTCCTAATGAAACTATCAAACTTCTTGATATTGGAGCTGGGGCAGGATTTCCTAGTCTACCAATGAAAATCCTCTATCCTCAGTTAAATGTAACTATCATTGATTCTCTAAATAAGCGCATCAACTTCCTCCAACTTTTGGCTCAAGAACTGGATTTGGACGGTGTTCATTTCTACCATGGACGTGCCGAAGATTTTGCCCAAGACAAGAACTTCCGTGCTCAATATGATTTTGTAACAGCTCGTGCGGTTGCCCGCATGCAGGTTTTATCTGAATTGACTATTCCCTACCTTAAAGTTGGCGGAAAACTATTGGCGCTCAAGGCCAGCAATGCTCCTGAGGAATTATTAGAAGCTAAGAATGCCCTCAACCTCCTTTTTAGTAAGGTCGAAGACAATCTCAGCTACGCCCTACCAAATGGAGATCCGCGTTACATCACAGTGGTAGAAAAGAAAAAGGAAACACCAAATAAATATCCACGTAAGGCTGGCATGCCAAATAAACGCCCGCTTTAATCTTTTTAGTAAAAAAATATTTACAAAGTTTGCAATTTTTGCTATACTATCACAAGCAAAGGTTTTTAATGTCATCCCGTGAGGTGACGAAGACGCAGAAATATTTGAAACTCTTTAAAATCTAAATTTTAAAGAAGTCTTACTCTGAGGGCCTATTGCTGTAAAATAATGGGCTCTTTTTTGATGCCCAAAAGTGAGGTTTATATGAAACAAGAATCAACTGTTGATTTGTTACTAGACGTTGACCAACGTCCTTCGGCTGGAAAAGGAATTCTCCTTAGTTTCCAACACGTTTTCGCCATGTTTGGTGCGACCATCTTGGTACCATTGATTTTGGGAATGCCCGTATCTGTTGCCCTTTTTGCTTCAGGTGTCGGGACACTCATCTACATGATTGCTACTGGATTTAAAGTTCCAGTTTATCTAGGTTCTTCATTTGCCTTTATCACAGCTATGTCACTGGCTATGAAAGAAATGGGTGGTGATGTATCTGCTGCCCAAACAGGGGTTATCTTGACTGGTTTGGTCTATGTCCTTGTTGCTACCAGCATCCGATTTGTAGGAACAAAATGGATTGATAAACTCTTGCCACCAATCATTATCGGTCCTATGATCATCGTTATCGGTCTTGGACTTGCAGGTTCAGCTGTTACCAATGCAGGGCTTGTAGCAGACGGAAATTGGAAAAATGCTCTGGTAGCCGTTGTTACGTTCTTGATTGCTGCCTTTATCAATACAAAAGGAAAAGGCTTCCTACGAATCATTCCATTCCTCTTTGCCATTATCGGTGGTTACCTCTTCGCACTAACTCTTGGATTGGTTGACTTTACACCAGTTCTAAAAGCTAACTGGTTTGAAATCCCTGGCTTCTACTTGCCATTTAGCACAGGTGGTGCCTTTAAAGAATACAATCTTTACTTCGGTCCAGAAACCATTGCCATCTTGCCAATCGCTATCGTAACAATTTCTGAACACATCGGCGACCATACTGTTTTGGGTCAAATCTGTGGCCGTCAATTCTTGAAAGAACCAGGTCTTCACCGTACTCTTCTTGGTGACGGTATCGCAACTTCTGTTTCTGCCTTCCTTGGTGGACCAGCCAATACAACTTATGGAGAAAATACAGGGGTTATCGGTATGACTCGTATCGCTTCTGTCTCAGTTATCCGTAACGCTGCCTTCATCGCAATTGCCCTTAGCTTCCTTGGCAAATTCACTGCCTTGATTTCAACTATTCCAAACTCTGTACTTGGTGGTATGTCAATTCTTCTCTATGGAGTTATCGCCAGCAACGGTTTGAAAGTCTTGATCAAAGAACGTGTTGATTTCGCTCAAATGCGTAACCTAATCATCGCAAGTGCTATGTTGGTCCTTGGACTTGGAGGAGCTATCCTTAAACTTGGTCCAGTTACCCTTTCAGGAACTGCCCTATCAGCCATGACAGGAATCATCTTGAACTTGATCTTGCCATACGAAAATAAAGACTAAGAGACTTGACGCAGAAAGAGAATGAACAAAAACGAGCTTCTCTTTACTAACCCCAAAAAGTTGCACAAATAATTATTGAAAGGATTTAGTTCTGTACTGCACAAGACTAAGTCCTTTTATAGTAAAATGAAGCAAAACAGTACATCATGTGGTATCGTCTGAAACAAGAACAAGACAAAAGAGCCTCAAAAAAAGGTATTGCAACTTGGCAATACCTTTTTGAGGTGCTTTTTGAAAGCCATCAAATGGTGACT
Organism: Streptococcus sp. 2342; assembly: GCF_013276795.1. Classification (GTDB taxonomy): domain Bacteria; phylum Bacillota; class Bacilli; order Lactobacillales; family Streptococcaceae; genus Streptococcus. The sequence goes on from NZ_VMLR01000001.1 coordinate 157,681, forward strand.
TTTCAGAGGGAGCAAAAAACTGTCCTCTTTATATTTTAAACATTTAAATGTCTTCTTTAAACAGTTTATTAAAGAAACCGTCTGTGTTTTTAAGAAGGGCTTTGAATACCTTAGATTTAAGAGCAACAGTGTGAGAGAAGTCATCTGGTTTCTTCAAATCTTCTTCAACTGCTTTAACAAAGATATCCTTCAATTGTGTATAGTTGGTAATTTGACGACCATCAATTTCAATAGTTTCAAATCCTTTTTCTGCTTTTGATTTAACCTCTTTGAACCATTCTTTTTTCCACTCTTCAAGATTATTGAATTTATCCTTAGAAACTTTCTTAATAATGAAATCATCACCTAAGAGACCTTTATTGTCGTTATTAGCGGCGCCTTGATGTTTGCTTGAAACATAATCAATGAATCCATGTTCGTATCCATAGTAACCCCACATACGGAAGGCATTGTGCTTAAATGATAATGAACCTGGGGCACCTTTACTTGTATTACCACCATAAATACCAGCCATCATTTGAACATTAACATATGCTGAATTAGGCCTAAAGTCCTCTGGTCGGAATATACCATTACCTGGATTATTATGTTTGGTCATAAAGTTATTATCAACCAAATCGTTAATACTTGATAATTTCTTAGAACTCTCTTCTTGATTTAAGTCACGCACTTTGTCCCATTGGTGAGGACCACTTAGTTTATTTCTATCCATTGGTCGACGTATTTCACGGTCAATTTTCTTGAACCACTTGCTATTGTCACCATTTAATTTTGGAATTACAGCATCTGCTTCAACATAATCCAACATCATTAACGCTTCATTGTAGTTCTTCATGTAGCGATCAATATCTTCACGAGTTTTAAGTTTATCAGGATTATAATTGTACCATTGGTTACCATCATTTTGACGTTCAAATGCCATATTTAATCCAAGTGCGCCGTATTCACCTTGATGTCCGTGTTCTGCTGGAGTTTGTAACATACCCTGAGCAAATGCTTCAAGGTCTGTACCTTGTCGATGTCTATGGCCTCCCAGATATGCCATTCGGTCATTTACGTGGGTAGTTTCATGTGTAAAGGCAGATGTGCCGTATTCACTTATTAAATTCGACATAACAAAATATACAGCATCCATAGGCTGTGGATCAGCAAAGATGTAAGCATAGGCTCCATATCCAGGTTTATAAGCATGATACTTATCAATACGCCCAAAGAATTCACGAATAGGTGCATAATCCGGTTTATCTTTTCGATGGCCAAATCTATCAGGCCAGCCACCTGGAGCGTTATGATTATCCCATACAGGAGTTGGAACTACATTTTGACTCTTAAGAAGTTTATCGCGGACATTATCAGTAGCAAGACGTGACCAAAAATCTAAGTAATTAACTTGCTCTTTGGCACGTAGATTAATCTCTTTTTTAAAGGCTTCACGTTCTTCTTCAGTATTTTTGTTGTATTTTTCAAACGAACTAAATGAGATAGTATTATACGTTGAAATCATAAATAAATGTGCATTTTTCAAGTTAAGAAGAGGTAAAATCATACGCCCATGCTGCCCATTATTAATTCCTTCGTATAGACGATATTTTTTGTTGGCAAATGCAGGGTTCGTTGATGGTTGTTCAACTACATACGCGTTCTTTTCAATAGCTTTCTTAAACCAGTCATTTATATCTGTATGGTTAGTGAATAGCTTCATATTGTAATGTAAGAATCCATTTAATTCATTTATTCCGATTGTTCCACCTATAGTTTCACGATAAGCTTCTAAAGTTCTATCTCCTTTAACATTTCTTTCATTTGAACCAATTTTGATTAAGAAATCTAAAACATCAACATTCTTACCATAAAAATCAGGTTTAAACATCATAATATCTTTAATTGATAACTCATCGTATTTAAAACCATAATATTGATTTAAGTAGGCCAGCCCCATCATGATTTTAGCTTTATTATCTTCTACTTTCTTGAGTAAAGCACGCTCAACTACTTCCCCACCATTTAACTGATGATCTTCATTTTCTAAAATCTGACTAACAAGTTTTTCTAAGTTTCCTTTTACTTCTTCAAAGCTTTCTTCTAAATACAATCCTTTAATGTACTCAGTCTTCTTCTCAGGAGTGTTTTGCCAAGGCTTCTCACGTTTATCCATCAAAGCACGAACTTCATCTGAAAGTAAGGTAACACTAGCTAACTTCTCTTTAATACCGCTTGCTAACTGGTTACGATTCTTCATAACCATATTTGGAGTATAGACAATGTTTTGACCTGCTACATCATACTCTTTTACTTGAGCTACTTTAGAGTCAGTTTTAGCAGTTACAGCTAACTCTTCTTTTGTACCATCAGAATAGTGAACCATAATCTTATCAATATCCGATAAATCAGTGACAAATTGCCCTGCTTTCATACCTGTTACAGACAGAACAGTTTTCTTAACAAGATTGGAATCATCTGTTAACTTATTCCCTTGGTTTACAATCCACTCTTTGTTATAAAATGGTTGCAGTTTTTCCAAGTTTCGATAAGCTAGGTTTCTTGTTTCTTGGTAGTCCTGAATCGCTTTATATTCAGAATCTCTATCAACGATACGATTTAACTTGTTTACGACAGGATCTTGAATAGTAAAGGTGTTGGCTGTGATATTCATCTTAGCGATTTTAGCATCTGCTTCGGCTTGAGAGATACCAGTAATACGATTTGAATGTTTGTAGGAAGATAAACCACTTGCAACACCATTTACATAATTTACACGTTTGATATTATCTAATCCAAAATATTGGTCATTATCATTCAAGGCTGGTGAACCATAGACAATTTCACCATTATTTACTTTAAGCATTGTTACGACGTCTTCAATAACACCCCAGTTAAAGTTGTTATGAATTACACCTCCACTTTCGCCATGCTGAATCAAATTCATAGTACCTTTTATTACAGCATTTCGGAGAAATCCTTTTTTACCTACTGTCATCGAGTCAATACCATGATCTAGTTTACCAATTAAACCACCATATTTAGATTTATTGGCACTAATCTTAGCATCAACGTAAGCTTTATCAACGTTACTTATCCAACTTTCGCTGACAAGTCCACCAGACCACCAGCCTTTATCTCCAAGACTGTTAATCTTACCAATAAAAGCTACATTGCGCATATTAGCTTCGTCTAACTTATTAACAGCACCGGTTACATCGTTATTTCCTGTTACTGAACCTACTACTTTGATATTCTCAAGGGTAGATTTCTTAAACATATTACCAATAGGTGCAACTTTATCAGCCAAAGGCATATTGATATCTACATTACCTAAGTTAAAGTTTTTAAGTGTAGCACCTTCAGCCTCATTAAACAAAGGTCTTTCTAAGTTATGAATCGTGTACTGATGGTTCTCTACACTTGATAAAGTACCTCTAAACTTAGCCATAACATAAGCTTTACCTGCTGGCTTAACGTTAACTGCATTCAAATCTGCACCAAGTTTAAACTCACCGGTAGGATTTGCTTGCATATCTTTTGCTAAATCATGGAAATTGTAATAAACCTTATCCTCGGTAGCCCTCGGTTTTTCAAGATAATAAGTGTAAATGTCTCTTAACTTACCGTCTTTATCACGTTGAACTAAGTCAGGTGCTTTTGCCGTTACCTTGTAAAGCTGCTTACCTTCTTCAATGACCTCTTCAATCTTATCAATTGCTAAACGAGTCACTTTGTTTTCTCTTGAGGTTACTTTTAAGTAATAGTTGTTAACATCACTTGGAAGAGAAGTTAAATGATTACTATCGCTTTCGACACCGCTTTCGTTTACTTGTACGAGACTGGTGTTTGCAATATCTTTCAACTCAACTTTTTTCAAATCCAAGCGAAGTGGTTTCTCTTCTAATGTTGCAGTTTCTTCTCCCTTACCACGGTCATAGGTCATAGTGGTTTCTATCTTATAGTCTTTGTAGAATTTTAAATCTTCTACCTGCTTATCTAATTGCTCTGAAGTTAAATCTACTGTTTTGACAATTTCATTTCCATCTTTAATTGTCGCAGTAATTTTATTGATCTTGACTCCATCTGTATTAACCAAATGATAAGAAAGATTTGCGGAGCGGTCTAATACATTTGTATCTGTTCGCTCCAAAGTCAAAACAGGAGCCGTTTTTTCTTTAGGCTTTTCTTTTGTACCTTTTACAAGAATTTCAGGCTTCATTTCTTTCAAGATAGTTACTGTTTCAACTGGTTCACTAATTTTTTTGCCATGTAACTCTTCATAGCTAGTAACAATTTGACGTTCGCCATCCTCACCAATTTGTTTAACAGAATTATCGCCTATAAATTTGGTAGGATCAGATTCTTCTATAGTCGTTTTAGAAATAGTCTCGGTCCGGATATCGGTATGTAAAGAAGGCAACTCTTCTCTTTCTGATGCAACTTCTGAAACTGTAGATATTGGTTCAGTATACTCTGGAATGTCGATAACAGGTGGCTCAATCAAGTTTCCATTTTCATCTACTCCTGTTGTACCTACAGGTTCAGTGTATTCTAGTTTCTCATGAACTTCAGGCTCAACAAGGTTTGCACCTATTGGTTGCGTATAGTCAGGCTTCTCATGAACTTCCGCTTCACCTTTATCAGTCACAACTGCTTCTGGCAACTCAGGCTGAACTTCTGGTACGCCTTTATCACTTACTACAGCTTCTGGTAAAGCTGGTTGAACTGCTGGTTCAACAATAGCTCCCGCCTGTACGTCCTTATGTTCTACACCAGTCTCAGGTTGTTCCTTTATAACTTGAGTTTTTTTAGTACCTTTTTCGACTATTCTTGAAACAGGCGCAGTCGTTGAAGTTGAAACAATTTCTCGCGAAACTTCTTCCTTGTTTACAGAGAATATTCTGACGACTTCAACTTTCTTACCTAATTTACCTTCTTGTTTGACTCTTACAGTTCTTTCAGCTAAATCAGGATTTTCTTGAATTTCTTCTTGAAAATCTATTTTTGTCTCTATAGTTTCATCACGATATAAGAGTTCAGGTTTGTTCAATTGACCTGATAAAACTTCATCCTGTGGATTTAATGTATTTACCCCAGTCTTTTCTTTTGGAGAAACCTTCTCCTCTTTCTTCGTCTCTAGATTCTTATGTTCTGCTAATTGTGATTGAGAATTTGAAGATTGTTTCTCTTCTTTTCTTGGATCGGTTAATTCTGTAGAGAGAGGTTTTTCCACTACTTGAACTTCTGTCGGCTTAGTTGAAGAAACAGGTGTTTGTTCCTGAATAGCTTGTACTGTTGATGGATTCTCTACAAAATTCGGTGTAACATTATAATCCACCTTTTGTTGTTTTGTAGGAGTGGCAACTGAACTCTTTTGATTACTTACTTCAGAATCAGAAGTAGTTTTCCCCTCTTTGATATATCCAATATAAGTGTAACCTGAAATCTCTTTAGGAAGAGGTAATTTTTCTCCAGAGGTCAATTCATAGTCCGTATTGTAATTTAGCAAAAGATGATTTTCTAAAGCATGAGCCGATACAAGAACACCGTTTCCTATTCCTGCAACCAATACTAAATGTAATACCGTTTTATTCTTAACTTTTTTCTTGGAAACAGCAAAAATTAAAATTCCCAGAGCAGCTAAGCTAGCACCAGCAACTAAGGCTTGCACCTCATTCTTGCTTCCAGTATTTGGCAATTCCGCCAGTTGATTTTGAGAATTTAACTTATAAACAAGATAATAAGTCTCATCATCATTCTCCACGTATGTCGGAATATCATAGACAAGCTGCTTCTTTTCTTCTGATGATAGCTCTGACTCTGTCACATATTTATAGTGAACTCCTGAAGTTTCTTGAGCATCCACAGATGAACTAGCTAATACAGACATAAAAAATAAACTTGAAATCGTTGCAGATACAAGTCCTACTGATAATTTTCTAAATGAAAAACGCTCTTGTTTTTCACCAAAATATTTTTCCATGATTCCTCCTTGAAATACAATTTATAGATGTTACAAAGACTTTTATTATATTAGTGTATTATCTATAAAAAAGGCAGTATACCTTAATTATACTATTTATTTACCGAAAAGTCTTAAAATTGCGTAGCGTTTTCATACTTTGTTTTATATTATTTTGGGGATACAATAACACCTACCATGGAATTTCCACGGTAGGTGTTACTCATATCAATAATCGTTCTAAAAATGATTTGATGCAGTTGAGGAGAATTCCTTCTATCCAGCTTTCTTGTGCTGAGGATAGATGTTCTGTCTGAAGGCTTTCTTTTAAAAAGTCTCGAACTTGTTCTGGTGCAATTTCAAATTCAAAGGCTTTCATTTTATATAAAAAGTCGAGCAGATGATCTGACAGGTATTGGGTTGAAAAGGGAACTTCTCCGCTTTTTCGATATTCTAATAAGAGGCGAGCAAATCGGGCTTTTTCTTCAGGAAGCTTACGAAAATAGGAATTGAGGAGCCAGGTCTGCTTCTGCTTTCTTTCAATTGGATCCTGACCGGCAATTCGTTGATCTTTTTCCAACTCTTTTTGGTATTGTTTGGCCTTGATAGCCCGTTCTGTCCGATTTTTACCAAAAAGAATTTTCTCCCACTTGCGTTCTTCTTGAGTCAGTGTCTCTGTAAAGCCAAAGTAATCTTGATAAGCCCGCTCTGCTGGGCCCATAGCTAGAACCAGATTGTCTGCATATTGCTTGGCGATTTTATCCCTCTTCTTGCGCTCTTTCTCTGCCTGAATACGGAGTTCTTGTTCGTAGTCAATTTTATCTTTTCCTAGTTTGACAAGGTAGAGTTGGTCATCTGGTTTTCCAAGTAAAAAGGGTTTGATACACTTTTCAAGCACTTCTTCCATCCGAGCCTTTTTCTTTGGCTCCGCCTTGGTCCAACTTCCTCCTTGAAAGACTTCTAGGAAGAGCTGGTAGTCTTTCTCAGGTGAGAACTGATTGCCACGATTGGGTTTAAAAACACCTTTTTCCCAGAGCCACTTTAGAAGACGCTCGTCAAAGTCACTTTTGTTAACCTTGATTTTTTCCTTTTTCTGGGATTTTCTGGTCAGATTTTCAACCTTTCTGAGTAGTTTTTCTTCCTCTTCCAATTGCTGTTCAAGGGTCAATCGATGAAAATGACGAACACAGTCGCTACCAATTGGAAAGAGGCGTTGGCCTGTGACACCGTTAAAGAGTTCATAAGCGTATTTGATAGCATTTCCACAGACACAATTGCTACGGCCGATACCGTTAAAAATCAAGGAAACTTCATTCCATTCCTTGGTAGCTTGTTCCCAAGTATCAGCTTTTGAAGCCTGTAAAACCGCATCATGCAGGGATTTTCTAACTGGAAGTGTCATGAGGTCTCCTTTCTAGATTATACTTTTACAACTTGAACCTTGTCTTTACCTAGTAAAATCAAGTATTTTTCAATATTTTCAATCGAATAGGCTCGAGATAAAGCCTCTCCGTATAGGGCTAACTGACCACGATAACGGTCCATGAGTTGACTTGGTTCATCATAGCGGTCTGTCTTATAGTCGAACAGAACAATTTTGTCTTCGTAAAGTAGATAGCCATCAAGGATTCCACGGACAACGAAGTCTTCCTGACTCTTTTGGTCTCTTTTGAGCATGGAAAAGGGTTGCTCGCGATAAAGATGGTCGGTATTAGCGATAATTTCCTGACCGAGTGCTGTGTCAAAGAATGCAAGAATTTTAGCAAGATTGATATTGTCCCTAACAGCTGGGCTGGTTTGAACTTGTTTGAGAGTTTCTGTCAGGCTAGCAAGCGTTGGTCGCTGGCTGAGGTCAATTCTCTGCATGAGTTCGTGGGTAGCACTACCAATCTCAGCTCCAGTTACCTTTTCTTTGGTTGAAAAATCTGGTAAATCAAAGCTAATTTTCTTGTCTACTGACTGGCCTTGACCTGCAATCTCGACACCTTCCATATCCATAACGGGTTCGTAGAATTTCTTGATTTGACTTGGGGTTTGAACACTAGGAAGTTCAATGGCTGCGCGATGAAGTATATTATAAACTTCCACCTCTTTTAGCATTTCAAGAGCTTCTTTAATGGTTTCTGACTGACGATTGTCTGCTTGATAGCTATTTTGGAGAGGACTCTTGGTTTCCAACTCTCCGATAGCTTCTCTGGTCAACTGATCTTCACCAACAAAACGATAGCTAAAGTTGAGATGATCCTTGGCAAATACTTTACTGATAGCCCAAATCCAATCTTGGAAATTCCTTGCTTGTAGTCTAGTAGAGCTATTTAGTTTTCCATTTTTAGCTGCTGGGTATTCCTTGGCTTCCAGCTTTTCACGAGATCCCTTGCCGACAAGATAGAGCTTTTTCTCAGCCCTCGTCATGGCAACATACAGCAGACGCATCTGCTCTGAATAGCTTGCCAGCTGTAATTCTTCTTCGTTCTGCCTATAGGTCAGACTAGGAATGGAGAGTTTGATGGTTTTAGGATAGTGATCTTCCACTGCTCCCGTCTCCATCTTGGCAATATACTTGACACCTAGTCCATTTTTACGACTGAGAATGACTTCTGACATAGAGTCTTGCTTGTTGAAATCTTGATCCATATTGAGGATAAAGACGTAAGGAAACTCCAGCCCTTTACTCTTGTGAATGGTCATGAGCTCTACTGCATCTTTTGGCGGTGCAACAGCCACGCTTGCCAAATCGTGCTGGGCTTCTAAGACTTGGTCAATCATACGAATAAAACGCGACAAGCCCTTGAAATTGCTCTTTTCAAATTGATCAGCACGCAGTGCTAGGGCATAGAGATTAGCTTGTCTAGCAGGTCCATTTGGCAAAGCTCCAACATAATCGTAGTAAAAACGGTCGTTGTAAATCTTCCAAATCAGGTCATAGAGGGAGTGGGTTTTGGCATACAGGCGCCAAGAATCCAAGATATTCATGAATTGATTTAGTTTTTCAGCTAGAGCTGTGTGAATCAAGTCCTTTTGACTGCTTGCCAGTTTTTGAGCATTGACCAGTTTCTCATAGAGATTCTCTTGAACTTTGTCCTCATCTTTCTGAAGAGATAAACGTGCTAACTCGTCCTCGTCAAAGCTAAACATTGGAGACTTCATAAGGGCAACCAAGGCGTAGTCTTGCAGGGGATTGTGAATGACACGAAGGGTATCTAGCATGACTTGCACTTCTAGGGATTGGAGATAATTGTTTTGCTCTCCGTCAGTTTTGACAGGAATCCCGTACTCAGACAGGGCGAGGAGAATCTGATCATTACGACTGCGACTGGAGGTCAGAAGGGCGATTTCTTTAAAGGCAACAACTTGTTCTCTATGGAGTTTAAGGATTTCCTTGATAACTAATCGCATCTCACCAGTTAGTTTCGTTTCTGTTTGACTCTCTTCTTCCTCACCTGTATCGTCCTTGTCGTAGAGGAGAAATTCTGCCTTATTGTCTGGATTGGGAGTCAGTTTGGTATTGGCAAAAACAAGCTGGTGCATGTTATCATAGTTGATTTCTCCGACTTCTTGATCCATAAGGCGTTCAAAAACATCATTGGTTGCTGATAGCACTTCTGAACTACTACGGAAATTTTCCTTGAGGAGAATGAGCTTGCCCTCTTTTGGATTTTGCGCATAGCGTTGGAACTTTTCATTGAAAATCTGCGGGTCTGCCTGACGGAAACGATAGATGGACTGCTTGATATCTCCCACCATAAAGCGGTTGTGGCCATTAGAAAGTAATTCCAGCATCCGTTCTTGAATATGGTTGGTATCTTGATACTCGTCTACCATGACTTCATGGAAGCGCTCCTGATAAGCCTCACGGACTTGCGGAAAATTCTCCAAAATCTCAATGGTATAATGGCTAATATCAGCGAATTCAAAGGCGTTTTCCTGGCGCTTACGCTGACGATAAGCCTCCACAAAATCCCTCATGAAAGATTGGAAGGTTTTAGCTAGTTCCCAGGTCTCTCCATGATAACGTTCTTGATAGTCGAGAATGGTTATCTGGTCTGCTAGTTGTCCTAGTTTAGCAAACTGGGTCTTTCTCTCTTCGTTGTAGGCATCGGCCAGTGGCTTCAAATCAGCCTTACGGCTGGCATTGGTCAAAGCTCGACCGTTTTTTTCTTTCGAAATGGCGACAACACGCGCAAGTACTGCCTGATAAGCCTGACTATCGGACTCTTGATTTAAGGAGCCAATTTCATCTAAAATCAACTGAACATTCTCTAGATAAGCAGCCTTTGCAAACTCCTTGGCATCATTATCCAGATGATAACGGAAAAAGCTTTCCAAATCCCAAAGGGCTTGCTGGATTTGTGTGGTCAGTTTTTCTTTTTCACTGCTAAAATCAGCTTTTTCAAAGCCTTTGAGAAAAGATTCACTTAACCATTTCTGAGGATTGCTGGTGGATTGGAGGAAGTCATAAATTTTATAGACCTGCTGTCGCAGCCCCCGTTCATCTTTGCCACGTCCAGCAAAGTTTTTCAGCAAATGACTAAAGGTCTCTTTCTGTTTACCTTGGTAATGGGCTTCAAAGACCTCATGAAAGACTTCGTTTTTTAGAAGAAGTTGCTCGCTTTGGTTTTGTAAAATACGGAAATTAGGTGCAATATCAAGTAGATAGCCGTGTTTACCAAGGAATTTTTGTGTGAAAGAGTCCATGGTTCCGATGGCAGCGTTGGGTAGATCAGCCAACTGACGACCCAAGTGTTGTTTGAGCTCGACATCATCCGTTTCTTGGATTTGTTGGCTGATTTTTTTCTCCAAACGTTCCTTAAGCTCTGTGGCAGCCTTGACGGTAAAGGTTGAGATAAAGAGTTGAGAAATTTCGACACCACGCGCTAACTGATCCAGAATACGCTCGGCCATAACAAAGGTTTTACCAGAACCAGCCGACGCTGAAACCAGGATATTTTGACCAGAAGTGTAGATGGCTTCAATTTGCTCGGCAGTTTTCTTTTGTTCCTTGCTCGAATTTGCTTCAGTTTCTTGCAGTTTTTGAATCTCCTCCTCAGTTAAAAAGGGAATAGACTTCATCGATTCAACTCCTCTCTTATTTTTTCAAACCAAGCTTGCTTGAGTTTCTCTCCGACCAGACGTTTGCCGTCAGCCAAGTTCAACTTTTCTAGGAAACGGGCTTGGCCCAAGTGGTAATTGGCTTCAAATCCTGTGATGGCTTGATGTTGCTGAACATACGGTGCAATACTTCTGCCATTTTCAGTATAAGGGTTAATGGCGAACTGACCTGCTAAAATCTTCTCAGCTGCTTTCTTGTAAAGACAGGCATTGTAGTCCAGTAGGAGCTGAAATTCCTCATCCGTCAGCTGATTAGTCTTATTTTTGTTGTAAAATTCGCCTAAATAACTGCTTTCTTTTTCTAAAAAGAGACCTTGGTATTTCATAGACTTGCTGGCTTCTACTACTGCTCCAGCCAAACTTTTAACGGCCATCAGAGATTGGACAGGTTCAGTCATTTCCAAATACATGGCACCGAAAAAGTTCTGCTCCCCCTCTCTTTTTAGGGCAGCTAGGTAGGTTGGCAGTTGGGAATTAAGACCATTAAAGAAATGAGGAAACTGAAACTGAGTTAGACTAGACTTGTAGTCTACTACTCCGATCGCCCCATCAGCTTTCAAACGATCAATCCGGTCCACCTTACCTCGTACAAAGACACTGCGACCATTGTCCAATTGAATAAAGGCTTGCTCTTTTCCGCCAAAATTTGCTTCCTCTTTGATGGTTTCGATGGCTGGATTGTGTCGGAGAATATGGCCAGTCGTCCGTGCAACATCAAGCAGAACTTCCTTGGTAAACTGGGCTTCCAAACTTTCTTGATAAATAGCTTCAAATTCGCGTTCTTGACTGGTTTCTTGAATAGCTTGTTCTAAACGTTGGTCAAAAGAATCTTCGTCAGGCAACTGCAAGGCTCGTTCAAAAATACGGTGTAAGAAATTCCCGTGACTACGGGCATCTGGACGCAGGCGCAATTCTTCCTGCAAGCCTAAAACATAACGTAGGAAATAACTGTATTGGTTCCGATAAAACTCCGTCAAACCAGAGGTAGACAGGTAAAACTCCTGATCAGTAGGATAGAGAGCTTGTAAGGTGTCCTTAGCCAACTGCTTACTGCTTGGACTGGTTGAGAGGGCTGGATTTTCCAGACCTTGCAGTTCTAGTTTTTTACCCATCACACGCGCCAGAACCTTGACAAAGGTCAAATCTTGCTCCCTATCACTCGTCTCGCCCTGCTGGTGATAGGCAACCAGACTGGACAAAAGACTGTGATATGAGCCCATATCCTCCTTAGACAGCCCTTTGTGATTCATCCTCTTCTCTTTTCGACTAAATCCAAAATGGACCAACTCTTGAAGATAGATTGATTCCTTGCTTTCACTTTCGTTAAAAAGGCTTGGAGCCGACAAAACCAACTGCTTACGAGCAGAATTGACCAAGGAAAGCATAGTGTAGCGATTTTTCTTGAGATTTTCACTGCTGGCAATCAGTAATTGAGCCCCCTCTTCAGTCGCTTGGTTTAGACTTTGTCTTTCTTCATCAGTCAAAAGACTAGTGTTTTGCGCAATTTTTGGTAAATGATCCTGAGTCAGCCCAATGGCGTAGACAAAGTCAGCTGTCAGAGGAGCAATCAAATCATAGCTCTGCAACAGAACGGTGTCCACTGTCGCTGGAATGGTACGGTATTGAGATAGGCTCATTCCAGAATGGAGCAAGGCTAGAAAGTCCTCTAGACTAACCTGTGAACTAGCAAAAACAGTCGCAAATTGTTCTAAAACATGACAGAAAGCCTTCCAAACTTCAGCTTGTCTTTCCTTTTCTACAGCTTCCATAGTGGCTGTCAAATCTTGTAACTGCTTGGTCACAGCTCCTTCTTTTAGAAAATAGTTCCACTTTTGCAAGAGATTTTCAGCCTTCTGTTTTCGACTGGCAAAGAGAGTTTCAAGAGGTGTTAAAATACGCAGACGAAAAGTATTTAAACGTTCCAGATTAAATTTTCCATGGTGGGATCTGGTAAAGGCTTGCTGAAAGGATGGTAAGCCATTGATACCAAGATAGCGGATATATTGCTCAAAAGCATCAATATCAGCCTGATTAAGATCGGTATACAGACCTGTTCTAAGAAGGTTTATCAAATCCTCCTGACGGAAACGATAGCGTTTTAAAGCCAAAATAGACTCTACAAACTGTGTCAAGGGATGATGAGCCATGGATTCGCTTCTACCTAGATAGAAAGGAATCTGATACTGGTCAAAAATCGTTTTTAGAGATAACTGATAAGAAGCTACATCCCCCAAGAGAATACGAAAATGCTTGTAGCTCAGGTCTGAGTTCTCATGCAATTTCTGACGAATGCTACGGGCTACTAGCTCCAACTCTTCCTTTTGCGTCAAGCAAGACCAGATTTGTAAGTTTTCACGGTCCTTATCATCAATTTCCAAGGAAAGTTCTGAAAAGTCATAGGACGATTCCAATAAACGAGAGACCTTGTCAAAACTATCCATCTTCTCATGAGTCTGAGAACGGTCTTGAGCAGGCGTTTGGTATTTAGAAGCTAGATGATGGAGAAACTCCACACTGGCTTGGTAGAGATTGCCCTCACTAAAAGGACTGGTATAAGCTTTCCTACTAGCATAAGCCCCAATGACAATCTCAACACCCTTGCCGTGAAGTAAGTCCACAATTCGCTCTTCTTCGGCAGAAAAACGGGTAAATCCATCAATAACCAAGGCGATTTGAGTAAAATCACTACTAACTTTGTCATTCTCAATAGCCTCAATCAAATGGGATAACTGACTTCCCTGAGCTAACTGCCCTTGGTTAAGATAGGCCGTTACTTTCTCAAAAATCAAGAGTAAATCAGCCCTCTTGTCCTCATCCGTCAAACTCTCCAAGTCCAAAAAACTCATCTGAGCTTTGGTCATCTCGTGGTAAAGATCAATCAACTGCTGGATAAATTGAGGATCCTGCTTGATAGCACCATAAACACGTAAATCCTTGGGATCAAGTTCGACCAGGCATTTGTAAAAGGCCATCCCAAGACCGATGTCATCTAGACTAGTCTTGGCAGGCAAGTCATTCAAGACCAGGTAACGAGCCATCTGCGCAAAGCGCGTGACGGTAATCGCAAAAGAAGCCTGCTGGGACAAGCATTCCAGCACGGCACGTTCCTTTTCAAAAGAAAGAGAGTTGGGGGCGATGTAGAAGACCCGCTTGCCAGCAGCAACTAGCTCCTCCGCCTCTCTGGTTAGAATTTCTGTCAAAGAAGTCCGAATATCAGTATAAAGTAATTTCATCTCAGCCTCGTTGGAATTTTTCATTACCTTTTATTATACCATGATTAGCCTCGTAAATCTGTTAAAATATTTAGGACATCCTTTCTTTTCTTCATCATCTACTAAATCTTAAATACTTAGCTTTACTTGTATTAGATAGAATAAATCTGGCTACTGAAAATCACATAATAAAAAAGGCTCTATAATATTTGTAGTGGGTAAATCCCCTATAGATATTATGGAGCCTATTTTGTTGTAGAAAAAAAGTCCCATAAGATCTATAATGAAAAGCGACAAAACCATCATTAGAAAGAATCCTATGGAACAATTATATTTTATCACAAAACTTCTTGATATCAAAGACCCAAATATCCAAATTATAGATATCGTTAATAGGGATACTCACAAAGAAATCTTCGCTAAACTGGACTATGACGCCCCGTCTTGCCCTGAGTACAGAAGTCAAATGAAGAAATATGACTTTCAAAAACCATCTAAGCTCCCTTACCTCGAAACAACTGGTATACCTACTAGAATTCTCCTTAGAAAACACCGTTTTAACTGCTATCAGTGCTCAAAAATGATGGTTGCTGAGACTCCTCTAGTAAAGAAAAATCATCAAATCCCTCGTATCATCAACCAAAAAATTGCTCAGAAGCTGATTGAAAAAACTTCTATGACCGATATTGCTCATCAGCTTGGCATTTCAACTTCAACTGTCATTCGAAAGCTCAATGACTTTCACTTTAAGCATGATTTTTCTCGGCTTCCAAAGACTATGTCTTGGGATGAGTACTCCTTTACCAAGGGATAGATGAGTTTCATTGCGCAAGATTTTGACAATATCAATATCATCACTGTTCTTGAGGGACGAACACAAGCTATTATTCGAAGTCGCTTTCTTCGCTACGATAGAGCCGTTCCTTGTCAGGTGAAAATCATTACTATGGATATGTTTAGCCCTTACTATGACTTAGCTAAACAGCTTCGCTTTCGAATTTCTAGGCTCAGGCTGAAACAGTCTCCCAGACTGTTTCACTCCCATGTGCTAAAATCGTTCTAGATTGCTTCCACATTGTACAACATCTCAGCCGTGCTATGAGTCGTTTGCGTGTCCAAATCATGAATCAGTTTGAACGAAAATCTCATGAATACAAGCCTATCAAACGCTACTGGAAACTCATCCAACAGGATAGTCGTAAACTCAGCGATAAACGTTTTTATCGCCCTACTTTTCGCATGCACTTGACGAATAAAGAGATTTTAGACAAGCTTTTGAGCTATTCACAAGACTTGAAACATCACTATCAGCTCTATCAGCTCTTGCTTTTTCACTTCCAGAATAAGGAACCAGAGAAATTTTTCGGGCTTATTGAAGACAATCTTAAGCAGGTTCATCCTATTTTTCAGACTGTCTTTAAAACCTTCCTCAAAGATAAAGAAAAGATTGTCAACGCCCTTCAACTACACTATTCTAATGCCAAACTGGAAGCAACCAATAATCTCATCAAACTTATCAAGCGCAATGCCTTTGGTTTTCGGAACTTTGAAAACTTCAAAAAACGGATTTTCATCGCTCTGAATATCAAAAAAGAAAGGACGAAATTTGTCCTTTCTCGAGCTTAGCTTTTCATCAACCCACTACAGTTGACAAAGAGCCATAAAAAAAGCCTCGGTAACAAGGCTTTGAGTTTTATGATTGTTTCTTAGGTACGGAATACACTTCAATGTGTTGTCCTAGTACCTTGATGTCGACTGGTAGATTATCTGATTTATCGCCATCAACATCCGACTCTAATTCGATATCAGAAGAAATTTTAATAGTACGTGCCTTTATATATTCAATATTTTCATTCTCTACAAGATCTCCTTTTAACAAATCCGGAATCAAAGATAATTTAGAGAATATAGAAGCATCTTTCAAAATTAGAATATTTGCATATCCATCCTTGTTTTCTTCAAAGATTTTTTTATCTGCAAAATAATTTGTTAGAAGTACTAAAACATGACTTGCTTCCCCAAGGTAATTTCCATTTTCGGTTTCAACTTTAATGTTAAAGACTTGATCTGTCATGACAGACTTCATGGTATTAACTGCATAAGCCAAGATACCAAATTTCGTTTTATCTTCAATTTCAACATTATGAATGGCTTCAGGGAGAGACCCGATACTAAAGATATATCCAAAATAGTGACCATTTGCTTTTCCGATATCAATCTTATCAGTTAAATTGAAATCCAGATCTTCAATAGCTCCGTCAATATCTTGATTGATTTCTAAAAGTTTTGTAATCAGGTTACCAGTACCACCTGGTATAATTCCCAGTTTAGGAATATAGTCCCTTTCAGCAATCCCTGAAATAACTTCATTGACTGTACCATCTCCACCAAAAACTAGAATTGATTCATATCTTTCTCTAGCAGCTTCTTCTGCGAAATTTGTAGCATCTTTAGCTTTTTGAGTAATTTTAGTTTCCACATCATCAAAATACTCTCTTGCTTTATTCTCCAGCTTCTCTTTGTAATCTAAAGCTTTTTCTCCTCCAGAAGTTGGATTGATAATTAGCATTATTTTTTTCACTCTGTATTTTCTCCTTAAAATTGAAATAGAAAGGTTATTCTCGATGAAAATCAAAGCGTAAACTAGGGAACTAGCCGTAGGCTACTCACGATACTGTTTTGAGTCTGTATATTAGCCTGATGTAGTTTAAAAAGATTTTCTAATAGTATTAACCTGATGACACATGATATTTGCGTATATTGCTATTATACAATGAAATATTAAAAAATAGAAATAAATTGCTTTTAATATCGGTTTTTATCTCATATTAAAAAATGATCTATTTTTTACTAGTAGGTTATTCTTAATCATACAAACTAGTCTCTCTCCTCCACACGATGGAATATAGTTTGTAGATATAATTGCTATTTTCTAGTTCCGGATAAAGATAAAACTCACTTGAAAGAAGATTTTCCCCATATATAAGTCAGTCTTTGTCTGACTAGCTACTAGCAGATAGATGAGTTAATGTTCATTATCTATTTATTAAGATGAAAATACTTCAAAAGTCAGTTCAGCTAAGGATGGAAAAAACTCAATTTTAGGAAAAGCTGAAGTATCTAGTATTACAATAAAAGGCATCTTATCAAGTGTTTTTGATACCTGATAAGATGCACTTTTCTGATTTTAAAGATTTTGCCAGTTTTATTATCATTTAAGATAAGACGCTTCCATCATGTTTTGCATCATCATCAACAAACTGTTCTTTTACTAAATCCTTGATATCACTTTTGATACTTTTAGTATCTATAATAGAATCTTCACCAAGTTGGTGAAATGTCGCTTTATCTCTAATAGTATATTCTTGATCATCGTCATATTTTTTGGTTATCAATCGAATCATCTTTCGTCTTAAAGATTTTTCCCCTTTGATGTTTCCTCTTTCTTTTATCCATGCCACTGCTAAAATGACCAGCATTAGACAACCGACATAACCTAAAAGAGGATACATAATGGAGACTAATTCTTTAAACCCCATAAAAGATAAACCATATCCTATAGCGACCGTAGCGATTAGAATAGGGTAAAAGCGCTTAGGTTTGTTTGAAGAGAAACGTTTTGCCAAGGCATAAAATAAACTGAAAGCTGTATTAAAAATAAGTCCAAAAATAATTAGAGCATACAGCAAAGAAAATAGAGGATGAATTTGCTCCGCAATTGTTAACATAGGAATATCAACAGTTGAAACAAGTTTTATATTGGCGTATAAAATACCAGTTGCTACGGTAATAATCAAACTAACTACAAGTCCACCTAAGAGACCACTTTTTTCCGCAACACCAATTCTCATGACAGAACCTCCTAAGACAAATGCCATGGATACACCAGTCATAACAGTTAGTGCGAAATAATTTAGTAAAGAAACCCAGACATTGGGCATCGGAGAAGAAAGTGTAGCTGTGATTGCTTCTAATTCTTCAAAATCAAAACTTTTCCCTACGAACGTATGGACTGCCATAATGATAATCATGACAAAAACCAAAGGAGTAAATATCCCAAGAACGCTGGTAATCTTTTCAAAATTAAGAAAACTGACAATAATGACCAAGATAGCACAAATCAATCCTCCCAACCAAAATGGCAAACCAAATTGTTGGTTAAGGTTTGAACCAGCCCCAGCAATCATAACAAAACCAATTACAAAGCAGGAAACAATTAAAGCAAAATCAAGAATCTTATTAGTAATAGGCCCGGCAATTTGGGAAAGAACTTCAAAATGATCATTTGAACGGAAATAGCTTCCTAAGGTAATGATAATTTTACCAAAAATAATACTTATGATTCCAAGAACAATCGTTCCAATGATACCCCATTTACCAAAACTAACAAAGTATTGCATTAAATCTTGGCCTGAAGATAGTCCAGCACCAATAACAACACCGACATAAGCTAATGCTATATTTAAAATACGTTTTAACACTATTTTCTCCTAACCGTTATCACTACAATAAATGACTGTCTATTTAGTATACTATTTTCTTATATTATTGTCAAAAATATAGGTATTAGAACCCTGTACATAGAAATATTTCTGCACGATATAGCAAGATAACACAAGGACTAGTCAGCTACTAATTAAAATTCTATGGTAATCAGTTGTTTGCTGCTCTTACGCCAGACAAATATCACAAAATAGTAAACTTATAAAGGATAAAATTCTTGAGAAAAAGACCATCCTACTCTTCAAGGTAAAGAATAGAATGGTTTAATAAATATTTGTTT
Organism: Streptococcus sp. 2342; assembly: GCF_013276795.1. GTDB lineage: Bacteria > Bacillota > Bacilli > Lactobacillales > Streptococcaceae > Streptococcus. The sequence goes on from NZ_VMLR01000001.1 coordinate 176,729, forward strand.
TGGAGCGATATCTAAAAATTGAAACCAGACAATCTATCAAGAAGAACAGTTCTATTAGATAAGCAAAGATACTTCCACTTATGTTTTGTTGAATCAGTACTAACATAACAAATAAAATCAAGATAAATCCTGTAATGACAGTCTGTTTGGCATTTTCTATTTATAGTCGACAGATTTACCAGCCAATGATAATATTAGCTATTCCTAGCATGATCGCCCATGTTCCAATGTAGTAAGGAATATCTCTAGCTAGGCCTTCAAAACTAACATAGACCAACCAGATGGACAGAAGAATAGGGAAAAGTGACTGTGCAAGAGTTCAAACACTTCTTGTCTTACTCAAATATGATAGAAAATCTTTTCCACCTATAAGGATAAAATAGACAGATAAGAGCTCTGAAAAGAAAAGTAATCCTAGATTTTTACGGAAAAAGAAAAGAGACAAATCAAGAGTGAGACAAAAGTTCTTAATAAATGAAACCTATTCCATTTTTACAACATACCAACCTCCTAAAAAACTAAAGAATACAAGGTGATATAAAATAGGGAGCCACCAGCAACCGAAAGTAACATATTCTTTTTTCACTTATGCAAGAAGATAACAACTAAAATAGCTAGCAACTTTGGAAGAAGATCACTAGTATTCGTGAAACTCGTATCTTTGAGACTAAAGACGACCATTAATCCAAAAATAGCTGGAGTGAGAACTTTCCCAAGGTAGAGAATATAAGCTGGCGTTTTCTCTTTGGATGAAAAAAAAATAAACGGGACAAGGCGTGTGATAACAGTTCCCAGTATGACCATAGCAATTGCTATAATTTGTTGATCAAACGTCATTTTATACATTTACCTCCAATTCCTTTCGAAGTACTGTAACTATCAGGATATCTATATTACGGAGTACGAGCGCTTGTCAGATGAAATCAGCATATACGGACTGACCTTACCATGTATATGGATTTTGTAAAACGTGTTGCAGATAGCAAATCACAGTCCAATCTTAGTCAGCCTGTGAAAGAGGCCCTTGACCATATTCAAAGTCATACTAATATAATATCCCATTGTCTGTTCAAATGATCGCAAATCACATTGGTTTTAGTTACTCCTTCTTTGGTAAGCAATTCAAATCTGAAACCAAAAAGACCATTAACGAAGTTATCATAGAAGCCAAAATTGAAGAGGCTAAAGAGTTGTTAGTCCACACATATAAATCCATTAGCCACATCAGTAGCTATCTAGCTTTCTCAAGCCAATCTTATTTTCAAAATCAATTCAAAAAAATAAGTGGCTACACACCACTCCGATATCGAAAAGAAAATGCTGGAAAGTTCCGACATTGTTTTAGTAAGCTAACTTCCTGAAAATAGGAGTAACCACACATTCCAGAAAGCAGTGATATTGATGAAAATATGAACTAGTATTGGATAGTAGAGATTTTTAGTCATGCGATACAATAGAGCCAAAATAAGCCCTCCGCTAACATAAATGAAAAAAGCAAGAGGAGTTAAAGCAAAATTGATATGAATATAACCGAAAATAATAGCAGAAAGCAAGACATCTCCGTACCAAGGCGAGTTTTTGAAAAAGGTTGTCATTAGCACACCGCGATAAATCAATTCCTCAGTAATAGGACCGATGAAGCAAGCTATGAGCAAGAAATAGGGTAATTCCTGTCTCCCTATCATTTCTATCGTTTCATTCAAAGAAATTTGATTTGAAGACGAGGGTATGAAATAAGACAAGAAGAAGTCCGACATATACAAAATGATGTAGCCCAGTAAAAGGTAGATAAAGTACCTCAGCTGCCACTTGAAATGAAAAGTTTTCTTTCCTGCAAAAACTAGTAGATAGATGACCGCTAATAAAAGAACTACACTTTCCAGCAAAAGTAGAATCTGAAAAAACTCACGACTTGCTGGTAGATAGGACTTTGCGAGATGATTGAAAAGCGTCCAAAACCAAGTTGATTTGTAAAAAATTAAGGACAATGCTAGTAAAATCTGAATAATCCGTTTTTTCATCTTAAATCCTCTGTTTTTCTTGACTAGCTTATTGAATATAATAATTTACTTAACTGTATAACAAGTTTAGTATAGCATATATTGGCGAAATATCTTTTTCAAGTCATGAATTGTTATCAAAACATCCTAAACTGTAAAATCAATTACCCTCTCCCCTTTTACCATCATCTTCTCTAACAAAGGAAGACCTATGATTAAGTTACTAACCTTGGATGTAGATTGATTTCTCCTAAATGAAGCCAGAGCCCAAAAAAATCAGGTGATTTATTTAGCCTGAACCTTACGGAGCAAGATAAATAAAAGCCAGTATTGCTACTGACTCTTACATCATTTTAATTTAACAGGATAAATTTATGCTTCTGATTTCGTCATAACTGACTCACTACCTTTTTAACAAAGCAAGTAATTTTTCTGCTTTTGCCATGATACCATTATTATCCATGGTTTGGAGACTCAGATTATTTCGTAAACCAGCTAGGCTCTCTGTCACATTGTTTTTCAAGCTAGCATCCGTTACTGCATCAAGTAGATCTTCTACTTCTTTAAGCTTGGCTTCTACTTTTTCAGTCTCTACTTGAGGGACTTCAGATTCGTCTGTTGTATCATTAGCTACTCCCTCTGTCTCGTCTTCATCAGTGCTTGGTTTATAAAGATTATCTACTGAAGGGTTTAAACCTGCGTGATTCTCTTTTTCATCAGATTCAGGGCGAGTTGGCTCACTTACTTCATCATGTTCCTTATCTTCATCAGGTTTACTGTCTTCTGCTTTATTTTTACGAACATGGTCACTTGCGTTTCCCCAACCATTATCTGAGTGAGGACGTTCATTTGGATGTTCAACATAATATTTTACAGTCGCAAATAAATCTTCTAAGGTATAACCCTCAGGTGCCTTATAGAGTCCTTCGTCAAACCATGCAAACTTAAGATTATGATAGTGATCAAAGTGAGGAATTATAAAGTAACCATTCTGTACAGCTACAGTATACTGTAAATGATTTGGTATTTTTTCTAATGGTACCTTGTTCTCAGCTGTTACGCGGTTATAGATAGCTTCTGTCCCTGTTGCCTCTGGTTTTGCTTCAGTAGAATTTGGAGCTTGTAAGCCTTTTTCTTTAGCATAAGCCTGAGCTGCTGCCCTTTCAGCTTCAGATAAGCTGTCTTTTTTAATCCAGTGGCTATGGTTCAAGTGTGGAGTGACGTAGGCATTTCCTGCATCACTTTCAATATCATGTTCGTCAAAAATGTAGCCATCTGAGGTTGTATATTTACCTGCTAATTTCGCTAATTTAATTTCATCGTTTGTATAGGCAATTTGAGCATTTGGTTTGCCAAGGCGTTCTGGGTGGGTAATCGGTGCTAGAAATGCCAATAAATCATCTACCAATTTTACTTTATTATTAGAAGATTCATTATTCAAGCGTTCTGCTAATTTGTCTAAGGCTTGGAAATCAACAGCACGCCCCTTATTTTCAGACAAGGCTTTATGAGCCTGGGTTAACAGATTATAAGCTTTATCATAAAATTCTTTGTCACGAGAAGAGACGTTTTCTTTCTTCGCAACTAGAGCATGTGTCTCTTGAGTTTTCTTAGACAAGAGATTTTCAATAGCATCAATCTTATCCTTAGCCAAGTCTTTAGCAAAAACATAGTGACTGACACCAGCAATTTCCACAACATATCCTTTTCCAACTTTTCTAACAACCTGTTCTACTGCAAAATTAGTTTGTTTTTTCTCAGTTGACGGTTGAGCTTGCGGTTTTGGTGCTGGTTTCAAATAATGCATTCCTGGCACGACTGCACCATTTTGCCCTTTTAACAGAATCATTCTTGCAATCTTCTGCTCTAAATCAGACATTTGTGAATAAGGGATAAAGTGATAATGATTTCCGTGAGGCACAGCAACACCATTTGCTGTACGATCTGTTATTTGTGCTGGGTCGAATACCAAGCCATCCGATTCCACATGTCGTTCTGACAAAGGTTTGGCATACAATTCACGTAAAAGGCTTGAAATATCTTCCCCTTGATTCTGATGATAAGTTGGAGTGACAGTTAGATTGTGGTTCTCTGACAAGCTTGGTTGAGCTGGATTTGCATTATGACTAAAACTTGAAGAAGGACGAGACCCCTGCTTCCCATTCCAATAGGCTTGGGCAGCAGCCAATTCTCCTGCAGACAAAGCGCCTTTTGGTATATAGTGGAAATGGTTGCCATGCGGTACAATAAAAGCGTCTCCTGTATCTTCAATCACATCTGACGGACTAAAGACATACCCATCATCCGTTGTATAGGCGCCTCCAGTTGCTCTATTCGGTGCCGGCGTATTGAGATTAAAGTTTGGTTTAATGGTTGAACTTAGTTTATCTGTACTGCTTGGTTTCGTATTATCAGAATGCTTTTGAACTGGCTGACCTCCAATTGGTAGATTTCGAGCCAATTTTTCTTCCAAAGCAGACATTTGTGAATAAGGAATGAAATGGAAATGATCCCCATGAGGAACTGCCACACCATTTGCAGTACGTTTTGTAATCTGTGCTGGGTCAAATACTAATCCATCAGACTCCACATGACGTTGGCTAAGTGGCAAAGCGTACAATTCTTGAAGGAGACTAGCTAAGTCCTCACTTTGACTTTCAGAATCTGTTGCAGGATTTTGAGGTGTCTCAGATTGACTCGTTCTCACACTAGATCTTGTTTCTCCCCTACTTGAACGGTATTCAACCGTACTTAATTGACCGCCTTTTCCAGATAAGAAGGCTTGGGCGGCAGCTAATTCACTGGCAGACAAATCACTCTTAGGAATATAGTGGAAGTGATTGCCATGAGGAACGATATAGGCATCACCCGTATCTTCTATAATATCAGAGGCATTAAAGATATAACCATCATCCGTTGTATAGCGTCCTTGGGCTCTGGCTGCAGCAACAGCATTATCTGTGCTTGAATTATGATTATGACTGTGTTCTTGCTTCTGACGTTTAATCTCTTCTTTTGTCCGAATATTGTCCGCATGGGCCGCATCTTTAAGGTAAACATAGTATTTCCCGTTTACCTTAATCACATAACCACCCTTGATTTCATTGACAATGTCTGAATCCTTCAACTGATAATTCGGATCTTTCATGAGAAGTTCTTCACTGATGATGGCATCATAAGGAACCTTACCATTATAGTAATGATAATGGTCTCCATGAGAGGTCACATAACCTTGATCCGTAATCTTGATAACAATTTGTTCGGCGTTGATTCCCTCTCTCTTACTGACTTCATCTGGTGTCAAATTTTCTGCCTTTTGACCAGCCTGATCACCGTCTATATAAGCAACTCGATTAGACTCTTTCTTAGCCTGACCAGCTTGGTAACGACCAAGTTCATAGGAACAAACACTTAGGGCAAGAACTGCCACTGAACCTGCTACATATTTTTTATTGATTTTCATTCTTTCCTCACTTTAATTCTTCTGCTAAAACACTTATATTTTCTTCAAGATTTTCTAAATAAGTCTTGTCATTTTGTGGGTCTGCCTCTAAAGGATTCAGAGTTTTAAGACCCACACCTGTTGATTTGACAAGAGTTTCAGCTACTTTTGAAGAAGCATTACTTTCTGTAAAAATCGTTTTAACCTTATAGGTCTTAACAAATTCCTGAATTTCTGTTAGTTGTCTTGGACTTGGTTCTTGTTCAGGAGAGATACCTGCAATACCAAGTTGATTAAGTCCAAATCGCTTCGCTAAATAAGAAAAGGCTGTATGTTGTGTTACAAAGGTTTTCTGAGTCGCTTTTTCAAATTTAGGCTGGAATTTCTTAGTTAGTTCTTGAGCTTTTTTGATAAAGGCTTGCGCATTTTTCTGGTAAGTTTCTTTATGCCCACTATCCACCTCTGAAAGTTTATCAGCGATAATTTGCGCTTCTTCACCAGCTTTTTCAGGATCTAGCCAAGTGTGAGGGTCATAGAGCGTTTTTTCATCAACTCCATCCCCTGCTTCCACATCCTCTAGTCCAGGGACACGTTCCAAGGTCATTCCCTCAGAAGCCTCTAAGACCTTCACTTTGGATTTTTTTAGATTGGGATCTAAACTTCCTGCCCAAGATTCGAGCGTATGTGAATGGTAAACAAAGACGTCTGCATCATAGATGGCCGCGATGTCATTTGCCGAAGGTTCAAAGGAGTGAATTCCACTACTTGATTGAATCATTCGAACATCATTCAAGTCACCTGACACTTCCTTAACCATAGCGTAGATAGGATAAAAACTGGTCACAATCTTCATCCCTTTACCTGTCTGACTTTCCTTTTGACCACAGGCTCCTAGCAATAAAAGAAAAACACTTAACAAGACTAAAAATAAATTTTGTTTCTTCATGAACAACTCCTTAACCATTTAATTAACTAGTAAACATTCTACTCCTAAAAATTTAATCTGTCAAGCTATTTTAAGAAAAAAATTGAAATTTCTTTCACATATAAAAATCTGCTGAGTTTCAACAACTCAACAGATTCTCACTTTATATACTCAATGAAAATCAAAGAGCAAATTAGGAAGCTAGCCGCAGGCTGCTCAAAGCACGACTTTGAGGTTGCAGATAGAACTGACGAAGTCAGCTCAAAACATGTTTTTGAGGTTGTAGATGAAACTGACGAAGTCAGCTCAAAACACTGTTTTGAGGTTGTAGATAGAACTGACGAAGTCAGCTCAAAACACTGTTTTGAGGTTGTAGATAAGACTGACGAAGTCAGTCACATATATACGGCAAGGCGAAGCTGACGTGGTTTGAAGAGATTTTCGAAGAGTATTATTCTTCTATGGTAGAATGCTTATAACCATAAGTGAAGTAAATGATACTTCCTATCAACAATGCAACTAGGAAAGCAATCCAAGTTTCCATATTATACTGCAACATAAATGATAAACAAATGATGATTGATAAAATCGGTAATAAGGGTACCAATGGTGTTTTAAATTCTCCAGCATTGGGCATTCCTTTTTCTTTCCGTAAGCGAATCAGACCATAAGCCAGCATGATTAAGTAGGCCAAGGTACAAATATTTAAGAAGGCTGCGATACTAGCAAGAGGGAACATTCCTGCTGCTACTGCTGAAGCTAGACCGGTCAAGATAGTAGCATTTTTTGGTACCTTGCTTGTTTTGGTCAGTTCTTTAAAGGCAGCAGGCATCAAGCCGTCACGCGCTAAACTGTAAATCATACGAGATAGGGCATAAGTCATCGAGATACAAACCGTAATCAAGGTCAAGATAGCCACCAATGACACATAATTAGCTGCCCAACTAATCCCAACGCTGCGAAGGGCAAAGGCAACGGCATCGTCGACATTTAGATGACTATAGTGAACCACACCAGTCAAGACAAGCGTCACCAAGGCATAAAGAATGGTTACGATAGAAAGCGATAAGACAATCCCTCTAGGAATATTTTTTTGAGGAGTCTTGACTTCATCTACAGCCATAGAAATAGATTCAAATCCCAAAAAACCGAAGAACATCAAGGACGCACCAGCCATAATACCAGTACTAGCACCATAGATTTGTCCAAAACCATAAGGAGCAAAATTGCTCCAATTATCAAGTTTAATATGCCAAATTCCTACTAAAACAAAGAGAGCTAAAGCGGAAAATTTCAGAATCACTAGAATAGAATTAAAGCGTAAGGCTGCTTTAGCATTAAGTAAAACAAGCGAGGTCACCAATACCAAGACAAGAATAGGCAATAAATCAACAAATGTTCCTGCTTGAGGATTAAAGGTACCATTTAAAGCCTGAGGAAGGGCTATCCCGTATTGAGAGAGCAAGCCTTTAAAGTAAGCTGCCCAACCCGAAGCTACGCCTGATATGGCTGTCATGAACTCCATCATGGTTAACCAACCAGCCAACCAGGCTGGGAATTCTCCTAAAATAGCATAGAGATAACTGTAGGCACCACCTGTAGCAGGTACTCGCGAAGCAAATTCTGCAAAAAAGAGGGCTGATAATCCCACACACAAGGCAGAAATCACGATTGAAATCACTAGGGCTGGACCCGCTAGAGTTGCAGCTGCAGTACCTGTAATTGTAAAGACACCTGTCCCTACCATGGCTCCAATACCCAGCAAAATCAAATCCCATAACTTCAAATGCCTATGCATCTCCGTTTTATCTAAACTAACATTTTTTGTTCTAAATATATTCATCTTTGACTCCAAAATAAAATGATGATTCTATTTTACCATAAATATAGGAGATTTGTGAATATTTATAAAACATTTTTCTGAAAAAATCTGACTACCTTTTTGTAATAGCTTATACTCAATGAAAATCAAAGAGCAAACTAGGAAACTAGCCACAGGCTGTACTTGAGTACGGCAAGGCGACGTTGACGTGGTTTGAATTTGATTTTCGAAGAGTATTAAGAACCAAAACTCTTGAAGAAGTTGACAATGGCTTGCCAGAGGGAGCTTAAAAAGTTCCCGCCGTCCTCTAGCGCCTTATCAGCATCAAAGTTAAGGTTGATATTTTTAAAACTGTCGCCAGCTTGTGAAACAATACTTTGTTTCAGGTCATTCAAGGTTTTAGTGAAGTCTGCATTGCTGAGGATATCACTTTTTGAGAGATTTAAAGCAAAATTGATGATGATATTGATCTGGTTTCCTGTTATAACCTGATCAAGTTTGTAATTTTTTAAGGTATCTTCAACGATTTTACGGACATCTTCCTCTGTCAGATTTCCCTTGCTTTCTTTAGCTTTGGCAAGTCCTGACTTGATATCGGCTAGGGCAACGTTTAATTTATTAGCATCATAGCCTGATTTGTCCTTGTTTTCAGCATTGATATCTGACAAAGCCTTTAGCTCTTCTTGAGCCAAATCTTTGTTGGCTTGTGGCACCTTGGCTCCATTAGCTTCTAGAGAATAGTATATCCCTGCTAAAGCACTCTCACCTGTAACTGGAATGGGGGCGGCTACAGTGATTTTGGCGTGTTCCACACCCAAAGTTACGGCCGCATTGCGGTACATATCCTGCGTCACCTTAGTGATGTTTTCTGGTGTTTCAATCTTGACCTCAAGTGGCGACTTGTCACCTAGTTTTTGAATCTTGGCTGATGAATACAACTGTAAACTAGAGTCATTGGCCACATTCATGATTTTAGAATAGACATCAGGTGTCATAGTCTTGAGTTCTTTGGTATCTGTTGAGGCATTGTAGCCCAGTTTTTTAAGGGTTTGATTTTTTTGGTCTTCAGATAGGGATGAACCTAGGACATATTCAGGTTGGACATAGGTTTCATCGATGACTTTTTGCACATCTGTTGCTGCATGGACACTATTCATAGCTGTTACTGCCCACAAGACCGCAGCACTGGTCAGAAAGAGTTTCTTTCTCATAGGGAATTCCCTCCTTTACCTTTCTAGAGTAATATATCTATCTTAAAGAAAACTTATAACAAAAACACCTGGGCTAGCCAGATGTCGAAAAGAGAGTGAAACATTTGATGATGTAAAGGTTGAGTTGCACCTGTCTAGAATAGTAATAGTTTCCTCCATTTACATAGAGTTCGGCACCATGAAAAATGGAAATGGGGTGAATATAACTATAAGTCTTTCCAGTGGTATTACCAAGCAAGGGGGCAACAGTCTCACGAGAGTACTGTTTGGCCAGAGCCAAGGTATTTTCCTTGCCATTTTGGGCGATAAAATCGATATAGGCAGGTCCAAAATTATAGGCTTGAACAGCCGTCCAGACATCTACATCCTTTTTCTGGGCCAGATAGAGATTGTCTGTCAGAGTTTGAACGCCTTGCCGAATGCTAGAGGCATTATCATTGATGGTGTTGGTGGAACCACTGGCAGACTCACTAGATTGCATAACATCGCCTTCTTTTCCTTTTGTTTCGGTATAAATCATAGCGAGCACAAGCTCTTCGTTTGCTGGAGTGTCTTTTTCACTCAAAATTTCTCGCACCATGGGTTGATAGGTCAGGACCTGCTTGACATCTTGGTGAACACGGTAAGCTTTATAGCCAGCAAAAAGGAAGACTGCTAGTACAAGCACTCTTCGAATTCGTTTAAACATTATTTACTTTGGATATCCTCGATATTTTTGATTAAGATAGAGTAGGTTCCATTGTCATTTTGGATAAACTCAACAGACTCGGCGTCTTGATAGACGTTATTGGGAACGATGAGCTCAATTCCATTTGACAAGGAGAGTTTTTGGTTTTCAAATTTTTTAAGCTGACGACTGGCATCAATTTCATCAAACTGAACTGGCTCTGGTACTGCTTCTTTGACTTGGTCAATAAAGCTTAATCGAGCTGTCAGATTGTTGTCAAAAAGGTCGTTGGCCAATTTTTCAGGTGACAATTCATTGTTTTCTTCTAGGTTGTTGAAAATCGCTGATTTGACCTTAGATTGAAATTGAAAGTCATCTGTATTAAATGTCTCAGCAATTCTCTGGGCTGTTTTTTCCAGTTCCTTGATGGATTTCTTGGGTGAAATCTTAGGGGCGACGGCAAGAAGATTTTCTGAAAAATAGTTCAAAAAAGCCCCGTTGTACTTGATTCGTTTTTCAATCAGATGGTACTTGCGACTTTGAAGATTAACCACCAAGGCTTCATCAGCCCCTGTTCCAAATCCAGGCAGGTTATTCTGAGTCAGCTTGATTGGATTATCAACTTCTCCTCCGAGGTGAGTCAAGGTCTCACGCAGGGCAATTCTCAAGAAAGCAAAATGTTCCACGCCTTCTTTAGAAAATTGCACAAAAATCAAGTCATTGGTCTTGAGGTTTTCAGAAATACTGAACTCTTCTTTCCAGAGATTAGCCAGTGTTACTGATGTCTCCAACAAATCGTCTGTGATATGATTGAAGAAGGGATTTTCTTGCTCGAAAATCCCAGTCTTGGCTTCATCTGAATACACACGTTCAATTTTTTTACGCAAGTATTCTTCGATTTTTGGAGTAATATTGAGAAACTTATCCGCTAGGAACAGCTCGGTATCATCCGGACTGAACTGGTGAATAATAGCTTTCTTAATATAAATGTCCATAAAAGTTTTAGTCCTCGTATAATGGGAAGGCATCTGTTAATTCTTTAACTGCACTTCTCACTTCTTCTAAGACAGCTTCATTTTCTGCATTTTTAAGGGTTTTAATGATGAGTTCAGCCACTTTGCGACTTTCTTCTTCACCAAATCCACGTGCAGTAATAGCTGCTGCTCCGATACGAATCCCACTTGTCTTGAATGGTGACAAGGTTTCGTAAGGAATTGAGTTTTTATTTAGGGTAATATTGACTTCATCCAGCAAGTTTTGAGCAACTTTTCCGTTTTCTACAACCTTAGTAACATCCACTAGGAAGAGGTGGTTTTCAGTTCCACCAGAAATGATACGGAAATCAGAATCTTGCAAGAAGACATCTGCCATAGCCTTGCTGTTCTTGATAACATTGGCAGCATATTCCTTGAAGGCTGGATCCAAAACTTCTTTGAAAGAAACAGCTTTAGCTGCCACAACATGCTCCAAAGGACCACCCTGAATACCAGGGAAAATAGCTGAATTGATTTTCTTAGCAAGTTCTTCGTCATTAGTCAAAATCAAACCACCACGAGGTCCACGAAGGGTTTTGTGAGTCGTTGTTGTCGTGATGTGAGCGTATGGCACTGGGCTAGGATGTAGACCAGCCGCAACCAAACCAGCGATATGAGCCATATCTACCATGAGCTTAGCACCAACGGCATCTGCAATTTCACGGAATTTTGAAAAGTCGATAATTTGAGAATAGGCTGAAGCACCTGCTACAATCAATTTTGGTTTTACTTCTTGGGCTTGTTTCAAGATAGCATCAAAATCCAAAAGTTCCGTTTCAGGATCCACACTATAAGAAACAAAGTTGTAGGTTTGACCAGAAAAGCTAACAGGAGCTCCGTGGGTCAAGTGTCCACCTGCTGCTAAATCCATCCCCATAACGGTATCACCTGGCTCAATTAAGGCCATGTAAGACGCACAGTTGGCTTGGCTGCCTGAGTGAGGTTGGACATTAGCGAATTTAGCGCCGAAAATTTCTTTTGCGCGTTCAATGGCTAGAGATTCTACCACATCTACTACATCCGTTCCACCATAATAACGGTGTCCTGGGTAACCCTCGGCATATTTGTTTGTCAAGATAGACCCTTGAGCTGCCATAACAGCCTTGGAAACTACGTTTTCCGAAGCAATCAACTCAATGTTGTTTTGTTGGCGTTCTTCTTCTTTAGCAATAGCATTCCAGAGATCAGCATCGTATGCTTTAAAATCATCTTTGTCAAAAATCATAGGTCTTCTCCTTTTATTGTGTGACTAGTCCATTAGTTTAATTTTCTTATTAGAAAATTAAACTAAAAGATGCGAATAAACCGTTTCTGCATTTTATCACAAGTATAACCAACTTTTTCATAAAATGCATGAGCACCCAGACGATGATCGGCAGAGTTTAAGCGGATAAACCCATAACCACGTCTTTTTGCTTCTTGATCCAACCCTTGCAGTAAGCTTTTACCAATACCTTGCCCTTGTGCTTGAGGTGAAACTGCTAAAGCTAAGATATTGAATCCTGCTTTGGAATAAAGGGATTCGTAAACCTCAGCGTGGACATAACCAAGTAAGACATGACTAGCTGCATCCTCATAGCCAAGTAGGAAATGATGTTCATCTTGAGACAGTCTAGCTAGTTGATTAGCCGTTTCCTCTGGACTAAAAGAATAGCCCAAAGCATCTTGGTTGATCTCACATATTGTTTTCACATCAGTTTCTCTTAAATTTCTTAGCATTTCATGCCTCCTCAAAAGAAATCTCTGGCAACCGAGCAAGAATATCTTCTCGCTTAATGGCCCCTTGGCGTAAGATTTTCACCTTGTCTCCCGACAAATCCAAAATCGTTGAATCCTGTCCAGTTAGAAAAGCATCGTCTTCCAGACCCAGAACCTCTTGGTCAAAATCCTCTAGAATTTGATTAAAGGTCACTCCACTTGCCTGACCTGAAATATTGGCAGACGGCCCAATCAAGGGACCTATCTCTCGAATCAAATCAAGGGTAATGGGATGACTCGGCATTCGAAATCCAACAGTTTCAAGGCCAGAATTGACCCAATAGGGGACTCTGTCATTAGCTTCGAGAATAATGGTCAAGGGACCTGGTAAAAAGGTCTCTACAAGTTTTTGAAGATAAGTTGGCTGATTCTTTGAAAAACGCAAGATATCCTCTAAAGAGGCAATATTGAGATTGAGTGCCTTGTCTCTGGGACGACGTTTAATCTGGTATACATGATTAACTGCTTTTTCGTCTAGAGCCTTGGCAAAGAGACCGTAAACTGTCTCAGTAGGTAGAACGACCGCTCCACCATTTTCCAACTCTTGTCTAATCCTGTCCATCATCAATTACAACCATCCTATCTTGACCAAACTGGTCCTTGAGCGTTCGTACTCTTTTTTCAGGAAGGTATTTCCTAAAAAGTTTAGGAACACTTTGACCTTGCTTGTATCCAATTTCAAGGTAAATCTTACCACCATCTTTGAGATAGTCTGTTGCATCTTCCGCAATTCTACGGTAAATAGCTAAGCCATTCTCGTCTGCAAAGAGAGCTAGATGAGGCTCCGAATGCAAAACATTCAAGCCGACCTCTGACTCATCTTCACGAGAGATATAGGGTGGATTGGAAACAATTATATCATATTTTTCAGAAATTTCTGTAAAACAGTCAGATTTTTTTAAAAATATTTGAAGATTTTGATTTTTAGCATTTTCCTTAGCTAAATCTAAAGCATCTTGGGAAATATCTGCTGCTGTCACTGACCAATCTGGTCTGTTTTTTGCTAGAGCGAGAGCAATAGATCCACTACCTGTTCCAATATCCAGAACTGAAAGATTCGTCTCAGGATTTTCAGCCAGGATAAGCTCAACCAACTCCTCTGTCTCTGGACGAGGAATCAAAACCCGCTCATCCACTTTTAACTGCATTCCATAAAAATCTGCCTGTCCGATGATATACTGTGCTGGTTTATGAGCTGCTAACTGTTGGAAAATTTCTTTTACAAATACTTCTTCCTCTTCCGTCACTTCCTGCTGGAGGGCAAAAACAAAGTCTGTAAACGTGAGGTCTTTCAGACTACGATAGACAAAAGAGAGGCTTTCTGCTTCCTCTCCTTTTCTTATCAACTCTTCTTCAAAATCTGAAAATAATTGAGCTAATTTCATTATTTGTTTAATTCTTCTAATTTTTGCGTTTGGTCATAGAGCACCAAGGCATCCACAACTTCATCCAACTTACCAGACAAAATGGTATCTAGTTTTTGGAGGGTCAAGCCGATACGGTGGTCTGTGACACGGTTTTGTGGGAAATTATAAGTACGGATTCGTTCTGAACGGTCCCCAGTACCGATTGTTGACTTACGCTCAGCGTCTTGTTCATCCTGAGCAATTTGTGCAAAGTGGTCAGCAACACGCGCACGGATGATTTTCATGGCTTTCTCACGGTTTTTCTGCTGGGTACGTTCTTCCTGCATCTCAACCTTGATATTGGTTGGCAAGTGAACGATACGAACCGCAGTCGCAACCTTGTTGACGTTCTGTCCACCAGCACCAGAGGCGTGATAGATGTCGACACGAAGGTCTTTTGGATCAATATCGTATTCAACTTCTTCTACTTCAGGCATAACAAGAACTGTCGCTGTCGAAGTATGAACACGGCCTTGGCTTTCTGTCACAGGGACACGCTGTACACGGTGGGCACCCGATTCATACTTGAGTTTAGAGTATACAGATTGACCTGAAACCATGGCAACGACTTCTTTAAAACCACCGACACCATTCATAGAGGATTCCATGACTTCAAAGCGCCAACCTTGGGCTTCCGCATACTTTTGATACATAGTTAGAAGGTCTCCAGCGAAAAGTGCCGCTTCGTCTCCACCAGCTGCTCCACGGATTTCAAGGATGATATTTTTGTCATCGTTTGGATCCTTTGGAAGGAGCAAGATTTTCAGTTTTTCTTCGTATTCTTCTTTTTCAGCCTTGGCATCTTTGAGTTCTTGCTTGGCCATTTCTTCCAAGTCAGCATCTCCACCTGATTCCTTAATCATTTCTTCAGCGTCAACGATGTTTTGAAGGACTTGTTTGTACTCACGGTAGGCTGTTACTGTATCACGAGTTGAAGCTTCTTCTTTTGAAAGCTCCATAAAACGTTTGGTGTCAGAGACCACATCCGGGTCACTCAGCAATTCTCCTAATTCTTCATAACGGTCTTCTACAGCTTGTAGTTGATCATAGATGTTCATTTTTCTTCATTCTCCTTATTGATTTCAGGCGCAAAATAATGTTTACGGCAAACCGAGATATAGGTTTCATTGCCACCGATTTGAATCTGCTCACCATCATAGACTGGCAGTCCATCCTGTGTACGCAAAACCATAGTTGCCTTTTTCTTACAATACTGACAGATGGTCTTGATTTCGTCAATCTTGTCTGCTAAAAGCAAGAGATATTTGGAACCTTCGAACAGTTCATTGCGAAAGTCATTTTTCAAACCAAAAGTCATGACAGGTATATCTAACTCATCAACAACACGAGCTAGGTCGTAAACATGGTAACGCTTGAGAAACTGAGCCTCATCGACCAACACACAGTAAGGTTTCTCAGGTAAATCTCGGATAAATCCAAAAATATCTGTTGACTCCTCAATTGCAATGGCAGGGCGTTTCATGCCAATACGACTCGACACATAGCCAACACCGTCACGCGTATCCAGAGCCGAGGTCATAATCACAACACCTTTTCCTTGCTCCTCATAGTTATAGGCCACCTTGAGAATCTCAATCGTCTTACCAGAGTTCATGGTCCCATAACGATAATACAACTGTGCCATGTTTCTTGCTTCACGTCCATTTCTAAATTTTTGCTACATTCTAGTATATCATAATTTTCTTAAGCTTTAAACGGCAAAATGTGGTAAAATAGAAGAAATAAAAACTAGTGGAGGAAGCTATTATGCCATTTGTACGCATCGATTTATTTGAAGGACGCACGCTCGAGCAAAAGAAGGCTCTTGCTAAGGAAGTAACGGAAGCGGTTGTCCGTAACACTGGAGCACCTCAATCTGCTGTCCATGTCATCATCAACGACATGCCAGAAGGAACTTATTTCCCACAAGGAGAAATGCGCACCAAATAAGCTAGCTTAAGCAGAATTGCTTAGGCTTTTTCAATCTCCAAGTAGCATCCATTGAAGAAATAGCCTAAATTTGTTACAATTTGAAAGGATACTTGGAAAAATTTCCAAGAAAAGAGCTATTTATTAAAGGAAACATTATGATTACACGTGAATTTGATACCATCGCTGCTATCTCTACTCCCCTAGGTGAAGGGGCTATTGGTATTGTCCGCCTGAGCGGAACAGAAAGTTTTGCTATTGCGCAAAAGATTTTTAAAGGAAAAGACTTGAGTCAGGTTGCCAGCCACACTCTCAACTACGGTCACATTGTTGATCCTCTGACTGGTAAAGTCATGGACGAGGTCATGGTGGGAGCCATGAAGTCTCCAAAAACCTTTACTCGTGAAGATATTATCGAGATTAACACCCACGGTGGGATTGCGGTGACCAATGAGATTCTCCAACTAGCGATCCGTGAAGGAGCTCGGTTGGCAGAACCTGGTGAATTTACTAAACGCGCCTTTCTAAACGGTCGTGTGGATTTGACACAGGCTGAGGCTGTGATGGACATCATCCGTGCTAAGACAGACAAGGCTATGAACATTGCAGTTAAGCAATTAGACGGTTCCCTTTCTGACCTCATTAACAATACCCGTCAAGAAATCCTCAACACACTTGCCCAAGTTGAGGTTAATATAGACTATCCTGAGTATGACGATGTTGAGGAAGCCACTACTGCTGTTGTCCGTGAGAAGACTAAGGAGTTTGAGCAATTGCTAACCAATCTCCTTAGGACAGCCCGTCGCGGTAAAATCCTTCGTGAAGGAATTTCCACTGCCATCATCGGACGCCCCAACGTTGGGAAATCTAGCCTTCTCAACAACCTCTTGCGTGAGGACAAGGCTATCGTTACAGACATTGCTGGTACTACTCGAGATGTCATCGAAGAATACGTCAACATCAATGGTGTCCCCCTTAAACTGATTGATACTGCAGGAATTCGTGAAACAGATGACCTGGTTGAACAAATCGGTGTTGAGCGTTCGAAAAAAGCCCTTAAGGAAGCTGACTTGGTACTACTTGTGTTAAATGCCAGTGAACCACTAACCGCCCAAGACCGCCAACTCCTAGAAATCAGTCAGGAGACTAATCGCATTATTCTTCTTAATAAAACCGACCTGCCTGAAACGATTGAAACTTCTGAACTTCCAGAAGATGTCATTCGCATTTCAGTCCTTAAAAACCAAAACATCGATAAGATTGAAGAGAGAATCAACAACCTCTTCTTTGAAAATGCTGGTTTGGTTGAGCAAGATGCTACCTACTTGTCTAATGCCCGTCACATTTCCTTGATTGAGAAGGCCGTTGAAAGCCTACAGGCTGTTAATGAAGGGCTGGAACTAGGTATGCCAGTTGACTTGCTTCAAGTTGACTTAACTCGTACTTGGGAAATCCTCGGAGAAATCACAGGGGATGCTGCACCAGATGAACTCATTACCCAACTTTTTAGCCAATTCTGTTTAGGAAAATAAGAAAAATCCATGATCCTTCATTCGGTCATGGATTTTATTGTCTTTATTAGTAATCTGGTCTTAGGACACCTGTTACAGTTGCCTTGGTCGCTTCGTAGTCGCCATCTACGACAACCTTGATAATGCGTTTAGCATCTTCTTCTGGTGCTGGAACAAGAGGTAGACGAGTTGGTCCAGCTTCAAATCCCATGTAGTTCAAAACTGCCTTAACTGGAGCAGGACTTGGATAAGAGAAGAGGGCATTGACCTTAGGAATGAATTTACGTTGAATAGCTGCAGCCTTCTTCATATCGCTTTCTGTAATAGCAGTAAACATCTCGTGCATTTCATCCCCATTTGTATGAGAGGCAACAGAAATAACCCCATCCGCACCAAGGTTCATGGCATGGAAAGCATCTCCATCCTCACCAGTATAGACCAAGAACTCTTCTGGTTTGTGCTCAATCAAGTAAGCCATATTTGCTAAACTAGTACATTCTTTGACACCGATAATATTTGGATGGTCAGCCAAGCGAAGCATGGTTTCTGGAGTCAATTCGACAACCACACGCCCAGGAATGTTATAGATAATAATTGGTAAGTCAGAAGCATCTGCAATGGCTTTAAAATGCTGATACATTCCTTCTTGCGAAGGTTTGTTGTAGTAAGGAACAATAGCAAGTCCAGCAGCAAAGCCGCCAAATTCTGCTACTTCTTTGACAAACTCAATAGAGTCACGCGTATCATTAGTACCTACACCCGCAATCAAAGGAACGCGTCCATTGACAATCTTTTGTACAGCCGCAAATAGCTCCAACTCTTCATCGTGAGTCAAGGTTGGACTCTCAGCAGTCGTTCCAGCTAGAAGAATGCCGTCTGTATGATGAGCCAACAAATGCTCAATCAAGGCTGGAATAGCATCAAAGTTGATGGAACCATCCTCGTGGAAGGGAGTAATAAAGGCAGTGATGATTTTACACTCTTTTAAATCTTGATAAGACATGAAAACACCTCTCTATTTCAAAGAAGGAGTTCATCTGAACTCCTAAACGATATGACTATTTTAATTCAAATTTCAATTCGGCAGTTGGACGAACCAAGCCACGTTCGTGAAGAGTTTCTGCAATCTGAACTGAGTTCCAAGCAGCACCTTTGAGAAGGTTATCTGAAACAACCCACATGTGGATTCCTTTTTCAGCATCCAAGTCTTTACGGATACGACCAACAAAGGTATCACGTGAACCCACTGCATTGATAGCTTGAGGATAAATTTGATGAGCTACATCATCTTCAAGAACAGCACCTGGGAAGGCTGCGATAGCTGCTTTTACTTCTTCAATTGGAGCCACTTCTTTTGTTTCGATGTAAACAGACTCAGAGTGAGCTGACAAGACTGGAATACGGACACATGTTGCCGATACTGCAATGCTATCATCTTCCATGATTTTCTTAGTTTCCTTAGTCATCTTCATCTCTTCGTAAGTGTAATCATTGTCAGTGAAAACATCAATTTGTGGAAGAGCGTTAAAGGCGATAGGATAGTGTTTCTTGTCCCCACCTGAAGGCAAGATTTCCGCATGCAAATCACGTGGGTTTACACCATCATTCAAGACTTCACGAAGTTCACGTTGTGTCTCAAGAATTGCTCCCATACCAGCACCTGAAACTGCTTGGTAGGTTGAAACAATGATACGGTCCAAGCCCCATTTTTGGCGAACTGGCTCAAGAGCTACCATCATTTGGATTGTTGAACAGTTAGGGCAGGCAATGATCCCGTTGTGAGCATCAAGTGCATGAGCATTGACCTCTGGAACAACCAAAGGAACATCTGGATTTTGACGGAAGTAAGATGTATTATCTACTACTACCGCTCCAGCTTTAACTGCGTATGGTGCATACTTAGCTGATGTAGAACCACCTGCCGAAAAGAGAGCAATATCAACTCCTTCAAAAGCTGTTTCAGTCGTTTCTTCAATCGTAATATCTTGGTCTTTAAATTTTAAAGTCTTGCCTGCTGAACGTGCAGAAGCAAGTAAACGAATTTTATCGATTGGAAGTGTTGATTCTTCCAACATTTTTATCATCTGAGCACCGACAGCACCTGTCGCGCCGACTACAGCAACTGTATATCCCATAAATAACCTCTTTCGGAATTTTCTAAAAATTTCTATAATAGAAGTATTATACTACTTTTTCCATGAATTGCAAAGCTTTTTCATCATTTTTTGGAAAATAAAAATCCCCAGTCGCTAGACCAAGGACTAAGAGGCATCTTCATGTGATGAGCAGGTTCACACAACTCATCAAGGTCCGCTCCTGCGTTATGACCTCCTTATGCTCAATAGTAGTCCGAAGACTACCTATCGACTCATCGCATCTACTATTCTACTAGATAGAGTCACTTTTGTCAACAGACGAAACTCTTTAACTTCATTTATACAGGTCGATAAGAAAAACCTTGATCTCCCAAGGTCATTTTGTTTCTATCATGCTAATTGCCGGGATTGAACCGGCGACCTCATCCTTACCATGGATGCGCTCTGCCAACTGAGCTAAATCAGCTTACTTGAAAAGTATACTATAATCAGAAAAGCTTGTCAAGTTTCCTTAGAAATTTTCCATAAGAAAAAGCCAGGTAAAGGCTACCTAGCTTGTCCTATTCTATTTGCTTAAATCAATTCGACGACCAATTTTACCAATAATAATCGCTCCAATAATCAATGAAGCAAATTCACCGATCCCTGTTGTAAACCAAGTAAGGAAGAATGGTAATTCTGCTACAATATTTAACTCTGCAGCGATAGTAAACATGGAAATTGAAAAGAGGATTGAAAAAAAGAAATGATCTTTTCGAATTAATCCATTAAAGAAGTAATCTTTGCTGTATTTTGCAAAAAGCCAAACACCTAGACTGAGGAATACCAAGGTTGATCCGCCACCAACAAAGACATCTAGTAGTCCGAAGCTAAAGAAATTAGCAATCATACAACCGATAGTAACTCCGATGATGTACTTGGGATTGTAAAAAGCCATAAAGTTCATCATTTCTGAAATACGAAACTGATAAGCACCATAGCTGATGGCATTTAGGGGCGGTGTGACAGTCAAAACGACATAAATAGCAGCAACGATTGCAATATCTGCAACATCACGAATAGTTAATTTTTTCATTTTTTCTCCTTTGGCGGTTATCCGCGTGTAATATGCTTGGTGAAAGAAGCTAAGCACCAAGGGTTGCTTTATTCAACCTTACTAGTATAGCACAATAGCCTGCTTTATGCTATACTTAAAGCATGAAAAAACCTATTCAAAAATTTTTTAACAATGAAATCTTAGCCTATCTCTTTTTTGGCCTTGCAACAACTCTAGTTTCGATTCTCTCACGACTAGTCATTTATCAACTAAGTCATCAGGAACTCCTTGCTACTGCTCTAGCAAATATTATTGGTATCCTCTTTGCCTTTATCACAAATGATACGATTGTATTTAAGCAAGCAAGGAAGAATCGACTTATTCGTTTAGTGAAATTTTTTCTTGCCCGCCTTTCTACTTTTCTGTTAGATTTGCTCTTTACTTTTCTGTTTGTGACTCAATTCCCTCATATCATAGGGCAATTCGTAAATGAAAACATTGATAAGATAAATGCTATTGAAACAATAATTGCACAAATACTCATTATTATCATCAATTATATCTTGAGCAAGGTCTATATTTTTAGAAAATAATGTTCCATTTATGAGCCTTTTAATTGCCTTCTATAATGATTTAGGATACAATGAAACACGAAACGTTGAAAGGAAAACAGTATGTTAAAAAATCTAAAATCATTCTTGCTTCGAGGAAATGTTATTGACCTTGCTGTCGGTGTTGTCATTGCCTCTGCTTTTGGTGCTATCGTTACTTCACTTGTAAACGACATTATCACTCCTCTTATTTTAAATCCAGCTTTGAAAGCTGCTAAAGTCGAACGTATCGCTCAACTTTCTTGGCATGGAGTCGGCTATGGTAACTTTTTAAGTGCTATTATCAATTTTATCTTTGTGGGTACCGCCCTCTTCTTTATTATCAAGGGTATTGAAAAAGCACAGAAACTGACTGGCATAAAGGAAGAAAAAACTGACGAAAAAAAACCAACCGAATTGGAAGTCCTTCAAGAAATCAAAGCTCTTCTTGAGAAAAAATAATCGTTTAAAAGGATCTAGCACAAAGCTAAATCCTTTTTTCTTTACTCTTTGGGTAACTTGCCTGCTTTTTCTAGCATCTTCTTGATAAGATAAGGCATCTTGACATTCTCCCGACCTTTTTTCTCAATTAGTTTTTTCACAAATTCAGGCATTTGTAAATCTTGAGATTCAGCCAAAATGTTTTTCGTCTCATCTGAAGGAACTAACTCATCAAAGGTTTCTTCTTCTGGAAGAAATTCCTTAAACTCTTGATGTTCATTGGCTCTGACTGTATTAATCAAGGCAGCAATTAAGCGAGAATCCGTATTTGGCATTGGTGGACGATGGTAGTTTACACCCAATTCCTGACATAACTCATAACATTCCACATCATTATCAAACAAGACCTCAATATGCTCACTAATGAAGCTGATAGGAACAAAAATATAATGGTCTGGATGTTCTGTCTGTTCTCTGAGATACTCCAAAACATCTGGCTTAATCCATGGAATACCGATATCACTTTCACTCTGCCAAGTGTTGGTATATTGTTCGGAACTCAAACCTAGTTTTTCAGCGACTAACTTGCTATTTTCAAAAATTTGATCGATATAGGGATCACCAAAATCCAAGGCAAAAATGGGCACACTGTGGGCTGAAAAGATGACTTTAAAGCTATCCTGCTTTACTTCTTCTTTTAAAATCTTAGCAATTTCATCTGCCCAATAGTTTAAGAGCTCTTCTTCCTGATACCAGTCCTTAATGACCAAAAATTGAATTTGCTTGCTTTCTAAAAATTTCTCATAGCCCATGACAGAGTAAAAAGAATAATGAGGCTCCAAAATCAAGCAAATACACTGTTCAATGCCGTCTGCTTCCATCTGACCAATCACATCTGGGATAAAGGGTTTGGAAAATTTATTGGCAAAATAGACACTATATTCATTTCCCAGTCTAGCTTCTACCAAGGCAACCTCTTCACGGGTAATTCTTTGCAGAGGCGTGCCTCCAATTCGTACATAATTATCATAGAGAGTTTGAATCTCGTGGTCTTGAGGTCTCACTCCGCGACGAATATTTGTGAAAAAATCAGCCACACCTTCAAAGGTAATCTCTTCTGGCGAACCGAATGTCATCATTAAAATTGCTTTTTTCATAACTGCTTCCTTGTGATATTTTTATCAAGTTTATTTTATCATTTATCCATTAATAAGTAAACGCCAACATAGCGAATTTCCCGAACTTCTGTCTTTTGTTTTTCTTTTCTTTCTATGATACAATGGAAAAAATGAATTCAAAAGGAGTTTTTTATGACTTACCCCAATCTCTTGGACCGCTTCTTAACCTACGTTAAGGTCAACACACGCTCTGATGAACACTCTACTACTACTCCAAGTACACAGAGTCAGGTTGACTTCGCAACCAATGTCCTGATCCCTGAAATGAAACGTGTTGGACTGCAAAACGTCTACTACCTTCCAAATGGTTTTGCGATTGGTACCTTGCCAGCCAATGATCCATCTTTAACACGTAAAATTGGCTTCATCTCCCACATGGATACTGCTGATTTTAATGCCGAAGGAGTTAATCCTCAGGTAATTGAAAACTACGATGGTGGTGTGATTGAACTAGGGAATTCTGGTTTCAAACTCGATCCAGCTGACTTTAAGAGTCTTGAGAAATATCCAGGACAAACGCTCATCACAACCGATGGAACAACCTTACTAGGTGCTGATGACAAGTCAGGAATTGCTGAAATTATGACTGCTATTGAATATCTGACTGCCCACCCTGAAATCAAGCACTGTGAGATTCGTGTTGGTTTTGGTCCAGATGAGGAAATCGGTGTTGGTGCCAATAAATTTGATGCAGAAGATTTTGATGTGGATTTTGCCTACACTGTTGATGGTGGTCCATTAGGTGAGCTTCAGTACGAGACCTTTTCAGCAGCGGGTGCTGAATTGCATTTCCAAGGACGCAATGTCCACCCTGGTACTGCCAAAGGTCAGATGGTCAACGCCCTTCAGTTAGCAATTGATTTTCATAATCAACTTCCAGAGAATGACCGACCTGAGTTAACGGATGGTTACCAAGGTTTTTACCATCTAATGGATGTGACAGGTAGTGTCGAAGAGGCGCGTGCAAGCTACATCATTCGCGATTTTGAAAAAGATGCCTTTGAAGCTCGTAAAGCAGCAATGCAGTCTATCGCTGATAAGATGAATCAAGAACTTGGTAGCGACCGTGTCACTCTCAACTTGACAGACCAGTACTACAATATGAAAGAAGTCATTGAAAAAGATATGACTCCAATTACCATTGCTAAAGCCGTTATGGAAGATTTGGGGATCACTCCTATAATCGAACCAATCCGTGGAGGGACAGACGGCTCTAAGATTTCCTTTATGGGAATCCCAACCCCTAATATCTTTGCTGGTGGCGAGAATATGCACGGACGTTTTGAATACGTTAGCCTTCAGACTATGGAACGTGCAGTTGATACCATCATTGGTATCGTAGCTTATAAAGACTAAAAATGGGCTGGGCAAAAACTCAATTTTAAGAGAAAATGAAGTAAATCTTCACACAATAAAACGCATAGTATCATTTTCGGCTCCTGATACTGTGCGTTTTTTGATTATAAATGCGAATTATTTAGTGGCGCTTCTCTTTATTGATGAACAGCTTGGGCTGCTGTGATAAGGGTCAACTTATAAACATCATCTGCATTACATCCACGAGAAAGGTCGTTAACTGGCTTGTTCAAACCTTGTAGAACAGGTCCAACAGCCGCAAAACCACCAAGACGTTCTGCCATCTTGTATCCGATATTTCCTGCCTCGATACCTGGGAAGATGAAGACATTTGCTTGACCAGCTACTGTACTTCCAGGAGCTTTCAAAGCTGCAGTTTCTGGAACAAAGGCCGCATCAAATTGCAACTCACCATCGATTTCAAGATCAGGACGCAAGTCGTGAGCAATTTTAGTAGCTTCCACAACCTTATCAACGCTTTCACCAAACCCTGAACCTTTAGTAGAATAGCTTAGCATAGCAATTTTAGGCTCGATACCAAACATCTTAGCTGTGATTGCTGAGTTGATGGCAATTTCAGCCAAGGCTTCTGCATCTGGATTGATATTGATAGCACAGTCTCCAAATAGGTAACGTTCCGTACCACGAACCATGAGGAAGGCTCCTGAAGTACGAGTCACATTTGGACGAGTTTTGATGATTTGTAGGGCTGGGCGAACTGTTGAAGCTGTTGAGTGAATCGCACCTGATACCATTCCATCAACCAAGTCCAAGTAAACCAACATAACACCAAAGTAGTTGACATCTTCAACCAAAACCTTGCGTGCATCTTCTTCAGATATTTTGCCCTTGCGACGCTCTACCAAGGCAGCAACCATTTCTTCAAATTGAGGATAATGTTGAGGGTCAATGACTTCATAACCATCCATGATCCCTTCAATTTCAAGATAAATTTTAATTTTTTCAGGATTTCCAAGCAAAACAGGAATCACTTCTGTTTCTTTTACCAGGCGTTTAGTTGCTTGAAGAATACGAGGTTCTTCCCCTTCAGGGAGAACGATACGAGCATTTTTACCAACCAGGTTGGATTTGAGACTTTCAAAAACTTCCATGAGTTTTCTCCTTTAAGATAATAATTATACTCTGAATCAGTTTTTATAGAGTATTAGTTGATAACTGGGTAATAAGGTTGCTGAAATCATCCGGCAAGGGACTTTCTAACTGCAAGTCTTGCTCTAAAAACGGATGATAAAAGGATAGGTAATGGCAATGCAGGGCCTGACGTTGGATGCCGTCGTCCAGACTACCACCGTATAAATCATCTCCCAACAAAGGAAAACCAATATGAGAAAAGTGGACTCGAATTTGGTGGGTTCGACCAGTATGCAGGCGAATATCAACCAAGTGAATACTTCCATAAGAAGCTACAATCTTGTAGGATGTATGGGCATACTTTCCACCTTTAGCCACTCGTCTAGTGATAATGGAGTCTTCATCACGCGCAATCGGAGCAATAATTTCTCCTTCCGACTCCAAATGTCCATCCCCCTTAACCAAAGCAAAGTAGCGTTTTTCAATGGACTTCTTCTGCAACTGCTTGTCTAATCGTGCGTGGGCATATCCGTGCTTGGCAAAGAGCATCAAGCCAGAAGTGTCCCTATCAAGCCTAGTTACAATGTGAACCTGCTGATTTTCGTAATTTTGCTTGACATAGTAACCCTTGATAAAATTAGCAATGGTATTGGAGTGATTGACACTAGGAATAGAAGCCACTCCATAGGGTTTATTCAAGACTAGAAAATGGTCATCCTCATAGAGAATGTCTAATGGTCTCTCGATAGCTTCGAGAGTTTCAAAACCTTCCTCAGCGGGAATATCAATGGTAACTCGGTCTCCAATATCCAATAGATAGGTTGCATTTTGCGGTTGGTCATTGACCAGAATAGCTCCGCCTCGAAACTTAATCTTAGCCAGCAGCCCCTTAGAAACCTCGTGCTTTTTTAAGAAGGTCTTAACCTTGACATGCTCATCTGCGATAAATTCAAACCTCATTCGTCCACCTCGCCGATGAAAGCATCCTTAACACGATTCCAGAAACTGGTATGGCTCGGCGATGCGACAAAGTGAATCTTATGATGGTCGATTTGATACTCAATTCGCTCAATATTGCGGAAGGAATAAACGCTATTGTCAACCGAAATGGTATGGTAATCGTTTCTCGTTGGAATGAGTTCAATCTTATCCTTCTTAGGAACAATAATAGATGAACCCAGCGTTCGATAAACACGATTGTTAAGGCTGGCAATTTCTGTCAACTGCAGAGCTTCAATGGTAGGGTGTAAAACAGCTCCGCCGAGCGACTTGTTATAGGCTGTACTACCAGTCGGTGTCGAAACTGTTAGCCCGTCTCCACGAAAACGTTCAAAGGGAACACCATTGATGACAATATCTGCTACCATTGTTCGATCCGACCTTCGGATACTAGCTTCATTTAGTGCTCTAAAAATCTTCACTTCACCATTTCCAAGAAAGACCTTCACATTTAGAACAGGGTAAGAGACTCTTGCTCCTGTATCTAGCTGCAAATTAGTCACTAGCTTGTCCAACTCAAAATCACGGTAGTCCGTATAGAAGCCCAAATGTCCAGTGTGAACACCGATAAAGCGTACCTTGTCAAGCTGATTTTCGTACTTATGAAAGGCCGACAAGAGCATGCCATCCCCACCAATGGAAATAACGATATCTGGATTGGTATCATTGAGTATAAACTGATTTCTCTTCAAACGATCTCGCAATTCATACAAAACCCTTTGACTCTGTGGTTTTCTATTGGCTATCAGGTCAATTCGTTTACCTGTATTCTTCATCTGTATCGTCACTGTTTCCTACACCATCATTTAATTTTCTACTCAAAGGATCAAAAAGTGCCTGGGCTTCTTGGATATCATCACGAATTTTACCCATTTCTTCATCCAACTGATGGGCAATTTTGGCAGTAATTTCCAGTCTCTTTTTAATTTCCTCTGGGAAAGCCCCTTGGTACTTGTAGTTGAGAGAATGTTCTATCGTTGCCCAGAAATTCATGGCCAAGGTACGTATTTGAATTTCCGCCAATATGGTCTTAGCACCATTGATAGTGTCAACCATATATTCTACTACCACATGATAGGAACGGTAGCCTGAAGCCTTTCGATGAGTAATGTAATCTCGCTCTTGTACGATCCGCATATCCTGACGCTTGCGCAAAATAGCCACAACTTCTTGGACGTCATCTACAAACTGGACCATCACACGCAAACCAGCAATATCCTGTAAATCGTGTTCTAAGGTCGCATAAGTAATACCACGTCGAGCCATTTTTTCCTTGATACTTTCAATTGGCTTGACTCGACCAGTCACAAACTCAATCGGAGAATGCTTATTTTGCTTGCGATATTGCTTCCGAATACCACGTAGTTTAATCTTTAACTCACCAACAGCTTGAATGTAAGGATCTAGAAATTCTTCCCATTCTAAGGTCATATATTCTCCCTTGTTCTCATATTATCCTTCAAAAATATCTTTGATTTTTTCTCCAGATTCATATACAATAAATACAATGCTTATTATACCATAAATCCGCTTTCAACGATAAAGAAAAGGTAAGAAAAATGAAACATTTAGAAATTGAATTGAAAACACTATTGAAAAAAGATGAATATGATCGTCTAAAAGAGCAGTTCACTGGTATCACTCCTGTTCTTCAAAAAAATTACTACATCGACACGCCTAATTTTGAACTGCGAGAAAAGAAAGTTGCTATGCGCATTCGAACTTTTGAAGACTGGGCAGAATTGACACTCAAAGTCCCACAAAGTATCGGAAACATGGAATACAATCAAAAATTGCAACTAAAAGATGCTGAAAACTATCTGGCTAAGGAAGAACTTCCTCAAGGGCTAGTAGTGGATGAATTGGTGAAACATGGTATCCAAAGTAAAAAGTGGCAGGTTCTTGGTTGTCTAACAACGCTTCGCTATGAAATGCAAACAGCTATTGGTCTCATGGCGCTAGATGAGAGTCAATACTTTGATATGACAGATTACGAATTGGAGCTTGAAGTGGAAAATCACGAGCAAGGCAAACAAGATTTCCAGCAATTTTTAGAGGAAAATCAGATTGCTTATCAAAAAGCTCCTTCAAAATTAGTTCGATTTGTCAAAAGCATGAAAAATAGCTGAAATAATCTTCATTTTTTGGTAAAATATAAAAGATAAAAATACACAAATCCCAGTTCATATAGGTAAGACAGATATAACTAGGATTTATAAAGTTTACAGAGGACGGTCTATAATGTCAGATAGAAAAAATATGAAACTTTTCGCACTCAACTCTAACCAAGAGATTGCACAGAAAATTGCACAAGCTGTTGGTGTACCGCTTGGAAAACTATCATCACGTCAATTTTCTGATGGAGAGATCCAAGTTAATATCGAAGAGAGTGTTCGTGGATACGATGTTTACATCATCCAATCTACAAGCTTTCCTGTTAACAACCACCTAATGGAATTGTTAATCATGGTTGATGCTTGTGTGCGTGCAAGTGCTCACAGTATCAACGTTGTCCTTCCGTATTTTGGCTATGCACGTCAAGACCGCATTGCTTGTCCTCGTGAGCCACTTACAGCAAAACTAGTTGCCAATATGCTGGTTAAGGCTGGGGTTGATCGTATCCTGACTCTTGATTTGCATGCCGTTCAGGTTCAAGGTTTCTTTGATATTCCAGTCGATAATCTTTTCACAGTTCCCCTATTTGCAAAACATTACTGCGATAAGGGCCTACTTGGTTCAGATGTTGTTGTCGTTAGCCCTAAAAATTCAGGGGTGAAACGTGCTCGTAGCCTGGCTGAATATCTTGATGCTCCTATCGCCATTATCGACTACCCTCAAGACGATGCAACTCGCAACGAAGGCTATATCATCGGTGATGTTGAAGGTAAAAAAGCCATCTTGATTGATGACATTTTAAATACAGGACGTACCTTCTCTGAAGCTGCTAAAATCGTTGAACATGAAGGGGCTACAGAAATTTATGCTGTTTCTAGCCACGGTCTCTTCGTTGAAGGTGCTGCTGAACTTCTTGACAATACTAAGATTAAAGAAATTCTTGTGACTGATTCAGTAGCAACAAAAGAAAAAACTCCTAAAAACGTATGCTACATCACTGCTAGTGAGTTAATTGGTGATGCCATCGTCCGTATCCACGAAAGAAAACCAGTCAGCCCACTCTTTGCCTACAACAAAAAGAAATAAGGTGATTCTTTGATTTATTTGGACAATGCTGCCACGACTCCCATGTCAGCAGTTGCTATTTCAGCTATGACCAAGGTTATGCAAGAAACCTATGGAAATCCTTCTAGTATTCATGCTCATGGTCGTCAAGCTGGTAAACTCTTGCGAGAAGCCCGTCAAGAACTAGCTCAGTTACTGGGGACAAAACCTCAACATATCTTTTTCACTTCTGGTGGGACAGAAGGCAACAATACTGCTATCATTGGCTACTGCCTTCGTCACCAAGAGCAAGGAAAACATATCATCACAACTGCTATTGAGCACCATGCTGTCCTTGAAACCATTGATTACTTGGTTCAGCACTTTGGTTTTGAAGTAACCATTATCCAGCCAGAAAATCAAGAAATCACAGCCCAACAAATTCAAAAAGCTTTACGTGACGATACGATTTTGGTTTCTACCATGTTTGCTAATAATGAGACAGGAAACCTACTTCCCATTGCTGAAATTGGCCAAATACTCAAGCAACACCCTGCTGCCTATCATGTCGATGCAGTTCAGGCTATTGGTAAAATACCAATTCAACCCGAAGAATTGGGCATTGATTTTCTCACTGCTTCGGCCCATAAATTTCATGGTCCTAAGGGAATCGGCTTTCTCTACGCATCTAGCATGGACTTTGATTCCTATCTACATGGCGGAGACCAAGAACAAAAAAAACGTGCAGGGACTGAAAATCTGGCTGCCATCGTAGGCATGCTTGCAGCCCTAAAAGAGGACCTAGAAAAGCAAGAAGACAATTTTCAACATGTACAAAATCTAGAAACTGCCTTTCTGGCAGAGCTAGAGGGAGTTCAGTACTACCTGAATAGAGGCGAACACCATCTCCCTTATGTTCTCAATATTGGATTTCCTAGCCAGAAAAACGACCTCTTACTCCTTCGTCTAGATTTGGCTGGAATTTCTATCTCTACTGGCTCAGCATGTACGGCAGGCATTGTCCAATCCAGCCATGTTCTTGAAGCTATGTACGGGGCAAATTCAGAACACTTGAAGGAATCCGTTCGTATCAGTCTCTCTCCAGAAAATACTGTTGAAGACCTACAAACCCTCGCAAAAACCTTAAAAGAAATTATCGGAGGTTAGCCATATGGCATTTGAAAAAACCATTCAATTAAAAAATTGTCGTTACGACTATACTCTTAGCCCTTCTGTTAAAAAATTCACCCTCAAAGATAACACCTTTTTTGAGACTAAGGTTGGTAACTATGAACTGACTCGCCTTTTGGAAAAAGTGCCAAACAGTGGTGAAGGCTTCCAACTCAAAATCATCATTAACAAGGAACTTACAGGGGCTAAAATCAATATCACTGACAAGTTTGGTCTTCGTCTGGTTGATATTTTCAAATCAGAAGACCACCACATTCATCAGGAAAAATTCTACTTCCTCATGGATAGCTTAGTAGAACGTGGTGTCTTTACAAAATCTGAAAGATAGGTCCCATATGTTTCAACTGACCTATAAAGACAGCTATCATGTAGAGCGGACTCTCAAGTATGAAGATTATGAGGCTCTCATGCTAGCTCTGTCAGGATGTGTGACTCTGCCAGATACACTTTATGTAACTTCTTTGACCTTTAAAGGGCAGGAAGTTTACCAAGGTCTGGTCGGAGACCTCTACCGTTTTCTATCACATGCAGATTTTTTACAACAAAACTAAGATTTTTCTTAGTTTTTTCTTGTTTTTGTTGATTTTTTCACAATGTTTCTATAAAATAGAAGAATAGAAAGGTTGTGATTTTGTGAAAGATAAACAGTCTGCTATTCCAAAAGCTACAGCGAAAAGACTCTCTCTCTACTATCGAATTTTTAAGAGATTTCATGCAGAAAAGATTGAACGTGCCAACTCTAAACAAATTGCAGAGGCTATCGGTATTGATTCAGCGACAGTTCGTCGTGATTTTTCCTATTTTGGTGAACTAGGTCGTCGTGGTTTTGGCTATGATGTCAAAAAACTGATGACGTTTTTTGCCGATTTGCTCAATGATAACTCCATTACCAATGTCATGCTAGTAGGTATTGGAAATATGGGCCATGCCCTTCTCCACTACCGCTTCCACGAGCGTAACAAGATGAAGATTATCATGGCCTTTGACCTAGATGACCATCCTGAAGTCGGTACCCAAACTCCTGACGGGATTCCCATTTACGGAATTTCTCAAATCAAGGATAAAATCAAGGATGCTGATGTCAAGACTGCTATCCTGACCGTTCCCAGCGTCAAGTCACAAGAGGTCGCTAATCTCTTGGTTGATGCTGGCGTAAAAGGAATTCTTAGTTTTTCACCAGTCCATCTGCATTTACCAAAAGATGTGGTCGTTCAGTATGTCGATTTGACAAGTGAACTCCAAACCCTCCTCTATTTCATGCGAAAAGAGGATTAGAAAGCGAAAATCATTTTATGAAAAAACCAGTTATAGGGATTACAGGAAACGAAAAAACTCATCCTGATGATGACATCATGATGAGCTACGCAGCAAAAGGCTTTGTTGAAGGCGTTAAAGACGCTGGAGGGATTCCCATCATCCTACCGATTGGTGATCAAGAAATGGCCTGCCACTATATCAGTATGATTGACAAGCTCATCTTGACAGGTGGGCAAAATGTTGATCCAAAATTCTATGGTGAACCAAAAACCATTGATAGCGATGACTACCACCTTCAAAGAGATATCTTCGAACTAGCCCTCATCAAGGAATCTATCAAACAGCAAAAGCCGATTTTCTCTGTCTGTCGTGGGACTCAGCTTTTTAACGTTGCCATGGGCGGAACTCTGTACCAAGATATCGAAGACCATTGGCAGGATTGTTCTGCCGAGTACACAACTCAACGCTTGGTGACAGAGCCTGATACAGTTCTTCGAGAAATCTATGGAGAAATTTCCCATATCAACTCCTTCCACCACCAGAGCATCAAGGATTTAGCACCAAATTTAAAGATTGCAGCTCATGATCCTAAAGATGGTATCATTGAGGCTGTCATGAGTACGGATGATGTTCCCTTTCTCGGTGTCCAATGGCACCCAGAATTTCTATTTGAAAATCGTCCCAAAGATAAAAACCTCTTTGACTATGTCGTTAATGACCTTTAGATTAAATCCGTCTTTTCACGGTAACTAAAGTAACTAGAATGTGAGACAATCAAATGGTCCAAGAGGACAATTCCCATCAGGTCACAGGCTTCTTTGACAAGTTTAGTGACATGATCATCATTCCGGCTAGGAGCTACTGCTCCCGAAGGATGATTGTGAACCAAGATGAGTGAAGTCGCCATATGCTTGATGGCATAGTGAAGAATCTCTCGCGGTTCAGCGATACTACGAGTTGCAGAACCGATAAAAATGGTCTGTTGATGGATGATTTGATTTTGAGTATTGAGATAGAGCGCCACCAGGTGCTCTTGTTTTTTATGTCCCAATTCCTGCTGCATCTTCTTGGCCAACTTTTGACTGCTGAGAATACTTTCCATTTCAAGGGTCTCATGTTTATGAATACGATGCCCCAATTCAATCATAGCTTGCAACTCTATAGCCTTAACACGACCGATACCAGACAGACTCTGCAATTCCTGCAGGGTCATTTTTTTCAAATCCGTTAGGCTTGAAAGGTTGTTCAAGACTTTCTGGGCAATTTCAAAAACGCTGGCTTGACGTGTTCCTGTCCTAAGTAAAATAGCTAGCAACTCTTGGTTACTGAGCGCTTCTACTCCTTCCTTGGCTAGTCTTTCTCTTGGCAATAGTGAATCTTCTTGGAATGAAATACTGTACATAAAAATCCTCCTCACTTTATTATTCGTGAGAAGGATGGAAAATTAGATTTTTTTCTCAATTGGGGCTACACTAGCTAAAAGTTTTTTCAAACCTACTTCTGGGAAATTGATTTTTAATTCCTGAGTAGCTCCGTTACCTGAAACTTCCAGAACAGTTCCCTCTCCCCATTTCTTGTGGAGGGCAATATCACCAATAGACCAATTTGCCTCGCTAGACGCTGATTTTGTGCCAGCTATAAATTGACCAAATGGGAGACCGCTTGACTGGATAGTTTTTGGAGCAGCACTGCGTTTACGGTCTTGGAGGGCCTGCGCCAAACTCATACCTTGACCGAAGGCAAGGCCACCACTACTATATGATGCTTTAAAGCTTGTATTTGCTGGACGAGCCAACCCTTGATACTCAAGTAAGTCTGAACTGATTTCGTTAATAAAACGAGTCGGACGATTGTAGTTGGTACGACCAAAAAGCAGGCGCGAGTTGGCATTGGTCAGATAGAGAATTTTCTCTGCACGCGTAATTCCTACATAGGCCAGACGGCGTTCTTCTTCTAATTCATCTTGATCTTCAGCTGCACGGCTAAGCGGAAAGACATTTTCTTCCATCCCAATCAAAAAGACAACTGGAAACTCAAGACCTTTGGCAGCATGCAGGGTCATCAAGGTCACTTCTGATGTCTCCTGACTGCCTGAATCTGTGTCTGCAATCAAGGCCAAATCATTTAGGAAACGACTCAGTTTATCCAGACCAGTTTCCTCTTCTGGCCCATCAGAGATGTCATCAAAGTTTTTCGTCACAGAAAGGAACTCTTCAATATTTTCAACCCTAGCCTTGCTTTCTAAGGTCGCTTGAGCATTTAGAATATCGACGTAACCT
The DNA here is from genome assembly GCF_013276795.1 of Streptococcus sp. 2342. Classification (GTDB taxonomy): domain Bacteria; phylum Bacillota; class Bacilli; order Lactobacillales; family Streptococcaceae; genus Streptococcus. The sequence goes on from NZ_VMLR01000001.1 coordinate 211,108, forward strand.
GTTTTTTCTAGGACGGCCTCAACCAACTCTGTAATATTTAATTGATCTAGCTGCTCTCGTAAATCTAGAATCATATTGGCAAAATCCCAGATAGACTGGACTGCTTTACCCTTGATACCAGATAACATGATATTAGCTGAAGCATCTAGCATGGACATATCTTGCATATTCGCAAAGTCACGGATTTTCTCAACTGTACCTGGCCCAATTCCACGTTTAGGCTCGTTGATAATACGCTCAAAACTGATATTGTCACTCAAATTGGCAATAAGATTAAGATAAGCGATAATATCGCGGATTTCCTTACGGCTGTAGAACTTGGTTCCTCCGACCATTGTATAAGGAATATTGGACTTAAGCAAGGCTTCCTCAATAGTACGGGACTGGGCATTAGTCCGATAGAGAACTGCAAAATCCTTGTGAAGGAAGTTTTGACTCCGACCAAGTTCATCGATGGTTTTGGCTACAAATACAGCCTCATCCAGCTCATCATTGGCACGATAGTAAACGATTTGCTCCCCATCAGCATTTTGAGTCCAGAGATTCTTAGGACGGCGGTTTTTATTGTTTTTAATGACCTCGTTGGCCGCTTGGAGAATGATTTTGGTGGAACGGTAATTCTCCTCCAACAAAACAACCTTGGCTTGGGGATAATCTTTCTCGAAATCCAAGATATTCTGCATGTCAGCACCACGCCAACCGTAGATGGACTGGTCAGCATCCCCAACCACACAGATATTTTTAAAACGGGAAGCCAAGAGTTTAACCAATTGGTACTGTGCGTGGTTGGTATCTTGGTACTCATCAACATGGATGTACTGAAATTTTTGCTGGTAGTAGGTCAAGACATCAGGATTTTGATCAAAGAGACGCAGAGTCAGCATAATCAAATCATCAAAGTCAACCGACTCCGACTGACGAAGCTCTTTCTGATAGGCTGTATAACACTGGGCCACGATTTGCGTGTACATATCTCCAGCTTGGGCAGCATAAGCCACATCATCAATCAAATCATTCTTAGCATTGGAAATAGTTCCTAAAATGCTCCGTTCATTCCATTTTTTCGGATCCAAGTTTAACTGCTTAAGAATGCGTTTCATAAGAGTTCGCTGTTCACCAGGATCCACAATAGTAAAATTACGATTGTAGCCAATATGGTCCGCATCGCGACGCAGAATACGCACACACATGGAGTGAAAGGTCGCTATCAAACAGTCCTGAGTGGCTGGATTGAGGCTATAAGCACGCTCTTTCATCTCACGCGCAGCCTTATTAGTAAAGGTAATAGCCAAGATATTCCACGGATTGACAAGCTTTTCATCAATCAAATAAGCGATACGGTGGGTCAAAACTCGGGTCTTTCCAGAACCAGCCCCCGCCATGATCAACAAGGGACCTTCTGTCGTTTGCACCGCCTCAGCCTGACGGTCATTCATTCCATTTAATAATGCGTTCATCTTCTCTTCCTTACTCTTGAAGTCAATATTTCTATTATATCAAAAATCAAGGAAAATATCTTTAACTAGACTGGTTACGTGTAGAAGGCAACTTCTTATATCTAGATAAAAAATGAGCTTGGATATTATTTCCAAACTCATTTGATTTCAATTAAACTATTAGAACAAGCCTAGAACGGTTCCGTCACTTTCAACATCCATGTTGAGAGCTGCTGGTCGTTTTGGAAGACCTGGCATGGTCATGACATCGCCAGTTAAGGCAACGATGAAGCCTGCACCTAATTTTGGCACCAATTCGCGAATGGTAATTTCAAAGTTTTCAGGTGCTCCAAGTGCATTTGGATTGTCTGAGAAACTGTATTGAGTTTTAGCCATACAGATTGGCAATTTGTCCCAACCATTTTGAACAATTTGAGCGATTTGCGTTTGAGCTTTCTTCTCAAAATTTACTTTGCTACCACGGTAGATTTCAGTGACAATCTTTTCAATCTTTTCTTGGACAGAAAGGTCATTGTCATACAAACGTTTATAGTTAGCTGGGGTTTCAGCGATGGTTTTGACAACTGTTTCGGCAAGTGCTACTCCACCTTCTGCACCATCAGCCCAGACACTAGCCAATTCAACTGGTACATCGATTGAGTCACAAAGTTCTTTCAAGGCTGCAATTTCAGCTTCAGTATCAGAGACAAATTCATTGATTGCTACAACTGCAGGTACACCAAATTTACGGATATTTTCAACATGGCGTTTCAAGTTGGCAAAACCGGCACGAACTGCTTCTACATTTTCCTCTGTAAGAGCATCCTTAGCCACGCCACCATTCATCTTAAGGGCACGAAGGGTTGCAACAATAACTACTGCATCTGGATATGTTGGCAAGTTTGGTGTCTTAATATCAAGGAATTTCTCGGCACCAAGGTCAGCACCAAAACCAGCTTCTGTGACTGTGTAATCAGCTAAGTGAAGGGCTGTGCTTGTTGCCAAGACTGAATTACATCCATGAGCAATATTGGCAAATGGACCACCGTGTACAAAAGCAGGTGTACCGTAAATTGTCTGAACCAGATTTGGCTTAATAGCATCCTTCAAAATCAATGCTAAGGCACCCTCAACCTGCAAATCGCCAACAGAAACAGGTGTACGATCATAACGATAACCGATAACGATATTAGCCAAACGGCGTTTCAAATCTTCAATATCAGTCGCCAAACAAAGAATTGCCATGATTTCAGAAGCAACTGTAATATCAAAACCATCCTCACGAGGAATACCGTTTAGAGGACCACCAAGTCCAACGGTTACATGACGAAGTGCACGATCATTCAAGTCCACTACACGTTTCCAGAGGATACGACGTTGGTCAATCCCCAACTCATTCCCTTGGTGCAAGTGGTTGTCAATCAATGCTGAAAGAGCATTATTAGCAGTTGTAATGGCATGCATGTCTCCAGTAAAGTGGAGGTTGATGTCTTCCATTGGCAGCACTTGGGCGTAACCACCACCAGCAGCACCACCCTTAATCCCCATTACTGGACCAAGAGATGGTTCGCGGATAGCAATCATGGTTTTCTTGCCAATCTTGTTCAAGGCATCCGCTAGACCAATGGTAATAGTTGATTTCCCTTCACCTGCAGGTGTTGGGTTGATAGCAGTAACCAAAATCAATTTCCCAACTGGATTGCTCTCAACTGCACGAATTTTATCAAAGCTGAGTTTAGCCTTGTACTTTCCATACAACTCCAAATCATCGTAAGAAATACCAAGTTTCTCTACAACATCAACGATTGGCTTCAACTCAATACTCTGTGCGATTTCAATATCTGTTTTCATTCAAAACTCCTCTAACCTCTAATGTGATAATTCATTATAACACAAAACAAGATTTTTAACATCCTTAAACTCTCTAAACGTTCGTAAATATCCCTGTTTTTAAGATTTTTAGAGTCCTTTCTTAAATTTTATATGGCTTTATAGTTTGAAACTATAGAATAATGAAAAAATAATTTAGTCAAGAAAATAGCTGTCAATTTCAGATAAATTATGTAAAATTATTGTATCTTCAATTTCTAATTTTTCTGCCAACTCAATAGAATATTCAAAACTAAGTTTAGTGTTTAACGATAAATCAAACGAGTAATCTTGTAATTTACCCAGTTTTTTATATTTTTCTATGATTTCATTATAAATAGCAAGATAATGCTTATCTAATATTTTTATGTAATTATTCAGATTTTCCTGGTAGTCTTGAATGATTTTTTGTTCGCTATCATTTAATATTCCCTTCCCTATTTCCCAAATGATTAAGCTGGCTATTGAACCTACTACAGAACCTAGAACTGGTATAGGAATCATTGCTTGACCAATACAAGCACCAATTGTTGCAAAGGAAGCATCCATTACATTTAATATCAAGAGATTCATAAATTCATCTTGGGTTATTTCTGTAGATCTATACTTTAGAACAATGTCTATCATTCCATAAGTTGCCGTAACTAAAGCACTGGCATTTGGAGCACTAATCCCCAAGACATTTGTTAATCCGTAAATGGAATACCCAGATATTGCACCCTTTACAACTCCTTCAGCTGTATTCAATCCACAATCTAACCAATCTGATTGTTCGAATTCGAAAATACTTTTTCCATCTTTATATTTTCCATACACACTTGACATCAAAGCTAACCCCCCCTGTAAAAAAGCGGCGTTCCTTGCAATCTTGTTAGCTTCTTTTATTCTTGGTAATGAATTTTTTTGTGCTACTAACCGTTTTCTATTTAACTCTTGTTGTTTTAGTCTGACAGTTTTACAAATATTCCTCTCCTCGGAATCTAAAATGGAATTTATTGAATTTCTTTGAGCATCATCATAATTTAGAACAGATGATTTCATCCAAGATTTATATGAAGTAAGTCCCTTGCTTTCGGTAATATCATTAATCATTTGTCGTATATCCGTAATTTGTTTAATAGATAATCGTTTACCATTAAATTCAACTTCTTTGGCCCCAGCCATTATTTTTTCAAATACTAGAACGTGATCTTTTGGAAACATCATTCTCATTTTTGCACTGTAATTAAATGATTGAGCTAGTTCATCACGTAAATTATTATAAAACTTCATTTGAATGGTATTTCTACCAATTAACAAATCAGCTGGTCCATTATCATTCAATACTTTTACAATAGGATGTAATCCTTCAAAAGCTCTTCTCGCATTCACAATTCCTGCTTCTGCAAATTCAGCAATAAAACCGTGACCGCCGTATTCACCTCCACGATTCTTTAGAATAACGTCTTCAATGTTATCTCTAGCATAGTTTAAGATTTTAGAGGCATTGTCCTTGTTTAAAATGACATTACGAGCTTCATCCTCAATCATTTTCATAGCAATTTGTAAGTCTTGAATTCTTAAGTTATTTAAGCAATTGATATATGCTCCAATACCTTGGTTAAATGCTTGATTAAAAATTTGATTAACCATTTATTTTAATTTCCTTATTTATCATAGCTGTCAGTGATAGTGTTGAATTCACTAAATTACCTGCTTTATATTTTTCATCTTCAGTAAATAAGCTATAGTCCATTCCAGTTAAAGATAAATTGGCTAAATAAATTCCTTCTGTTTGTTTTTCAGTTAATTCTATTAATTCCGTAACTTCTATTACTTTTTCTTTAAGTTGTCTAGCCAACAATTCTACCTTTTTCTGTTCCTCTATAGCCTCTTTTGCAACTTCTTCATTTTTCCTATTAGCTACTACACCAGCGCCTACAGAAGCGGTCAACATAACGCCTGCAATTCCCCAACCGACAGGACCAGCCAATGCTAAAAATGCGTTACCGGCTGCCACTCCACCGCCACCAGCTGCTACACTTCCACCACCTAACCAAGCCAGAGCGGCGCTATTTGCTGCAGCACCTGTCAAACTTGAAATTGCAGTACCTGTTGATGCAACACCAAATGTAGTTGCAACACCCATAGCGGCAGTAGGACCTAAAGTTGCAACTGTTACTCCTAATGCGCTAAGAGAAGCCGTAGTCGCTGTGCTACCACTTGCTAATTCAGCTTCCTTAATTGACTGTGAAATAGCAATTTGCTTATCTTCAAAATTCTGAATTTCAACATCAATTTCTTCTAATTTTGTTTCAAACTCTTTTGGCTTATTTGCTAGCTTACTAATTCTTTCTTCAATAATTTTTACAACTTTGACCGCTTTTTCCCTAATCTGATAGAGTTCTGTTGATTTATTAGCTAAATTATCAGCTTCATCGTTATACAATCTTATAGATTCTTTATATCCCTCGACAGCTTCTTGTCTAAGTTTAGAATTAAAAAGGTCAACAGCATCAATTTGTTCTTTCGTATTATTCACTATTTTACCTGCTTCATTAAAAGTTTCCGATGAAGCTTTAGTTACATGTTCTACCACATCACTAGCTACCCCAATAGCTTTTTCAGAAACATCTGTGATAACATCGCCAACCTGACTTGAAACATCTTCAATAACTTTTACAGACTCTGTAATAGCTTCTCCAGTAAATTTACCTGCTTCATTTAATACTTTACTGGTAGCGGATCCAGCATCATTCAATACCTTACTAGCTTCTTTTGTAAAATTGTCAGCAAATTTAAAAAAAATTCATTCAGCATTCTCCTTATTGCATATATTTCTATTATCCTATAAACAGGAGAGATTGTCAAAATCGACCATATATTAATTTACTTAATTTTCATCACTTTCATTTTACTTACCGTTTATTTTTGTGTACAATAGTGCTATGAAAATTTTAGTTACATCGGGCGGTACCAGTGAAGCTATTGATAGTGTCCGCTCTATCACTAACCATTCTACAGGTCACTTGGGAAAAATCATCACAGAAACCTTGCTTGCTGCAGGGCATAAAGTTTGTTTGATAACAACAAAACGAGCTCTAAAGCCAGAAGCCCATCCCAACCTAAGCATTCAAGAAATTAACAATACAAACGACCTTCTCCTTGAAATGCAAGAACGTGTCAAGGACTATCAAGTCTTGATCCACTCAATGGCTGTTTCTGACTACACTCCTGTCTATATGACAGGGTTTGAGGAAGTTCAGGCTAGCTCCAATCTGGAAGAATTTTTAAGCAAGCAAAATCATCAGGCTAAGATTTCTTCAATTGACGAGGTTCAGGTTTTGTTCCTGAAAAAAACACCCAAAATCATCTCTCTAGTCAAGGAATGGAATCCTGCTATTCATCTGATTGGTTTCAAACTGCTGGTTGATGTTAACGAAGACCATCTGGTTGACATTGCTAGAAAAAGTCTTATCAATAATCAAGCAGACTTAATCATTGCAAATGACCAGACTCAAATTTCAACAGACAAGCATCGTGCTATCTTTGTTGAGAAAGATCATCTTCAAACAGTCCAGACTAAAGAAGAAATTGCAGAACTCCTCCTTGAAAAAATTCAAGCCTACCATTCTTAGAAAGGAAAGATATGGCACATATTCTCTTGGCTGTAACGGGGTCAATCGCCTCTTACAAGTCGGCAGATTTAGTCAGTTCTCTAAAAAAACAAGGTCATCAAGTCACGGTTTTAATGACTCAGGCCGCTACAGAGTTTATCCAACCTTTGACACTACAGGTCTTATCACAGAATCCTGTCCACCTGGATGTCATGAAGGAACCCTATCCTAATCAGATTAATCATATCGAACTTGGAAAAAAGGCAGATTTATTTATCGTAGCCCCTGCAACAGCTAACACCATTGCAAAGCTAGCCCACGGCTATGCTGACAACATGGTAACCAGCATAGCTCTAGCCTTGCCCAAAAATATTCCTAAACTAATAGCTCCTGCTATGAATACAAAAATGTATGACCATCCGGCAACTCAGACTAATCTGAAAACATTAGAAACATACGGCTATCAGCTGATTGCTCCGAAGGAATCCCTACTAGCTTGTGGAGACCATGGACGAGGAGCTTTAGCTGACCTCACAATTATTTTAGAAAGAATAAAGGAAACTCTCGATGAAAAAACGCTCTAATATTGCACCTATTGCTATCTTTTTTGCAACCATGCTCGTTGTACACTTTCTGAGCTCGCTTGCCTTTAACCTTTTTCCATTTCCAATCAAACCGACCATTGTTCATATTCCTGTCATTATTGCCAGCATTATCTACGGTCCACGAGTTGGGGTTACACTTGGATTTTTGATGGGGCTACTTAGCTTGACGGTTAACACAATTACAATTCTACCGACAAGCTACCTCTTCTCACCATTTGTACCAAATGGGAACATCTACTCAGCTATCATTGCCATCGTCCCACGTATTTTGATTGGTTTAACTCCTTATCTGGTCTATAAACTGATGAAAAATAAAACTGGTCTGATTTTAGCTGGTGCCCTTGGTTCACTTACCAACACAGTCTTTGTACTCGGTGGAATTTTCTACCTTTTTGGAAATGTTTTTGATGGTAATATCCAAAAACTCCTAGCAACCGTTATCTCAACAAATTCAATTGCCGAATTAGTCATTTCCGCAGTTCTAACCCTAGCCATTGTTCCAAGATTACAAACTTTGAAGAAATAAAAACAATCTCCGCTTTCATGCTTGAAGGTGGAGATTTTGTTCTGTATATTTTATTTTTTAGTGAAATTTTTACCAGTAAAATATATTGAAATAAGATACCAACAAATAGATTAGGGAATTCAAATTAATTTCTAGAAATATTTTATCATTCATGATATACTCTTCCAGTTTCAAACTACTATATTTATACTCAATGAAAATCAAAAAGTAAACTAGGAAGATAGCCGCAAGTTGCTCAAAACACGGTTTTGAGGTTCTGGATAGAACTGACGAAGCCAGCTCAAAATACTGTTTTGAGATTGCAGATGGAAGCTGACATGGTTTGAAGAGGTTTTCGAAGAGTATTAACTAAAAAACGACCTATAAACCCAAGTAAATACTTGATTTATTGTCTTGTTTATTGTACTATACTAGTGTATATACAGTTAAAAAGGAGATTCTTATGAATACACGGAAAAAGACACAATTTATGACAATGACTGCCCTCTTAACGGCTATTGCGATTTTGATTCCAATTGTTATGCCTTTTAAGATTGTCATTCCACCTGCTTCTTACACTTTGGGGAGCCACATTGCTATTTTTATCGCCATGTTCTTATCGCCCTTGATGGCTGTTTTTGTCATCCTAGCCTCTAGTTTTGGATTTTTGATGGCTGGCTATCCTATGGTTATCGTATTTCGAGCTTTTTCCCATATCTTTTTTGGGACTTTGGGAGCTCTTTACCTACAAAAATTCCCCGATACCCTAGATAAACCAAAAGCTTCCTTGATTTTCAACTTTGTTTTGGCTGTTGTTCATGCCCTTGCTGAAGTATTGGCCTGTGTCGTTTTTTACGCAACTTCCGGTACCAATGTAGAAAATATGTTTTATGTTCTCTTTGTACTAGTTGGATTTGGCACAATTATCCATAGTATGGTAGACTATACATTAGCACTAGCTGTCTATAAAGTGCTTCGAAAACGCCGTTAAAAGGAAGAACTATGACAAAAGATCGCAAACAAGCCCTGCTCCAACTCTTGAAAGAAGCTCCTAAAGCCCTCAATGGCCAAAGTTTGGCTGAACATTTTCATGTCACTCGACAAGTTATTGTTCAAGATATTGCAATTTTAAGAGCTGATGGAGCTCCAATTCTATCTACCAATCGTGGTTATATCTATAAGCAAATTGAAACCAATCCTTATGTTCACAAACTTTTTAAAGTCAAACATGAAGTTGAAGAAATCGGTCAAGAACTCCTTGCTATCATCGATAATGGAGGGCGTGTCCAGAATACCTTGATTGACCATCCCGTTTATGGAGAAATTGAAACCTTGCTGAAACTGTCTTGCCGCCGAGACGTGCAACATTTTCTAGAACAAGTCGAGCATTCTGACTTTAGACCTCTGTCTGAATTGACAGATGGCATCCATTACCACCTAGTCGAAGCTGAAACACAACAAGACCTCCGCTATATCGAGGAGGCCTTGGATCAGCTAGGTTATTTAGTAAAGGATTAGAAAATTTTCTTTTCCCAATCGTCTTCTGTACGGCGAGGGTAGAAAAATTCAGATTTGTCCGGAGTTTCCATCATCTCCATCAAGGGTAGCATATCATAGGCCAGATTCAAGTTTGGAATCTGGTCTTTTTGAATCCAATAGCTCAAATAGTAACAATGATATTTAAAAACTACATTGAATGAAGATGAATAAGTACCTACTTATTGAAAATATATCACCAGTTATGTTGATCAACATTATCCTTAGTCACAAGATAAATTGGAGAAACTGTTTCTTTTTCCAGTTTTTTCCCTTGATAATGATCTATTGCTGATTGAATAGCAATTTCACCCATCTTAGCTGGTTGCTGAGCAATAGTGGCAGTAATATCACCTTTTGCAATAGCATCATGTGCATCTGGTTGACCATCAATACCAACAATTAATACATTGCTAAGACCAGCTGCTTTTACTGCTTGTGCAGCTCCTAACGCCATCTCATCATTCTGTGCAAAGATTGCTTGTACTTCTTTGTTTCCTTGAATCATATTTTGCGCTGTATTCAAAGCTTTTGCGCGATCAAAATTAGCAGATTGACTAGAAAGAACATCTAAATTTGTCTTTGAAATTTGTTCAAATCCTTTACCTCTATCTACTGTTGCAGAAGCACCAGGGACTCCTGATAATTCAAAAGTTTTTGCTTTTTCTCCCAATTGCTTGGTAATAAATTCGGCAGCCATTTTACCTGCTTCTACGTTATCAGAAGCAACAGTTGTCAAGACTTCACCACCATTACTACCGCGGTCAATTAAGATTACTGGAATATTTGCATTATTAGCAGCTTTAATAGATGTAACAATTGCATCAGAATCAACTGGATTAATTAGTAAAGCATCTACATTTTGACTAATAAAATTCTGAATATCATCTGCTTGTCTAGCAGCATCATCTTGTGCATCTGCTATCTTCAAAGTTACTTCTTTTTCTCCTGCGGCTTTTTCAAGACCATCTTTCATAGCTACAAAATAGGGATTGTTAGTAGTCGAAATAGAAACTCCTAATTTTAATTCTTTTGCCGACTTTTGAGTCGTAGATTTATTATCATTTGATGAATTTCCTAAACCAGTTTTTCCACAAGCTACTAAAGCAAAAATAAATGTTACAAACAAAGCAAAAATGCTAATTTTTTTAATAATTTTCATGTTATTACTCCTCGTAATATATATCTATAGGGATAGTTTCCATCCCGACTATTGTTCGTCATCTAATAAATTGTTGCTATTTCCAAAAAAATTGAAAATGATTCTACTGTTTTACAACTTTAAAACGATCAATCAGAACAGCAATTAAAATTACAACTCCTTTTACTACTTGCTGCCAAAATGCTGAAACACCAATAATATTAAGTCCATTATTCAAAACTCCAATAATTAAAGCACCTATTAGAGTCCCCAGTATACGACCTTTACCTCCTGATAATGAGGTTCCCCCAAGAACAACAGCTGCAATAGCATCCATTTCATAACTAGCACCTGCTGTTGGTTGAGCAGAACTTAAGCGTGATGTTATAATCAATCCAGAAATTGAAGCCATCATACCTGAAATTGAATAAATGATAATTTTCACTTTATTTAGTTTCACACCTGATATATATGCTGCTTTTTCATTCCCCCCTATAGCATACACAGATTTACCAAATGCTGTTTTATGAAGTAAAACATATAAAACAATAAATACAATAAACATAATAATTACAGGAAATGGAATTCCTACTATGTAACCTTGCCCCAAAAATTGAAATAAGAATGTATCACTTAATCCTTTTGTAATAGGATTCCCATTTGTATAAACAAGTGTTGCGCCTCTAAAAATAGTCATAGTTGCTAAAGTAACGATAAATGGAGCTAATTTCCCGTAGGAAATCAATAACCCATTCATCATCCCCAGAATGCAACCCAAAATTAAAGAGATGAGAATTGCTAACGCAACAGGCATTCCAGATCCTAATAAACCAGCTGTTAGCGCACTGGATAAGGCTAAAATTGATCCTACTGATAAATCAATTCCACCTGTTAGAATAACAAAAGTCATTCCAAAAGCAATCAGTGCATTTGATGTTACTTGCAATAGTAAATTTAACAGATTATTTGCTGTTAAAAAATTTGAATTGATAATAGTGATGACAGCCATTAAAATTATCAATGCTATTACTGTTGTCAATTCTGACATATACTTCATAGTATTTTTCACACTATTGTCCTCCTGTAGCTAGTTGCATAACTTTTTCTTGTGTAGCTTCTTGACGTGTTAATTCTCCACTAATTCTTCCTTCATGCATGACCATAATACGATCACTGACTCCGATCACTTCTGGTAAATCTGAAGATACCATAATAATCGGCACACCTCGTTCAGCCAATTCATTCATTAATTGGTAAATTTCACGCTTAGCACCAACATCTACCCCACGAGTTGGCTCATCTAGAATCAGTACTTTTGGAGCAATACCTATCCATTTTGCTAAAACTACTTTCTGTTGATTACCACCAGAAAGTGTTCCAACTTCCTTATCTGGATAACCTGATTTAATTCGTAGCCTATCTATTAAACGTTGTACAAATATACCACTTGTTTTATTATCGAAAATGCCATTTTTAACAAAATCACGAGTACTAGGTAAAGTCATATTATCTTTAATAGAAAAATCTAAAATCAATCCCTCATCTTTACGATCTTCTGTTAAGAAACCAATTCCATGCTTAATTGCTTCAAAAGGATTTTTAATTATCAGTTGTTCTTCGTTTATTATAATTTGACCAGATTTTAAAGAATCAATTCCAAAAATTGCTCGCATTATTTCAGTACGACCAGCACCCATCAAACCAGAAAAACCAAGAATTTCCCCTTGACGTACATAGAAAGAAATATCCGTAAAAGCATCACCAGAAAGATTCTTAGCTTGAAAAACAACATTCCCAATCTCAGCCTTTTTTTCTGGATAATAATCTTCTAATTCACGACCTACCATCTTCTGAACTAATTCATCCGCATTAGTTAACTTCGTTTTCTTAGTATCAATTACAAACCCATCCCTCATAACAGTTATAAGATCTGTAATCTTAAAGATTTCTTCCATCCGATGTGAAATATACACAATACCTACACCATCAGATTTTAATCCTTCTATCACTTTAAAAAGTGTTTCAGTTTCACGATCAGTTAAAGCTGCTGTGGGTTCATCCATAATTAACAAGGAAACTTCTGATAATAAACATTTTGCTATTTCTATCATTTGTTGTTGTCCGACTGATAATTGACCAATGATTGCATCGAGAGGAATAGATATATTAAGACGTTTAAATGCTTCTTTAGCTTTCCTTTCCATACTAGCTTTATCTAAAAACCCAATCGAATTTTTTATTTCTCTTCCTAAAAAAAGATTATCAAGTACAGTCATATCTGGCCAAGTATTCATTTCCTGATGAATAAAACTCAGTCCAAACCGTTCTGCCTCTTGAGGATTAGAAAATATTTTTTCTTTTCCATCAATAAAAATAGTTCCTGAAGTAGCTGGAAAAAGTCCAGTTAAAATATTCATTAAAGTTGATTTGCCTGCACCATTCTCTCCCATTAAAGCATGAACTTCTCCTGAATTAAGAACCAAATCAATACTTTCTAAAACACGATTATTCCCAAAAGATTTTGAAATGTTCTTCATTTCAATTTTCATAGGCAACCCCCTTCTAAATAATAACTCCTGATTGCAAGATTATATTCGAATATGGTGTATCTTCCCCAGTGCGAATAACTGCCTTAACTTTAGTATTCATAGCTTTCAATTCTTCATGACTAATATATTCAATAATTATATTCGATCCTAAAAGATCTAGAACTGCTTGCCACTGTTCTTTGTTTTTTTCCTTAATTTCTTCTGCTAAGAAAATTTTTTCAATAAGTACATGATCTGAATATTCTTTTAAAACTTCTAAAAAACTTGGACTACCTTTTCTTAATGCTAAATCAATTTTATCAACACCTTTTGGAACTGGCAATCCTAAATCTCCGATACAAACCAAATCCATATGACCTAAATCATCAGCTAGTTTTGCTATATTACTATTTAAAATCCCATATTTCTTCATATCCTGAATGCTCCTTTATTTCTTTCAAACTCGGCATGCCTCCTTGCGCTCCAAATCTTTGAACAGAAAGATGTGAAGCAATTGTTGCAAAGGACAATGCAACATTCATCTCTTTTCCTTTTGAGATAGCATAAGCAAAAGCACCATTAAATGTATCTCCTGCTCCTGTAGTATCAACTACTTCTGCTTTTATAGCAGGAATCTTCTGAACTACTGCCCCATCATAATAAATGGAACCTTCAACTCCTAATGTCACAATCATTTTATTAGGATAAATTTTAATAATTTCTTCTAATTTCTTATCTGGAAAAAGCTCTGAACATTCATGCTCATTAGGAGTAATAAAATCACAAAAAGGAATCATCTCTATATCTGTTTCTCTAGCTGGTGCAGGATTGTAAAGCACCTTAACTTTATTTTCTTGGCAAAATTTAGCTATAGATAGATTGGCTTCATGTGGTATTTCATTCTGTAATACAACAATACTTGCATCACTAATCAATTCCCACTCATTTTTCCAATCATTTGTTTTAACTAAATTATTCGCTCCGGGATAATAAATAATCCTATTATCACCTCCATATAAAGTAATTTGTGCAACTCCCGTAAATTGTGGTACCGTTCCCACATGTTCTGTAGAAATATTATTATTTTGCAGATTACTTAGTAAATCTGCTGAAAAAATATCTTCTCCGACGTTTCCAAATATGTAAATATTATCTTCTACACTGGATAATCTACCAATAGCTACAGCTTGATTTGCACCTTTTCCACCTGGAACTATATTAAACGAATCCCCAAAAATCGTTTCACCTCCTTCTGGAATCCTTTTTGTTCTCATAACTAAGTCTATTGAAATACTTCCAACAACAACAATTTTACTCATTACTTTCTCCTTAATGTATTTCTTTCTACGTATCTAACAGGTAGTTTAATTTTAGCTTCATCTATAGAGAACTTATTTGCCATATTATAGATTAGCTTTGCAGCCTGTTCTCCCATTTTATATGATGATTGGTGAATAGTTGATAAAGAAGGGTAAATAAATTGACTAAGTACAATATCATCATAACCAATGATTTGAATATCATCTGGAATTTTTTTCCCAATTGCTAAAATTTCATGAATATAAGCTATTGCATGAATATCAGAAGGTGCTATAATACTATCAATATTTGGATTTCTTTTTAGATTCTCTTTAGCTTCTTTTTGAATTTTTTTAAAGTCAAACGTTTCACTTTCTTCAATACGAATCTCTAAAGATTTATTCCTCAAATAGTTTAAACTTGCTTCAAACCGTTCCGCGATATTCTCGGCTTTATCATCTAAAACTTTAATAATCAGAACTTGTTTAGCACCTGCATTACAGATTGCTTCAGCAGCCAAACGACCACCTGACTGATTATCAGAAAAAACACCGTAACCTGTATCTTTACTAATTCGGTCAACTACAACAACAGGTAATGATAAATCCGGATATTCTTTTGTGAAGTCATGTGTAGTAATAATGCCAGCAGCATTTGTTTTTAACAGTAAATTAACATATTCACTCAAAGATTCTTGGTCTGAAATCGTACCAACCATAATTCTATAACCTTTATCTTTCAAATATGATTCAGCGCCTCGAACCAATCTTGGGAAGAAGGGATTTGAAATATCTGGTAATAAGAGTCCTACCATTTGGTTTTTTTTAGTTTTCAAAGATTGTGCTAATACATTTGGTGTGTAATTTAATTTTTTAATCGCATTTTTTATTTTCTCTCTCGCATCATCTCCAACATAACCTTTTTTTGATATATATCTTGAAACCGTTGATTTTGATACTCCAGCTTCTTCAGCAACCTGTTTTATTGTAGTCATCATTCCTCCTTCTTACGTTGTGGAACCGTTCCCTTATTCTATAGTAAACGTTTTCTTTTGATTTGTCAATACTTTTCTAAAAATATTTTAAATTTATTTCAGAGTACATATATTTTTCCAAATATATTATTACTATTACACAAGAAACACAACAAGACCTCCACTATATCGAGGAGGCCTTGGAGCAGCTCGGTTATTTAGTAAAAGACTAGAAGATTTTCTTTTCCCAGCCATCTTCTGTACGATGGCGGTAGAAAAACTCTGACTTGTCGGGAGCTTCCATCATCTCCATCAAGGGTAACATATCATAGGCCAGATCCAAGTTTGGAATCTGGTCTTTTTGCACCCAAGAAACTTCTCCCTCTTCTGAAGATTGAAGGGTACCAGAGAACTCAGTCGCCTTATAACAAATGACAATATAGCGCCCACCTGTATCTAGTGGCCAATTTTTAATACCGACAAGTTGAGGATTTTGGATAGTCAATCCTGTTTCTTCATAGATTTCACGAATGACTGACTCTGCAAAAGACTCGCCATTTTCTACATGACCTCCTGGAAAGGCATAACCAGACCAGCGATTGTTTTCAGGAGCGCGATACTGCATCACCACGCGCTGGTTTTCTAGGTCTTCAATCAGACAAATATTTGTTAAAATCGTTAATTGGGAACGGGACATGGATTTACTCGCTTTCTAATTTATTAAATTTTCAGACTTGGTACCATATTAGCTTTTACTTTTGAGAATTATTTAGAATAGAACACCATCCGTTTTTCCTTTATAGGCTTTCCAAGTTCAAGGATTTTTTCTTGGCCATCAAAAGTAAAACCCATTTTTTGATAGAAAGCAATGGCGCGCTTATTATCTTTCAATACCCATAAGAAAATTTCAGAAAAATGATCAAGAGCAGTCAAAGCTGCTCTCACTAACTTTTGTGCAATGCCTTTTCCGTAATAGTCTTTTAAAACATATAAAGCAATAATTTCACCAGCTTGAATAGTCTCATCACGAAAATTACCATAACTGATAAAACCAACCACCTTCACGCCATCCATCGCAATCAATGTATTTTCTGGATACTTTTGACTAAAGAATCGGCATCTTTCTAATGTCATTGTCTCCTGAAATTCTGCAGGCAAAAGGTTATCATAAGCCTCTCTCCACGTTTGCCAGTGAACGAGGGATTTATCTTCTATCTCTTCAGGAGTTTCCATTGATTTGATAATAACCGTCATTTGTTTTCTTCTCCTTAATTCAACACCCTAACTTCCTTTGCCACTTTTTGTAGAAATTTTTGTCTTGTTGAACTTGTATTTACTTCACGGCCTAACTCTCCTAAGATTGAAACCCTCTTTGTTTTTATGCCACAGTGATTCAATACAGCATTCTTTAATACCGATATTCCATAACTGTCTGGAATGTTAATAGGACCTGAAAATACTTTGTACCACCAAGTTGGTGCCATAGAAGTTGCATAGATACTAGCTGTTTTTCCTTTTAGTAACTTTTTGAACTGTCTACCTCTCAAGTAGTTCAAAATAAAGCTTCCTCGATTATTTGCAGAGTATGCAATGCCTGGCGTAAAAACACGATCAATCCAGCCCTTCAATAGACTAGGCATACTACTCCACCAAATAGGATAAACAAAAATGAAATGATCTGCCCACTGGATTAATGATTGAGAGCGTAGAATAAACGGATCGTCCTCCATCCTTTGCCGATAACCATAACGTAAAACAGGATCAAACTCTTCCTCATTAAGATTAATCACTTCAAGTTCATGTCTCTTTGAGTCTATACTTTCTACAATCGTTTGAAAAATTGCTTGACAGTAACTTTCTTTATCAGGATGTCCATTAATAACTAAAATATTCATAAAATTCCCCTAATCCAACGCCTTGACTTCCAGCATCATATCACGAATCTGAGCTGCTAGTTCAAAGTCAAGCACTTCGACGGCTTCTTGCATTTGTTTTTCCAGTTTCTTAACAAGTTCTTTGCGTTCTTGTTTGTTGAGACTATTGATATCGACCTCTTTTTCTTCTTCCTTAGCAACTGCCTTGGTCACGGCAATCAGGTCACGGATTTCTTTCTTGATTGTCTGAGGCACAATACCGTGTTCTTCATTATAAGCCATCTGGATTTTGCGACGGCGGGCCGTTTCATCGATAGCACGTTGCATAGACTGGGTCACAGTGTCCGCATACATAATGACATGTCCCTCACTATTACGAGCAGCACGACCAATGGTCTGGATGAGTCCACGCTCGTTACGAAGGAAACCTTCTTTGTCAGCATCGAGAATGGCAACTAAGCTTACCTCAGGAACGTCAATCCCTTCACGGAGGAGGTTGATTCCGACCAAGACATCAAAGACACCCAAACGCAGGTCACGGATAATCTCTGTCCGCTCTAAAGTCTTGATATCCGAGTGCATGTACTTGACCTTGATGCCCATTTCCTTGAAGTAGTCGGTTAAGTCCTCTGCCATTTTCTTGGTCAAAGTGGTGATAAAGGTACGCTCATTTTTCTCAACACGGGCATTGATTTCACCTAAGAGGTCATCAATCTGTCCCATAGTCGGACGAACTTCCACCTCAGGATCCAAGAGTCCCGTTGGACGAATGATTTGCTCAATCACTGTCTCAGTCTGTTCATTTTCATAGTCACCAGGTGTCGCTGAAACGTAAACAATCTGATGGACATGACTCTCAAACTCCTCCCGACGGAGAGGACGATTGTCCAAAGCTGATGGCAAGCGGAAACCATAATTCACCAGCATTTCCTTACGAGAACGGTCTCCATTGTACATGCCCTTGATTTGCCCCATGGTCATGTGGCTCTCATCAATCATAATTAAGAAATCATCTGGGAAGAAGTCGAGAAGGGTATAAGGAGGCTCACCCTCACTACGTCCATCCATGTGGCGTGAATAGTTTTCAACCCCGTTGGTGTAGCCCATCTCACGCAGCATTTCGATATCGTACTCTGTCCGTTGTTTCAAGCGCTGGGCTTCAAGCAATTTGCCTTCCTTTTCAAAGACAGCTAGTTGCTCTTCCAACTCTGCTTGAATCTTAGCAATGGCAACTTCCATGTGGTCGTCATTGGTCACAAAGTGAGTAGCTGGGAAAATCGCCAAATGATCCACTTCTCCCAATACCTGACCTGTCAGAGCTTCCACTTCACGAATACGATCAATTTCGTCTCCAAAAAATTCTACTCGAAAGGCATGCTCATCACGGGAAGCTGGGAAAATCTCCACCACATCCCCACGCACACGAAATCTTCCCCGTTGGAAATCAATATCATTACGTTCAAACTGGATGTCAACTAATTCATTCAAGAGTTTATCACGAGAAATTTCAAGACCTGGACGCAGACTCACAACACTGTCAGCGTATTCCTTGGGCGAACCCAAACCATAGATACAAGAGACAGAAGCCACGACGATAACATCGTTACGCTCAAGAAGGGCTGAAGTAGCTGAGTGGCGGAGCTTGTCAATCTCGTCATTGACAGAACTATCCTTCTCAATATAGGTATCACTAGAAGGGACATAGGCCTCAGGTTGGTAATAATCATAGTAAGACACAAAGTACTCAACAGCATTCTCAGGGAAAAATTCCTTAAACTCCCCATAAAGTTGTCCTGCCAGAGTTTTATTGTGGGCAATGACCAGAGTTGGTTTACTGACTTTAGAAATGACCTGACTCATGGTATAGGTCTTCCCTGTTCCGGTCGCCCCCATCAGAATCTGAGCTTTTTCTCCACCCTCGATATTATCAACCAACTGCTCGATAGCTTGGGGTTGATCTCCTGATGGTTGATATTTTGATACTAGTTTAAATTGATTATCTGTAATGCGATTGATCATAAGAATCCTCTCTCGATGTGCTATTCCTATTTTAGCATACTTGTAGCATTTTCACGAAGAAAAGGACGGACCGAAGTCACATCCTTTCATTTTCTTTCTTTAATTGATAAGCGAGATAAAGAATCAGCACAAACAAAATAATACTGGACACGATGGAACCCTCAATACCAAAAGACCCACCAGAAAGCCAGTCTTGATTGCCTTGTGGAGTAAATTTCATGATTGAGGTTCCTGAAGACTGACCACTAACTAATACTCCAAAGAGGTTTCCCTGTGCGAAATTCCAAGCTCCATGAATACCACCTATACCCCATATAGTATCTGTTTTAAGAAGATATAGGGACATGGCAACTCCGAATAAAAAGAGATCAATTGCAGATAAGAAAGTTATGCCTGGATTTCCTAAATGAAGTAAGGTAAAGAGACTACTAGATATGATAATAGCGACTTTAAGATTAGTTCTCTTAGCCAATTGTGGAATCAGCCAAGCACGAGTAACCAATTCTTCTGCCGTTCCTTGTAAAATCCAAAAAGGTATTGTAAATAAAGTAAAAGCTAGCGAATAAGTATCCAAGTGAATGGAGTCAAATTGATACTGCCCCAACACTACTAGTCCAGCCAAAGCAAGTATAAAGAGGGATAGACCAAGACCGTATCCTTTAAATAAGGCACTTAAAAAATTTTCTTTATAGAATCCCAAGGTTCGAATCGGTCTTTTCTCTACTTTTCTAGTCCATCTAAACACAGTTAAGATGATAAAACCAAAGGACAATAATTCAAATATTAAATGGATGTCACTTGTTTTATCAGATAAATTCTGAAATAACATTTGAAGGAAATCTGCAATTCTTTGACCACCCATACCAAGATTGCCAAATAGCCCGATCAATGCTAAAAAACTAAGGCCAAAAAATAGAGAAGATATGAACTCAGATATATAGACGAAAAATAGAGCTAACAAGGGGCTTGTGTAAATGTTTAAACTCATTTTTGAAGTTTGGAAGTCTTTAAATATTCTTTTGTTCTTCATATCTCTGTCCTCTTTTCTTCTATTATATACTATTATTATAGCACTTTGTGGTAGCAGTTCAAGAAAGAAAGAAAAGAAAAACAATGTTACATTTTCTGACACAAAAATATAAAAATTTGCCTTTTTTTACTTTTTCTGATATAATAGAAAAATATTCGGAAAAGGAGACTAAAAATGAAGAAAAAATTTCTAGCATTTTTGCTAATTTTATTCCCAATTTTCTCATTAGGTATTGCAAAAGCAGAGACGATTAAGATTGTGTCTGATACCGCCTATGCACCTTTTGAGTTTAAAGATTCAGATCAAACTTATAAAGGAATTGATGTTGACATTATTAACAAAGTCGCAGAGATTAAAGGATGGAATATTCAGATGTCCTATCCTGGATTTGATGCAGCGGTCAATGCGGTTCAAGCTGGTCAAGCTGACGCTATCATGGCAGGGATGACAAAGACGAAAGAACGTGAAAAAGTCTTCACCATGTCTGATACTTACTATGATACAAAAGTTGTCATTGCAACTACAAAGGCACACAAAATTAGCAAGTACGACCAATTAACTGGCAAAACTGTTGGTGTTAAAAACGGAACAGCCGCTCAACGTTTCCTTGAAACAATCAAAGATAAATACGGCTTCACTATTAAAACATTTGACACTGGTGATTTGATGAACAACAGCTTGAGTGCTGGTGCCATCGATGCCATGATGGATGACAAACCTGTTATAGAGTATGCCATTAACCAAGGGCAAGACCTCCATATTGAAATGGATGGGGAAGCTGTAGGTAGCTTTGCTTTCGGTGTTAAAAAAGGAAGCAAATACGAGCACCTAGTTACTGAATTTAACCAAGCCTTGGCTGAAATGAAAAAAGATGGTAGTCTTGATAAAATCATTAAGAAATGGACTGCTTCATCATCTTCAGCAGTGCCAACTACAACTACTCTAGCAGGATTAAAAGCCATTCCTGTTAAAGCTAAATACATTATTGCCAGCGATTCTTCTTTTGCACCTTTTGTTTTCCAAAACTCAAGTAACCAATTTACTGGTATTGATATGGAATTGATTAAGGCAATCGCTAAAGACCAAGGTTTTGAAATTGAAATCACCAACCCTGGTTTCGATGCTGCTATCAGTGCTGTTCAAGCTGGACAAGCTGATGGTATCATTGCTGGTATGTCTGTCACAGATGCTCGTAAGGCAACTTTTGACTTCTCAGAATCCTACTACACTGCCAATACTATCCTTGGTGTCAAAGAATCAAGCACCATTGCTTCTTATGAAGATTTAAAAGGGAAGACAGTTGGTGTTAAAAACGGAACGGCTTCTCAAACCTTCCTAACAGAAAATCAAAGCAAATACGGCTACAAAATCAAAACCTTCGCTGATGGTTCATCAATGTATGACAGTTTAAATACTGGTGCCATCGATGCGGTTATGGATGATGAGCCTGTTCTCAAATATTCTATCAGCCAAGGACAAAAATTGAAAACTCCAATCGCTGGAACTCCAATCGGTGAAACAGCCTTTGCCGTTAAAAAAGGATCAAATCCAGAACTGATTGAAATGTTCAATAACGGACTTGCAAACCTTAAAGCAAACGGAGAATTCCAAAAGATTCTTGACAAATACCTAGCTAGTGAGTCATCAACTGCTTCAACAAGCACTGTTGACGAAACAACTATCTGGGGCTTGCTTCAAAACAACTACAAACAGCTCCTTAGTGGCCTTGGTATCACTCTTGCTCTAGCTCTTATCTCATTTGCTATTGCCATTGTCATCGGGATTATCTTCGGTATGTTTAGTGTCAGCCCCTACAAATCTCTTCGTGTGATCTCTGAGATTTTCGTTGATGTCATTCGTGGTATCCCATTGATGATTCTTGCAGCCTTCATCTTCTGGGGAATTCCAAATTTCATCGAGTCTATCACAGGACAACAAAGTCCAATTAACGACTTTGTAGCTGGTACCATTGCCCTATCGCTCAATGCGGCTGCTTATATCGCTGAGATCGTTCGTGGTGGTATTCAGGCTGTTCCGGTTGGTCAAATGGAAGCCAGCCGAAGCTTGGGTATCTCTTATGGAAAAACCATGCGTAAGATTATCTTGCCACAAGCAACTAAATTGATGTTGCCAAACTTTGTTAACCAATTCGTTATCGCTCTTAAAGATACAACCATCGTATCTGCTATCGGTTTGGTTGAACTCTTCCAAACTGGCAAGATTATCATCGCCCGTAACTACCAAAGTTTCAAGATGTATGCAATCCTTGCTATCTTCTATCTTGTAATTATCACACTTTTGACTAAACTAGCGAAACGCTTAGAAAAGAGGATTCGTTAATGGCAAAATTAAAAATTGATGTAAATGATTTACACAAAAGCTACGGAAAAAATGAAGTTTTAAAAGGAATTACGACCAAGTTCTATGAAGGAGATGTTGTTTGTATCATTGGTCCTTCAGGTTCTGGTAAGTCAACTTTCCTTCGTAGCCTAAATCTTTTGGAAGAAGTTACTAGCGGTCACATCACTGTGAACGGTTATGACTTAACTGAAAAAACAACCAACGTTGACCACGTCCGTGAAAATATCGGAATGGTGTTCCAACACTTCAATCTCTTCCCACACATGTCTGTATTGGACAACATCACCTTTGCTCCTATTGAGCACAAGTTGATGACTAAGGAAGAAGCTGAAAAATTGGGAATGGAATTGCTTGAAAAGGTTGGACTAGCAGATAAAGCTAATGCTAACCCAGATAGCCTATCAGGTGGTCAAAAACAACGTGTGGCCATCGCTCGTGGACTTGCAATGAATCCAGACATCATGCTCTTTGATGAACCAACTTCTGCCCTTGACCCTGAGATGGTTGGAGACGTACTAAACGTTATGAAGGAATTGGCTGAGCAAGGCATGACCATGATTATCGTAACCCATGAGATGGGATTTGCTCGTCAGGTTGCCAACCGCGTTATCTTTACTGCAGATGGCGAGTTCCTTGAAGACGGAACACCTGATCAAATCTTTGACAACCCACAACACCCACGTCTGAAAGATTTCTTGGATAAGGTCTTAAACGTCTAAACTCAAACTGTAAGGATTTCCTTGCAGTTTTTTTCTATCTCGTATTGGATTTTTTGATTTTTCGGAAAATTATGTTAGAATTAAGTTTATGAAATGAGGTTTCCTCATACCTAGCAAGACTAGGAATAAAAATAGAAATTAGGTAGCTAGATGTCATCTAAGGTTATTGTTACAATTTTCGGTGCGAGTGGAGACCTGGCTAAACGCAAGCTCTACCCTTCCCTATTTAGACTATATAAATCCGGCAATCTTTCCGAGCACTTTGCTGTCATTGGAACTGCCCGTCGTCCTTGGAGTAAGGAATATTTTGAATCTGTTGTAGTCGAATCGATCCTTGATTTGGCAGATAGTACCGAACAGGCTCAAGAATTCGCTAGCCACTTCTACTATCAAAGTCATGATGTCAATGATACGGAACACTACATTGCTTTGCGTCAATTGCAGGCTGAACTAAATGACAAGTACCAAGCTGAACACAACAAGCTCTTCTTCTTGTCTATGGCACCTCAGTTCTTTGGAACTATCGCCAAACACCTCAAGTCTGAAAACATTGTGGATGGTAAAGGTTTTGAACGCTTAATCGTTGAAAAACCATTTGGTACAGATTATGCAACTGCAAGCAAGTTGAATGACGAACTCTTGGCAACATTTAACGAAGAACAAATTTTCCGTATCGACCATTATCTTGGTAAGGAAATGATCCAAAGTATCTTTGCAGTTCGCTTTGCAAACCTGATTTTTGAAAATGTTTGGAACAAGGATTTTATCGACAATGTTCAAATTACCTTTGCAGAGCGCTTGGGTGTAGAAGAACGTGGTGGCTACTATGACCAATCTGGTGCCCTCCGTGATATGGTACAAAACCATACTTTGCAACTTCTTTCTCTTCTTGCCATGGATAAGCCAGCAAGCTTCACAAAAGACGAGATCCGTGCCGAAAAGATTAAGGTCTTTAAAAACCTCTATCATCCAACGGATGAAGAGCTTAAAGAACACTTTATCCGTGGTCAATACCGTTCAGGTAAGATTGATGGCATGAAATATATCTCTTATCGTAGCGAGCCAAATGTGAATCCAGAATCTACAACTGAAACCTTTGCATCTGGTGCCTTCTTTGTGGACAGTGATCGCTTCCGTGGTGTTCCTTTCTTCTTCCGCACTGGTAAACGTCTGACTGAAAAAGGAACTCATGTCAACATCGTCTTTAAACAAATGGACTCTATCTTTGGAGAACCACTTGCTCCAAACATTTTGACCATCTATATCCAACCAACAGAAGGCTTCTCTCTTAGCCTAAATGGGAAGCAAGTAGGAGAAGAATTTAACTTGGCTCCTAACTCACTTGATTACCGTACAGATGCGACTGCAACTGGTGCTTCTCCAGAACCATACGAAAAATTGATTTATGACGTCTTAAATAACAACTCAACAAACTTTAGCCACTGGGATGAAGTTGGTGCGTCATGGAAATTGATTGACCGTATCGAAGAACTCTGGGCTGAAAATGGTGCCCCACTTCATGACTATAAAGCTGGAAGCATGGGACCTCAAGCAAGCTTTGACTTACTTGAAAAATTCGGTGCCAAATGGACTTGGCAACCAGATATCGCCTATCGTCAAGATGGTCGTTTAGAATAAAAAAATTTCCTGCAAGTTTGTATCTTGCAGGATTTTTGCTTCTGATTAGATTAAGCCTTCCAAGAGACCCTTCATAAAGTTTTCTGAGTTAAACTCTCCAATATCATCTATTTTTTCACCAAAACCAATCAATTTTACAGGAATATTGAGTTCTTCACGGATAGCTAGAACCACACCACCTCGAGCTGTTCCGTCAATCTTAGTCAAGACAATTCCTGTCAAAGGAGTGATTTTCGAAAATTCTTTGGCCTGTACCAGGGCATTTTGACCTGTTGATGCATCAAGTGCCAAGAAGGTTTCATGGGGTGCTTCTGGCACAACACGTTTAATGATGCGACCAATCTTTTCCAACTCAGCCATAAGGTTTTCCTTGTTTTGCAAACGACCAGCTGTATCAATCATAAGAATATCGATACCCTCAGCCACGGCACGTTCCATACCATCAAAAACCACACTGGCTGGGTCAGCTTTTTCAGGTCCAGTTACTACTGGAACATCAACACGACGGCCCCATTCAGCTAGCTGTGCTACTGCTCCTGCACGGAAGGTATCTGCCGCAACCAACATGACCTTCTTACCAGCTTGTTTAAAACGGTGGGCTAGTTTCCCGATAGAGGTTGTTTTCCCGACACCATTAACCCCAACAAAGAGCATGACTGTCAAGCCATCTTGGAAATGGATACTTTCATCGTAGTTGCCATCCTTTTCATACAGCTCAACCAATTTCTCAATGATGACGCGACGAAGTACGTCAGGTTTCTTGGCGTTTTCGAGCTTGGCTTCGTAGCGTAGCTCCTCAGTTAAGTTAGAAGCGACTTGGACACCAACGTCACTCATGATCAGCAGTTCTTCCAATTCCTCGAAGAATTCTTCGTCAACAGAGCGAAAGTTAGCAAAGAAGGCGTTCAAGCGAGCACCGAAGCCCGTACGAGTCTTCTTAAGACTGCGATCATATTTTTCCTGAACGGTTTCTTCTGCTTGAGGAGTTTCTGGTTCAAGCACTTCAGAATTATTTTCTTCCACAGCTTCTTCAAGCTCAGGGTTCTCTTCCTCTGCGACTTCTTCTTGTTGAACTTCTACAACTGGCTCTAAATTCTTATTTTCTTCAACTGTATCTTGGATTTCCTCTTCTTGGAGCACAGCTTGTTCAACAATTTCAACTTCTGCTTCTTCTTGAGAAACTTCCTCAGCTTCTGTAAGGGCAGTCTCAGTAGCTTCAGATAAATCAAGATTTTCCAGAGCTTCTTTTACAACTTCTTCGATTTTAGGTTCTTCTTTTTTTCCGAATAGACGGTCAAACAATCCCATATCTTAGTTCTCCTTTAGCACGTATTCTTCGATTGCCCAAGCAACAGCTTCTTCATCATTGGTCATAGGAGTCACAACATTTGCAACCGCCTTGACTTCAGGAACAGCGTTTTGCATGGCAACACCGAGCCCTGCCCACTCAATCATAGAAAGGTCATTGGCCTCATCACCACAAGCCATGACTTGGCTTTGGTCTATTCCCAAATGACTGATTAGTTTTGCCAAACCTGTTGCTTTATGAACATTCTTTGGTGACCACTCTAGCAACATTTCACGTGATTTAAAGATTTCATATTGTTCAAACAATTCTGGAGAAATCTTCTGAATAGCTGCATCCAAGGGTCCTTGAGCAAAAGCAGTCACGCATTTGTTGTAGGTCATTTGACTAGAAAGGTCTTCAAAGTCAACTGGTACAAAAGTTAAAGCTGGATTGAATTTGGCATAAAGACTGTCTTGGTCTGATTGGATTTGATAAACTGTTCCTTCTGAGATGGCATCAAGAGGCAGTGATAATTTCTCTGTTTCTTCATACAAGCGTGCCACATCATCATATGAAAAGACTGTTTTATCAAGGATTTCACCTGTATTTTTCTGAACCAAACCACCATTAAATGTAATCGTATACTCATCTTCCTGGCCGTCAGTCCCTAGCTCATGGAGAAAGAAATCCATAGCTTTTAAGGGACGACCAGTTGTCAATACAACCTTAATACCACGATCACGCGCAACTTTCAAGGTTGCCTTGGTACGATCCGTCAGCCTTTTATCAGTAGTCAGCAAGGTCCCATCCAAGTCCAATGCAATCAATTTTATATCTGCCATTATAAGCCCTCCATATAAGCTATAACCGACTGGTCCTTATGGTGACCAATTACAGTCTCTGCTAATTCTAAAATTTCAGGTCGTGCATTCTCAGGAGCTACAGGATGTCCCACAACCTGCATCATGTGCAAGTCATTAAGATTGTCTCCAAAAGCCATAACCTGATCCATTGTGATACCAAGTTTTTTAGCCAATTCAACAATGGCCACTCCCTTATCGACATAGTCCAGAACAATATCAATAGATTCAAAGCCAGTTGTCATGGCCTTAACACCAGGAACATGTTCATTGACCCAAGCTTCTCCAGCTTCCAGCGTTTCTTCTGTGAAGTTGGTCGTAAATTTGAAAATGTCATCAGTGATATCTTCTAAACTCGCTACTTTTTGGATATTTTCATTATAATGCTGGCTCTCTTTCAAATAGGTCTCATCAACCGTATTCAGAACATAAGAGCCTTTTTTCCCTGTTAAAAGCAATTTATTGATATCGACATAAGGTGACGTTTTCAGTTTTTCAAAAGTTGCCAGATAAAAGTCACGAGACATGGTCGCTTCATACAAGTCCTGACCTTGATATTCGACCAAACTGCCATTTTCCGCGATGAAAATAATGTCATCACGAACATCAGCAAATAATTTTTCTAGAGACAGAAATCCTCGACCCGAAGCTACCGCAAAGTAAATCCCTTTTTCCTTGTAGGAAGCTAAGAGAGACTTGAGGCGGTCCATATCAAAGCGCCCATTCCCATCTAGGAAGGTTCCATCCATATCCGTTGCTACTAGTTTAATTGTCATCCTTCAATACTTTCTAAATCTTTTAACTTAACTGAAACAATCTTTGAAACACCTGATTCTTGCATAGTCACTCCATAGATAGAATCAGCCGCTGCCATGGTTCCCTTACGGTGAGTCACGACAATAAATTGACTGTCTTTATCAAAGCGATTGAGGTAATCCCCAAAACGTTTAACATTAGCTTCATCCAGCGCAGCTTCCACCTCATCCAAGATAACAAACGGGATAGTCTTAACTCGAATGATAGAGAAAAGCAAGGCTAGAGCTGATAAGGCTTTCTCCCCACCACTCATGAGGTTGAGAGACTGGATTTTCTTGCCTGGTGGTTGAACAGAAATCTCAACCCCAGCTGTCAGTAAGTCTCCCTCAGTCAAAATCAAGTCAGCCTGACCTCCGCCAAACATCTGCTTGAAGGTCACTTTAAAGGACTCACGGATGGCCTCAAAGGTTGATTTAAAGCGTTCCTTGACCTCATCATTCATCTCTGTGATAGTTTCAAGAAGCAGATTTTTCGCTGACAAAATATCATCTCGCTGGCTATTTAGGAAATCCAGACGATTGTGGACTTCTTCGTACTGTTCAATAGCATCTAAATTGACAGAACCCAGTGAGCGAATAGTCTTCTCTAAATCCTTAACCTCTTGCTCTGCCAGATTGAGATTTTCCAACTCATGAGACTTTTCTAAAGCTTCTGTATAGCTAATCTGATACTGGTCTGTTAATTGACTTTGTAGATGGCGCAAGCGCTCGCTGACCTTTTCTTTCTTGGCTTCAGCACGTGTTTGCTTGCGAATCCACTCCTCATTCTGCTGGCGAGCCTGATCCAAATGACTAGCAATATCATCCAGTTGCCCTTCAATATCATCCAACTCAAACTGCTTGCGAATCAAACCTTGTTGGAGATTTGTTTTCTGGTTTTTTGCTTCTTCAACCTGTTGACTGAGCAATTCTGTATCAACCTTCTCCAGATTATCAACCTTTTCTTGAAGAAGGCGCTGGATTTCCTCTTGTTCGATATCTAAATTGTCCAATTCCTTGCCTAAACGCTCAATATCAGCCACTTCATAACGTTTTTGCCCTTGCAGTTCTGTCTTAAGCAAGCGTGCTTGCGCCACCTCTTCCTGCAAGTTTTGATAGCGTTCTTGGATGGCGTTTTTGTTGGACTTAATCTCTTCAATCTCAGCTTCCAGATTTTGCTTTTCACTGGCAATGGTAGCAAGGCGCTCTTGGCATTTTTCCTTATCTGCTTGCCAATCTCCCTCAGTAAGACGATCTAATTCCTCTTCTTGAAGTTTCCAAAGAGTTTCCAGTTCTTCAACTTGCTGACTGGTCTGCTGATAAGCAAGCGATAAGCCCTGCTCCTGAATACGAGCCTGCTCTCCTTGAGATTTGATAGCTTCTAATCTTTCAGTTAATACTGCCATCTGGTCTTGCAAGGTCTTCAAAGCCACCTCTTCAGAACGCAAGCTTACTTCTTCTTCAGCAATTTCTTTTTGTAATTGCTCCAGTTCTGGCTTGATAAAAATACTGTTGTTCTGGCGATTGGCTCCACCTGCATAAGAACCACCTGTGCGCAACTCTGTCCCATCCAATGTCACCATACGAACCTGATAACGAACCTGTCGAGCAGCCGCACGCGCATGTTCTACTGTATCAAAGATAGCCGTCGTAGCTAGCAAGTTCTTGAAAATGGCTTCCAGTCTAGTATCGAAAGTAACTAACTCGTCTGCCATGCCCAGAAATCCTGGACTTGCAGCAATATCATCTTGGTTCTGACTAGAAATCGTACGCGCCTTGATCGTTGTCAAAGGAAGGAAGGTTGCGCGACCATATCTGTTTCGTTTGAGAAAATCAATGGCCCTAGTTGCTGCATGTTCATCTTCCACAATAATATGCTGACTACTGGCTCCTAGCGCGATTTCCAGCGCAGTTTGATAATGCACATCAAAGCTCAGATGCTCACTAACAGCACCAATAATCCCACCAAGGCGATCTTTTTCTTGGAGAACACTCTTAACACCTGCATAAAAGTTACTGTGATTTCTAAGGATATTTTCCAAACTCTGAGCTCTGGCCTGCTTGTTTTTGAGATTATCCAGACGGTCAAAGAGTTGACTTTGTTGAGCTTGATAGGAAGCTTTCTGCTCTTCTTGCTTCTTGGCAATAGCTTGATAGTCGGCCAATAATTTCTGAACCTGCTCCTTGGCAGTTTCAAACTCTTCTTTTTGCTGACTAGCCTTCTCTTTAGCTGTAGCCAGCTGTTCTTTCAGTTTTTGTAGCTGATCTGCTTGTTTTTGAGAAAGCTGACGGCTATTTTCCAACTCATTCTCAATACGAGTCAGTTGGTTTGAGACATCCGCTTCTTCTTGTAAAAGAGCTACAAAGCGTTCGCGTAAGAGCTCAATCATTTGATCAGGATCATCTGAAAAAGCTAGCAATTCAGCTTCTAAACGATTGAGTTTTTGATTATTTTGGACTAGATTTTCTTCTAAGAGAGCTATAGAGCTTTCCTTATCAGATTTTTCTTTGCTGAGTGAATTTCTCTTATCCTCCAAAGCAGCCAAACGAGCTTGTGCTTCCTGTTGATTCAGGGCTACTTGCTCAGATTCCAGTTTCGATAGGGCTAATTTTCTCTCTAAATCACTAATTAGACTGGTCAAATCCATCAAACCACCCTGATCTTTGGCCATTTCAGCCTGTAAATCTTGCCGTTGCTTTTTAAGAGTTTGATTTTCTTCTTCTAATTTTTCACGCTTTTGGTAGTAGCTCGTCAAGAGTTCCTGAACCTGTGCCAACTCTTCTTCTGTCAACTCTAGTTCAGCCTTATTTTCCTTGATTTGAGCAACCAGCACGTCTAAATAAATAGCCTTGCGTTGACCTTCCAAATCTAAAAACTTACGGGCATTCTCAGCTTGCTTCTCAAGAGGTTTGATTTGATTATCCAACTCGTAGATAATGTCCTCTAAGCGGTCTAAATTATCCTGAGTTTGTTGCAGTTTACTCTCAGTTTCTTTTCGACGAGTCTTGTATTTCAAAACTCCAGCAGCCTCTTCAAAAATAGCTCGGCGTTCCTCAGGCTTGGAATTAAAAATCTCCTCAACCTTCCCTTGGGAAATAATAGAGAAGGAATCTCGTCCCAAACCTGTATCCAAGAAAAGGTCATGAATATCACGAAGACGAACTTTCTTGCCGTCAATCTTGTATTCGCTATCACCACTACGATAGATATGGCGTTCCACCCTGATTTCTTGACCTGCATCCTTGATAAATCCATCATTATTATCCAGAGTCACAACAACAGAAGCATAATTGAGCGGTTTGCGACTTTCTGTTCCAGCAAAAATGACATCCGGCATCTTGCCCCCACGGAGACTCTTAACACTTGACTCCCCCAAAGCCCAACGCAGACTTTCTGTAATATTCGACTTTCCAGATCCATTGGGTCCAACGACTGCCGTCACACCTCGGTCAAAGACGACCTTGGTCTTGTCAGCAAAAGACTTGAATCCCTGAATTTCGATTTCCTTTAAATACATGAATCCAGCCCTTTCTCAACGGCATTTTTGGCAGCTTCCTGCTCTGCTAATTTCTTAGAACGACCTTGACCTTGACCAATGCTCTTACCTTCAACGAGAACTTCTACATCAAAAACCTTATCGTGGGCAGGACCCGTTTCAGAAATTACCTGATAACGAATAGCCACATCCCCATTGACCTGAAGCAACTCTTGGAGATGGGTTTTGTAGTCTGTAATCATCTCAAACTCGCCTGCTTCAACCTTAGGAATCATGACTTGATAGATAAATTCCTTGACCTTGGCCACATCCTTGTCCAAAAGAAGGGCACCTAGAAAGGCTTCAAAGGCATCACCAAGAATGGTGTCACGATTGCGTCCCCCAGATTTTTCTTCCCCCTTACCTAGCTTGATAAACTGGTCAAACTGGCAATCACGCGCAAAACCAGCCAAACTCTCCTCACGGACAATCATAGCACGGAGTTTGGACAAATCACCCTCAGACTTTTTAGGATATTTTTTATACAGATATTCTGAAATCAATAACTGTAGAACAGCGTCTCCTAAAAATTCCAAGCGCTCATTGTGTGAAATTTTTAAGAGGCGGTGCTCATTGGCATAACTCGTATGAGTAAAGGCAGTCTCCAGTAACTTTTTATCTGCAAATTCGATTGCAAAATGGTTTTTAAGTACAGTTTGTAATTCTTTCATACCAACCTCTTTCTAACTGATAACAGTCCTTTTTATTATATCAAAAAAAGCCCCCTGAGTCACTTTAAAACGGGAGAAAACAAGAGACTAAAGGGAACTTATCGACTACTATTAAAATGGAAAAATATTAGAATAACGGGTAAAAGTTATTTACTTTAAGCTACCAGCCAAGGGAAATCGTTTCAAACTGACAACCTAAGCGTCGCAATTCTTTTTGACGGTCCTCGTAGTAGGGGAGGGAAATGCCCGTGATGGTCACATGGGGCAGGTCTTTAAGGTGCAGGCTAACGGATGAGGTAAAATGATAGACATGAACGAACTCGTATTCTTGGATGAGTTGGGCTAGGACATCTTCAAAGATCAGCTCCGTCTCCAAGTAAGTCACGTTTGGAATAGTGAAGGTTTCCTTGGGATGAGGCAGATAGAGATCAATTGCCAAGGCCTTGGCATAGGTACTGATAAAACGGATGGAGATCTGATCGTCCTCTTCAGAGAACTTTTGCCCCAACAGGATCTTGACCGTCTTACCATTTGAGACGGGTGCTTGTGGCAGGTCAAAAAAATGCTCCAGATAAACAAGCTTTTCTCTAGCTACGACATGGTAGTCACTGCAATAGAGGGTATAGTGCTTTTCCGTCCGCTCAATCAAGTCATCTCTGGTCAAGCCCAAAGGTCCCACCTGAATAGGTTGAAGAGGGAGGGCATACATTCCCAAAGGGTAAATATCCGCATAGCCATCATCAAAACTCATGAGGTGATGGTAATTTGAACTAGCAACCAAGTCCAGAATCAAGCTATTGTCAAAGCTAGCATAAAAGATGGTGTCATAGTCGCCAGCAAGCTCCTGACAAATCTGAGCCAAGTCCTCTGCATCCTGAGGATAGTGAACATGGTCAAAATTCTTAGCATAATGCTCCTGACGAGCATTTTTTACAGGACTGACATAAAGGCTAACAAAGTCCTGATCAAGATAGAATCCTTTGATATGCTGTGCAATCTTGGCCTGCAAGGGCGTTGTAGCAATTATAAGATTTTTCATCTCTTTGATTCTCCTAGGTGGTGATGTTGTAACAAGGTCTCAACGACTTCAAAGTCCAAGGCATCGTCGATATCATAAGAATAGAGTTTGGGCATTTCATAGGCTACTGTCTTATCTGTGTAAAAGGTCTCATCTCG
Organism: Streptococcus sp. 2342; assembly: GCF_013276795.1. GTDB lineage: Bacteria > Bacillota > Bacilli > Lactobacillales > Streptococcaceae > Streptococcus. Next base: position 244,562 of record NZ_VMLR01000001.1, read on the forward strand.
TAGGTAACGATCCTTGCGAGAAATCCAGATACTACCGTTTGGATAGTAATAGACAGGTTCTTTCTGCCGAGCATAGTGCTTGGAAACCTGAGGCGGACGGATAAATGACGACTCCGCTAATTGCAAGTAAAGACTACGACTCTTGTCTGCCATAACACAGGAAATCAGATGGTCGGCGCCAGACTGACAGTATAGTTGATAGGACTCGACGAGGTGCTCCACTTCTCTCAAGGGTGAGGTCACCTGTAGATTCACAAAGACCTGCTCTTCCTCAAAGGGCTGTAAAAAGTCTCGCAAGGTCTCTAAACTAGAGGTTGTTGCCAAAGCCAACTCTTTTGGTCTGTGGACACAATGAATCTCTGGATAGGCTTGATGACAGAGTTCGAGATAGGCTAGTGAGTCTGAGGAGATCCAGATTTCACTAAATAGCTTGGAGGCTAGAGCGACTTCTATAGTATAGAATACCAAGGGTTTGCCTGCAAGCGGTTTGATATTTTTATCCACTAAGCCACGTGAACCCGAACGGATCAAAATGACGGCTATGGGTTTAGATGTTGCTTTCATATAGTCTTCCTAGAAATGAAATAAAGAGGGCAGATAGGGTGGTGATGATGCTATTTAACCAAGTATTGGAGTTGGCGAATAAACCACTGTAATGATAGAGAAACAAGGCTCCTAGACTAAAGACCAGATAGATTTTGGCCAGTTGTAAGCTCGGTCTTTTTAGGAGTAGGATCAAGAGGTACAAACCACCCATCACACCTAGTGTCAGACCCATAAAGCCGTTAATCCATTCGTAGATGGAGTAAATTTCTGCATTCATGAGTAAGAGGCAGAGAAGTCAAGACAGACCTGCTATGACAAAGGACAGGAGGCTTGGTGACCAGCGAATCTTTGACCAAGTGAAATCCAACTTCAAGCAGGTCACAATTGCATTCATACTGGATGAGATAGTGGATTGACCCGCTACAAGAGAGCCAGCAGGATGAAACTGCTAAACAAAGGTGCTAATCAGATAGAGTAAACTGACAATCCCAAAGGACAATAGTCCCTGTAGCCATAAGATTTTTCCAATTTTTCGACGCCCCATTTTGCTGTTAAAATGTTGGACAATATACTGCGAAGAAACGTAGGAAAACAAGCTACTAAAACCTGCTCCTGCAACTAAGATAAAGACCGTCTTCCCATCCAGCGTCTCTGCAAAGTGAGATAGCTGTTGACTGCTATTCATGACTAAAACAGATTGGGTAATTCTTGGTAGAAAAAGGGCCAATATAGCCAGTAGGACCAAGCCCTGAAAGAAGTCCGTCCACAGCACAACCAAAAGACACCACCCCTTGCCAGATAATAGACCGTCAAGAGAAAGAGTAAACCAGACAAGATCAGCTAATTGATAGGGGTAAAGGGCGCTAAGGTTTGAGACAACAAGTAGGTCACCACTGCTATTCGCCCCAACTGGTAAATGATGAAAAGTCCTGAGGTCAGTGAACGAATGCCAGTCGATTGAAACTTGTCCTCTAAAAGATGATAGGCTATCTCATAGTTTCCCTTTTGATAGAGGGGCAGAAAATAGCGATGAGCTAGTGGAATGGCTAGAAAGATGCCAAACTGGGCAAACCAGAGATATGACCTGCCTGTATAGGCATTCTCCACCAGAGTCAGAAAGGAAATGGGGTTGAGCAAGGTTGCAAAGACTGAGAAGGCCAGAACTGTCACAGGAACAGCTTTCTTAACCTGATAATAATCCTCCTCTCTCCCTTTTTTCCGATAAGCAGTCCATGAAATCAAGCAGAAATAGAGCAATAGGATAACTAGAATTCCCTATCTAGTAGTTCACGATAGCTTTGGGCCACTGTCCCTAGTGAATAGTGAGCCGCTAGGGCAATATTTTCTGCATTTGACTGGCGATAGCTCGCCTGCTCCATCTCTTCTATCATTTGAATCAATTGTCCCTTATTCTGGAAGAGACGAATGGCATTTGACTGATTGGCGTAAAAACGATGAGCAATATCAACATCTGATAGCAAGGCTAGTAAACCATGGCTCAAAGCTTCTACACAGGCATTTGAAAATAACTCAGTATAACTAGCAGACAGATAGCATTGGTGTTGATTATAGGGAACATTATCCACCATTCCTTTTAATTGAATTGTTGGTGGGAGGTTATACTGATTCCGAAGTTGCTGTAATCTTTTTTCTGATCCACCATAAAAGGTAATATGAACATTTGAGCCACGTTTATATAATTCCGTAAAAACTTCAATAACCAGATCAATATTCTTTATTTCCTCCATATGCCCCACTAAACAATAGTCTAAAACAGGACCGATTTCTTTAACTTTCCCTTTCTTTTCTGTAAAAATGGGAGCTAAAAATATTGCGTTATAATCTAGCTGACGCAATGATTCTGTTAGCAATTCACTTGCAACTAGATAGTTATTCTTTTTTCTTAGATTTGCGTTAGAAAGATTTAGTTTCACATTTGAATGTATCATTTCATAATATTTTTTTCCAGTATTCTCCATATATCTCCAGAGACTAGGCTTAGGTATAATGTGCTGATCACGGATAATTAAATCTTTATCTTTGATTGTATCAATTAAAAATGTAATAAGCAAATCTTCTTCAGAATAGATAATACCATCTTTTCTAAAAATATATTCTGGATAGAATATAGAAACAGGAGAAGGTTCTATGAATGGGTCTATGAAACGTCCCTCAAGTGCTAAGTCTCCGTTTTTATGAAACCACTGTAACTCTTTTTCCTTAAAACTTTCAAAAAGAAATGGACCACTTGTATAATAGTAACGACCTGATCCATCTCCTAACGTAAGAGAAGAGACAAAACCATCTGCAGTGAGTTCAACCGTATCACCATCTGATAAATTGAGAGTTTCAGGCTTAACCGATAAGGAATCATGCCCTATATCAGAAAAACTATGAGGAACACAAATCAATTCCTTTTCTAAAAATCCAAGTTTTTTTAAATCAGCTTTCCAGTCAGGTCTAACTTGTGGATTTGTCACAAGCTGTAGATAATCCCATCCTAAATACCTTGCTATTTTTGCACGATAAAATTGTGTAGTTTCATAACCATATCTTTGCTTTTGTGTAAAAGCATGAAGCGTAATAATTCTTGACATATTTCTCTCTCCTATTTTCATTTGACAAAAGTGAAAAATCTCCCCTCACAAAAAGGGAGAAAAGATTTTTCATCTCTTAAAATTGAAGTTCTGATAGAGTTACTTTAAAATAATAATTTTCTATCAGTATCATCAAATCTCGATATAAAATAATTTCTTATAAAAATTCCAAATATAGCAGTATAGAATATTTTATTTAGAAGCTATTAAAAATCAAATCATGCTCAATAATCTATTTGAAAATAATTAAATAGACCTTTAAATAGATGCCCTGAATGATTACATAGATAAAATAACATAGAGATTATTCCGATTCTTCTTTTTTCTTAAATAACCCTAATGCCAATCCTGTTACCATAGCTAGTAATCCCATAGTTGATACATTAGTATTTTTTTCTGTACCAGTATTTGGTAGTTTTTCTTCTGATATCTTTGATTCTGGCTGGATACTATTTGAATTTTCTGGCTTAGGCTCTGGT
>NZ_VMLR01000010.1 GCF_013276795.1 Streptococcus sp. 2342
GAAAAATTTCATCGCTTGTGAAGTTAGAAAGGAGTTGAAATTATCGAGGGTCACTTAATGCCAGACCAGGGATACATGTTAGGAAGTATTCCACCAAGGATAAGTGTTTCGAGTTTCATGGGTTATTTAAAAGGAAAAAGTGCACTCATGATGTTTGACAAACACGCCAATCTCAAGTACAAGTTTGGGAATCGGCATTTCTGGGCGGAAGGTTATTATGTAAGTACAGTAGGGCTTAATGAAGCCACAATTAAGAAATATATCCAAGAACAGGAAAAGCATGATATAGCACTAGATAAATTGAGTGTAAAAGAATATGAGGATCCCTTTAGGGATAGTGGTAAGTAATACTAAAGCCTCTTTAAGAGGCAAGTGACGAGTCAAGAGCAATGAGGCTTGAACAAAGTGAAAGCCAGCGTCTTTAGGCGCTGGCTGGTAATTTGGGCTTATAGCCCTGGGACAAACCACCCGTTTGACGGGTGGTTATGATTGTGGGAAGATTTTTGAAGAATTTTAATCAAAATAAAGCAAGTCTTTGCTGGTGCTTGTAAAGAGGTCGAAGCCATCCTTGGTAACAACACCGCAGTCTTCAATACGAACACCGACTTTACCAGGGATATAGATACCTGGTTCAACAGAGAAGCACATGCCTTCTTCGATGACCATGTCGTTTCCTTCCATGATAGATGGGAATTCGTGGACATCCATACCGATACCGTGACCAAGACGGTGGTTGAAGTACTCGCCGTAACCAGCTTTTTCTATGACCTCACGGGCAGCGCGGTCCACTTCATGGGCAGTCACTCCCGGCTTGATAAAGTCAAGAGCAGCTTGTTGAGCTTCAAGAGTCAAGTTATAAATGTCTTTCTTGAATTGGTCAGGTTTGCCGACTGCGACTGTACGAGTCATATCTGACGCATAGCCGTTGACGAGGACACCTAGGTCAAAGAGGAGAAGGGCGTTATTTTCGACCTTATTAGCTGCTGGAATGCCGTGCGGATTTGCAGCGTTATTGCCAGTTAAGACCATGGTATCAAAACTCATTTCATAACCTTCACGCTTCATAGCAAAGTCGATTTGAGCGATGATATCTGTCTCAGTTTTATCAAGAGAAATATTGTCAAAGCCAACTTTTACAGCCTTGTCCGCATAGAGACCTGCAACCATCATTTTTTGCACTTCGTCAGCTGATTTGATGAGGCGCATGCGTTGGATACGAGGTGTGAGGTTTTCAAACTCAGCAGTTTCAAAGACTATTTTTAAGCCATGATATTTGGTCAAGATAAGATTGTCAAACTCAACAGCGACACGTTTGAAATCAAGCTGTGGAAGAGCATGTTTCATTTTTTGCCATGGATTTTCAGAATCCACATAGCCCACAACTGGGAAGGAAACAGTACTAGTAGCACGCTCAACTTCAAGGGCTGGGACAAAGAGGAGGGGTTCTTGATCCGCTAGGACAAAAAGGAACATTTGGCGTTCATGGGGATCACTGTAAAAGCCAGTGAGGTAATTAATTGTGACGGGGTCAGATACGACAGCGACGTCTAGTTTTTCTGATTCAAGATATGTTACGATTTGTTGTAATTTAGACATATGCTACCTTCTTTCTACCCCTCTATTTTGGCAAAAAAAGTGAGAAAATGCAAGGGAGAAGGGTAAAAGAAAAGACAAAAAGAACTCCGACAAGATAACGGAGTTCTTTGATATCATTTTCCTTTGTTTAAGAAAAGTCAGCCTTACTTTTGACATCGCTGTATTCTTCAGCGATGTCTTGGCTGAGAATGTCCTCATAAGCAGGGAGTTGAATGTCCGGACCATATTTTTTCTTGAGGGCAGTAGTGACTAGGCGATAAGCTAGATTAGCATTACGAGAGAGGATAGGCCCGTGGAAGTAAGACCCAAAGACATTCTTATAATGAACCCCTTCGCCGACTTTTTCTTCGTTGTTTCCATTTCCATAGACAACCTGTCCCAGCGGTTTTTGGTCATCTGAGAGGAAGGTACGGCCCTGATGATTTTCAAAACCATAGTAGGTTTCATCGAAATCTTCATTGTGAATCTTGATGTCACCGATAAAACGGTTATTGGTCTGGTTGAGGGTATAATGTCCCATGACCCCTAGTCCTTCGATACGTCTCCCTGAAGCTTCAATATAATATTGACCCAATAGTTGGAAACCACCGCAGATAGCCAGAACCACACCGTCGTTTTGGATGTAGTTGTCAATGCTTTCTTTTTTGGCAGGTAGGTCGTCTGCAATAATACTTTGTTCAAAGTCTTGACCGCCACCGAAAAAGGCGATGTCGTAGTGATTTTCATCAAAGTCATCATGGAGAGAAACGATGTCAACCGTCACATGGGCTCCCAGCTTTTCAGCAACATACTTGAGCATGAGGATGTTTCCATTGTCCCCATAGGTATTCATGAGGTTTCCGTAGAGGTGGGCAATGTTGAGCTGATAGGGGTAAATGCCAGCTTTTGAGGACAGTGAAGTATAAACCATTAGTTCATCTCCTTTCTAACAATCTGACGATTAGCCAGCAGTTCGCGGAATTCAAGCATAGCAGTATAAGTTGCCAGAATATAAGCATGCTTGCAGTCTTGGTTTTCAATGGTCTTAAGAACTTGTTCCAGACTACTTGTTTCAGTGATTTTATCAGCTGGATAGCCTGTCACTCGGAGGCGACGTGCGATTTCAGAATGACGAACACCGCCAGCGTTAATTTCTGGAATATCCATCTCAGTGATTTGTTCAAAATCAGCATCCCAGATCCAGCTGGTATCAATACCGTCTGCATAGTCAGCGTTAAGGAGGACGGATAGGCTAAATGGATAAGGCGCTAGTTTAATCATCTCGATAGCTTGGGTAGCACCGACTGGATTTTTAATCAAGACAAGGGTACATTCTTTGTCACCGATATGGAAGGTTTCTTGGCGTCCAAAGACAGCACGGCTCTTGTCAAATCCTTGCTTGATGAGTTGCGAATCTGCCCCAAGGAAACGGGCGATAGCAACCGCAGCAAGGGCATTGTAGATGTTGTAGAGCCCGCCGATTTGGATGCCGTATTCCTGGCCGTCGATGACAAAGCGAGAACGATTGTTGGTCAACTCAACCAGTTCTGTCAAGCGATAGTCTAGATCAGGACGTTTACATCCACAACCTTCACAGATATAGGCACCCAAGTTTGCATAGGTATTGTGCTCATATTTGAGGATACTTTGACAGTCAGGACAGAGAATTCCTTCTGTATTATAGTGAGCCAGTTGGGCTGGCCCTTTCTCCAAGTCAAAACCAAAATACTCTACAGGATTTGGAATAGCTGGCTTGTAGAAAAGTGGACTGTCTCCATTAAGGAGAACAGTGGCAGTAGGTACCTTACGAATAGCATCCAAAATCATCTTGTAAGTTGTGTAAATCTCACCATAGCGGTCCATCTGGTCACGGAAGATATTAGTGATGACGAAGAGACTTGGCTGGATGTAGTCACAGATACGAGATAGGCTGGCTTCATCAATTTCTAAGACGGCAATATTTTTTCCAGTTTTAGACGATTTGGCAGTCAGGAAAGTTGTTGCAATCCCTGTAATCATATTGGCACCGCTTGGGTTGGTCAGAACTTGACCATAAACCTCTTTTAAAATGCCGACAGTGAGGGCAGTTGTCAAGGTTTTCCCGTTAGTTCCAGTGACCACGACAATCTCGTAGTTCTTAGCTAGGTTTTGTAAAAGATCTTTATCAAATTGAAGGGCGACTTTTCCTGGAAGCGTACTTCCACGGCCAAGACGACTTAAAACGAAGTGGGAAGAACGCCCAGCAAGAAGGCCAAAAGTAGTTTTTAATTTCATGTTTCTATTATATCATAAAAGAGGGAAAAGACAGATTTGATACTCAATGAAAATCAAAGAGCAAACTAGGAAGCTAGCCGCAGGTTGCTCAAAGCACTGCTTTGAGGTTGTAGATAGAACTGACGAAGTCAGTAACATATATACGGCAAGGTGAAGCTGACGTGGTTTGAATTTGATTTTCGAAGAGTATGAGATTTCGTAGAAATGAAAACAGCCCTCAGAGGGCTGTTCAATACGATTGAATTTTAACTTAAATCGCAAATAGGTCATTCAAGTTCTCAGCCAAGGTTGGGTGAGTGAAGATTTGTTTTGTGAAGTAAGTGTAAGGAATTTTGTTGTCCATAGCAACAGTGATGATGTTGATGATTTCTTGAGATCCTTCTGAGAAGATGCTTGCTCCAAGAATTTCTTTTGTTTCAGTATTAACCACAGCTTTGAAAGCTCCACGAAGGTCTCCATTTACGTGCCCACGAGGCATGGCTGCAACAGGGATTTCCTTAACGGCGTATGGAAGTTTCAAATCAGCTGCTTGGCTTTCAGTCAAACCAACTTGTGAAAGCGCAGGTGTGATAAACATGGTGTTTGGTACATTGAGACGGTCTTCAAGAGTGTAGCTGCCATCTCCAGCAAGGTAGCTGTAAACAACACGGAAGTCATCAAGTGAAATGTAAGTAAATTGAAGTCCACCGTTGACATCTCCAACTGCAAAGACACCAGGAACGTTTGTTTGACAGTGTTTGTCTACTTTAATAGCGCCACGTTCAGTTAGTTCAATATCTGTATTTTCAAGTTGAAGTGGTTCTACATTTGGTTTGCGTCCAGTTGCGTAGAGAAGGGCATCGAAACGGTAAGTTTCGTTTTCAGTCACGACAAGGACTTGGTCACCGTCGTTTTTGATTTCAGTAGTATGGATATTTTGAAGCAATTCAATACCGTCTTCTTCCATATATTGTTTAGCAAGAGCTGCGATGGAAGGTTCTGCACGAGGTAGGAAAGTATCCAAGGCATCTAGGACTGTGACCTTGCTTCCAAGTTTGTTGTAAAGGCCAGCAAATTCAAGACCGATATTTCCGCCACCAAGGACTCCAAGTTTTTCAGGCAACTTGTCCAAGTTTTGGATCCCTGTTGAGTCAAAGACGTTTTTGCTTGTAGCAAGTCCAGGGATTGGCAAGACGTTTGAAACAGCACCAGTGTTGATGACGATTGTTTCAGCAGTCAGTTCTTTCTTTTCATCACCAGCTTGGATTTCGATGACTTTATTTGAAAGGAAGTGAGCTTCCGCATCAAAGATATCCACGCCTGTACCAGCAACAGTCGCATAGTTTTTACCGTTGAGGCGACCAGTGATAGTATTTTTGGTAGCAATGACTTCTTCAAAAGACAAGCCCTTCTCAGCAGCAACTAGCAAGGTTTTAGTTGGGATACAACCGATGTTGATACAAGTTCCACCGTACATAGCTTTGCTACGTTCAACGAGGGCAACTTTTTTGCCAGCTGAAGCCAATTTACCAGCTAGTGTTTTACCAGCCTTACCAAATCCAATAACGATTAAATCATAAGTTAACATTTAGAGTTCCTCCTATTCGAATTTCATTCTAGCACAAGAAAAAAACTTTTGCACAATTCTGCTACGAAAAAGACAGAAAAAGATAAAAACGCTTTCCAGACAAAAAACTAGTAATTTTTTGACAAGCTTGATAAACTAAAATCCTATCTATTTTTATATAAGATAGAATAAATGTTCGAAAATAGGAGGTTTTATGAAATCGAATCGTTATATTATTGCCTTTGCTGGGGTCATTTTACACTTAATGCTGGGTTCGACTTATGCTTGGAGTGTTTATCGTAACCCTATTATTGAAAAAACGGGATGGGATCAGGCTTCTGTTGCCTTTGCCTTTAGTCTAGCAATCTTTTGTTTAGGCTTATCGGCTGCATTTATGGGGCGTTTGGTAGAAAAATTTGGTCCGAGAGTCATGGGGAGTCTATCTGCTTTTCTATACGCAGGTGGAAATATCTTAACAGGATTTGCAATAGACCGTCAGGAGCTGTGGTTGTTGTATCTGGCTTACGGCATTTTAGGTGGGCTTGGTTTGGGAGCAGGCTACATTACCCCTGTGTCAACGATTATAAAATGGTTTCCTGATAAACGTGGTCTCGCAACAGGTTTAGCGATTATGGGGTTTGGTTTTGCTTCTTTATTGACTAGTCCTATAGCGCAACATCTCATCGCAGGGGTAGGGCTTGTAGAAACTTTTTATATTTTAGGTGCAAGTTACTTTATTATCATGCTCCTAGCTTCACAATTCATTAAGCGTCCAAATGAGCAAGAGCTTGCAATTTTATCTGCTTCAGGGAAAGAAAAAACAGCCTCTTTGACGCAAGGAATGGCTGCAAATCAGGCTCTAAAAAGCAATCGGTTTTATATACTTTGGATTATTTTCTTTATCAACATAGCTTGTGGTTTAGGCTTAATTTCAGCGGCATCGCCAATGGCACAGGAGATGGCTGGCTTGTCTACAAGTCATGCAGCAGTAATGGTGGGCGTTTTAGGGATTTTCAATGGATTTGGTCGCTTGCTCTGGGCGAGTTTGTCTGACTATATCGGTCGCCCTCTAACCTTTAGTATATTACTGCTTGTCAATCTTTTCTTTTCTCTCTCACTTTGGCTCTTTACAGATTCCGTTTTATTTGTAGTCGCTATGTCTATTTTGATGACTTGCTATGGAGCTGGTTTTTCCTTGATTCCAGCTTATCTCAGTGATATTTTTGGAACCAAGGAATTAGCTGCTCTGCATGGTTATATTTTAACAGCTTGGGCAATGGCTGGTTTAGCAGGACCTATTTTATTAGCAGAAACTTATAAAATGGCTCATTCTTACACACAAACCTTGTTCGTTTTTATCATTTTATATAGTATCGCCTTGGCTTTGTCTTATTATCTAGGTCGTTCCATCAAAAAGGAAAGCCAAAAACCGTTTACATGATTTTCTGTAGAAATTGGGCTATCTTTTACTTCTCTCTTGTGTTATACTAGATAGGTTGCAAAGAAAACAGTACTTTTCTTTTGTGGAAAAGAAGCAACACGATTTTGTATCCAGTATATGAAAATACGTCATAAAAAGAAAAGTATAGACTAAGCCCTATAGGGTGGCTTCGCACCACCTTTAGAAAGAAGAATAACGTGAAATTTAATGAATTAAACTTGTCTGCTGATTTGCTAGCAGAGATTGAAAAAGCTGGTTTTGTAGAAGCCAGTCCGATCCAAGAACAAACCATTCCATTGGCTCTTGAAGGTAAGGACGTTATCGGTCAAGCTCAGACTGGTACAGGAAAAACTGCAGCCTTTGGCTTGCCTACCCTTGAAAAAATCCGTACAGAAGAAGCGACCATCCAAGCCTTGGTCATCGCTCCAACACGTGAACTTGCTGTCCAAAGTCAAGAAGAACTCTTCCGCTTTGGTCGTAGTAAGGGAGTCAAAGTCCGTTCAGTATATGGCGGATCAAGCATTGAAAAGCAAATTAAGGCTCTTAAATCTGGTGCCCATATCGTGGTGGGAACTCCAGGTCGCCTCTTGGACTTGATTAAACGTAAGGCCTTGAAATTACAAGATATTGAAACTCTTATCCTTGACGAAGCGGATGAAATGCTCAACATGGGCTTCCTTGAAGACATTGAAGCCATCATTTCTCGTGTTCCTGAAAACCGTCAAACTCTTCTTTTCTCAGCAACTATGCCAGATGCTATCAAACGTATCGGTGTTCAGTTTATGAAAGAACCTGAACATGTGAAGATTGCTGCCAAGGAATTGACAACTGAATTGGTTGACCAGTACTATATCCGAGTCAAAGAGCAAGAAAAATTTGATACCATGACACGTCTCATGGATGTGGAACAACCTGAGCTTGCTATCGTATTTGGTCGTACCAAGCGCCGTGTGGATGAATTGACTCGTGGTCTTAAAATCCGTGGTTTCCGTGCCGAAGGAATTCATGGTGACCTAGACCAAAACAAACGTCTGCGTGTCCTTCGTGACTTTAAAAATGGTAATCTTGATGTTTTGGTTGCGACAGACGTGGCAGCGCGTGGGTTGGATATTTCAGGTGTGACTCATGTCTATAACTACGATATTCCACAAGATCCTGAAAGTTATGTTCACCGTATCGGTCGTACAGGTCGTGCCGGTAAGTCAGGTCAGTCGATTACTTTCGTATCACCAAATGAAATGGGCTACCTCCAAATCATTGAAAACTTGACTAAGAAACGCATGAAAGGTCTCAAACCTGCAAGTGCAGAAGAAGCCTTCCAAGCTAAAAAACAAGTAGCTCTCAAGAAAATCGAACGTGATTTTGCAGATGAGACTATCCGTGCCAACTTTGAGAAATTTGGTAAGGATGCTCGTAAGCTAGCTGCCGAATTTACTCCAGAAGAATTGGCAATGTATATTTTGAGTCTGACTGTTCAAGATCCGGATAGCCTTCCTGAAGTGGAGATTGCGCGTGAAAAACCACTGCCATTTAAACCATCAGGTAATGGTTTTGGTGGTAAAGCTAAGGGAGGTCGTCGTGGAGATGACCGTCGTGATAATCGCCGAGGAGATAACCGTCGTGGTGGTCGCCGTGATGATTTCAAAAAAGGCAGTCGTAGCAACGATCGTTTTGATAAGGAAAAACGTTACCGTAAGGATAATAAAAAACCACGCAATACTTCAAGTGAAAAGCAAACAGGCTTTGTTATTCGTAACAAGGGCGATAAATAAGAAAAAGCGGTTCAAAATGAATCGCTTTTTTATATAAGGAGACCAAGGGTGAAAGAAGATGGTGATAGCAAAGGATAGGTGAAATGGAAAGGTATTATCAATCCACCTTCTTATGATGATATGATATCAAATATAAATTAGGTTGTCAATAAGAAAACATAATTTTCTAAAATATTTCAGCTAGTCTAAATTGCAATTAAATAAGCAATTTTCAGATAATAATTGAAAATTCAATCTGTTTATGTTATAATGATAGCGATTAAATTCGAGGTGAAAAATGGCACATTTATTAGAAAAAACAAGAAAAATTACTTCTATCCTGAAGCGCTCAGAGGAGCAGTTGCAGGAAGAACTTCCATACAATGCGATTACCCGTCAATTGGCAGACATTATTGATTGTAATGCTTGTATTGTTAACAGCAAGGGGCGTCTCCTTGGCTATTTTATGCGTTATAAAACAAATACAGATCGCGTAGAGCAGTTCTTCCAAACTAAGATTTTCCCGGATGACTACATTCAAGGTGCGAATATGATTTACGATACAGAAGCCAATCTGACAGTTGATCATGATTTAAGTATTTTTCCTGTGGAAAGTCGTTCGGACTTTCCAGATGGTTTGACGACTATTGCACCGATTCATGTATCGGGGATTCGCCTTGGTTCTTTGATTATTTGGCGTAATGACAAAGAATTTGATGACGAGGACTTGATTCTTGTTGAGATTGCCAGTACCGTTGTTGGAATTCAACTCCTTAATTTCCAACGTGAAGAAGATGAGAAAAATATCCGTCGCCGTACTGCTGTGACCATGGCGGTTAATACCCTTTCTTACTCCGAACTCCGTGCTGTTTCAGCCATTTTAGGAGAATTAAACGGAAATGAAGGGCAGTTAACTGCGTCTGTAATTGCAGACCGTATCGGAATTACCCGTTCTGTGATTGTCAATGCTCTTCGTAAACTTGAGTCTGCGGGAATTATTGAAAGTCGCTCACTTGGAATGAAGGGAACTTACCTTAAGGTCTTGATTTCAGATATTTTTGAAGAAGTGAAGAAAAGAGATTACTAATGACTAAAGCTTTGATTTCGATTGATTATACAGAAGATTTTGTTGCCGACAGTGGTAAATTGACAGCAGGTGCTCCAGCTCAAGCTATTTCGGAAGCCATTAGTAAGGTGACTCGGTTAGCTTTTGAACGCGGAGATTACATCTTCTTTACTATCGATGCTCATGAAGAAAACGATTGTTTCCATCCAGAAAGCAAGCTATTTCCTCCTCACAATTTGATTGGGACTAGTGGACGCAATTTATACGGAGATTTGGGTACATTTTATCAAGAGCATGGTTCAGACAGTCGTGTCTTTTGGATGGATAAACGCCATTACTCAGCTTTTTCAGGGACTGACCTGGATATCCGCTTGAGAGAGCGTCGAATTTCTACAGTTATCTTAACAGGTGTCTTGACGGATATCTGTGTTCTGCATACAGCTATAGATGCCTATAATCTAGGATATGACATCGAGATTGTTCAACCAGCTGTTGCTTCTATCTGGCCTGAAAATCATCAATTTGCTCTAGCTCATTTCAAAAATACACTCGGAGCTAAGTTAGTAGATGAAAATCTAAATGAACTTTCAGAGTAATTTAGTTGATGAAATGAAAAATTTTTGAAAAAAAGTATTGACAAGGATCCCAAAAGTTGATATACTAGTAAAGTAATCAACGCGGGGATGGCGGAATTGGCAGACGCGCAGGACTAAGGATCCTGTGACCGCTTTAGGTCGTGAGGGTTCAAGTCCCTCTCTCCGCATAGGATAAGAGTTAGCTGAGGCTAGCTCTTTTTTTCATCTAGTTAAAGTAGAGCAAAAAAATTTTTGCTCTTTTTTCGTATTTCATAAACATTTCATATTTGGGTTTTATAATAGTTTTACAAATATGGAGGTGACAAATGAATCCAATCCAAAGAGCTTGGGCTTATGTCAGCAGAAAGCGACTGAGAAGTTTTATTTTATTTCTGATTTTATTGGTCCTATTGGCCGGAATTTCAGCCTGTTTGACTTTGATGAAGTCCAACAAAACAGTTGAAACCAATCTTTACAAATCACTCAACACATCTTTTTCTATTAAGAAGATAGAAAATGGGCAGACTTTCAAGTTGTCAGAGTTAGCGGCTGTGAACAAGATTAAGGGACTGGAAAATGTCTCTCCTGAACTCGAGACGATCGGAAAATTAAAAGACAAGGAAGCGGTGAGTGGTGAGCAAAGCGTTGAACGTGATGATTTGTCAGCTGCGGACAAGAACTTGGTTAGCTTAACGGCTCTTGAGGATTCATCCAAGGATGTGACCTTCACCAGCTCGGCTTTCAACTTAAAAGAAGGGCGACATCTTCAAAAAGGGGATTCAAAGAAAATCATCATCCACGAAGAGCTGGCTAAGAAGAATAGTCTTTCGCTTCATGATAAGATTCGTTTAGATGCTGGACAGTCAGAAGCTGGAAAAGGACACACAGTTGAGTATGAAATCGTTGGCATCTTTTCTGGTAAAAAACAGGAGAAATTCACAGGCTTGTCTTCTGACTTCAGTGAAAACCAGGTCTTTACAGACTATGAAAGTAGCCAAAGCCTTTTGGGTAATGGTGAATCTCTAGTCAGTGCAGCTCGCTTCTATGTAGAAAATCCTAAGGAAATGGATGGACTTATGAAGCAGGTGGAAAACTTAGCCTTGGAAAGTCAAGGCTACCAAGTCGAGAAGGAAAACAAGGCTTTTGAACAAATCAAAGACTCAGTTGCAACCTTCCAAACCTTCCTGACCATCTTCCTTTATGGGATGTTGATAGCTGGAGCTGGAGCCTTAATTTTGGTCTTGTCTCTTTGGTTGAGAGAAAGGGTCTACGAAGTGGGAATCCTTCTGGCACTTGGAAAAGGCAAGAGCTCGATTTTCCTACAATTCTGTTTAGAGGTGGTTTTGGTATCTATCGGTGCTTTGCTTCCATCCTTTATCGCTGGAAATGCCATTACATCCTATCTTCTCCAAACTGTCCTAGCCAGTGGAGATCAGGCAAGCTTACAAGATACACTAGCCAAAGCAAGCAGTTTATCAACCAGCATCTTATCTTTTGCAGAATCCTATGTTTTTCTAGTTCTGCTTAGTTGCTTATCTGTAGCCCTTTGTTTCCTATTCTTATTTAGAAAATCGCCTAAAGAAATTTTATCATCTATTAGTTAAGAAGGAGAAATCATGACTTTATTACAATTACAAGATCTTACCTACCGTTATAAGAACACTGCTGAAGCAGTTCTATATCAGATCAATTATCATTTTGAACCCGGGAAATTTTACAGTATTATTGGTGAGTCAGGAGCAGGAAAATCCACACTCTTGTCCCTACTTGCTGGTTTAGATAGTCCTGTTGAAGGTTCGATTCTTTTCCAAGGAGAGGACATTCGTAAGAAGGGGTATTCTTACCATCGCATGCACCATATTTCCCTGGTCTTTCAAAATTATAACTTGATAGATTATCTTTCTCCACTGGAAAATATCCGCTTGGTCAATAAAAAGGCAAGCAAGGATACACTGCTTGAGCTTGGTTTGGATGAAAGTCAGATCAAGCGGAATGTTCTCCAGTTATCAGGTGGTCAACAGCAACGTGTTGCCATTGCTCGTAGTTTGGTCTCGGAAGCTCCAGTTATTCTTGCAGATGAGCCAACAGGAAATTTGGACCCTAAAACTGCTGGCGATATTGTTGAACTGCTCAAATCACTTGCCCAGAAAACAGGTAAATGTGTCATCGTCGTCACCCACAGTAAAGAAGTGGCACAAGCGTCAGATATTACACTTGAATTGAAGGATAAGAAACTGACTGAAATATAGAATCTAGTTATTAAACTTTAAAATAGTATTAGTTGGTAACCAGATACGTGTATAGTAATAATAAACGAAGTGAGTCATTAACAACTATTTCCCACAGTAGTGATAGCCTAGATAATAACAAAGTTATTATCAAGGTCGGAATTTTTGAGAGTAAAATAGTTTGGGGAACTATTTTAGCCTGAGCATAGAAATTAAAGGTCGAAGGGCTCAAAAATTAGGGATGAAATTCCTACAGGAAGTTGCTCCCGTCCGCACAATCTAAGGGAAATAGTAAAAAATTATTTTATATATGTTATAGACTATAAAATAGAACAACATCTAGAAAGGGAAACTATGTTACACAACGCATTTGCCTATGTTACAAGGAAGTTTTTCAAATCGATTGTCATCTTCCTGATTATTCTCCTCATGGCGAGCTTGAGTTTGGTCGGCTTGTCGATCAAGGGAGCTACTGCCAAGGCTTCTCAGGAGACTTTTAAAAATATCACCAACAGCTTCTCCATGCAAATCAATCGTCGCGTCAATCAAGGAACGCCACGTGGTGCTGGGAATATCAAGGGTGAAGACATCAAAAAAATCACCGAAAATAAGGCTATTGAGTCTTATGTTAAACGCATCAACGCTATCGGAGATTTGACTGGCTATGAACTCATCGAAACGCCAGATACCAAGAAAAATCTAACACCTGACCGTGCCAAACATTTTGGAAGCAGCTTGATGATCACTGGTGTCAATGACTCCTCTAAAGAAGACAAGTTTGTTTCTGGTTCTTATAAACTGGTTGAAGGTGAGCACCTAACAAACGACGACAAGGACAAGATCCTCTTGCACAAGGACTTGGCAGCCAAATACGGCTGGAAAGTAGGGGATAAGGTCAAGTTGGACTCTAATGTCTATGATGCAGACAATGAAAAAGGTGCCAAGGAAACAGTTGAAGTGACAATCAAGGGACTCTTTGATGGTCACAATAAGTCGGCAGTAACCTACTCACAAGAACTCTATGAAAATACAGCTATCACAGACATTCACACGGCTGCAAAACTTTATGGATACACAGAAGACACAGCTATTTACGGGGACGCTACCTTCTTTGTAACAGCGGACAAGAACTTGGATGATGTTATGAAAGAGTTGAGTGGCATCAGTGGCATCAACTGGAAGAGCTACACACTGGTGAAGAGCTCCTCTAACTACCCAGCTCTTGAGCAATCCATCTCTGGTATGTACAAGATGGCCAACCTCCTCTTCTGGGGTAGCTTGAGCTTCTCAGTCCTTCTCCTTGCCCTCTTGCTCAGCCTTTGGATCAATGCCCGTCGCAAGGAGGTGGGAATTCTCCTCTCTATCGGTCTCAAGCAGGCAAGTATCTTGGGGCAATTCATCACCGAATCCATCTTGATTGCCATTCCTGCTCTTGTTTCTGCTTACTTCTTAGCTAATTACACTGCCCGTGCAATTGGAAACACTGTCCTTGCCAATGTGACTTCAGGTGTTGCCAAACAGGCTAGCAAGGCGGCTCAAGCCTCTAACCTTGGTGGTGGTGCAGAAGTAGATGGCTTTAACAAGACTTTGTCAAGCCTAGATATTTCCATTCAGACATCAGACTTTATCATCGTCTTTGTCCTTGCTTTGGTTCTAGTGGTTCTCGTTATGGCGCTTGCATCAAGCAATCTCCTCAGAAAACAACCAAAAGAACTTCTGCTGGATGGTGAATAATACTGATGCTAGACTGAAAAATGTGGCTAGCAACTGAAAGTTCTAAAATGATAAATGAAGTAGAAAGCAATGGTGAAAATCATTGCTTTCAGTTGCTTTCTTTGTACTTTAGTACTTAAATATGATATACTAAGGTTATGGAATTTATTAGAAAGGAGTTTCGCAACTTATATATGGAATTGTGCATAAAAATCTATAGAAATCTTATCTTGAAAATAGATAGATAAATCTGTAGAAGCCTATCCATATCGCAAACATAGGCTAGTAGACCTAGGCAGGGTCTACCTTGGAAAATATAGAATAGTGAGGAAAAATAAACATTATGAGACAAACAAATGTTAGAGGAAGCTTGTCCCTCCGTGGTTTTAGAAAATTGAGAACTGGTGCAATTGTTGCGACAGGTGTGATTCTACTGGGTCTGGGCTTTTTAGCTCCAACTGTATCAGCCAGTGAACAAGATGGTGTCTGGGTAGCCAGAACAGTTGAGGAAGTGAAAGCTGACCTTCAAAAAGAAGGTGATTTATTTAAGTATGTCATTAAGTGGGGAGATACATTAAGTGTTATCAGCGAAGCAAGCAATATCCCTGTAGATGTACTCCAAGAAATGAATCAAGCTTCAGGAAAGAATTTATTCTTACCGCACAATGAATTGTACTTTACTGAAGCTGAAACGGTTTCAGATACAGTCACAAAACACAAGATTGTCATCAAAGAAAGCGGTGCAAGTGGCGAAGTTCGTACTTATGAAGTCTTGCTCAAGAAAGACCAAGAAACAAAAGCTGTTACCTTTGAATTAACAGATGTCACTGAGAAAGTTGAAAAAATGACTGTGAACTATAGCCCAGTCTATCAGCCTGTATCAGCACCAGTAGTGGAAAGATCGGAAGAATTAGGTGAAGAACCTGCTTCAGAAGCACCAGCAGAGACAAGCCCAGAAGTTAAAGAAGAAACAGAAGCTCCAGTAGCACCAAAAGCAGAAGAAGCAGCGACAACTCCAGCACCAAAAGTAGAAGAACCAGCGACTTCGGAACCAAAATCAGATGAGCCAATGACTCCAGCACCGAAAGCGGAAGAGCCAACAGAATCATCTGAACCAAAAACAGAAGCATCGACAACTCCGGAAAATAAAGAAGAACAACCGGGTGCAACAGAAGCAACGGAACCAGAAATAACAGAGTCAGAGGTAGCGAAACCATCTGAACCAAAAGCAGAAGCTTCAGGAACTTCAGCAGAAACAACACCTAAAGAAGATGCAACTGAAGGAAAAGTAGAAGCGCCGAAAGTTGAAGAACCAGAGGCGTCAGCTGAACCAACAGAACCAGCGCCAGTGGTAGAGGAAGGCACTTCAGGAGAACAAGATCAACCAGCAGAAGAAACCCCAGCACCATCAAAACCAGAAACCCCAGCTTCAACAGCAGAAGTAGCAAAGGAAGCTGAAGGAACAGAGCCAGAGATGGTAACACCAGCTGAACCAAAAGCAGAAACTCCAGCAGAATCAACTGAATCAAAAGCAACCGAGCCAGAGGTAGCTAAACCAGCTGAATCAAACGCAGAAGCTGCAACAGAATCAACAGAAGCTTCAGGAACTTCAGCAGAATCAACACCTGACGGAACAGTGGACTCAGCGCCAGCTCCAAAAGAAACTGAAGAAGCAGGAGCAACAGCAGAAGAAACCCCAGCTCCAAAAGAAAATAAAACAGAAGGAACTACACCAGGTGCAACAGCAGAAGCAGGGGAAACAACAGGAGAAGCTTCAGGAACAGCAGGGGAATCAACTGAACCGAAAGATAGTGTAGAATCAACACCTGAAGGAACAGGTTCAGAAGAAGCAGGAGCAACAGGAGAAGCTTCAACAGGATCAACTGAAGCAAAAGCAACAGACCCAGAGGTAGCACCAAAAGAAGCTGAAGAACCAGGAACATCTGAAATTACAGAACCAGCAACAACAGCGCCAGCAGCAGACTCTACAAGTGAGGATACTAACGAGAGTAAATCAGAAAAACCAGTAGCAGAAGAAACCCCAGTTACAGAAGAACAACCTGCTACAGACACGGATTCATCAGCTGAAACAAGTAATTCAGCCGACTCAAGTCCATCAACTGGATCAACAGCTACAGAAGGACCAACTGATACAACGGGAAATACTTCAAATAATTCATCAACAGACTTCACTCCTTCAAGTGATGAAACTACAGAACAATCTGGAAGTTCAGTTCCAGAAGCAGAAGAGGCATCCCCAGAGGTTGTCAAACCAGCTGATCCAAAAGCGGAGGAATCAACAGCAACAACGCCGAAGGCAGAAGCTCCAACAGAATCAACTGAACCGAAAGAAAGTGTAGAATCAACACCAGAAGGAACAGTGGAATCAGAATCAGCTCCAAAAGAAATAGGAGAAGGAGAGAAACCAGCACCGAAAGAAGCTGAAACAGAAGGAAAAGTTTCAGAAGCTTCAGGAACAACAGAAGGAACTCCAACAGAATCATCTGAAGCAAAAGTAACAGAGCCAGCGGCTGAATCAACAGTTACAGAAGGAACAACACCAGAAGTAAAAACTACAGGAGATGAAGAAAAAGACTCAAAAGTAGAAGATACAGATAAAGAAGCAAATTCAACAGAAGGGACAGTAGATTCAACATCAGTACCAAAAGAAGTAGGCACAGAAGGTAATAACGAAGAAACAAATTCACAAAATGCTGAAGCTTCAACTGGAGACGGAAACTCAGAATCAACAACATCAACTTCTGATAAAGCAAAAAGAGAAGAAGTAGTAAATGGAACTGAAGAAACAGACGGAGCTAATGTAGAATCTGAACAGAAAGCAGAGACTCCGAAAGTTGAAGAGTCAGAGGCTACAACTTCAGGAAATCAAGGTCAACCAGTAGAAGAATCTTCAGAAACAAAAGAAGCAGAATCAACTCCAGTAACGGACAATGTCCCTTCAAATAATTCATCAACAGACGCTACAACTGATGGCAACTCAAACGATTCAACTTCTAATGAAGAAAACTCTCAAGACGATGAACCAGCTGTAGAACATCAAGATTCAGAGAAGTCTTTAGAGGAAGATACCAAAAATAGTAATAAAGCTGCGATTGATGATCATAAAAAACTAGCTGAGGAAGCTATTTCTACTAGTGATCTAGACGATACTCAAAAACAAGAGGCTCGAGATAGATTAAATGAACTAACAAATCTCTACTATAAAAAATTAGAAGAGGAGAAAGATTTTGAAAAACAAACTCAGTTAGTTGATGAATATGAGACTTTGAGTCAAAGTATTCAAACTCCAGGAGCGACTATAGAAGGAGCAGCAGATTATACTAAACCTATCGAAAGTCATGCTGGTGGAACAACTATAGATGAAAATAGTACAGTAGCAAACAGCGCACTAACTTCTAGCAATCCATCTTCTCAGCCGTCCTCATCTGAAGACTCACCACAAGCACAACCTGCGGCAACGTCGGACAGTTCTACAACTGGTGACTCAGGCTTCCGAAGTGCAGGAACTTACCAACCTCGAGTAACTCGTCGTCGTAGAAGTATTGAGGAACCTCAAAACACAGTCTCTATTTATTATAATTTTGATGGTATGAAAGATATTCCAGGATTCTTCGGTGACCCTGGTGAAAAAAATGATATTGAGATTCCAAAAGATGCTTCTGGGGAAAAAGTCAAATCACTGATTAAAGAAAAAATAGATGCCAAAAAATCAGAATTAGCTAAAAGAGGATATCAATTTTCGGAAGATATATTCGTTGAGTATACTCATCAAGATGCAACTCATTATGACTACGTAGTCACTTTCACTAAGCAAGCTACAGGAACTACAGGCTTTAGAAATGCTCCAGCAGTTCAACCACGCGCTAGCAGAAATCGTAGAAGTCTAGAACAGCCAGCTCCTCAAAAGGTCAAAGTAAATGTATTTTATAACTTTGATAAAATGAAAGATATTGCAGGTTTCCTAGGATATATCGATGGAACTTCTCTTGAAATCGTGGAAGGTTCAACAAATGAACAACAGGTGAAAGTAGCAGTTCAGAACCAAGTTGAAGCTAAGAAAGAAGAGTTGAGAAAACGTGGCTACACTTTCAAAGAGGACTATGTCTATCAAGCTAATGGGAAAGATTATAACTACGTTGTAACATTTTCAAAAGCAACTAAATAACGTTCATTTCACGGGGAGTGAAATGTGAGCAGAGAGAGCGATAGGCTCTCTTTGTTTTATCTAGTAGTCAGTTACTTAAAGACAAAAGGCCAGCAAGAGACTATAATAGAAATAGAGTAGGTATTTATTCTAAGAAAAATAAAAAATAGAGAGCAGTTAAAGTATGAAAATTTTAATTGTAGAAGATGAAGAGATGATCCGTGAGGGGGTCAGTGATTATTTGACGGATTGTGGCTATGAAACCATTGAGGCGGCAGATGGTCAGGAAGCCTTGGAGCAATTTTCTAGCTATGAGGTAGCCTTGGTTTTACTGGACATCCAGATGCCCAAGCTCAATGGTCTAGAAGTGCTAGCTGAGATACGCAAAACCAGCCAAGTCCCTGTCTTGATGCTGACCGCCTTTCAGGATGAGGAATACAAGATGAGTGCCTTTGCCTCTCTGGCAGATGGCTATCTGGAAAAGCCCTTCTCCCTCTCCCTCTTAAAAGTGAGAGTGAACGCGATTTTCAAGCGCTACTATGATACAGGACGAATCTTCTCCTATAAGGATGCCAAGGTAGACTTTGAGAGCTACAGTGCTAGCCTAGCAGGTCAAGAAGTGCCCATCAATGCCAAAGAGTTGGAAATTCTGGACTATCTGGTGAAAAATGAAGGACGAGCCTTGACTCGATCTCAGATAATCGATGCCGTCTGGAAGGTGACAGATGAGGTTCCCTTTGACCGTGTCATTGACGTTTATATCAAGGAATTGCGGAAAAAGCTAGACCTGGACTGCATCCTCACTGTGCGCAATGTTGGTTATAAATTGGAGCGAAAATGAAACGAACAGGCTTATTTACAAAGATATTTATCTACACCTTCTCGATTTTTAGTGTTCTGGTTATTTGCCTTCATTTAGCTATTTATTTTCTTTTTCCTTCGACTTATCTGAGTCATCGTCAGGAAACCATTGGCCAGAAAGCGACAGCTATTGCCCGGTCACTAGAAGGAAAGGATAGACAGAGTATCGAGCAAGTCTTAGACTTGTATTCCCAGACTAGTGAGATTAAGGGGGTGGTCAAGGGAGAGATGACCGAGGACAAGTTAGAAGTCAAGGACAATCTTCCTCTGGATACAGATCGTCAGACAACCTCTCTTTTTATCGAAGAGCGCGAGGTGAAAACGCAAGACGGTGGCACCATGACTCTCCAGTTTCTTGCTTCCATGGATTTGCAAAAGGAAGCAGAGCAAATCAGTCTCCAGTTTCTTCCCTATACCCTGCTGGCATCCTTTCTGATTTCACTTTTGGTGGCTTACATCTATGCTCGGACCATTGTTGCCCCCATTTTGGAAATCAAGCGGGTGACCCGTCGGATGATGGAACTGGATACTCAAGTGCGATTGCGCGTGGATTCTAAGGATGAGATTGGTGATCTCAAGGAACAAATCAATAGCCTCTACCAACATCTTTTGACAGTTATCGCGGACTTGCATGACAAGAATGAAGCCATTCTCCAGCTGGAAAAGATGAAGGTCGAATTCCTACGAGGAGCTTCTCATGAATTGAAAACACCGCTGGCTAGTTTGAAAATCCTAATCGAAAACATGAAAGAAAATATCGGGCGTTATAAGGATAGAGACCACTATCTGGGAGTTGCCTTGGGGATTGTGGATGAACTCAATCACCATGTTCTGCAGATACTTTCTCTCTCGTCTGTGCAGGAATTGCGAGATGATAGGGAAACAATTGACCTCCTCCAGATGACGCAAAGTCTAGTCAAGAATTATGCCTTGCTAGCCAAGGAAAGAGAGCTTCAGATAGACAATAGTTTGACTCATCAGCAGGCCTATTTAAACTCATCTGTCATGAAATTGATTCTGTCTAACCTTATCAGTAATGCTATCAAGCACTCTGTTCCAGGCGGCTTGGTCCGCATCGGGGAGAGAGAAGGGGAACTTTTTATCGAGAATAGCTGTAGCTCAGAGGAACAAGAAAAACTAGCCCAGTCTTTTTCTGACAATGCTAGTCGCAAGGCCAAGGGTTCTGGGATGGGGCTCTTTGTGGTTAAGAGTCTATTGGAACATGAAAAATTAGCTTATCGTTTCGAGATGGCGGAGAATCGTTTAACCTTCTTCATAGCTTTTCCAAAAGTCGCCCAAGACTAGGGAGAGAAAGGGTTTACATAGATGAAGCTAGAAGAAATTCAATCGAAACTGCGGGAAAAACTAGATTTTTTTGTCAAAAAGTGATAAAATGAACAATGTAAATGGGATGACCCATAAAAATATACAGGAGGCCTGATAAAATGGCAATCGTTTCAGCAGAAAAATTTGTCCAAGCAGCTCGTGACAACGGTTATGCAGTTGGTGGATTTAACACAAACAACCTTGAGTGGACTCAAGCTATCTTGCGCGCAGCAGAAGCTAAAAAAGCTCCAGTTTTGATCCAAACTTCAATGGGTGCTGCTAAATACATGGGTGGTTACAAAGTTGCTCGCAACTTGATCGCTAACCTTGTTGAATCAATGGGTATCACTGTACCAGTAGCTATCCACCTTGACCACGGTCACTACGAAGATGCACTTGAGTGTATCGAAGTTGGTTACACTTCAATCATGTTTGACGGTTCACACCTTCCAGTTGAAGAAAACCTTAAATTGGCTAAAGACGTTGTTGAAAAAGCACACGCTAAAGGTATCTCAGTAGAAGCTGAAGTTGGTACTATCGGTGGTGAAGAAGACGGAATCATCGGTAAAGGTGAATTGGCTCCAATCGAAGATGCTAAAGCAATGGTTGAAACTGGTATCGACTTCTTGGCAGCTGGTATCGGTAACATCCACGGTCCTTACCCAGCAAACTGGGAAGGTCTTGACCTTGACCACTTGCAAAAATTGACAGAAGCTCTTCCAGGATTCCCAATCGTATTGCACGGTGGTTCAGGTATTCCTGATGAGCAAATCCAAGCAGCTATCAAACTTGGTGTTGCGAAAGTTAACGTTAACACTGAATGCCAAATCGCATTCGCTAACGCAACTCGTAAATTTGCTCGTGACTACGAAGCAAACGAAGCAGAATACGACAAGAAAAAACTCTTCGACCCACGTAAATTCTTGGCTGACGGTGTAAAAGCTATCCAAGCATCAGTTGAAGAACGTATCGACGTATTCGGTTCAGAAGGTAAAGCATAAGAAGCTTGTAAAAGCTTGATATAAAAAGGTTTATCTGATTTGGATAAACCTTTTTTCTTTGTTTTTCCACAAATTTGCCACACTTATATAGTTAACGAATCTAAAACAGGAATGATTAGTTCTTTTGTTTTTTGTGTAACGTGCAAATAGATATCTGTAACACTACTTCCTCTTGTGTGTCCTACACGATTT
The DNA here is from genome assembly GCF_013276795.1 of Streptococcus sp. 2342. GTDB lineage: Bacteria > Bacillota > Bacilli > Lactobacillales > Streptococcaceae > Streptococcus. The sequence goes on from NZ_VMLR01000010.1 coordinate 21,715, forward strand.
TGAATTGCTTCGAAAAATGTTAGAACAGGTCGCTATTCGTCTTAGACGATCAGGTAAGAAAACAACTGTTGTCTCAATTCATGTAGGCTATTCCAAACAGGAAAATAAAAAATCAATCAACACACAAAAAAGAACGAAGCAACTAATCATACGGACACGCTAACTAATGTAGTTTTACAGTTATTTCATCAGAAATACAGTTCAGGTGCTGTAAGGAACGTTGCCGTCAACTATTCGGGTCTAGTGTATGAATTGTTTGGACTAGTTTCTTTATTTGATGATGTTGAAAAAATAGAAAAAGAAGAAAGGCTCCAATCAGCGATTGACAGCATACGAGATCAGTTTGGGTTCACTTCACTTTTAAAAGCCAATGCGCTTGAGTCAGCATCAAGAAGTATCGCTAGAAGTAAACTAATCGGAGGTCATTCTGCTGGTGGACTAGATGGTTTAAAATAATTGATCGTTCCTATTTGCCCTATCAGTCTGCCCGAGAATATCAAGACTCAGGTATGCAAAAGTGGATGGGCTTCTTTTTATCTGAACATACCACATCACTAGGGGAAGAGAAATATCGTGTCGATCTAACTAGTGACTTGAACAGAACAGAAAAATTATTGTTACTTTCTCAGGTTTATGTTGGGAATTTAAAGGGTCGCTTTATAGTCAAACAAAAAACTCAAAAAGTAACTTTGATTGGTGAAGTGAGAGAAATTTCAGCAAAAGAAGTATCTATCAAGACCTATGAAGGATACCGATTGATTCAAGTGGAAGACTTCTTGAGCATACAGTTATTAGAAGAGGTTACCTATGAGTAGAAAAGAACTCTATGAGAATAAATTACAGATGGACTATTTTTCAGACAACTATATTCGATTTGAAGAAGACTTCCAGAAGTATTCTTCAATGGATGTTCCATTAACTTTTCTAGTTGATGACATCCTTAGAACAATGGCAATGAATTAGAAAAACTACTTCAAGTTGAATAAAGAGAACGCCGAGGATGGCAGGGATCATTATTTTTATTTTGAAGTTAGTGAAAGTCAATTAATAAGAAAATTAAGTATATAAATATCAAAGAAAGTAGCAAATTTTCAAGTAATTTGCTACTTTCTTTGAT
>NZ_VMLR01000011.1 GCF_013276795.1 Streptococcus sp. 2342
AATTGTGGCTATAAGAAGATTTTATACCTCGCTAAACAAGCTCAAAAACAGTACGAACAAACTCTTGTTGAATCTCGTGAAGGAACTCCCCTCAATTCCAAGACCTTCTGGGAAATGGACAAAGTCATTTCTGATGGTGTTAAAAAGGGACAACACATCTATCATATCCTCAAAACTCACAACCTCGATGTCAGCTCCTCAACTGTCTATCGACACATCCGAAAAGGATACCTATCTATCGCTCCTATTGACCTAACCAGAGCCGTTAAATTCAAAGAAAGACGGAAAAGTAAGCTACCTTCCATCCCTAAAGAAGCTAAGAAAGGCCGCTCCTATGAGGATTTCCTAAATTATTTAGCTCTTAAGCAACTAGACTCTTGGTTGGAAATGGATACAGTTATGGGCAGAATGGGAGGTAAAGTCCTACTCACCTTCAATCTATCTTTCTGTAACTTTATCTTCGCTAGACTGCTGGATAATAAAACTGCCCTTGAGGTTACCAAACACCTCTATGACATCAAGAACACTCTTCACCAAGCTGACAAAGATTTCTTCCAACTCTTTCCTGTCATTCTTACCGATAATGGAGGAGAGTTTGCCAGGGTCGATGATATCGAAATGGATGTGCGAGGAGAGAGTAAACTCTTCTTTTGTAACCCTAATCGCTCTGACCAGAAAGGGAGAATTGAGAAAAATCACACGCTGATTCGCGATATTCTACCTAAAGGAACTTCTTTTGACAACTTAACTCAAGAGGATATCAATCTCGTTTGTTCGCATGTCAACAGCGTCAAACGTGCTGCTTTGAATGGAAAGTCAGCCTATGAGCTCTTTGCATTTACCTATGGAGAAGAGATTCCTAAGCTTCTCGGCATTTCTAAAATACCTGCAGAAGACGTCTGTCAGTCGTCTACATTACTCCAACATAAGTTCTAAAAACTAACCTAAAACCCTATTCAAACGTCTCACACTAACTTCCACCATAGCGGAACTTAATCTGAAACGCTTTCAGATGACGGGATTTTGTGCGCTCTTTTTTTCGATTCCTTTCGGCTACAAAAACGATGAAATAAAGCATGATTAAAACCAGTGGAACTTACCCTGACACGG
>NZ_VMLR01000012.1 GCF_013276795.1 Streptococcus sp. 2342
AGGGAGTTTAGCTCAGCTGGGAGAGCATCTGCCTTACAAGCAGAGGGTCAGCGGTTCGATCCCGTTAACTCCCATTTTAGCGGGTGTAGTTTAGTGGTAAAACTACAGCCTTCCAAGCTGTTGTCGCGAGTTCGATTCTCGTCACCCGCTTTGAACTTTGTTCTTTGTACCAAGTTTTTGACTTGGGCGCGTAGCTCAGGTGGTTAGAGCGCACGCCTGATAAGCGTGAGGTCGGTGGTTCGAGTCCACTCGTGCCCATAGTGTTTAGTCCATTACTAGAGAATTGTAATATTATCTGTTCGCTAAGAGGACACGGGTTTATTCCCGTATAAACTATTTTGGAGGATTACCCAAGTCCGGCTGAAGGGAACGGTCTTGAAAACCGTCAGGCGTGTAAAAGCGTGCGTGGGTTCGAATCCCACATCCTCCTTTTGTATTAGCGCGGGATGGAGCAGCTCGGTAGCTCGTCGGGCTCATAACCCGAAGGTCGTAGGTTCAAATCCTGCTCCCGCAATAAGGCTCGGTAGCTCAGTTGGTAGAGCAATGGATTGAAGCTCCATGTGTCGGCGGTTCGATTCCGTCTCGCGCCATTTATATATTTTGGAAGGGTAGCGAAGAGGCTAAACGCGGCGGACTGTAAATCCGCTCCTTCGGGTTCGGGGGTTCGAATCCCTCCCCTTCCATTTTACGGGCATAGTTTAAAGGTAGAACTAAGGTCTCCAAAACCTTCAGTGTGGGTTCAATTCCTACTGCCCGTGTTAATAGAATTATGGCGGGTGTGGTGAAGTGGTTAACACACCAGATTGTGGCTCTGGCATGCGTGGGTTCGATCCCCATCACTCGCCTATTTTATATTATTGGGGTATAGCCAAGCGGTAAGGCAAGGGACTTTGACTCCCTCATGCGTTGGTTCGAATCCAGCTACCCCAGTTACTATTTGCCGGCGTGGCGGAATTGGCAGACGCGCTGGACTCAAAATCCAGTGTCCGCAAGGACGTGCCGGTTCGACCCCGGCCGCCGGTATAGTATAGCATTAAGGAACGTTGTAAATCTTCGTTCCTTTTTATATTATTTTTGGTATAATAGTTATTCAAAATTTATTTAGATTATGAAAGTGTAGGGAAGTATGTCTCGTTCTATCGATTTATTAAAACATCGATATTTGAAAAATATTAAAGAAAATCCTGAATTGTTTGTCGGGATTGAGCTGGAATATCCTGTTGTAAACTTGGAAGGAGCTGCTACAGATGTTGAAGTTACCAAGCACTTATTCCGATATTTAGTTTCTTCTTTTGATTTTACTATCGAAAAGGTAGATGATTTTGGGAATCCTATCCAGTTAGTAGATCCAGTAAGTCAGGATGCTATTTTATTTGAAGTTTCCTATACTACGATTGAGTTTGCATTTGGCAAGGCTGAAACGATTCAAGAGATCGAAAATCGTTTCAACAATTATATGGATGTAATTCAGAAAAAGTTAGCTGAATCAAACCATGCTATTGTTGGCTGTGGTATTCATCCTGACTGGGATAAAAATGAGAATTGTCCAGTGGCTTATCCACGCTATCAGATGTTGATGGATTATTTGAATTTGAGTAGAAATATTACTAAATCAGACTTACATCATTTCCCTGAATATGGTGCTTTTATCTGCGGGAGTCAGGTCCAGCTGGATGTTTCAAAGTCTAACTACCTACGGGTGATTAATGCTTTTACCCAAATTGAAGCAGCTAAGGCTTATTTATTTGCAAACTCTGAGTTTTCGGGTGCTGATTGGGATACGAAAATTGCAAGGGATATTTTCTGGGAAGAATCGATGCATGGCATCTATCCAGAGAATGTCGGTGTCAATGCTAGACTCTTTGATGATGAGGAGGATTTTTTTGCCTATCTAAATCATTCTGCGATTTTTACTGCGGAACGTGATGAACAAACCTATTATTTTTATCCGATTCAGGCAAGGGACTATTTGGCTACGCCTGAAATCCAAGCATATGCACTTAATGGGGATGAGGTGCTTATTTATCCTCAAGAGAAGGATTTTGAAACCCATCGTAGTTATCAATACCAGGACTTAACGACTCGCGGAACAGTTGAGTTTCGTAGTGTGTGTACTCAGCCTCTAGATAAAACCTTCGCTTCTGCCGCCTTTCACTTGGGATTATTAGTTAATTTAGATAAGTTAGAAGCTTACTTAGAAACAGCACCTTTCTTTAAAGAATTTGGACGAAATTATAAGTTTTTAAGACGACAATTTTCTAAGAAGAAGCTTACAGATGAGGAAGAAACTGCGATTATTGAAATTTCCAAAGACTTACTTCTGTTAGCTGAGGAAGGTCTGAAGATGAGAAATAAGCAAGAAATGACCTACTTACAGCCTTTGAAAGAAGAATTGAGCCTATAATTTCTCTTATAAGGGGAGAATTTTCTGAAAAATCATGATATAATGGAAAAGACTATAGATAAAGGATAGAGAGTAATGACATTAGTTTATCAATCAACGCGTGATGCCAACAATACAGTAACTGCCAGCCAAGCTATTTTGCAAGGTTTGGCGACGGACGGCGGTTTATTTACACCGCTTACTTATCCAAAAGTAGATTTGGACTTTGACAAATTGAAAGATGCTTCTTATCAGGAAGTTGCTAAGCTTGTTTTGTCAGCATTTTTAGATGACTTTACAGCTGAAGAGTTGGACTACTGTATCAATAATGCCTACGATAGCAAGTTTGATACTCCAGCTATCGCACCATTAGTGAAATTAGATGGACAATACAATTTGGAACTCTTCCATGGTTCAACAATTGCTTTTAAGGATATGGCCTTGTCTATTTTGCCATACTTTATGACAACAGCTGCTAAGAAGCATGGTTTGGAGAACAAGATTGTCATCTTAACAGCGACATCTGGTGATACTGGGAAAGCTGCTATGGCAGGGTTTGCGGATGTTCCTGGTACTGAGATTATCGTCTTTTATCCAAAGGATGGTGTCAGCAAGGTACAAGAGTTGCAAATGACCACTCAGACTGGCGACAATACTCATGTTATCGCTATTGATGGTAACTTTGATGATGCGCAAACTAACGTCAAGCATATGTTTAACGATGTGGCTCTTCGTGAAAGATTAGCGGCCAACAAGTTGCAATTTTCATCGGCTAACTCTATGAATATTGGCCGTTTGGTGCCACAAATTGTCTACTATGTTTATGCTTACGCTCAGTTGGTCAAGACTGGTGAGATTGTGTCTGGTGATAAGGTCAACTTTACCGTACCAACAGGAAACTTTGGAAATATCTTGGCTGCCTTTTATGCTAAGCAAATTGGTCTGCCAGTTGGTAAATTAATCTGTGCTTCAAATGACAACAATGTTTTGACAGATTTCTTCAAGACACGTGTTTACGACAAGAAGCGTGAGTTTAAGGTAACAACTAGTCCATCTATGGATATTTTGGTATCTTCAAACTTGGAACGTTTGATTTTCCATCTTTTGGGTAATGATGCGGTTAAGACAGCAGAACTCATGAATGCTTTGAATAGCCAAGGTCAATATGAGTTGACTAATTTTGATGAAGAGATTCTTGAACTCTTTGCAGCAGAATATGCGACTGAGGAAGAAACAGCGGTAGAAATCAAGCGTGTTTATGAGTCAGATTCTTATATCGAGGATCCACATACGGCGGTTGCCTCAGCAGTTTATAAGAAATACCAAGCTGCTACTGGCGATGCGACTAAGACAGTGATTGCTTCAACAGCTAGTCCATACAAGTTCCCAGTAGTTGCAGTAGAAGCGGTAACAGGAAAAGCAGGCTTAACTGACTTTGAAGCCTTGGCTCAATTACATGACATTTCAGGAGTGGCAGTGCCACCAGCGGTTGATGGCCTTGAAACAGCTCCAGTTCGTCACAAGACAACAGTGGCAGCTGCTGATATGCAAGCAGCGGTTGAGGCTTATCTAGGACTTTAAGACAGAGGGAGTAAACTCGGTTGGGAAACCAACTGAGTTTCTTTTCATCAGGAGGAAGGATTGTTTAAGAAAAATAAAGACATTCTTAATATTGCCTTGCCAGCTATGGGCGAAAACTTTTTGCAGATGCTCATGGGGATGGTGGACAGTTATCTGGTAGCCCACTTGGGCTTGATAGCTATTTCGGGTGTATCAGTAGCTGGTAATATTATTACGATTTATCAGGCGATTTTCATCGCTCTGGGAGCTGCTATTTCCAGTGTTATTTCAAAAAGTTTGGGGCAGAAGGATCAGTCTAAGCTAGCCTATCATGTGACTGAGGCCTTGAAGATTACCTTACTATTAAGTTTCCTTTTAGGAGCTTTGTCCATCTTCGCTGGGAAAGAGATGATAGGACTTTTGGGGACGGAGAGAGATGTAGCTGAGAGTGGTGGACTCTACTTATCTTTGGTAGGAGGGTCGATTGTTCTCTTGGGGTTGATGACTAGTCTGGGAGCCTTGATTCGTGCAACGCATAACCCACGTTTACCTCTTTATGTTAGTCTCTTGTCAAATGCCTTGAATATTCTTTTTTCAAGTCTAGCTATTTTTGTTCTTGATATGGGAATAGCTGGTGTTGCTTGGGGGACAATTCTGTCTCGTTTGGTAGGTCTTGTGATTTTATGGTCACAATTAAAACTGCCTTATGCGAAGCCAACTTTTGGTTTAGATAAGGAACTGTTGACCTTGGCTTTACCAGCAGCTGGAGAACGTCTCATGATGCGGGCTGGTGATGTCGTTATCATTGCCTTGGTCGTTTCTTTTGGAACAGAGGCAGTGGCTGGGAATGCAGTCGGAGAAGTCTTGACCCAGTTTAACTATATGCCTGCCTTTGGTGTGGCTACAGCAACAGTCATACAAGTGGCTCGAGCGGTTGGAGAAGATGATTGGAAAAGAGTCGCTAGTTTGAGCAAGCAAACCTTTTGGCTCTCTCTGGTCCTCATGTTACCCTTGACCTTCAGTATCTATGCTTTGGGTATACCACTCACTCATCTCTATACAACTGATCCTCTAGCGGTTGAGGCTAGTGTCCTAGTGACACTGTTTTCACTACTTGGTACTCCTATGACGATAGGAACAGTCATCTATACAGCAGTCTGGCAGGGTTTGGGCAATGCTCGGCTTCCCTTTTATGCGACAAGTATAGGAATGTGGTGTATCCGCATTGGAACAGGATATCTGATGGGGATTGTGCTTGGTTGGGGCTTGCCCGGTATTTGGGCCGGAACCCTTTTGGATAATGGTTTTCGCTGGTTATTTCTACGCTATCGTTACCAGCGCTATATGAGATTGAAAGGATAGGAAATGCAAAAAACAGCTTTTATTTGGGATTTAGACGGGACTTTATTGGACTCTTACGAAGCAATTTTGTCAGGGATTGAGGAAACTTTTGCTCAGTTTTCTATTCCTTATGATAAGGAGCAGGTGAGAGAGTTTATCCTCAAGTATTCGGTGCAGGATTTGCTTGTGCAGGTGGCGGAAGAGAGAAAACTGGATGTGGAAGTGCTAAATCAGGTGCGTGCTCAGAGTCTGGCTGAGAAGAATGCTCAGGTAGTCTTAATGCCAGGTGCGCGTGATGTGCTAGCTTGGGCAGAGGAATCAGGAATTCAGCAGTTTGTTTACACTCATAAGGGAGACAATGCTCTTACCATTCTCAGAGACTTGGGTTTGGAATCTTATTTTACAGAGATTCTAACCAGTCAGAGTGGCTTTGCACGCAAGCCTAATCCGGAAGCGGCTACCTATCTGTTAGACAAGTATCAGTTGGATCCTGAGAAAACCTATTATATAGGGGATCGGACTCTGGATGTGGAATTTGCCCAGAATAGTGGGATTCAAAGTCTTAACTTTTTAGAGTCGTCTTATGAAGGCAATCACAGGATTCAAGCGTTAGCAGATATTTCCCGTTTTTTTAAGGTTGAGCGATAAAAAGATTGTGTCAGTTTTGTGACAGAGACCTAACAAACTATTTCAAGTAACTGAGTTTGTTACAAGGAATAGACAGTTCTGTTAAATAGGCCCGAGAGGGCTTTTTTTCTGCTCTTTTTGTGTTATGATAGACAGGTACTCATTTGAAAGGAATTTGAAAGAATGAAGAAAAGAATATTATTAGCTTCAACAGTAGCTTTGTCATTTGCCCCAGTATTGGTAACTCAAGCAGAAGAAGTTCTTTGGACTGCACGTAGTGTTGAGCAAATCCAAAACGATTTGACTAAAACGGACAACAAAACAAGTTATACAGTTCAGTATGGTGATACTTTAAGCACCATTGCAGAAGCCTTGGGTGTAGATGTCACAGTTCTTGCGAATTTGAATAAAATCACGAATATGGACTTGATTTTCCCAGAAACTGTTTTGACAACGACTGTCAATGAAGCAGAAGAAGTAACGGAAGTTGAAATCCAAACTCCTCAAGCAGATTCTAGTGAGGAAGTGACAACTGCGACAGCAGATTTGACAACTAATCAAGTAACCGTTGATGATCAAACTGTTCAAGTTGCAGATCTTTCTCAACCGATTGCAGAAACTCCAAAAGCGGTAGAAACTACAAGTACAAAAGAAGTAGCAACAAGTTCAGAAGTTACAGAGACAGTGACTGCTTCAGAAGAAGTCGTGCTATCTACAGGAACTTCTGTTTCAGAGGAGCAAACAGCCGAAACAAGCAGTGCAATTGCAGAAGAAGCTCCTCGAGCAGCGACTCTAGCTGAGAAGCAGGAAATACAAACAGGCCCTCAAGCTGAATCAACGGTAGAAACAACTACAACTCCAGTAGAAGAAAAAGAAGTCTCGTCAAGTGAAGCTGCACCAACAGTTTCTACTTATCAACCAGAAGAGACGAAAATAATTTCAACAACTTACACAGCTCCAGCAGCGCCCGATTATGCTGGACTTGCAGTAGCGAAATCTGAAAATGCAGGCCTTCAACCACAAACAGCTGCCTTTAAAGAAGAAATTGCCAACTTGTTTGGCATCACATCCTTTAGTGGTTACCGTCCAGGAGACAGTGGAGATCATGGAAAAGGTTTGGCTATCGATTTTATGGTGCCAGAAAGCTCAGAACTAGGGGATAAGATTGCGGAATACGCTATTCAAAATATGGCTAGCCGTGGTATTAGTTATATCATCTGGAAACAACGTTTCTATGCTCCATTCGATAGCAAATATGGACCAGCTAATACTTGGAACCCAATGCCAGACCGTGGTAGCGTGACAGAAAACCACTATGACCACGTTCACGTTTCAATGAATGGATAAACCAGACTTTGTAATATCATTTTGACGAATGAGATATAGCTTTCGTGATAGGAAGCGAGTCTCGTTCGTTTTTTCTTTGTCATACTCTTCGAAAATCTCTTCAAACCACGTCAGTTTTAACTACAACCTCAAAGCTGTGCTTTGAGCAACCTACGGCTAGCTTCCTAGTTTGCTCTTTGATTTTCATTGAGTATCAATATGAATGGAAAATGGAAAGTTACCATCTTGTAATGAGTTAAGCAACATTCTTGCAATCTATTTTACTTTATATTATAATTGATTAGTCAAGTATTGATGAATCAATAGAAAGGAGAAAGAAATGATAGAGATTCAAGATTTACTGTATCAACTCCGCTTGTCTGAGCAAGCGAGTACGCAATTGTTTGAAAAAAGACTTGGGATTAGTTTGACACGGTATCAGATTTTACTGTTTTTGCTGGAGAATTCTCCCTGTAATCAAATGGGAGTTCAGGAGCGTTTGAAGATTGATCAGGCTGCTTTGACCCGACATTTCAAAATTCTGGAAAAGGAAGGTTTAGTGGAGCGTCATCGTAATCCTGAAAATCAGCGAGAAGTGTTGGTAGAGGCTACGAAGTATGCCAAGGAGCAGTTAGTGGTGAATCCCCCTCTGAAACATATCAAGGTTAAGGAAGAGATGGAAAGTATCTTAACAGAGTCTGAAAGAACAGAACTCAGCCGTTTATTAAATAAATTGGTTTTGGGCATTGAAAATATAGAAATTTAAGGAGAAATAGATGTCAATTATTACAATCATTTTAGCAACAATCGTTGCTTTGGAGCATTTTTACATTTTTTATTTGGAAAGTATTGCAACGCAATCAGATGCGACTAGTCGTGTCTTTAACATGGACAAGGAAGAACTGGCTCGTCCGTCAGTAACTTCATTGTTTAAAAATCAAGGGATTTATAATGCTTTGCTAGGAGTCTTTCTCTTGTATGGAATTTATTTCTCACAGAATTTAGAAATTGTGACTATTTTTGTTTTATTTGTGATTGGAGCGGCGGCTTATGGCTCTCTCACAGCAGATAAAAAAATTATTTTAAAGCAAGGCGGACCAGCTATTTTGGCCTTGATCAGTATTTTACTCTTTAAATAAGTTCAAAGGTCAATCTTAGTCTCTCTAGTCCTTTTCACTCCAGAATAAGGGAAATATGTTATACTTGATTTAAGAAAAAGTCTCATTGAATTGGTTTTGAGGAGTTAGAAATGAAAGTATTAGTGACAGGTTTTGAGCCCTTTGGAGGGGAAAAGGTCAATCCAGCTTTGGAGGCTATTAAAGGTTTACCAGCTGAAATCCATGGTGCTGAGGTTCGTTGGCTAGAAGTACCGACAGTCTTTCACAAATCGGCCCAAGTATTGGAAGAAGAGATGAACCGCTATCAACCGGACTTTGTCCTTTGTATCGGGCAAGCGGGTGGAAGATCTAGCTTGACACCTGAGCGAGTAGCTATTAATCAAGATGATGCACGGATTCCTGATAATGAGGGTAATCAACCGATTGACCTTCCCATTCGCCCAGACGGTGCTCCGGCCTACTTTAGTAGTCTGCCGATTAAAGCGATGGTTCAAGCTATAAAAAAAGAGGGCTTGCCGGCCTCTGTTTCCAATACTGCAGGGACTTTTGTCTGCAATCATTTGATGTATCAGGCACTCTATTTGGTAGAAAATAAATTTCCACATGTTAAGGCAGGTTTTATGCATATTCCTTATATGATGGAACAGGTGGTGAATCGACCGACCACTCCAGCTATGAGTTTAGTGGATATTAGGCGAGGGATAGAAGCAGCAATCGGCGCCATTATCGAACATGGAGATCAGGATCTCAAGTTGGTAGGCGGAGAAATTCATTGATAGAAAAAAGCTTGAGGGAAAACCTTCAAGCTTTTGGACGTTTTCGAGCCAATACTGCTCGGTAAAAAATTATTTTATTGATTTGAATGTAGGGTAGGAGTGAGAAACTAGCAATTCCAAAGGTAATCCAATTGAGGAAATACCAAGGAAGGAGTTGTAAGTCTAGGACAAAGCGCTGAAATTTGTAACCTTTCATTAAGAAACGGCTGGTTTTAAGTATTTGCCCTGGTTTAGCTTGTCCTAAGTCTAGGGTGTCACAGAGGAGAAATTCTACCTGTGAATAAGCATAGTATTGTGGAATATAGAGACTATTTCCGACAATCATCAAGAGGATACTTGCTAGAAAATAGAGACCAAAGGTCATGAGGAAACGCTCCGTTTCAACTGACGAGAGATCTAGATTGGGAAATTCAGGATGGATTGCAACGAATTTCTTTGCTAGAAAGCTACTGTAAAAAGGGAGGTAAATCCCAAGCAAACTAGGAATGCTCCATAAGAAGAGATAGAAACGTTTGAGAAGTAGAGTCAAAAAGGTCTGTGAAAAGTGTACTTCGTTAAAGAGAGTAAGACTATTTTTGACGGATAGTTCTGTATCTGGATTCTTGATGAGTTTTAGGGTTGTATAGACTGAACTGGTTAGAAGAATAGCTCCGATAAAGGAGACTAATAGCGGAAAAAGGTAGGCTTGGAATACATGGCCAAACACGCTTAAAAAGGGTTGTTCTAAAACACTCTCGTTAATGCGCTCTAAGGGATTGAGGAAGCCAGACAAGATGACCAGCATGCTAGGTAAGAGATAGACGAGAAAGAGGCGGGGATTTTCAGCCTGAAATTGTCTGGCCTGCAGACGAATGGTTTTTAAATCAATTTTTGGGTATTTCATTCTCTCATTATACCATAGTTCGTGACAGTTCCGGCTTTTTTTGATAAAATCATACAGTATGCCCTTGGGCACAAAGTATGAACTGGGACTGTCTTTCCCAGCTTCGGAGGTAAAAAATGTCAGATTCACCAATCAAATATCGTTTGATTAAGAAAGAAAAACACACAGGAGCTCGTCTGGGAGAAATCATCACTCCCCACGGTACCTTCCCGACGCCTATGTTTATGCCAGTTGGAACTCAAGCCACTGTCAAAACTCAGTCACCTGAAGAATTGAAGGAGATGGGTTCGGGAATTATCCTATCAAACACCTATCATCTCTGGCTTCGCCCTGGAGATGAACTCATCGCACGCGCAGGCGGTCTTCATAAGTTTATGAACTGGGACCAGCCTATTTTGACAGATAGTGGTGGTTTCCAGGTCTATTCTCTAGCAGATAGTCGCAATATCACAGAAGAAGGGGTAACCTTTAAAAACCATCTCAATGGTTCTAAGATGTTCCTATCACCAGAAAAAGCCATCTCTATTCAGAACAATCTGGGTTCAGACATCATGATGTCTTTTGATGAATGTCCTCAGTTTTATCAACCATACGACTACGTTAAGAAATCAATCGAGCGTACCAGCCGTTGGGCTGAGCGTGGTTTGAAAGCTCATCGTCGTCCACATGACCAAGGCTTGTTTGGAATTGTGCAGGGGGCTGGATTTGAAGACCTGCGTCGCCAATCAGCTCATGACCTTGTCAGCATGGATTTTCCAGGCTACTCTATCGGTGGCTTGGCAGTGGGAGAAACCCACGAAGAGATGAATGCTGTCTTGGACTTTACAACTCAACTGCTGCCTGAAAACAAACCTCGCTATTTGATGGGTGTCGGAGCGCCAGATAGCTTGATTGATGGGGTGATTCGTGGTGTAGATATGTTTGACTGTGTTTTACCGACTCGTATCGCTCGTAATGGGACTTGTATGACCAGTCAGGGACGTTTGGTTGTCAAAAATGCCCAGTTTGCTGAGGACTTTACACCACTGGATCCTGAATGTGATTGCTACACATGTAAGAACTATACACGCGCTTATCTTCGTCACCTGCTCAAGGCTGATGAAACCTTTGGTATCCGCTTGACTAGCTACCACAATCTTTACTTCTTGCTTAACCTGATGAAGCAAGTTCGACAAGCCATTATGGATGACAATCTCTTGGAATTCCGTGAGTATTTTGTGGAAAAATATGGCTACAATAAGTCAGGCCGTAATTTCTAAAATGGAATTGATATAAGCTAAAAATCCTAAGTTTTCTCTTGGGATTTTTCTTCTTTTTTTGATAGAATAAAGTGTATAATGAAAGGGAGAATAAACTCGTATGCGCATTAAATGGTTTTCCTTGATTAGGATTACTGGTTTACTACTGGTACTCTTATATCACTTCTTTCAGACCATCTTTCCTGGAGGATTTTTCGGGGTGGATGTCTTTTTCACATTTTCAGGCTTTCTGATTACGGCTCTACTTATCGAAGAATTTTCTAAAAATCACGAGATTGACTTGATAGGATTTTTTAGGAGACGTTTTTATCGGATTGTGCCACCTGTGGTTTTGATGGTCTTGGTAACCATGCCCTTTACTTTTCTAGTTCGGCAAGATTATGTGGCTGGAATTGGGGGTCAGATTGCGGGTGTTTTAGGCTTTATGACCAACTTCTATGAACTCCTAACAGGTGGGAGTTATGAATCTCAGTTTATTCCCCATTTGTTTGTTCATAATTGGAGTTTGGCAGTTGAGGTTCACTACTATATTCTATGGGGATTGGCAGTTTGGTTCTTATCCAAACAGGCTAAATCCAATGGTCAGTTGAAGGGGATGGTTTTTCTCTTATCAGCTGCTGCCTTTTTAATTAGCTTCTTCTCCATGTTTATTGGTAGTTTTCTAGTGACCTCTTATTCCTCTGTTTATTTCTCCAGTTTAACTCATGTCTATCCATTCTTTTTGGGAAGTGTGTTAGCAACTATCGTAGGCGTTCGTCAGACGACTTCCCTAGTTAAGCAGTTGGATAAAATCTGGGATTTACGAAAGACCCTGTTGATTTTTGCAGGAGGTTTTGGCTTCTTACTCATTTTGACCTTCTTTGTCAAATTTACCTATCTCTTTGCTTATCTTATGGGCTTCTTGCTTGCCAGTCTTGCAGCCCTTGCTATGATTCTGGTGGCGCGTGTCTTACATGAAAAGACTCCTAACATGCAGGAGCCAAAGATTATCAGCTTTTTAGCAGATACTAGCTATGCAGTTTATCTCTTCCATTGGCCTTTTTATATCATTTTCTCACAGTTGACCTCAAATCTTTTTGCTGTGTTACTGACTTTGATTTGTTCTTATGGATTTGCCAGTCTTTCATTTTATGTATTGGAACCTTGGATTGCAGGCAAGAACACACCTGTTTTACAAACTCTTCGTCCCCTGCCTTATATTCACGCAATTCTTGCAACAAGTACAGGAATCTTAGCCTTCATTGTCTTCTTAGTGACTTTGTTGGCACCACAAGTGGGAGCTTTTGAGACAGATTTGACTGTCAATGGTTTGAAGCAAGCTGCAACAAATATTAGCCAAACCAAGGTGATGACAGAACGGGCAGATGCAAATAGTTTGGGGATTGCTGATGGCACTATGTTAATTGGTGACTCGGTGGCTTTAAGGGCAAATACAGCCCTACAGACAGCCCTTCCTGGAGCACAGATTAACGCGCAGGTCAGCAGAACAACCAAGACCGCCAATGAAATCATGCTCAACAATAGCCAGAATAAATTTCTACCAAAGGTGGTGGTCATTGCGACTGGGGTAAATAATCCTGAAAATTACAAGGAAGATTGGGATAGTATCGTGAAAAATCTTCCTAAGGGACACCATATGATTTTGGTGACACCTTATGAAGGAGATAAAACAAAAGAGACCTATGCAATCGTTGAGAAGGCTGCTACCTACATGAGAGAATTGGCAGAGAAGACTCCTTATATCACCATTGCTGATTGGAATCAAGTTGCTAAGGAACATCCAGAAATCTGGGCAGGAACAGACCAAGTCCATTTCGGAAGTGACACTAGTAAAATTGAAGCCGGAGCTAAATTGTATGCAGAGACCATTGCCACAGCCTTGCAAACAGCTCAAGACAAGCCGGTCAAATCAAAATAACTTGTATTAAAAAGAGAAGAGTTGGAGAAATCCAGCTCTTTTAAAATATCTCTAGAAAATAGGTCTATACCATTTACAAATGAATCAGAAAAGTTTATAATGTAATTGACATAATAAATATCAAAAGTAATCTTTTAAGGAGGTCATTATTATGCCTAATTACGTTAAAGCGGATCAGTTTTTCTATCCATTTGGCATTCGTCGTGGTGGGTACTTAGAACTTATTGATGGTAAATTTGGGAAACATGTGGATCAAATTCCTGAAGGAGCAGAGGTTCTTGACTATACTGGTTATAGCATTGCACCAGGTCTTGTGGATACTCATATTCATGGATATGCAGGTGTAGATGTGATGGACAACAACATTGAAGGTACATTGCACACTATGAGTGAAGGACTTCTTAGTACCGGTGTTACCAGTTTCTTGCCCACAACTTTAACAGCCACTTATGAGCAATTGCTTGCAGTCACTGAAAATCTTGGAAACCATTATAAAGAAGCAACAGGTGCTAAGATTCGTGGGATTTATTATGAAGGTCCATATTTCACAGAAACTTTTAAGGGGGCACAAAATCCAACTTATATGAGAGACCCGGGTGTTGAGGAGTTTCATTCTTGGCAGGATGCTGCAAAAGGGATGCTAAATAAAATCGCTATTGCACCAGAACGTGATGGGGTGGAAGATTTTGTACGTACTATTACAGGTGAGGGTGTGACAGTTGCACTTGGACACTCAGATGCGACATTTGAACAAGCTAAGAAGGCAGTTGATGCTGGAGCTAGTGTATGGGTACATGCCTATAATGGGATGCGTGGTTTAACACACCGCGAACTCGGTATGGTAGGAGCTATGTATGAGCTCCCACATACTTACGCAGAATTGATTTGTGATGGTTATCACGTAGATCCAAAAGCTTGTGAGATTTTACTTAAGCAAAAGGGGACAGAAAACATCGCTCTTATTACGGACTGTATGACAGCTGGTGGGCTTGAAGACGGTGACTATATGTTGGGAGAATTCCCTGTTGTAGTAGCAAATGGAACTGCACGTCTCAAATCTACTGGTAATTTGGCAGGTTCTATCCTCAAACTTAAAGATGGTATGAGAAATGTAGTCGAGTGGGGTATTGCAAATCCACACGAAGCGGTCATGATGGCTAGCCTTAACCCAGCAAAATCTGTTAATATTGACGATGTTTGTGGACAAATCCGTGAAGGCTATGACGCTGACTTTATTGTATTAGATAAAGATTTGGAATTGGTAGCAACCTATCTAGATGGTGTGAAACGATATCAAGCATAAGAGAGAAGGCAGAAGTTAGAGACTAGCTTCTGCTTTTTTATGTATGGTACTTTACTGGTAAATAAAAAAGTTAAAAAAATCACAAAATAACTTGAACAAGTAAATGAAAAGGCTTACAATTATATTATAAATAATACAAATAAAAAAACGGAGGAGTGCTTTATGAAAGCCTATACTTATGTTAAACCTGGACTTGCTTCTTTTGTTGATGTTGACAAACCAGTGATTCGCAAGCCAACAGACGCTATTGTGCGTATCGTAAAAACCACTATTTGTGGAACAGACCTCCATATTATCAAAGGGGATGTCCCTGCTTGCCAAAGTGGTACCATTCTTGGTCACGAAGGGATTGGGATTGTTGAAGAAGTTGGAGAAGGAGTTTCTAATTTCAAAAAAGGCGACAAAGTCTTGATTTCTTGTGTCTGTGCCTGTGGTAAATGCTACTACTGTAAAAAAGGAATTTATGCCCACTGTGAAGACGAAGGGGGCTGGATTTTCGGTCACTTAATTGATGGTATGCAGGCTGAATATCTACGTGTCCCTCATGCAGATAATACTCTTTACCATACTCCAGAAGATTTGTCAGATGAAGCCTTGGTTATGCTATCAGACATTCTACCTACTGGATATGAAATTGGTGTCTTAAAAGGGAAAGTAGAACCTGGTTGCAGCGTAGCGATTATTGGTTCAGGACCTGTTGGATTGGCTGCTCTCTTGACAGCTCAATTCTACTCACCAGCTAAATTGATTATGGTAGACCTAGATGATAACCGCTTGGAAACTGCTGTATCATTTGGTGCGACTCACAAGGTTAATTCTTCAGACCCTGAAAAAGCCATTAAGGAAATTTATGATTTGACAGATGGTCGTGGTGTGGATGTCGCTATCGAAGCTGTTGGTATTCCTGCAACATTTGATTTCTGTCAAAAGATTATCGGTGTAGACGGAACAGTTGCCAACTGTGGTGTACATGGTAAACCAGTCGAATTCGATTTGGATAAACTTTGGATTCGCAACATCAATGTAACAACTGGTTTGGTATCTACAAATACAACTCCACAATTGTTGAAAGCTCTTGAAAGTCATAAGATTGAACCAGAAAAATTGGTAACTCACTATTTCAAACTAAGTGAAATTGAAAAAGCCTATGAAGTCTTCAGTAAGGCAGCAGACCACCATGCAATTAAGGTCATCATCGAAAACGATATTTCTGAAGCCTAGGTAGTAAAAAGATTTTGGAACATAAGCAAATAGAAATTCAGTCATCCATCAGATGGCTGGATTTTTTATCAAAAAAATTAAGAAATGAGCATATTTCTTTCCTTGTTTGGCGGAATTGGTTATAATATACGGTACAAAGGAATGAATGAATATGTATCGTGTTATAGAAATGTACGGAGATTTTGAACCTTGGTGGTTCTTAGAAGGTTGGGAAGAAGATATTGTAGCAAGTAGAAAATTTGACCAGTATTATGATGCTCTCAAATACTACAAAACTTGCTGGTTTAGATTGGAACAAGAATCCCCTCTTTATAAAAGTAGAAGTGACTTGATGACTATTTTTTGGGATCCAGAAGACCAACGTTGGTGTGATGAATGTGACGAGTATTTACAACAATACCATTCTTTGGCTCTTTTGCAGGATGAGCAGGTTATTCCAGATGAAAAATTACGTCCAGGCTATGAAAAACAAACAGGTAAGGAAAGGCACCGTTCTTGCCGTATGAAATTAAAATAGAGAAAAAGTAACTTTTTGGGAGTTGCTTTTTTTATTTTTCCAAATCTTTGCGAATAGTATAGGTGAGGAGGTAAGTATGGTTCAAGAAATTGCACAAGAAATCATTCGTTCAGCCCGGAAAAAAGGAGCGCAAGACATTTATTTTGTCCCCAAGTTAGACGCCTATGAGCTTCATATGAGGGTAGGAGACGAGCGCTGTAAAATCGGTTGTTATGATTTTGAAAAATTTGCGGCCGTCATCAGTCACTTTAAGTTTGTGGCGGGTATGAATGTTGGAGAAAAGAGACGTAGTCAACTTGGTTCCTGTGATTATGCCTATGACCAGAAGATGGCGTCTCTACGTCTATCTACTGTAGGCGATTATAGAGGGCATGAGAGTTTAGTTATTCGTTTGTTGCATGATGAGGAGCAGGATTTGCATTTTTGGTTTCAGGATATTGATGAATTGGGCAAGCAGTACAGGCAACGGGGACTTTATCTTTTTGCTGGCCCAGTCGGCAGTGGCAAGACAACCTTGATGCATGAATTGGCTAAATCTCTCTTTAAAGGACAGCAAGTTATGTCCATTGAAGATCCTGTCGAAATCAAGCAGGACAACATGCTCCAGTTACAGCTAAATGAAGCAATCGGACTGACCTATGAAAATCTGATTAAGCTTTCCCTACGGCATCGTCCTGATCTCTTGATTATCGGAGAAATTCGTGACAGCGAAACGGCGCGTGCAGTGGTCAGAGCTAGTTTGACAGGGGCGACAGTCTTTTCAACCATTCACGCCAAGAGTATTCGAGGTGTTTATGAGCGCCTGCTGGAGTTGGGTGTGAGTGAGGAGGAATTAGCAGTCGTTCTGCAGGGAGTCTGCTATCAGAGATTAATCGGGGGAGGAGGAATCGTTGACTTTGCGAACAAAGGCTATCAAGAACACCAGCCAACTAGCTGGAATGAGCAGATTGACCAGCTTCTTGAAGATGGACATATCACAAGTCTTCAGGCTGAAACGGAAAAAATTAGCTACAGCTAAGCAAAAAAATATCATCACCTTGTTTAACAATCTCTTTTCCAGTGGTTTTCATCTGGTGGAGACCATTTCCTTTTTAGATAGGAGTGCTTTGTTGGACAAGCAGTGTGTGACTCAGATGCGCACGGGCTTGTCTCAGGGGAAATCATTCTCAGAAATGATGGAAAGTTTGGGATTTTCAAGTGCTATTGTCACTCAGTTATCCCTAGCGGAAGTCCATGGCAATCTTCACCTGAGTTTGGGAAAGATAGAAGAATATCTGGACAATCTGACCAAGGTCAAGAAAAAATTAATTGAAGTAGCGACCTATCCTTTGATTTTGCTGGGATTTCTTCTCTTAATTATGCTGGGGCTACGGAACTACCTACTACCACAACTGGATAGTAGCAATATTGCCACCCAAATTATCGGCAATCTGCCACAAATTTTTCTAGGAATGGTAGGGTTTGTTTCCATACTTGCCCTTTTAGCACTAACTTTTTATAAAAGAAGTTCTAAGATGCGAGTTTTTTCTATCCTAGCACGCATTCCTTTCTTTGGAATATTTGTGCAGACCTATTTGACAGCCTATTATGCGCGTGAATGGGGGAATATGATTTCGCAGGGAATGGAGCTGATGCAGATTTTTCAGATCATGCAGGAACAAGGTTCCCAACTCTTTAAAGAAATCGGTCGAGATTTGGCTCAAGCCCTACAAAATGGTCAGGAATTTTCTCAGACTATAGGAACCTATACTTTCTTTAAAAAGGAGTTGAATCTCATCATCGAGTATGGGGAAGTCAAGTCTAAGCTGGGGAGTGAGTTGGAAATCTATGCTGAAAAAACTTGGGAAGCCTTTTTTACCCGAGTCAATCGCACCATGAATCTGGTGCAGCCACTGGTCTTTATCTTTGTGGCTCTGATTATCGTTTTACTTTATGCGGCAATGCTCATGCCCATGTATCAAAATATGGAGGTAAATTTTTAAAATGAAAAAAATGATGACATTCTTGAAAAAAGCTAAGGTTAAAGCTTTCACACTTGTAGAGATGTTGGTGGTCTTGCTCATCATCAGTGTGCTTCTCTTGCTCTTTGTACCTAATCTGACCAAGCAAAAAGAAGCAGTCAACGACAAAGGAAAAGCTGCTGTTGTTAAGGTGGTGGAAAGCCAGGCAGAGCTTTATAGTTTGGAAAAAAATGAAGATGCTAGCCTAAGTAAGTTACAAGCAGATGGGAGAATCACAGAAGAACAGGCTAAAGCTTATAAAGAATATCATGAAAAACAAAATAAGACTCAAACGGTCGCGGATTAAGGCCTTTACCATGCTTGAAAGTCTCTTGGTTTTGGGACTTGTGAGTATCCTTGCCTTGGGTTTGTCAGGCTCTGTCCAGTCTACTTTTGCGGCGGTAGAGGAGCAGATTTTCTTTATGGAGTTTGAAGAACTTTATCGGGAAACTCAAAAACGCAGTGTAGCCAGTCAGCAAAAGACTAGTCTGAACTTAGATGGGCAGACGATTAGCAATGGCAGTCAAAAGTTGATAGTCCCCAAAGGGATTCAGGCACCATCAGACCAAAGTATTACATTTGACCGAGCTGGAGGCAATTCGTCTCTGGCTAAGGTTGAATTTCAGACCAGTAAAGGAGCGATTCGCTATCAATTATATTTAGGAAATGGAAAAATTAAACGCATTAAGGAAACAAAAAATTAGGGCAGTGATTTTACTGGAAGCAGTAGTCGCTCTAGCTATCTTTGCCAGCATTGCGACCCTCCTTTTGGGACAAATTCAAAAGAATAGGCAAGAAGAAGCAAAAATCTTGCAAAAGGAAGAAGTCTTGAGGGTAGCTAAGATGGCCTTGCAGACAGGTCAAAATCAGGTAAACATAAATGGAGTTGAGATTCAGGTGTTTTCTAGTGAAAAGGGATTGGAGGTTTATCATGGTTCAGAACAGTTGTTGGCTATCAAAGAGCCATAAGGTCAAGGCTTTTACCCTGTTAGAATCCCTGATTGCCCTGGTTGTCATCAGTGGAAGTTTACTTCTCTTTCAAGCCATGAGTCAGCTCCTCATTTCAGAAGTTCGCTACCAGCAACAAAGCGAGCAAAAAGAGTGGCTCTTGTTTGTGGACCAGTTGGAGGCAGAATTAGACTGTTCGCAGTTTGAAAAAGTGGAAGGCAATCGCATTTATATGAAGCAAGATGGCAAGGACATCGCTATCGGTAAGTCCAAGTCAGACGATTTTCGTAAAACAGATGCCAGTGGACGGGGTTATCAGCCGATGGTTTATGGCCTCAAATCCGCACAGATTACAGAGGACAATCAAGTGGTTCGCTTTCGTTTCCAGTTCCAAAAAGGCTTAGAAAGGGAATTTATCTATCGTGTGGAAAAAGAAAAAAGTTAAGGCAGGTGTTCTCATCTATGCAGTCACTATGGCAGCCATCTTTAGTCTTTTGTTACAATTTTACTTGAATCGACAAGTCGCCCACTATCAAGACTATGCTTTAAATAAAGAAAAGTTGGTTGCTTTTGCCATGGCCAAGCGAACCAAAGATAAGGTTGAGCAAGAAAGTGGGGAACAGGCCTTTAATCTGGGTCAGGTGAGTTATCAAAATAAGAAAACAAACTTGGTGACGACGGTTCGTACGCCTAAGAGCCAATATGAATTTATCTTTCCTTCCGTCAAAATTAAAGAAGAGAAAAGAGATAAAAAGGAAGAGGTAGCGACCGATTCAAGCGAAAAAGTGGAGAAGAAAAAATCAGAAGAGAAGCCTGAAAAGAAAGAGAATTTCTAGCCAATCAAGCTACTTTGTGCTAAACTAAAGATATGAAACATGATTTTAACCACAAAGCAGAAACTTTTGATTCACCTAAAAATATCTTCCTTGCAAACTTGGTTTGTCAAGCAGTCGAGAAACAGATTGATCTTCTATCAGACAAAGAAATTTTGGATTTCGGTGGAGGGACTGGGCTATTAGCCTTGCCTCTGGCCAAACAAACTCAATCTGTAACACTGGTGGATATTTCGGAGAAAATGCTGGAGCAAGCTCGCTTGAAAGCGGAGCAGCAAGACATCAAGAATATCCAGTTTTTGGAGCAAGATTTACTGGAAAATCCCTTGGAGCAAGAGTTTGATTGCATTGTTGTTAGTCGGGTTCTTCACCATATGCCTGATTTGGATGCGACTCTCTCACTGTTTCATCAACATTTGAAGGAAGATGGACAACTCCTACTTGCTGATTTTACCAAGACAGAAGCTAACCATCATGGATTTGAATTGGTTGAACTGGAAAACAAGCTAGCCCAGTTTGGTTTTTCATCTGTACATAGTCAGATACTCTATAGCGCTGAAGACCTGTTTCAAGGAAATTACTCAGAACTCTTTTTAACAGTAGCCCAAAAATCACTCGCCTAGTCAGGGAGTGATTTTTCTATAAGGATGGAAAAAAGAAGGGAAATTTGATAAGATAGGAATATGGATTTTGAAAAAATTGAACAAGCTTATACCTATTTACTAGAGAATGTCCAAGTCATCCAAAGTGATTTGGCGACCAACTTTTATGACGCCTTAGTGGAGCAAAATAGCATCTATCTGGATGGCGAGACTGAGCTAAATCAGGTCAAGGAGAACAATCAGGCTCTTAAGCGTTTAGCACTACGCAAAGAAGAATGGCTCAAGACCTACCAGTTTCTCTTGATGAAGGCTGGGCAGACAGAGCCCCTACAGGCCAATCACCAGTTTACACCAGATGCCATTGCTTTACTTTTGGTGTTTATTGTGGAAGAGTTGTTTAAAGAGGAGGAGATTACGATCCTCGAAATGGGTTCTGGGATGGGAATTCTAGGTGCTACTTTCTTGACCTCGCTTGATAAAAAGGTGGATTACTTGGGAATGGAAGTGGATGATTTGCTGATTGATTTGGCAGCTAGCATGGCAGATGTAATTGGTTTGCAGGCTGGTTTTGTCCAAGGAGATGCCGTTCGTCCACAAATGCTCAAAGAAAGCGACGTGGTCATCAGCGACTTGCCTGTTGGCTATTATCCTGATGATGCCGTTGCGTCGCGCCATCAAGTTGCTTCTAGCCAAGAACATACCTACGCCCATCACTTGCTCATGGAACAAGGACTTAAGTACCTCAAGTCAGACGGATACGCTATTTTTCTAGCACCGAGTGATTTGTTGACCAGTCCTCAAAGTGATTTGTTGAAAGGCTGGTTGAAAGAGGAGGCAAGTCTGGTTGCCATGATCAGTCTGCCTGAAAATCTCTTTGCTAATGCTAAACAATCTAAGACTATTTTTATCCTACAGAAGAAAAATGAAATAGCAGTAGAGCCTTTTATTTATCCACTTGCTAGCTTACAAGATGCAAGTGTTTTAATGAAATTTAAAGAAAATTTTCAAAAATGGACTCAAGGTACTGAAATATAAAATAGATTTTGTTATAATAGATGAAAACGCTTAAAAGGGGTATCATGTTATGACAAAAACAATTGCAATCAATGCGGGAAGTTCAAGTTTGAAATGGCAATTATACTTAATGCCAGAAGAAAAAGTATTGGCGAAAGGTTTGATTGAACGTATCGGTTTGAAAGATTCAATTTCAACTGTAAAATTTGACGGCCGTTCTGAACAACAAATTTTGGATATCGAAAATCACACACAAGCTGTTAAAATTTTATTGGATGACTTGATTCGTTTCGACATTATCAAGGCTTATGATGAGATTACAGGTGTTGGACACCGTGTTGTTGCCGGTGGAGAATATTTCAAAGAATCAACAGTTGTTGAGGGGGATGTTTTAGAAAAAGTTGAAGAGTTGAGCTTATTGGCTCCTCTCCACAATCCAGCCAATGCAGCAGGTGTTCGTGCCTTCAAGGAATTGTTGCCAGACATTACCAGTGTAGTTGTTTTTGATACTTCATTCCACACAAGTATGCCAGAGAAAGCTTATCGCTACCCTCTACCAACAAAATATTACACAGAAAACAAGGTTCGTAAATATGGTGCCCACGGTACAAGTCACCAGTTTGTAGCAGGAGAAGCTGCAAAACTCTTGGGCCGTCCATTAGAAGACTTGAAATTGATTACTTGCCACATCGGTAATGGTGCTTCTATTACAGCTGTTAAGGGTGGTCAATCTGTCGATACTTCAATGGGATTCACTCCACTTGGTGGTGTGATGATGGGAACACGTACAGGAGATATTGACCCAGCTATTATTCCTTATTTAATGCAATATACAGAGGACTTTAACACGCCTGAAGACATTAGTCGCGTCCTTAATCGTGAATCAGGGCTTATGGGTGTCTCAGGTAAATCTAGTGATATGCGTGATGTGATTGCTGCGAAAGAAGCAGGAGATCATGATGCTACCTTGGCCTATGAAATCTATATTGATCGTATCCAAAAACATATCGGTCAGTACCTTGCAGTACTAAACGGAGCAGATGCCATTGTTTTCACAGCAGGTGTTGGTGAAAATGCAACCGATGTACGTGAAGATGTTATCTCAGGTATCTCTTGGTTTGGCTGTGATGTTGATCCAGAAAAGAACGTCTTTGGTGTGACAGGAGACATCTCAACAGAGGCAGCGAAGATCCGTGTTTTGGTTATTCCAACTGATGAAGAATTGGTCATTGCCCGTGACGTTGAACGCTTGAAAAAATAAGCAAAACTAGTAAAAATATTCCGTACAAGAAGTTGGGAAAGAGATTTTTCCAGCTTCTTTTTCTGATGAAATTGTCCAAAACCTTGCTATGATTGGCTTTTTTGAAAAATATGGTATAATAGTAGTAATTTAATAGATGGAGTTGAGTTTTGAAGAAAAACTTTCGTGTAAAAAGAGAGAAAGATTTTAAGGCAATTTTCAAGGAAGGGACAAGTTTTGCCAATCGCAAATTTGTTGTCTACCAATTAGAAAACCAGAAAAACCATTTTCGAGTAGGTCTATCAGTTAGCAAAAAACTGGGGAATGCCGTCACTAGAAATCAAATCAAGCGACGAATTAGACATATTATCCAGAATGCAAAAGGGAGTCTGGTAGAAGATGTAGACTTTGTTGTCATTGCTCGAAAAGGGGTTGAAACCTTGGAATACGCAGAGATGGAGAAAAATCTACTCCACGTATTAAAGTTATCAAAGATTTACCAGGAAGGAAATGGGAGTGAAAAAGAAACTACAGCTGACTAGTTTGTTAGGTCTGTCCCTATTTATCATGACAGCCTGTGCAACAAATGGGACAACTAGCGATATTACAGCCGAATCGGCTGATTTTTGGAGTAAATTTGTTTACTTCTTTGCGGAAATCATTCGCTTTTTATCGTTTGATATCAGTATCGGAGTGGGGATTATTCTCTTTACGGTCTTGATTCGTACGGTGCTCTTGCCAGTCTTTCAAGTGCAAATGGTGGCTTCTAGAAAAATGCAGGAAGCTCAACCACGCATTAAGGCGCTGCGAGAACAATATCCAGGCCGAGATATGGAAAGCAGAACCAAGCTAGAGCAAGAAATGCGTAAAGTCTTTAAAGAAATGGGTGTCAGACAGTCAGATTCTCTTTGGCCGATTTTGATTCAGATGCCGGTTATCTTGGCCTTGTTCCAAGCTCTATCAAGAGTTGACTTTTTAAAGACAGGTCATTTCTTATGGATTAACCTTGGTGGTGTGGATACAACCCTTGTTCTTCCGATTTTAGCAGCAGTATTCACCTTTTTAAGTACTTGGCTGTCCAACAAAGCCTTGTCTGAGCGTAATGGAGCTACGACTGCGATGATGTACGGTATTCCGGTCTTGATTTTTATCTTTGCAGTTTATGCGCCAGGTGGAGTCGCCCTATACTGGACAGTGTCTAATGCTTATCAAGTCTTGCAAACCTATTTCTTGAATAATCCATTCAAGATTATCGCAGAGCGAGAGGCGGTAGTTCAGGCACAGAAAGATTTGGAAAATAGAAAAAGAAAAGCCAAGAAAAAGGCTCAGAAAACGAAATAATAAGGAGGAATCTGGTAATGGTAGTATTTACAGGTTCAACTGTTGAAGAAGCAATCCAGAAAGGATTGAAAGAATTAGATATTCCAAGAATGAAGGCTCATATCAAAGTCATTTCTCGCGAGAAAAAAGGATTTCTTGGTTTATTTGGTAAAAAACCAGCCCAAGTGGATATCGATGCTATTAGTGAAACGACAGTTGTAAAAGCAAACCAACAAGCTGTAAAGGGAGTTCCAAAGCAAATTAATGATTTGAATGAGCCTGTTAAAACAGTCAGTGAAGCAACTGTTGATTTGGGTCATGTTGTAGAAGCAATTAAAAAGATTGAAGAGGAAGGCCAAGGTATTTCTGATGAAGTCAAGGCTGAAATCTTAAAACATGAAAGACATGCCAGCACTATCTTAGAAGAAACTGGTCACATTGAGATTTTAAATGAACTTCAAATCGAGGAAGCGATGAGGGAAGAAGCGGGCGCTGATGACCTTGAAACTGAGCAAGACCAAACTGAAAATCAAGACTTGACAGAGATGGGCTTGAAAGTTGAGCCGAGCTTTGATATTGCCCAGGTGGCTACGGATGTGACTGCCTATGTTCAAGCGATTGTGGATGACATGGATGTTGAAGCCACGCTTTCAAATGATTATAACCGTCGTAGTATCAATTTGCAAATTGACACTAACGAACCAGGTCGTATTATCGGCTACCACGGTAAAGTCTTGAAAGCCTTGCAACTATTGGCTCAAAATTATCTTTATAACCGCTATTCAAGAACCTTCTACATTACAATCAATGTCAATGATTATGTTGAACACCGTGCAGAAGTCTTGCAGACCTATGCGCAAAAATTGGCGACTCGTGTTTTAGAAGAAGGACGTAGTCATCAAACAGATCCTATGTCAAATAGTGAACGCAAGATTATTCATCGTATTATTTCACGTATGGATGGCGTGACTAGTTACTCTGAGGGTGACGAGCCAAATCGCTATGTCGTTGTAGATACAGAATAAGTAGAATCAGGTTTATCCTGATTTTTTGCTAGCTAGAGGAGATGAAACAGATGTTGAATAAGTTAAGAGATTATTTAGACTTTGCAGGGATCCAGTACCGTAATCCTGATAAAGCAGGAGCAGAGCGAGAGAAAATGCTGGAATTGCGCCACAAAGGCCAAGAGGCTCGAAAGGCTTTTACAGAACTGGCTAAAGCCTTTCAAGCAAGCCATCCAGAATGGCAACTTCAACAGACTAGCCAGTGGATGAACCAAGCGCAGCGTTTGCGACCACATTTTTGGGTTTATCTACAGAGAGACGGACAAGTGGCAGAACCTATGATAGCCTTACGTTTATATGGAAGTTCTTCTGATTTTGGAGTCTCACTAGAAGTCAGTTTCATCGAGCGCAAGAAAGATGAGCAAACTCTAGGCAAGCAAGCCAAGGTTTTAGAAATTCCAACCGTTGAAGGGATTTATTATCTAGTCTACTCTGATGGTCAAAGTCAACGGTGGGAGGCGAACGAAGAAAATCGTCAAATTTTAAGAAATAAACTATCCAATCAGGAAGTCCGAAAAGTGCTAGTTAAGGCAGATGTTTCTTTTATTGAAAATCAATCATTGGAAGTGATTTTAGAAAAATTAGATGAAGCTTATGAGCGCTTACTTCCCTACTATCAGGCGACCAGAGGGTAGCAAATAGAATACTTATTTACGTCGAATTGTTTAATTGCTATTCTATGTATTTTTTCATATAATAGTAAAATAGAATGTGTGATTCAATAATCACCTCAAATAGAAAGGAAATTCTATGTCAAATCTATCTGTTAATGCAATTCGTTTCCTAGGTATTGACGCTATCAACAAAGCCAACTCAGGTCACCCAGGTGTGGTTATGGGAGCAGCTCCGATGGCTTACAGCCTCTTTACAAAACAACTTCGTATCAATCCAGCACAACCAAACTGGATTAACCGCGACCGCTTTATTCTTTCAGCTGGTCATGGTTCAATGCTCCTTTATGCCCTTCTTCACCTTTCTGGTTTTGAAGATGTTAGTATGGATGAGATCAAGAGCTTCCGTCAATGGGGTTCAAAAACACCAGGTCACCCAGAATTTGGCCATACGGCAGGGATTGATGCTACGACAGGTCCTCTAGGTCAAGGGATTTCAACTGCCACTGGTTTTGCCCAAGCAGAACGTTTCTTGGCAGCTAAGTATAACCGCGAAGGCTACAATATCTTTGACCACTATACTTACGTTATCTGTGGGGACGGAGATTTGATGGAAGGTGTCTCAAGCGAGGCAGCTTCATACGCAGGTTTGCAAAAACTGGATAAGTTGGTTGTTCTTTATGATTCAAATGACATCAACTTGGATGGTGAGACAAAAGATTCCTTCACAGAAAGTGTTCGTGACCGTTACAATGCCTACGGTTGGCATACTGCCTTGGTAGAAGATGGAACAGACTTGGAAGCAATCCATGCTGCTATCGAAGCAGCTAAAGCTTCAGGCAAACCATCTTTGATTGAAGTGAAGACGGTTATTGGATATGGTTCTCCAAACAAACAAGGAACGAATGCTGTACACGGTGCTCCTCTTGGAGCAGATGAAACTGCAGCAACTCGCCAAGCACTTGGTTGGGACTACGAGCCGTTTGAAATCCCAGAACAAGTTTATGCTGATTTCAAAGAACATGTTGTAGACCGTGGCGCATCAGCTTATGAAGCTTGGACAAAATTAGTTGCAGATTATAAAGAAGCTCATCCAGAATTGGCTGCAGAAGTAGAAGCCATCATCGACGGACGTGATCCAGTCGACGTGACTCCAGCAGACTTCCCAGTCTTAGAAAATGGTTTTTCTCAAGCAACTCGTAACTCGAGTCAGGATGCTTTGAACGTTGTAGCTGCTAAATTGCCAACTTTCTTGGGTGGATCAGCTGACCTAGCTCACTCAAACATGACTTATATCAAGACTGACGGACTTCAAGACGATGCCAATCGCTTGAACCGTAACATTCAGTTTGGTGTTCGTGAATTTGCAATGGGAACTATCTTGAACGGGATGGCCCTTCACGGTGGACTTCGTGTATACGGTGGAACTTTCTTCGTCTTCTCTGACTATGTGAAGGCAGCTGTCCGCTTGTCAGCCTTGCAAGGTCTTCCTGTGACTTATGTCTTTACCCATGATTCAATCGCAGTTGGGGAAGATGGTCCGACTCACGAACCAGTTGAGCATTTAGCAGGTCTTCGTGCCATGCCAAATCTAAATGTTTTCCGTCCAGCAGATGCGCGTGAAACTCAAGCAGCTTGGTACCTTGCAGTGACAAGTGAGAAAACACCAACTGCCCTTGTCTTGACACGTCAAAACTTGACTGTTGAAGATGGAACAGACTTCGACAAGGTTGCTAAAGGTGCCTATGTTGTCTATGAAAATGCAGCAGACTTTGATACCATCTTGATTGCGACAGGTTCAGAGGTCAATCTTGCTGTCTCAGCTGCCAAAGAATTGGCTAGTCAAGGCGCAAAAGTCCGCGTAGTCAGCATGCCATCTACAGATGTCTTTGATAAACAAGATGCAGCTTACAAGGAAGAGATTCTTCCAAATGCAGTCCGCCGTCGTGTTGCAGTCGAAATGGGTGCAAGTCAAAACTGGTACAAATATGTTGGTCTCGATGGTGCCGTTCTCGGTATTGATACCTTCGGAGCCTCTGCCCCAGCACCAAAAGTATTGGCAGAATATGGCTTTACTGTAGAAAATCTTGTAAAAGTCGTTCAAAACTTGAAATAATCCTAAAAATCAGGGCGCATGCTCTGGTTTTTATTACTAGAAAAGCAAGGTACAATCTTGTAAAAGTAGCTGAAATTTGATATAGTAGTCCTATGTAAAAGACAAAGGAGAAGACAATGAATCCAAATTATACATTTTTAATCATGCTAGCCCTTATGGTGGGCTTGATGTTCTTTACGCAACGTTCTCAAAAGAAACAAGCACAAAAACGTATGGAAAGCTTGAATAAACTACAAAAAGGCTATGAAGTGATTACAATCGGTGGACTTTACGGAACAGTCGATGAAGTAGATACGGAGAAGGGAACAATTGTTCTTGACGTAGATGGAGTTTACTTGACTTTTGAACTAGCTGCTATCAAGACCGTATTACCGCTGAAAGACACAGCTTCACTAGAAGGCGCAATTGAAAAATAAGACGGGATTACGAACTCCCGTTTTTCTATAAAAGAAAGGAAATGGGATGAAAAAATTAGTCTTTGTCTGTCTGGGAAATATTTGCCGTAGTCCTATGGCCGAGTTTGTTATGAAATCAATGACAGATAACTACGAAATCCAAAGTCGAGCAACTTCTTCTTGGGAACACGGCAATCCGATTCATAAGGGAACTCAAGGGATTTTTCAACAGTATCAGATTCCTTACGACAAAGCCAAAACATCGCTTCAGATTAGTAAGGAAGATTTTGAAGCCTTTGATTATATTATCGGAATGGACGCTTCAAATGTTTCTGACTTACGTCAGATGTGTCCAGTAGACTGTCAAGATAAGATTTACTCATTTGCATCTGAAAGTGTTCCAGATCCTTGGTATACAGGAGATTTTGAGGAAACCTATCGACGTGTTCAAGAGGGCTGTCAAGTTTGGCTAGAACGTTTAGAAAAGGAGAGTGAAGATGGAAAATCTTAAGAATTTTTACGAAAAGTATCGAGTGTATCTGACTCGTCCACGTCTCGAGCTTTTAGCAGTAGTTGCCATTGTTTTTTGTGCTGTACTCGTCTTTTTTCTAAATATTCCCGGAAAAGGTGTTCTAAAACTCGATAATGGAACGATTGTTTATGATGGCAGTCTTGTCCGTGGTAAAATGAATGGGCAAGGTACCATTACCTTCCAAAATGGAGACCAATATACAGGTGGTTTCAACAATGGAGCCTTCAACGGAAAAGGTACCTTTCAATCTAAAGAAGGCTGGACCTACGAAGGTGATTTTGTAAATGGTCAGGCTGAAGGAAAAGGAAAACTAACAACAGAACAAGAAGTCGTTTATGAAGGGACTTTTAAACAAGGCGTTTTTCAACAAAAATAAAGCCTCCTTATCAAAGGAGGTATTGTTAGAATGTTTAAGTAAGCGCTTACCTGTAAATCCCTATCTTTCCAAGTTCCTCTTCCAAGCAAGTTTGTGAAATAAAAAAACATTTGAAATAAATTTCACAAACTTTAAAGAAAAAGCTTGCTAAGAAAAGAAAATGACAAACATTTCACAAGGAACTAAAAATTCTTTGTGAAATGTTTATGAAACTGTTTACAAAGTTGAAATAATGCGTTATAATAAACTTGTGAAAAAATTAACAAAGGATTAAATCCTTGAAAGCTATGGAGGAAAATATGGCTGATAAAAAAACTGTGACACCAGAGGAAAAGAAACTCGCTGCTGAAAAGCATGTCGATGGCTTGGTGCAAAAAGCTTTAGTTGCTCTTGAAGAAATGCGTAAGTTGGATCAAGAGCAGGTTGACTACATCGTTGCCAAAGCATCAGTAGCAGCTTTGGATGCCCACGGAGAATTGGCTTTACATGCCTTTGAAGAAACAGGACGTGGTGTATTTGAAGATAAAGCAACTAAGAACTTGTTTGCTTGTGAACACGTAGTGAACAACATGCGCCACACTAAAACAGTTGGTGTTATTGAAGAAGACGATGTAACAGGTTTGACTCTTATTGCTGAACCGGTCGGTGTTGTCTGTGGTATCACTCCAACAACAAACCCAACATCAACAGCAATCTTCAAATCATTGATTTCATTGAAGACACGTAACCCAATCGTCTTTGCCTTCCACCCATCAGCTCAAGAGTCATCAGCTCACGCAGCTCAAATCGTTCGTGATGCAGCTATCGCAGCTGGGGCTCCTGAAAACTGTGTGCAATGGATTACTCAACCATCTATGGAAGCAACTAGTGCCCTTATGAACCACGAAGGTGTTGCGACAATCCTTGCAACAGGTGGTAACGCCATGGTAAAGGCTGCGTACTCATGTGGTAAACCAGCTCTTGGGGTAGGTGCCGGAAACGTTCCAGCTTATGTTGAAAAATCAGCTAACATCCGCCAAGCTGCACACGATATCGTCATGTCTAAATCATTTGATAACGGTATGGTCTGTGCATCTGAACAAGCGGTTATCATTGATAAAGAAATTTACGATGAATTTGTAGCAGAGTTCAAATCTTACCACACTTACTTTGTAAACAAAAAAGAAAAAGCTCTTCTTGAAGAGTTCTGCTTCGGCGTCAAAGCAAACAGCAAAAACTGTGCTGGTGCAAAATTGAACGCTGACATCGTTGGTAAACCAGCAACTTGGATTGCAGAACAAGCAGGATTTACAGTTCCAGAAGGAACAAACATTCTTGCTGCTGAATGTAAAGAAGTTGGTGAAAATGAGCCATTGACTCGTGAAAAATTGTCACCAGTTATCGCAGTTTTGAAATCTGAAAGCCGTGAAGATGGTATTACTAAGGCTCGTCAAATGGTTGAATTTAACGGTCTTGGGCACTCAGCAGCCATCCACACAGCTGATGAAGAATTAACTAAAGAATTTGGTAAAGCTGTTAAAGCTATTCGTGTTATCTGTAACTCACCTTCTACTTTCGGTGGTATCGGGGACGTTTACAATGCCTTCTTGCCATCATTGACACTTGGATGTGGTTCTTACGGACGCAACTCAGTTGGGGATAACGTTAGTGCCATTAACCTCTTGAATATCAAAAAAGTCGGAAGACGGAGAAATAACATGCAATGGATGAAACTTCCTTCAAAAACATACTTTGAACGTGATTCAATTCAATACCTTCAAAAATGTCGTGACGTTGAACGTGTCATGATCGTTACTGACCATGCCATGGTAGAGCTTGGTTTCCTTGATCGTATCATCGAGCAACTTGACCTTCGTCGCAATAAGGTTGTTTACCAAATCTTTGCTGATGTAGAACCAGATCCAGATATCACAACTGTAAACCGTGGTACTGAGATTATGCGTGCCTTCAAACCAGATACAATCATCGCTCTCGGTGGTGGATCTCCAATGGATGCTGCTAAAGTAATGTGGCTCTTCTACGAACAACCAGAAGTGGACTTCCGTGACCTTGTTCAAAAATTCATGGATATCCGTAAACGTGCCTTCAAATTCCCATTGCTTGGTAAGAAAACTAAATTCATCGCGATTCCAACTACATCTGGTACAGGATCTGAAGTAACACCATTTGCCGTTATCTCTGATAAAGCAAACAACCGTAAATACCCAATCGCTGACTACTCATTGACACCAACTGTGGCAATCGTAGACCCTGCCTTGGTATTGACAGTTCCTGGATTTGTTGCTGCGGACACTGGTATGGACGTATTGACCCACGCGACTGAAGCTTACGTATCACAAATGGCTAGCGACTACACTGATGGACTTGCACTTCAAGCCATCAAGCTTGTATTCGAAAACCTTGAAAGCTCAGTTAAGAATGCAGACTTCCACTCACGTGAGAAAATGCATAACGCTTCAACAATCGCTGGTATGGCCTTTGCTAATGCCTTCCTAGGTATTTCTCACTCAATGGCCCATAAGATTGGTGCGCAATTCCACACAATCCACGGTCGTACGAATGCTATCTTGCTTCCATATGTCATTCGCTACAACGGTACACGTCCAGCTAAGACAGCAACATGGCCTAAGTATAACTACTACCGTGCAGATGAAAAATATCAAGATATCGCACGTATGCTTGGCCTTCCAGCTTCTACACCAGAAGAAGGGGTTGAATCTTACGCAAAAGCTGTCTACGAACTTGGTGAGCGCGTAGGTATCCAAATGAACTTCAAAGCACAAGGAATTGATGAAAAAGAATGGAAAGAACATTCTCGTGAATTAGCCTTCCTTGCTTATGAAGACCAATGTTCACCAGCTAACCCACGTCTTCCAATGGTTGACCATATGCAAGAAATCATCGAAGATTCTTACTATGGCTACAAAGAAAGACCAGGACGCCGTAAATAATTGTTATCAGCCTAGAGGCAGGAGAAATCCTGTCTCTTTTTTTGTAATTCTATTTGAAAAATGGTATAATCATCGCATATATTTATTTGAAAATCAAATCTTTAATAATCATGCGAGGGGCAAATGAACAAGATAAATGAGTTAGGGGATAAAGTGCGACTTTTAAGAGAGGAGAAAGGACTTAGTCGTCCAGTTTTTTGCGGGGATGAGTCTGAATTATCAGTGCGTCAGTTGGTGCGGATTGAAAAAGGAGAATTTCGCCCGACGATAAAAACACTAGAATATATTGCAGAACGATTAGAAATTCCGTCCTACGTCTTGATGCCAGATTATAAGGAATTACCCAAGCGTTACCAAGAATTAAAGTACTTTCTTTTACATCATCCTGACTATGGAGACGAGGAGTTGCAGGAACAAAAGGAAGAATATTTTGATGAGATTTTTGAGTGTTTTTATGATGACCTGCCCCGTGATGAGAAAGTGCTAGTGGATTGTCTTCAAGCTATAGATGCAGTGAGAGCGACTAGTAATTCCTTATACGGAAGTGGTGTGATTGAAGACGGTCTTCAAGATTTACTATCCAGAGATGTATATAAAGCCGAGGACTTGTTGAAACTGAGACTGTATTTCAACTGTCAGTTAATGGATGGTTTAAATGTGGGTGAGATAAAAGAATCTGAGCATGAAACCATTCTTTGTTTTCATGACAAACTAAGTTCTCAGGTTGATAAGATAGAGTTCGATTGTTTGGACTTACTTAGAGATTCCTTGTTAGCTTCTTTAGCTTGTATAGAAATTATGGGGCTGTTTCATTATTTTAAGAGGGCAGTCGAGACCTTAAATAAAATAGGACAAAAAACACGAGATTTCCAAAAGCAACCGATTGTCTTGATGGTGGAGTGGAAATATTATATTCAGACCGATTATGATACAGCCAAACAAAAGTATGAAGAAGCAAAAATGATGGCGAGGATGTTTGGTAATGAGAAGTTACTCGTTAGTTTAGATAAGGAATGGAGCGAAGACTTAGAAAGGTATTATTAAATGATTTATAGGAGTGACATTTCTGTCATTGGGGAAATGTCGCTTTTTTGTTACAATGGATTCATAATAAAGAGAAAGGAATTTACTATGATTAAAATAATGATTTTTCTATTTATCACGGGTGGGTGGTGGACTTGAGTTTAGAGGAATGACATGCTAGAATTTGAAAGAATAAACAATGTTTTATTGACTGGTATGTCAGAAGTAGGAGATGTACTGCTCATTCGACAAACACTATCAAATCTTATTCAAGTAGAAATAAGAGTTAACGGCTATTTATTGGATTTGATCACAATAAAGTCTAAAAGATTAAAAATCTATCCCATAATTGGAATAGAAAAAAATGCACTTATTATTGTACGAGAAGTAAATGAGGGACTTGATATGACGTTGGAGAATAACAGGACATTTAGAGATTTTGATTTTTTTAGAAAATTAAAATAGAAATTTAAAAAGGAGAAATAAAATATGTGGCGTTGGGTATGGAAAATTGTAAAATGGATTCTGATTAGTTTGCTATGGGAAGCTATCTGGGGCTGGGTTAAACAATGGTTTAGTAAATAGGAGGAATTATTATGTGGAGTTTCGTATGGAGAATTATCAGATGGATTATTATTGACTGGATTTTAACAGCAATTTGGGGCTGGGTTAAACAGTGGTTCTAGTTTAGAAATTAATAGAACAGAGTTGATTTTTACATAAAATATTAGTAAAATTAGAAATTAATATAAAAAAATAATTGATAGTTATGTCTCAGTTTGAAAATGGGCATTCTCAAAAAGATTATAGACATAACTATCAACTATTTTAATTATAATATAAAAGGAGAAAAAATGAAAGTAGAGAACATTTCGTATAGGATAAATAGTCGGATACTGTTTAACAATATTTCTTTTGATACTTCAAATTCAGGTCTTACACTGATTACTGGAAAAAATGGCTCAGGAAAGTCAACATTATTGAAAGTATTACTAGGAATTGTTCAACCATATTCTGGCTCATTGATTTCTGAAGAAAAAGTTAGCTATGTTCCAGATTCTTCGGACAACTATTTCATTGGTTTATCTCCTAATTTATTATTCGGATTTTTACAGAAACAATTTTTTATTGAAACAAATTTGTTCGAAGAACGGTTAAGAGAATTACGAGAACAATTTTATTTGAATGAGAAATTAATGACACAAACAATTCAATCATTGTCATTAGGAGAAAAGAAAAAAGTAATGCTTATAGCAGCGTTTTTATTGGATTCGGACTTGTATGTTATGGATGAACCTTTATCAGGTTTAGATCAAATTTCGGTTGAAAATCTGCTTCAATTGATGGAGCAAAAGATAAATCTAGGCAAACACTTCATTATTGTAAGTCACGAGAGGCAAGAAATTTTACCGACAGTTGATCAGATTATTTCTTTGTAGAGGAAAGTTATATGGAAAAGTTTTATTACTCTATTACTCTATTATTCCTATCTCGACAGGGATACTGGAATGATTCGAATAATGTCAAGGAATTATCGTTGCTTCAATCGACTTACAAATATTTTCTTTCATCTGTTAGTTTGATTTTTATATTTTGTTTTGCTAAACAAGAAGTTTATAAGCTATTAAGTGAAAATCAAATTTTGGGTATCCTATCATACTTTGAATTAGTAAAAATACTTGTTCCTGCAATTTTGTTATTAGGAATAATTTATGAAAATATTTATGTTTTAAAAACTAAAACAGAGAGTACAATGAAGATATTTTTCAATGTCACAGGGAGAGAATTTTGGAATATAGTATTTTTAAAGAATTTAATTCTAGTTTCTCCAATCTTAGTAGTTATTTTTTTCTATGATATTTCTTTAGGAATATTTGCGTGCCTACTTGTTTTTTTACTTAATAGTATATTTTTTATATCGAAAATCAGGTATGTTAGGACAAGGTTTAAAAAATCGTTTAGTATGACCTATTTATTATCTGTCGTTGATGGTTTGACGGTGTTTAAAGCGATGACTATACCTGTATTTTCAACTTTTATGTTTATGTTCATGTGGTTGGTTTTACCAGATTTTTTAGGAATTGATATCTCGAATAAAGCGATGATATTGAACACAGCTTTATTTTCAGGGACAGTATTTTTTAGCAATAAAGGGATAAATTTTTATTTTCTTACTTTAAATAAGGACTTCCCTTATCTGAAGGCTGTGGGGGTTAATCTTAATAAGTTTATAAAAAAAAGAATTTGGTCTTTAAATTTTATTAGTATTTTAGTTCCGTCGATCTCGCTATATTTCTTTTTAAATTATCTGGGGTACGGTTTTATAGATATTTCCCTATTTCTTTTCGGAGTTTCTCTAGCATATTTTTTATGCCAAGGGATACAAATGTTAGAGATAATTATATTTAGAAAGTATCATTTCAAGAATGCGAAAGAATTAGATGCTTTTTCAATTCCTATAAATACAAGGATAACGTTGTACATTATTCGCTTCGTACCAGTTATGGTTTGCTTATTATTCAATCAAATTAAACTATTTGGTTTATGGGGCTTGATATTGTTAAATATAGTTTATATCAGTATTATTTATTGTAGTTTATATCGACATATGTTGTCAAAAGTAATTAAAGGAGATAATCATGTCCATTTTATCCATTAAAAATATTTCAAAGTTTTACACTTTGGACGGTAAACATCAAGAGCAGGCTCTAAGAAATGTTAACCTGCAGATTGCAAAAGGTAAAATTACAGCGATTTACGGTCCATCAGGCTGTGGCAAAACCAGTCTACTCAATATCATCAGCGGTTTAGATAGACAATATGAAGGAGATTTAGAGTTTAAAGGGGAATCCCTCCGTGACTTATCAGAGATTGAACTAACTCAATTTCGTAAAGATAAGATTGGATTTGTGTTTCAAAACTTTAACCTCATTCCTCATCAGTCTGTTTTGGACAATGTCAAGCTACCTCTCTATGTCAAAGATTTATCTGACAGGGAGATGACAATGGTTGCAAAGGAGCAATTAAGTAACTTGGGCATGGAGCCTTTTATGGCTAAAAATGTTAAACAGCTTTCTGGCGGGCAAAAGCAACGTGTAGCAATCGCGCGTGCTTTGGTGAATCAGCCTGATATGATTGTAGCAGATGAGCCAACGGGTTCGCTGGATTCTCAATCCCAAGAAATGGTATTGGAAGTATTTAAAAATTTAGCCCAAACAGGGAAAACAGTATTGATCGTAACCCATAATCCAGAGGTTGCCGAATATGCAGATGTGATTATCAAAATGAAGGATGGTGAAGTCGTTGAAGAAGTCAAAAAATAAAGGATTATCATTGAAAAACAAATTCAAACTTTCTTTAAATAACTTTATGGAAAGAAAGTGGCGTAACCTATTGATTGCGCTAGCAACCTCAATCGGTTTTGTAGGAGTCTTAATTTCTTTCGGCTTGGGAAATGCTTTGATTTCGATGATTGATGAAAATACGAATGGAGGTCAAATCCCTTCTCAAGTTCAGATTGCTTTAAACACAAAAAATGTTGGACGAGGCTTTTTGAACCAAGATGATAAGAACTATATCACGGATACAGTTGGCAAAGAAACTATTAAATATTTGGAGAGTCCTTTTGGGATGATCATGTCAAATATGACTATAGATGGTCAAGA
This sequence comes from Streptococcus sp. 2342, assembly GCF_013276795.1. Lineage (GTDB taxonomy): Bacteria > Bacillota > Bacilli > Lactobacillales > Streptococcaceae > Streptococcus. The sequence goes on from NZ_VMLR01000012.1 coordinate 36,923, forward strand.
AATGGATCTGAGTCAAACGATGCCTTCTTATGCTCAAGTGGTGAGTCTCTATGAGGATACAAGTATCTCTGTTAGTAGTAATGAGGCGGACAAAGTATTGGCTGGTTCCCTCTATACTGATGCAAATGAACAGGGATTGACGATTCCAAGCAGTTTACTAAAAAATTGGAATGAACAGACAGGAAAAAATCTGACAGCTAGTGATATTATTGGCAAATCAGTCTCAGCCAGCATTGTAGAAAATGATGCTGAAGCTAGCAAGACTGCTCAATTTCAAACAAAGATTGTACGTGTAATCAATGATGAAGATGACCTGGAGGACAGTAACAGTTTCATGCCGTCTCATCAAATGGAAACGATTTTGAAGGAGGCTGGATTTACAAAAGCTGTATCTTATTTTATCTTGGAACTCAAAGATCCATCACAAACAAAAGCGATAACAGAAGAATTGCAGAAAAACAAGAAGTATACTGTTCTTTCCCAACAGAAGGTTCTTGATATTGTGATTACTTTTATTCGTGTCATTCAGGGATTGTTGATTGTGCTTTCATCACAAGCTATTGTGGTAGCGGCAGTCATGATTGGTATCATCATTTACATCAATATCATGCAACGTTCTAAGGAAATAGGTGTCATGAAGGCAGTTGGTTATCAAAATCGTGATGTCAAAGGAATTTTTATTTACGAGGCTATCTGGATTGTAGGTATCGCCTTGCTGCTGGCATTTTCGGTTGCACAAGGGGTGGGAAGTTTGGCGAATGCGATTGTAAGTCACTTTTACCCATCCATCACTAAGGTTTTTGAATTAAATTTGTTATCTGTTTTAGGAACTCTAGCTTTCGCTCTACTACTTGGTTATGTATCAGCTTACTTCCCAGCACGTAAAATTAGTAAAATGGATCCTGTAGAATCGCTACGATATGAATAGTAAGGGATTTCCTTGATTTACAGTTTAAAAAAGAAACTGGTGAATTCCCAAACTAACTTCCACCGTTAATCCAAGTGGAAGTTAGTCTGATAAAAATCGTAAAAACCAGTGGAAATCCGTGTCAGGGTAAGTTCCACTGGTTTTAATCATGCTTGATTTTATTGCTTTTGTAACCAAAATGAATCGAAAAAAAGAGCGCACAAAATCCCCTTATCTGAAAGCGTTTCAGATTAAGTTCCGCTATGGTGGAAGTTAGTGTGAGACGTTTGAATGCGGTTAAAGATTAGTTTTTAGAACTTATGTTGGAGTAATGTAGAAGACTGACAGACGTCTTCTGC
>NZ_VMLR01000013.1 GCF_013276795.1 Streptococcus sp. 2342
TAATGAGAGTTTGATCCTGGCTCAGGACGAACGCTGGCGGCGTGCCTAATACATGCAAGTAGAACGCTGAAGGAGAAGCTTGCTTCTCTGGATGAGTTGCGAACGGGTGAGTAACGCGTAGGTAACCTGCCTGGTAGCGGGGGATAACTATTGGAAACGATAGCTAATACCGCATAATAGTAGATGTTGCATGACATTTGCTTAAAAGGTGCAATTGCATCACTACCAGATGGACCTGCGTTGTATTAGCTAGTTGGTGGGGTAACGGCTCACCAAGGCGACGATACATAGCCGACCTGAGAGGGTGATCGGCCACACTGGGACTGAGACACGGCCCAGACTCCTACGGGAGGCAGCAGTAGGGAATCTTCGGCAATGGACGGAAGTCTGACCGAGCAACGCCGCGTGAGTGAAGAAGGTTTTCGGATCGTAAAGCTCTGTTGTAAGAGAAGAACGAGTGTGAGAGTGGAAAGTTCACACTGTGACGGTATCTTACCAGAAAGGGACGGCTAACTACGTGCCAGCAGCCGCGGTAATACGTAGGTCCCGAGCGTTGTCCGGATTTATTGGGCGTAAAGCGAGCGCAGGCGGTTAGATAAGTCTGAAGTTAAAGGCTGTGGCTTAACCATAGTACGCTTTGGAAACTGTTTAACTTGAGTGCAAGAGGGGAGAGTGGAATTCCATGTGTAGCGGTGAAATGCGTAGATATATGGAGGAACACCGGTGGCGAAAGCGGCTCTCTGGCTTGTAACTGACGCTGAGGCTCGAAAGCGTGGGGAGCAAACAGGATTAGATACCCTGGTAGTCCACGCCGTAAACGATGAGTGCTAGGTGTTAGACCCTTTCCGGGGTTTAGTGCCGTAGCTAACGCATTAAGCACTCCGCCTGGGGAGTACGACCGCAAGGTTGAAACTCAAAGGAATTGACGGGGGCCCGCACAAGCGGTGGAGCATGTGGTTTAATTCGAAGCAACGCGAAGAACCTTACCAGGTCTTGACATCCCTCTGACCGCTCTAGAGATAGAGTTTTCCTTCGGGACAGAGGTGACAGGTGGTGCATGGTTGTCGTCAGCTCGTGTCGTGAGATGTTGGGTTAAGTCCCGCAACGAGCGCAACCCCTATTGTTAGTTGCCATCATTTAGTTGGGCACTCTAGCGAGACTGCCGGTAATAAACCGGAGGAAGGTGGGGATGACGTCAAATCATCATGCCCCTTATGACCTGGGCTACACACGTGCTACAATGGCTGGTACAACGAGTCGCAAGCCGGTGACGGCAAGCTAATCTCTTAAAGTCAGTCTCAGTTCGGATTGTAGGCTGCAACTCGCCTACATGAAGTCGGAATCGCTAGTAATCGCGGATCAGCACGCCGCGGTGAATACGTTCCCGGGCCTTGTACACACCGCCCGTCACACCACGAGAGTTTGTAACACCCGAAGTCGGTGAGGTAACCGTAAGGAGCCAGCCGCCTAAGGTGGGATAGATGATTGGGGTGAAGTCGTAACAAGGTAGCCGTATCGGAAGGTGCGGCTGGATCACCTCCTTTCTAAGGATAAGGAACTGCGCATTGGTCTTGTTTAGTCTTGAGAGGTCTTGTGGGGCCTTAGCTCAGCTGGGAGAGCGCCTGCTTTGCACGCAGGAGGTCAGCGGTTCGATCCCGCTAGGCTCCATTGGTGAGAGATCACCAAGTAATGCACATTGAAAATTGAATATCTATATCAAATAGTAACAAGAAAATAAACCGAAAACGCTGTAGTATTAATAAGAGTTTATGACTGAAAGGTCAGAAAAATAAGGTTAAGTTAATAAGGGCGCACGGTGGATGCCTTGGCACTAGGAGCCGAAGAAGGACGTGACAAACGACGATATGCCTTGGGTAGCTGTAAGTAAGCGATGATCCAGGGATTTCCGAATGGGGGAACCCAACAGGTACTACCTGTTACCCGCATCTGTTAAGGATGTGAGGAGGAAGACGCAGTGAACTGAAACATCTAAGTAGCTGCAGGAAGAGAAAGCAAAAGCGATTGCCTTAGTAGCGGCGAGCGAAACGGCAGGAGGGCAAACCGAAGAGTTTACTCTTCGGGGTTGTAGGACTGCAATGTGGACTCAAAGATTATAGAAGAATGATTTGGGAAGATCAGCCAAAGAGAGTAATAGCCTCGTATTTAAAATAGTCTTTGTACCTAGCAGTATCCTGAGTACGGCGGGACACGAGAAATTCCGTCGGAATCTGGGAGGACCATCTCCCAACCCTAAATACTCCCTAGTGACCGATAGTGAACCAGTACCGTGAGGGAAAGGTGAAAAGCACCCCGGGAGGGGAGTGAAATAGAACCTGAAACCGTGTGCCTACAACAAGTTCGAGCCCGTTAATGGGTGAGAGCGTGCCTTTTGTAGAATGAACCGGCGAGTTACGTTATGATGCGAGGTTAAGTTGAAGAGACGGAGCCGTAGGGAAACCGAGTCTGAACAGGGCGAATTAGTATCATGACGTAGACCCGAAACCATGTGACCTACCCATGAGCAGGTTGAAGGTGCGGTAAGACGCACTGGAGGACCGAACCAGGGCACGTTGAAAAGTGCTTGGATGACTTGTGGGTAGCGGAGAAATTCCAAACGAACTTGGAGATAGCTGGTTCTCTCCGAAATAGCTTTAGGGCTAGCGTCGACATTAGAGATTCTTGGAGGTAGAGCACTGTTTGGGTGAGGGGTCCATCCCGGATTACCAATCTCAGATAAACTCCGAATGCCAATGAATTATGGTCGGCAGTCAGACTGCGAGTGCTAAGATCCGTAGTCGAAAGGGAAACAGCCCAGACCACCAGCTAAGGTCCCAAAATAATTGTTAAGTGGAAAAGGATGTGGGGTTGCACAGACAACTAGGATGTTAGCTTAGAAGCAGCTATTCATTCAAAGAGTGCGTAATAGCTCACTAGTCGAGTGACCCTGCGCCGAAAATGTACCGGGGCTAAAACAATTTACCGAAGCTGTGGATACCTTTATAGGTATGGTAGGAGAGCGTTCTATGTGTGATGAAGGTGTACCGTGAGGAGCGCTGGAACGCATAGAAGTGAGAATGCCGGTATGAGTAGCGAAAGACAGGTGAGAATCCTGTCCACCGTAAGACTAAGGTTTCCAGGGGAAGGCTCGTCCGCCCTGGGTTAGTCGGGACCTAAGGAGAGACCGAAAGGTGTATCCGATGGACAACAGGTTGATATTCCTGTACTAGAGTATGTAGTGATGGAGGGACGCAGTAGGCTAACTAAAGCAGACGATTGGAAGAGTCTGTCTAAGCAGTGAGGTGTGAATTGAGTTAAATGCTTAGTTCTATAACATTGAGCTGTGATGGGGAGCGAAGTTTAGTAGCGAAGTTAGTGACGTCACACTGCCAAGAAAAGCTTCTAGCGTTTAAACATACTCTACCCGTACCGCAAACCGACACAGGTAGTCGAGGCGAGTAGCCTCAGGTGAGCGAGAGAACTCTCGTTAAGGAACTCGGCAAAATGACCCCGTAACTTCGGGAGAAGGGGTGCTGACTTTAAGTCAGCCGCAGTGAATAGGCCCAAGCAACTGTTTATCAAAAACACAGCTCTCTGCTAAATCGTAAGATGATGTATAGGGGGTGACGCCTGCCCGGTGCTGGAAGGTTAAGAGGAGTGCTTAGCGTAAGCGAAGGTATGAATTGAAGCCCCAGTAAACGGCGGCCGTAACTATAACGGTCCTAAGGTAGCGAAATTCCTTGTCGGGTAAGTTCCGACCCGCACGAAAGGCGTAATGATTTGGGCACTGTCTCAACGAGAGACTCGGTGAAATTTTAGTACCTGTGAAGATGCAGGTTACCCGCGACAGGACGGAAAGACCCCATGGAGCTTTACTGCAGTTTGATATTGAGTGTCTGTACCACATGTACAGGATAGGTAGGAGTCTAAGAGATCGGGACGCCAGTTTCGAAGGAGACGTTGTTGGGATACTACCCTTGTGTTATGGCCACTCTAACCCAGATAGGTGATCCCTATCGGAGACAGTGTCTGACGGGCAGTTTGACTGGGGCGGTCGCCTCCTAAAAGGTAACGGAGGCGCCCAAAGGTTCCCTCAGAATGGTTGGAAATCATTCGCAGAGTGTAAAGGTATAAGGGAGCTTGACTGCGAGAGCTACAACTCGAGCAGGGACGAAAGTCGGGCTTAGTGATCCGGTGGTTCCGTATGGAAGGGCCATCGCTCAACGGATAAAAGCTACCCTGGGGATAACAGGCTTATCTCCCCCAAGAGTTCACATCGACGGGGAGGTTTGGCACCTCGATGTCGGCTCGTCGCATCCTGGGGCTGTAGTCGGTCCCAAGGGTTGGGCTGTTCGCCCATTAAAGCGGCACGCGAGCTGGGTTCAGAACGTCGTGAGACAGTTCGGTCCCTATCCGTCGCGGGCGTAGGAAATTTGAGAGGATCTGCTCCTAGTACGAGAGGACCAGAGTGGACTTACCGCTGGTGTACCAGTTGTCTTGCCAAAGGCATCGCTGGGTAGCTATGTAGGGAAGGGATAAACGCTGAAAGCATCTAAGTGTGAAACCCACCTCAAGATGAGATTTCCCATGATTTTATATCAGTAAGAGCCCTGAGAGATGATCAGGTAGATAGGTTAGAAGTGGAAGTGTGGCGACACATGTAGCGGACTAATACTAATAGCTCGAGGACTTATCCAAAGTAACTGAGAATATGAAAGCGAACGGTTTTCTTGGTTTGAATAGATATTCAATTTTGAGTAGGTATTACTCAGAGTTAAGTGACGATAGCCTAGGAGATACACCTGTACCCATGCCGAACACAGAAGTTAAGCCCTAGAACGCCGGAAGTAGTTGGGGGTTGCCCCCTGTGAGATATGGAAGTCACTTAGCTTTATTCCGCCATAGCTCAGTTGGTAGTAGCGCATGACTGTTAATCATGATGTCGTAGGTTCGAGTCCTACTGGCGGAGTAGTTAATTAAAGGAGGTTTTGACCTCTTTTTTGTTATATAATTAATAATCTATCTCGCACCTAATGAAGCGAGATATTTTTCTTGACGATAGAAGTTTCAGACATCATCATTTTTGAACAGTGATAGCACTTGAATCGACGCTCTCTAAGTAGATTTCTAGTAGACATACCAGTCGTTTCGAGGTAAGAAATCTTAGAATGTTTTTGAAAGTCATATTTCTTCATTTGACTTCCACACTCAGGGCAAGACGGAGCATCGTAGTCCAGTTTAGCGATGATTTCCTTATGTGTCCCCCTATTGATGATATCCATAATTTAGAAATTAGTGTCTGTAAGCTCTAGTAATTTTGTGATAAAGTGTAATTGTTCCATATGATTCTTTCTAATGATGGTTTGGTACCTTTTCATTATAAATCTTATGGAATTTTTTTCTACCCTAAAAAGTGCTTCATTTCTATTCAATCACTTTATAGCTTAAACTGAGAAAGATTCAATGCAATGGTAACCGTACAGGATGATTTGTAATAAGGATAATTTTGTAAATCATTTAAAGGATAATTTTGTAAATCATTTATAGGAATTTTTTATTTTTAGGGATTTAATAGTTTGTTTTTGATGTAAGGTATTTATTCTATTCTGTCAACTTTTCCTATTTTTTCTCTTGTTGAGATTGGTATTTTAACAATTCAGGAATTGATAGTGAATGTGTAAAATTTTTTGTTAGAATAAGTTCATAAAAAAGAAAAGGAGTATTTGATTATGTTACAAAAAATTTATGAGCAGATGGCGGATTTTTATAGAAATATTGAAGAAGAGTATGGTACTGTATTTGGTGATAATTTTGACTGGGAACATTTTCATTTTAAATTTTTGATTTATTATTTAGTTCGATATGGCATTGGGTGTCGTAGGGATTTTATTGTTTACCATTATCGTGTTTCTTATCGTTTGTATCTTGAAAAATTGATAATGAAACAAGGTTTTGTTGCTTGTTGAGACAGTATGAGTTAATTTCCGAACAAATTTAACTTTTTATGGGAAAATAATGATAAATAGCCGGAATTTTTTCTAAAACATTTTTTAATAGTTGGAAATAGCAAATCTTTCTATTGTTTCTTCTTGATAAAAAGGCGATTTTTTCTTATAATAAATTGTAAGATATAATTGCGGGTGAGATTCCTGCCATGTATGTGAGAAAGGAAGAGCCTGAGGGCTCAGACAAGATTATGACTTCAGTTGTTGTTGTAGGTACCCAATGGGGTGATGAAGGTAAAGGGAAGATTACAGACTTCCTTTCAGCGAATGCAGAAGTGATTGCACGTTACCAAGGTGGTGATAATGCAGGTCACACGATTGTGATCGATGGTAAGAAATTTAAGTTACACTTGATTCCATCTGGAATTTTCTTCCCTGAAAAAATCTCTGTTATTGGGAATGGTATGGTTGTAAATCCTAAATCTCTTGTGAAAGAGTTGAGTTATCTTCATGAGGAAGGTGTTACAACTGATAACTTCCGTATTTCTGATCGCGCGCATGTTATTTTGCCTTATCATATCGAGTTAGACCGTTTGCAAGAAGAAGCTAAGGGCGACAATAAGATTGGGACTACAATCAAGGGAATTGGTCCAGCTTATATGGACAAGGCTGCTCGTGTTGGGATTCGTATTGCAGATCTTTTGGATAAAGATATTTTCCGTGAGCGTTTAGAACGTAACCTTGCTGAAAAGAATCGTCTTTTTGAAAAATTGTATGACAGTAAAGCTATTGCTTTCGATGATATTTTTGAAGAGTATTACGAATATGGTCAACAAATCAAGAAATATGTGACAGACACATCTGTCATTTTGAATGATGCGCTTGATAACGGTAAACGTGTGCTTTTTGAAGGTGCACAAGGAGTTATGCTCGATATCGACCAAGGTACCTATCCATTTGTTACGTCATCAAACCCTGTAGCTGGTGGTGTGACAATTGGTTCTGGTGTCGGTCCAAGCAAGATTGACAAGGTTGTTGGTGTATGTAAAGCCTATACGAGTCGTGTTGGAGACGGTCCTTTCCCAACTGAGTTGTTTGATGAAGTGGGAGAACGTATCCGTGAAGTCGGTCATGAATATGGTACAACAACTGGTCGTCCACGTCGTGTGGGATGGTTTGATTCAGTTGTGATGCGCCATAGCCGTCGCGTTTCTGGTATTACTAACCTTTCATTGAACTCTATCGATGTTTTGAGTGGTTTAGATACAGTGAAAATCTGTGTGGCCTATGATCTTGATGGTCAACGTATTGACTACTATCCAGCTAGTCTTGAGCAATTGAAACGTTGCAAGCCTATCTATGAAGAGTTGCCAGGTTGGTCAGAAGATATTACTGGAGTTCGTAATTTGGAAGATCTTCCTGAGAATGCGCGTAACTATGTTCGTCGTGTGAGTGAATTGGTTGGCGTTCGTATTTCTACTTTCTCAGTAGGTCCTGGTCGTGAACAAACAAATATTTTAGAAAGTGTTTGGTCGTAAGAGATTTTTAAGATTTGTTTAAGATAGGTCGGGTATACTATAGACAGTTACAAGAAGACCTCCTAACTTGTTGTAACAAATATCCTAAACTTTTCTTTTTCATAATAATCTCCCTATAAAGTCACCGCATTCGGTGGCTTTTTTTGTGTTAGGATTCATGATATAATAATAAAACTGACAAGTAGAAAAAGGGAAATTGATGAATTATACAGTTGAAGAAAAAGAAGTCTTTATGAGGGAAGCTTTGAGAGAGGCTAAGATTGCTCTTGAACACGATGAAATTCCAATTGGTTGTGTGATTGTCAAGGATGGAGAAATCATTGGTCGCGGGCATAATGCGCGTGAGGAACTGCAGCGAGCAGTTATGCATGCGGAAATTATGGCCATAGAGAATGCGAATCTGAGTGAGGAGAGCTGGCGCTTACTTGATTGCACGCTTTTTGTGACCATTGAGCCTTGTGTCATGTGTAGTGGGGCGATTGGACTTGCCCGTATTCCAAACGTGGTCTACGGGGCTAAAAACCATAAATTTGGCGCTGCTGGGAGTTTGTACGATATCTTGACAGATGAGCGTCTCAATCATCGTGTGGAGGTTGAAACGGGAATTTTGGAAGATGAATGCGCAGCTATTATGCAGGACTTTTTTAGAAATAGACGGAAAAAATAATTTTGCTTTTAAAATGAATAGGAATGTGATATAATAAATAGTGGAGCAACAGTTCTGCGTGAAGCGGGTCAGGGGAGGAATCCAGCAGCCCTAAGCGATTTGAATTGTGTGCTCTTTTTTTCGTGCTTTTTCCGAATAAATAAGATAGAATAATCTAGAATAAATGATAATAGAAAAGAGAAGATGATGAAAATTCGTGGTTTTGAATTGGTTTCTAGTTTTACAGATGAAAGTTTATTGCCCAAGCGTGAGACAGCGCATGCGGCTGGTTACGACTTAAAGGTTGCAGTACGTATGGTTATTGCGCCAGGAGAGATTGTATTAGTTCCGACAGGGGTTAAGGCTTATATGCAGCCGACTGAGGTTCTCTACCTCTATGATCGTTCTTCAAACCCTCGTAAGAAGGGCTTGGTTTTAATTAATTCAGTTGGGGTCGTTGACGGGGATTATTATGGAAATCCTGGGAATGAAGGGCATATTTTTGCGCAGATGAAGAATATCACAGACCAAGAGGTTATTCTTGAAGTTGGGGAACGTGTTGTCCAGGCTGTCTTTGCACCTTTCTTAATCGCAGATGGAGATGCGGCTGATGGCGTTCGAACTGGTGGATTTGGATCGACTGGGCACTAGAATGAAGATTATCTTTGTACGTCACGGGGAGCCAGATTATCGTGAGTTAGAGGAGCGTTCTTATACGGGATTTGGGATAGATTTGGCGCCCTTGTCTGAGAAGGGACGGCAGCAAGCTCAGGAACTGAGCACCAATCCTTTACTCCTTTCAGCTGAAATAATCATATCTTCTGCAGTCACAAGAGCTTTAGAAACGGCTTCTTATGTAGTTTGTGCTACGGGACTTCCTTTGAGAGTGGAGCCATTATTGCATGAATGGCAGGTCTATGAAAGTAGCACAGATAATTTTGAAAAAGCTCGTACTATGTTTCTAGAAAACAAGGGGGAGTTACTTCCTAATAGTCCTATTCAATATGAGACAGCTACGGAAATGAAGTCTCGTTTTCTAGAATGCATGGCTAAGTATCGAGATTACCAGACCGTGATAGTGGTAACTCACAACATGCTTATGCGCCAGTTTGTGCCAAATGAGAAGATTGATTTTTGCCAAGTGATTGAGTGTGAGTTAGAGATATAGAAAGAGGTTTATCATCGCAAAGAAAAAAGCGACATTTGTATGTCAAAATTGTGGGTATAATTCCCCTAAATATCTGGGGCGTTGCCCTAACTGTGGGTCTTGGTCTTCTTTTGTAGAAGAGGTTGAGGTTGCCGAGGTCAAGAATGCGCGTGTGTCCTTGACAGGTGAGAAAACCAAGCCCATGAAACTGGCTGAAGTGACTTCAATCAATGTCAATCGAACCAAGACGGAGATGGAGGAATTTAATCGTGTACTTGGAGGTGGAGTGGTACCAGGAAGTCTCGTTCTCATAGGTGGGGATCCTGGGATTGGGAAATCAACCCTTCTTTTACAAGTCTCAACCCAGCTGTCTCAAGTGGGGACGGTTCTCTACGTCAGTGGGGAGGAGTCTGCCCAGCAAATCAAGTTGCGAGCGGAACGCTTGGGAGATATTGATAGTGAGTTTTATCTCTATGCAGAGACCAATATGCAAAGTGTTCGCGCAGAGGTAGAGAGAATCCAGCCAGACTTCCTCGTTATTGACTCTATCCAAACCATTATGTCTCCTGAGATTTCAGGGGTGCAGGGGTCTGTTTCTCAAGTGCGTGAGGTGACGGCTGAACTTATGCAGCTGGCCAAAACCAATAACATTGCCATCTTTATCGTAGGTCATGTGACCAAGGAAGGAACCTTGGCTGGGCCGAGAATGTTGGAGCATATGGTGGATACGGTGCTTTACTTTGAAGGGGAGCGCCACCATACCTTTCGTATCTTGAGGGCAGTCAAAAACCGTTTTGGTTCCACTAATGAGATTGGGATTTTTGAGATGCAGTCGGGCGGTTTGGTTGAGGTCCTCAATCCGAGTCAAGTTTTCTTAGAAGAGCGTTTGGATGGGGCGACTGGTTCCTCTATCGTTGTGACCATGGAAGGGACGCGTCCGATTTTGGCGGAGGTTCAGGCTTTGGTAACACCGACCATGTTTGGAAATGCTAAGCGTACGACGACGGGACTTGATTTTAATCGTGCTAGCTTGATTATGGCTGTTTTGGAAAAGCGTGCAGGTCTTCTCTTGCAAAATCAGGACGCCTATCTCAAATCTGCTGGCGGTGTCAAATTGGATGAACCTGCCATTGACTTGGCAGTTGCAGTTGCCATTGCTTCGAGCTATAAAGACAAGCCAACTAATCCTCAGGAATGTTTTGTGGGAGAACTGGGCTTGACAGGAGAGATTCGGCGCGTGAATCGTATCGAACAACGTATCAACGAAGCTGCTAAATTGGGCTTTACTAAGATTTATGTACCCAAAAATTCCTTGACAGGAATCACTCCGCCCAAGGAAATTCAGGTCATTGGCGTAACAACGATTCAGGAAGTTTTGAAAAAGGTCTTTGCATAATCCGTGACAAATCCTCTTAAAAATGATAAGATAGGAGAAATATTTGACTATCAAATTTTCGAGGAGGGAATCGTGTCGTATTTTGAACAGTTTATGCAAGCCAATCAGGCTTATGTTGCCCTACATGGGCAGTTAAATCTACCACTTAAACCCAAAACTAGAGTAGCCATTGTGACCTGTATGGACTCTCGTTTGCACGTTGCGCCAGCTTTGGGATTGGCACTTGGGGATGCTCATATCTTGCGGAATGCAGGTGGTCGAGTGACTGAGGACATGATTCGTTCGCTGGTGATTTCCCAGCAACAAATGGGGACAAGAGAGATTGTGGTATTGCACCATACAGACTGTGGTGCTCAGACCTTTGAAAATGGTCCTTTTCAGGAGTATCTGAAAGAGGAACTAGGTGTCGATGTGTCAGGCCAGGACTTCTTGCCCTTTCAAGATATAGAGGAGAGTGTACGTGAGGACATGCAACTCCTTATCAAGTCTCCCCTAATACCAGATGATGTCATTATCTCTGGTGCCATTTATGATGTAGATACAGGAAGTATGACAGTCGTAGAATTATAAATACTTCATTTAGAAAGAAAGTGTATGAAGAAAAACAGTATTTTATTTATTTTTATGTTATTGCTATGTATTGGTTTGCAGTATGAAACTATCTACTATACGGATGGTTCGATGTCAGCTGCGGAATATGGACTAATGGGAGTTTCTATCTTTCTAGCTCTCTTTTACATGATTCCGGCTCTTTATTTCCTTTTCCGTATTGGGAAAAAATGGGAATTACCAAAGAAGGCCTTGATTTTGTCTTTATTGGGTGGGATGTTCCTTTCAGGCTGGCTATCTAGTTTTGCTAATACCTATATCCATGATTTGCTGGGTATTCTTTTCCCAGATAGTGGATTTTTAAATGCCTTTGAAAGTGCTATTGTGGCTCCTTTGGTAGAAGAACCCTTGAAATTGTTGCCACTTGTTTTTGTTTTAGCTTTGATTCCCGTGCGAAAATTAAAATCTTTGTTTTTACTTGGGATTGCTTCTGGTTTGGGATTCCAGATGATTGAGGATATTGGCTATATTCGTACGGATTTGCCAGAGGGATTTGACTTTACTATTGCGAGGATTTTAGAGCGTATCATCTCAGGAATTGCCTCTCACTGGACTTTTTCAGGTCTGGCTGTAGTAGGTGTTTACTTGCTTTACAGAGCCTATAAAGGGCAGAAGGCTGGCAAGAAAGAGGGGATTATTTTCCTAGGTTTAGCCTTGGGAATTCATTTCTTGTTTAACTCTCCTTTTGTTGAATTGGAGACAGAGTTGCCATTAGCGATTCCAGTAGTTACAGCTATTGCTCTTTACGGTTTTTATCAGGCTTATCGCTTTGTTGAGAAGCACGATGAGATAATGAACTAGAATATTTTTCAAAAGAATGATGCAAGGGTACAAATATGTTGCCCTTCTTTTATTTTTGATTGAAAAATAGTGCAAAAAGCGCTACAATGGTAGATGGAAAAATCTTGTGAAAAGCACAAGCGATACATATATACCGGAGGAAATCATGTCTTTTTCTGATTTAAAGCTGTTTGCCCTTTCTTCTAATAAAGAATTGGCAGAACGTGTGGCGCAGGAGATTGGGATAGAGTTGGGAAAATCAAGTGTTCGCCAATTTTCAGATGGAGAGATTCAGGTCAACATCGAAGAATCAATCCGTGGGAAACACGTCTTTATCCTACAATCAACTAGTTCGCCTGTAAATGACAATCTGCTTGAAATTTTGATTATGGTGGATGCTTTGAAGCGTGCGAGTGCAGAATCTGTCAATGTTGTCATGCCTTACTATGGGTATGCACGTCAGGATAGAAAGGCGAGAGCGCGTGAGCCAATCACTTCAAAACTTGTCGCAAATATGCTTGAAGTAGCTGGAGTGGATCGTTTATTGACAATCGACTTGCATGCTGCACAGATTCAAGGATTCTTTGATATTCCTGTGGATCACTTGATGGGAGCTCCTCTGATTGCGGATTATTTTGAGCGTCGTGGCATGGTTGGTTCTGACTATGTGGTTGTCAGCCCAGACCATGGAGGGGTGACTCGTGCTCGTAAGTTGGCAGAATTTTTGAAAACATCTATCGCTATCATTGACAAACGTCGTAGCGTTGATAAGATGAATACTAGTGAAGTCATGAACATCATCGGCAAGGTCGAAGGCAAGACTTGTATCTTGATTGATGATATGATTGATACTGCTGGAACGATTTGTCATGCGGCAGATGCTCTTGCAGAAGCTGGTGCTGTTGAAGTCTATGCAAGCTGTACGCACCCAGTTCTTTCTGGTCCTGCTATGGACAATATCCAAAAATCAGCTATTAAGAAATTGGTTGTTTTGGATACCATCTATCTGCCAGAAGAGCGTTTGATTGATAAGATTGAGCAGATTTCAATCGCTCATCTCCTAGGTGATGCTATCGTACGTATCCATGAAAAACGACCACTTTCTCCACTTTTCGGTATTGAGAAAAAAATTTAATGACCAAGCCTGAGATGATTCTCAGGTTTTTTTCGTCTCTTTTCCGAATAAATAGATAGTAGCAGTGAATCTAGTAAACCTAGATTTAAAAATGTGCTATAATGAAAGGAGAGGAAATATAATTCTCAGACATCCGGGCATTAGCCCGACCAATGATTTGGTAGCTAAGAAAATCTTTAGCAATCCGGAAATCACTTGTCAATTTATCCGCGATATGCTGGACTTGCCAGCTAAAAATGTAACCATTTTGGAGGGAAGTAATATTCATGTCTTGCCTTCCCTGCCCTACTCAGCGCAGGATTTCTATACCAGTATAGACGTCTTAGCTGAGTTGGACAATGGCACGCAGGTTATTATCGAAATCCAAGTTCATCATCAGAATTTTTTCATCAATCGCCTGTGGGCTTACCTATGCAGTCAGGTCAATCAAAACCTAGAAAAAATTCGTCAACGAGAAGGTGATACACACCAGAGTTACAAACACATCGCACCAGTATACGCTATCGCAATTGTAGATAGTAACTACTTCCAAGATGATCAAGCTTTCCATAGCTTTAGTATGCGAGAGGACACGACAGGTGAAGCCTTAACCATCACAAACAATGGTCAAGAAAACCATCTGGTAAAGATGGCATTCTTGGAATTAAAAAAATACAGAGAAACCAGCAAAGATAAGGTTCGCAAGCCGTGGTTGGAGTTTTTTGGTAACAAGCCCTTTACCCAACAACCCGAGCGAGCTATCAGCCAAGCAGATCAACTGCTAGACTATAAGAGCTGGTCCGAGGAGGACAGGGAGATGTTTAGTGAACAACGCAGGCGTGAAGAACAAGCTTTACTCGCTCATGACTATGCCTTGGAAACAGCTAGGGCAGAGGGTATTGAACAGGGGTTAGAACGTGGGAAACTTTTTGCCTTCTTAGACATGGTTCGCCAACATGTTTTAACTTCCGAATTCGCGAGTGAACAATTGGGTATGTCAGTAGCGGAGTTTGAGGCACTATTGTAAGAACGTCACAATAATGGCGTTCTTGGAATTAAGAAAATACAGAGAAACCAGCAAAGACGAGGTTCGCAAGCCATGGTTGGAGTTTTTCGGGAATAAATCCTTTACCCAGCACCCCGAGCGAGCCATCAGCCAAGCAGACCAACTGCTGGACTACAAGAGCTGGTCCGAGGAGGACAGGAATATGTTTAGCCAACTACGTATGCGCGAATAACAAGCCTTGTTAGCACAGGACTATGCCTTGGAGCAAGCTGAAGAACAAGGCTTTGAACGGACCGTGCAGAGGGTCTTGAACAGGGACTGGAGCGTGGGAAAGTTGAAGGATAAATCTTTGCCTTTCTAGATTTAGTACGCCAACATGCTTTATCTTCCGAATTTGCGAGTGAACAATTAGACACAAATTGAAAAAATATCAAGTTTACTTGACTTTTTTTATAGAATAGTATAGTATTTAGATACAAGCACTCCTTTTGCTCCCTGTTTCATAGCAACTGGAGTCATTTTTTTATAGATTTAGAAGGTTAATGATGTACACAACTGATAATAGTATTTCTTTGTCAAGAGATTTAAAGAGAGAAATGAAAGCATTTTTACCTCTTGAAGATTTGGTAAGTTATCTTTCAGATAAGCTAGATATGTCACCTGAAGAGGAACTAGATTCCAAAAATTTTTTACGTTGCCATAGTTACTATTCGTTTTCTGCTTTTATTAAACAGGTTCCAGATAATCTTCATAAAGGAAAATTTCAAGCAGCGATTTTATTGTATGAATTTAATGACTGGTTGTCACAGTTTCTGTTTATATTTTCTGGTAGATTAGAGCAGTTTATAAAATCAACTTTTATTGAATCGCTTTGTCAGCAATATAATGGAAAATATCAAAAAGGTGAGTGTTACTTGGATGAAACTATTTATGAAAACTCTGAATTATATCACGAATTTATTTCAATTATAGAAAAACATTTATCAGAGAATCAAAGTCTTTCAATACAGCATCATATCAAAAATAAAGGTTCTAAATTTCCAATTTGGGTTCTTTTTCAAGAGATGACTTTTGGGGAAACAACTCGTTTTATAAGTGCACTGAAAAAAGAGTACCGGGAGTATTGGATAGATACTACATTTTTATCAACTGGTGTGGTAAATTCTAAAATTCATGGAGAAGAAATCCGGAGTAAATTATTTGGCTGGGTTTCAGCTACATGGTATATGAGAAATAGGACAGCACATCATTTAAGACTATATGGTCAAAATTTTACAATAGCAAGTCCAAGTTTCTTTTCAGCTGATTTGCGTCAAATAAACAAGAATGCAGAGACTAAAAAGAAAAAGACCCATAATAACGATTTATTTGCTTATCTTTTAGCTATGAAAAATCTTATACAACATCATTCACATTCTTTTGTTCAAGATTGGAACGATTTTTTAATGAGTTTAGAGGCACAGTTGATGGAAAAGTCAAATATCATATTATCTAGTAAGATTGGTTTGCCAAGCAATTGGAAAGATATATTGTGGATTGGTTGAACTAAGGAATGATTTATTTGCTCAAGCTATTATTCAGAGAATCTTTGACAATCCAGATGAGAAACCAAACATTAAGAAGTTGATTACCAAGATGAATGAAGGATAAGATGCGAGATTTTGGAATCGCTATAGCGGACGATGTAATAGCTGAACAAGGTGAGAAAATCAGAATCATCAAGGAACACGATGATGCTCTTTCCGTCTGTAAAGAAGATTTGGAAACTCAGTCAAGAATACCAAGAGCAGGTCAAGATGATTCAAATCGTTCCTAGATTCAGTGTGCTTTAATTTTAAAAATTAGGTGTCGAAACCTTTTTTAATACAGACAAAATTAAGGATAAACAATAATTTTAATAACTTTTATTTTTTTTCGTCTCTTTTCCGAATAAATAGATAGAGCCAGAGAATCTAGTAAACCTAGATTTAAAAATGTGCTATAATGAAAGGAGAAGAAATATGACCTTACGTCATCCGGGCATTAGCCCAACTAATGATTTGGTTGCTAAGAAAATCTTTAGCAACCCAGAAATCACTTGTCAATTTATTCGCGATATGCTGGACTTGCCAGCTAAAAATGTGACCATTTTGGAGGGAAGTAACATTCATGTCTTGCCTTCCCTGCCTTACTCGGCTCAGGATTTCTATACCAGTATAGACGTCTTGGCGGAGTTGGACAATGGAACACAGGTTATCATTGAAATTCAAGTTCATCATCAGAATTTTTTCATCAATCGCCTGTGGGCGTATCTGTGTAGTCAGGTCAATCAAAATCTCGAAAAAATTCGCCAACAAGAAGGAAACACTCACCAAAGTTATAAACACATAGCACCAGTATACGCTATTGCTATCGTTGACAGTAATTATTTTCAAGATGATTTAGCCTTTCACAGTTTTAGTATGCGAGAGGACACGACAGGTGAGATATTAACCATCACCAATAATGGACAAGAAAACCATTTAGTTAAGATGGCGTTCTTAGAACTAAAAAAATATAGAGAAACCAGCAAAGACGAGGTTCGCAAGCCATGGTTGGAGTTTTTCGGTAACAAGCCCTTTACCCAACAACCTGAGCGAGCCATAAGCCAAGCAGACCAACTGCTAGACTATAAAAGCTGGTCCGAGGAGGATAGGAAAATGTTTAGTGAACAACGCAGGCGTGAAGAACAAGCCTTACTCGCTCATGACTATGCCTTGGAAACAGCTAGGGCGGAAGGTATTGAACAGGGACTGGAGCGTGGTATTGAACAAGGACTTGAACGTGGCCGTGCAGAGGGTATTGAAAAAGGGCGAGAAGAGGGATTAAAAGTAGGTTTAGTAAATCTAGTACGTCAAGGTCTTCTAACACCTGAGGTTGCGAGTGAGCAATTAGGCATGACCGTGGCTGAGTTTGAAGAACTATTGAAAGACCATCATAAATAAGACCTAAAAATATAGAGAAACCAGCAAAGATGAGGTTCGCAAGCCATGGTTGGAGTTTTTCGGCAACAAGCCCTTTACCCAAGAACCCGAGCGAGCCATCAGCCAAGCAGACCAACTGCTGGACTACAAGAGCTGGTCCGAGGAGGACAGGAGAATGTTTAGTGAACAACGCAGGCGTGAAGAACAAGCCTTACTCGCTCATGACTATGCCTTGGAAACAGCTAGAGCGGAAGGAATCGAAAAAGGTTTAGAGCGAGGTCTTGAACGTGGTCGTGCAGAGGGTCTTGAACAAGGACGAGCAGAAGGCGTTGAACAGGGACTGGAGCGTGGGAAAATCTTTACCTTTCTAGATTTAGTACGCCAACATGTTTTAACTTCCGAATTCGCGAGTGAACAATTGGGTATGTCAGTAGCTGAGTTTGAGGCACTCTTATAAGGTCATCATAGTAATGGCGTTCTTGGAATTAAGAAAATACAGAGAAACCAGCAAAGACGAGGTTCGCAAACCGTGGTTGGAGTTTTTTGGGAATAAACCCTTTACCCAACAACCCGAGCGAGCCATCAGCCAAGCAGACCAACTGCTGGACTACAAGAGCTGGTCCGAGGAGGACAGGAAGATGTTTAGTCAACTACGTATGCGAGAAGAACAAGCCTTGTTGGCACAGGACTATGCTTTGGAAACAGCTAGAGCGGAAGGTCTTGAACAGGGATTGGAACGAGGTCTTGAGCGTAGTCGAGCAGAAGGTATTGAACAAGGTTTAGAGCGTGGACTTGAACGTGGTCGTGCAGAGGGTATTGAAAAAGGGCGCGAAGAAGGCATTGAAGAGGGATTAAAAGTAGGTTTAGTAAATCTAGTACATAAAGGTCTTTTGACATCCGAGGTTGCGAGTGAACAATTGGGCATGTCAGTAGCTGAGTTCGAGTCCTTGCTATGAGGTCACATTTTAAATAGTAGAAAGTTAATGAAATGGCGAGTTATTTCTAAAATACTTGTCATTTTTGCTTGACATTTGGAAGGGGTTATAGGATAATATCATGGAAGTGAGTTCTATCCAACTATCGATATGGATTAGATATGTGAGGTTTGACTCAGGGTTTAAGAAATTTGTGAGATTTTCACTTGTGAGATACGGTATTTGAAGAGTATTTCATCTCACAAAGACGTTTTTTCCCCTTTTTTGAAAAAAATAGGTAAAAAGTTGATGAAAACCCTTGACAAATCCTGCAAATATTTATATACTGTATGGTAGTAAGATAGTCTTACGAAAAAATATTTTAAAGAAAAATAAAGGAGATAAAACGATGAAAAAAGTTTTATTGACAAGCGCAGTCGCTCTTGCAGCATTTGGTGCTGTACAAGCTGTTTCAGCTGACAGACAATTGACACCTGAAGAAGCAGCATCAGTTAGAAAAGTTGAAAAAACTTACGATCCTTCACAAGTGGAAAAAGCAACTGAAACTAACCGTGCTGAACAAGTTCTAGCAAATGGAGATAAAGTAGTATCTGTTCAATATGCAGATGGTTCTACTTATACTTATTTGGTAATTAATCCTAACAATCAATTCAAGGATAAAGTATCTAATCCATATGATAGCCAATTTAATCTTAAAGATGGTAAAGTTCAAAAGGTTGTACCATTCACAAATGGAACACATGGACGTATCAACGTTAAAGATAAACAAGGTGCACCAGTTGCAGGTGTTGAATTTGAGCTATTAGTTTACAAAACTACTGAAGATTTCTTGAATGCTCAAGGTGGAAAACCTGTTAAAGATGCCCCAGCTCTTGTAAGTGCTAAGACAAATGAAGCAGGTGATGCTGAGTTTGAATTACACGAGGGTGGAGTAGCGGTTTACCGTATTTTGACAGTACCAAAAGGTTACTTTTTACCTGAGCGCCTAACAAAATCTTCACTATTTACAGCAGATGCAGTTGGACGTAACGAAAATAATGATATGTATGTAAATGCATCAGTTGAAATTGAAAAAACTGACAGCTACAATGTTGTTCGTACTGAGTGGGTTCAAGGTGAAAACGGCTGGCACTACTATGACAACAACAAACAAGTTACTGGTTGGAAACAAATCGACGGTAAATGGTACTTCTTTAACGCTGAAGGCGTAATGCAAAAATGGTGGGTTAAAGATGGTAACACTTGGTACTACCTAAATGGTTCAGGTGCTATGGAAACTGGTTGGTTGCAACACGGTGGCAAATGGTACTTCCTTGAAGCATCAGGTGCTATGAAAGCTAGCCAATGGTTTGAAGTTGCTGGTAAATGGTACTACGTTGACGGTTCTGGTGCCCTTGCAGTTAATACTACTGTAGGTGGATACACTGTAAACGGAAACGGTGAATGGGTTAAATAATCTAGTTTAATCAAAAAAGCAGGAGATTTCTTCTGCTTTTTATTTTTTCCATAAAAAGTTCAGTTTTTTTTAGAATTTTTTTAAAAAATAAGATACAATAAAACTAGGTTTATTACCTAAAATTTTAAACATGGAGAATGCTCATATGAAAAATAAAAAAGCTTTAGCCCTAGCAGTAGCTAGCTTGACAATGGCAAGTGCAGCAGTTTTAACCAGTTACTCTGCAATTACAGCTCGTCCAGTAAGTGCGGAAGAAGTTGTTTATAGAACTGAGTGGATCACAGTGATTAATGGTCGTTCACAAGAACGTAAGACAGTATTTTTTGAAGATGGGAATCAGCCGATCTCTAAACATTCGACAATTGAAGGATTTGAATTTCAACGTGCCTATGTTGAAGGGGGAAGAAAATACTACTTATTCGTTGAGAAAGGGACAAAGATTGATGATTATGTAAACGATCCCGATGCGTCTGTCAGTGAGTTAAATACTCAAGGCTATAAAACTTCTGATAAAGATGTAAAATGGCGTGTGTCTGCTGGTAATCGTTATCTTTACTATAAAGGAAATCCTGTAAAAGGTTGGGCTAATGTTGATGGAAAAACTTACTATTTTGATAGTGAAGGTGTTATGGCTCACGGAGTTCTTGAAAACACATCTGAACGTTACTATCTAGACGGACAAGGTGTTAAGAAAACTGGTTTCATTAAAGTAGGAGAAAAAACCTATTATTTTGTGTCAGATGGAGCTCGTAAGACAGAGATTATCTCTGAAAATGGAAAAACTTATTTTGTCAAAGATGGTGTTGTGACAATTGGAGCGCATAAGGTAGGTGATAAATGGTACTTCTTTGCTGAAGACGGTACAACCAAGTCAGGTATTGTAAAAGATAGTGCTGGAAAATGGTATTACATTACTACAGAAGGTGAGCGTAAGACAGGTCTTATCAAGGGTGCTGGCGATAAGTATTACTATGTCACTGAAGAAGGTGAACGTAAGTTTGGGGAAATTACCGTTGATGGTAAAACATATTTCTTAACAGATGAATCTAATACAAAAGCTGGCTGGAATAAAGTTGATAGTAACTGGATTTATGTAAATAAAGAAGGCAAACGTCAAGTTGGCTGGTTACAAGATGGTGGTAAGTGGTATTACTTTAACGCTGAAGGCATCATGCAAAAATGGTGGGTTAAAGATGGTAGCACTTGGTACTACCTAAATGGTTCAGGCGAAATGCAAACAGGCTGGTTGCAAGATGGTAGCACTTGGTACTATTTAAACAGTTCAGGTGCTATGCAAACAGGTTGGGCTAAAGTAGGTGATTCATGGTACTACCTTAAAGGTTCAGGTGCTATGGTAACTGGCTGGTTCCAAGTTGGTGGTAAATGGTACTATGCTTATAGTTCAGGTGCCCTTGCAGTAAATACTACAGTCGGTGGCTACTATGTAAATGCCAACGGTGAATGGGTATAAAATAACAAAGAGAGTGGTTTGAACCGCTCTCTTTCTGTTATTGTTAAATATTTATACACTTTTTATGTTTTTTTATTGCATTTATTATAGGAAAGAGATATAATCTATATAAATTTAACCATTTAATAAAGGAGGTTCTTCTCATGAAGAAAACACTAACAGGTATCTTACTAGCTACTTCAGTGCTAGCTATGGCTTCAGTTCAACAAGTAAAAGCTGCCGAAACAGGGGCAACAACGACTTCAACAACTTCTACGGTTAAAGAAGTCCACTATGCAACATTTAAAAATGGTGGACCTGTAGATATCAAAGCTGCACTTACAGGTGCTGCTGTGACAGCTGCATCTATTGAGAATCACCCTGAAATTGCAAGTTATATCTATACTTCTAGTAGAGAAGAAGATGGTATTATGTATCATATGTATGCGCCTACTGCTACGACAGGTACTACGAATTCTGGTACTCAGACCAATCCATACCATAGAGATAACAACCAAAACAATGGTAGCACTAGTAATGCTAATGGGAATAATAACCAAAATAGTACTGGTGCAAACAATAATAATGGCTCAACAACAAATTCTAATTCTCCAGTAAAAAAAGTTCGTTTTGTAGAATATAAACCTGGTAGTGATGTTCCAGTTGATATTAAAGATCCACGTACAGGCTCTGCAGCTTCTGATACCAGTCGTCTGGATATTGCCAACTATACTTATGTTACTGGTGAATTAAAAGGTGATACACTTTACCATATCTATCGCTCAAATTCAACAACTAATACTAACCAAAATCAGTCTGCAGCGGCAGGTCAGTTCAAAACAGAGAACGGAAAAGTCTACTATATCAAGGATGGTAAAAAGGTTAGTGGTTGGCAAAAAATCGATGATAAGACTTACTACTTTGAAGCTGATGGAGCTATGAAAAAAGGTCTATTGACTTCAGGTGATAAGCAATACTATTTAGATGAAAAAGATGGTGTTAAAAAGCTAGGCTTTGTAAAAGTTGCTGATAAGGTTTACTATTTTGTTGAAAATGGTGATAAGAAAACTGGCTTTATCAAAATTGCTGATAAAACTTACTATCTAAAAGAAGGTGTTCGTCTAACAGGGGATATTACAGTAGACGGGAAACATTATTTCTTAGATGAGGAAGGTGTCCTTAAACCAGGTCTTGTTTTAATTGATGGTAAAAAATTCTTCATTGATGATGAGGGAAATCGTCATGTTGGATGGAAGAAAATTGGACTGGATTGGTATTATTTCTCTAAAGAAGATGGAATGAAGACAGGTTGGGTCAAAGATGGGGCATGGTATTACTTGGATGAAACTGGTGTGATGAAAACTGGTTGGAAACAAGTTGATGGTAATTGGTACTATCTTAACGACTCAGGTGCTATGCAGACAGGCTGGAAATTTATAAATGGTAGTTGGTACCATTTTGACAGTTTAGGTAAAATGGGTACTAGATGGATAAAAGACAATGGTACATGGTATTATCTTGACGGTTCAGGTGCTATGCAGACTGGTTGGAAGCTTTTAGATGGTAACTGGTATTACCTCAATGCTTCAGGTGCTATGCAAACAGGTTGGCTCAAGCAAGGTGGTACATGGTATTATCTTGCTGGCTCAGGTGCTATGAAGACAGGTTGGTACCAAGTTAGCGGTAAATGGTATTACTCATATTCATCAGGTGCATTGGCTGTGAACACAACTATCGATGGTTACACAGTAAATGCCAATGGTGAGTGGGTATAATGAATATAATAAAGAAATAAGGGGAAATTCCTCTTATTTTTTTGTCAATAGGGATGTTATTTTTTGATTTCTCCGAAAGAAAATGGTGCAATGAAAGTAAAAAGATATTAGAGGTGGTAAATACTTTATGGATAAGAAAAAACTTTTCACTGCTAGCTTGGCTAGTGTAGCTGTTTTAGGGACAGGTTTCCTTGCTTCTCACCCATCAGTTGTGAAGGCTGAAGAAGCAGCTTCAACTGCTGTGACTAAAGAAGATGTCGCTGATTACTTTACAGAGTTAGAAAAACAAGCTGAAGAAGCTATTAATAAAAATGATAAAATTAAAGATAAAGAAGTAGCAATCTTAGAAGCTAAGGCAGCTATCGGTAAAGAAGATTTATTAAAAGCTATTGATGAAAAACAAATCACACCTGAAGAAGTACTAAAAGACTTAGCAGAAGCTAGCAAGACTGAATCAGATGAAGCAGACCCAGGAAAATATGGTGAAAACTATGCACCTGTAGAAGTTAAAGATGCAAAACCTGCTCCAGGTGCTGAATTAAAACGTAACGAATCTGGTGAAGTTACCGAAGTTAAACCAATCAATGGTGGAATTGACGCTGATGCTCAAGATAAAATCAACAAACGTTTAGATGAAGAAAATACAGATGTTAAAGATGCAGAAGAAAGATTAGCTGCAGCTAAACATGATGAAAAAGAAGCTGAATCTAATAGAGAAGAAGCTAAAGCAGCTGTTGAAGCAGCTAAAGAAAATGTGAAAGCAGCTCAAGAGGAATTAGCAGCTGCAAAAGAAGCTAAAGCAAAATTTGAAAAAGAATTAGCAAGCTATAAAGATGCTGACGGTGAACAAGCTGATCAATATAGAGAAGCAGCAAGAGCTGATTTAGAAAAAGCTGAAGCAGCATTAAAAGATGCAGAAGAAACATTAAAACAAGCAGAAAAAGAAGCAAAAGAAGCTAAAGCTGCATTAGAACAAGCAGATGAAGATTATTATTCATATGTAGCAGACCGTGAAGCAGAAGAAGTTCGTGTACTACGTCGTCAAATTGCAAAAGATAAAGCTGATGGAAAAGATACTACAGCATTAGAAGAAGAACTTAATATTGCTTTAAATGGTGTAAAACCAGCGGTAAATGAAGTTAACCCATACGAAGGTCCAGTAACTGGTTCTGATTCAGGTAACAGTAACCTAGACCATCAGGCAAATGGTGGGGAGTATCCAGGTGATCGCTATATTATTAACAGACCATCTGTTACACCAGGTTCAACAACACCATCTACACCAGCTCCTGGAACAGATACTCCAGCTGCACCAACAGCTGAAACACCAGCACCGACAGCTCCAGCTGTAGCAGGTACTAGTCAAGACAACACTTATCAAGCACCAGCTGCAAAAGCAGAAGATAAGAAAGAACTTCCAAACACTGGTGGCAAAGATAATGCTGCAATTGCATCATTAGGATTCCTAGGCTTGCTCCTTGGTGCCCTTCCATTTGTGAAACGCAAAAACTAATTAGTTAAAAATATGAAAGAGAAGGACTTGTTACCTTCTCTTTTTGTGTATATAATCGCGTGAGGGTTTTGTTGGATAGTAGAAAATAAAAAGTGAACAAGACAATATTTCATTCTTGTTCGCTTTTATTATGTGACTATTAGTCCGTCTCGCTCCGCTAGGTGCGAGACAAAAGAACCACCCGCTATGCGGGTGCGCGTCGAAGGTTATACCAAAAAAACTCCGAACACGATACAATAAAGGTGTTCAAGTCAATTGTAAAGCGAAAGGAGAAAAATATGGCACAAAAGGCTCATAGTTTATCGCACACAAAGTGGAATTGTAAGTATCACATTGTGTTCACCCCTAAGTATAGACGAAAAGTTATCTATAATCAATATCGAAGTAGTTTAGGCGAAATATTTCATCGCTTGTGTAGTTATAAAGGAGTTGAAATTATCGAGGGTCACTTAATGCCAGACCATGTATACATGTTAGTAAGTATTCCACCAAGGATAAGTGTTTCGAGTTTCATGGGTTATTTAAAAGGAAAAAGTGCACTCATGATGTTTGACAAACACGCCAATCTCAAGTACAAGTTTGGGAATCGACATTTCTGGGCGGAAGGTTATTATGTGAGTACGGTGGGACTCAATGAAGCCACAATTAAGAAATATATTCAAGAGTAAAGAAATTATCCAGTGGATGATTTCTTCACGAGTATGAATATTTAAGAACGAGTAAAGCATGATATAGCACTAGATAAATTGAGTGTAAAAGAATATGAGGATCCCTTTAGGGATAGTGGTAAGTAATACTAAAGCCTCTTTAAGAGGCAAGTGACGAGTCAAGAGCAATGAGGCTTGAACAAAGTGAAAGCCAGCGTCTTTAGGCGCTGGCTGGTAATTTGGGCTTATAGCCCTGGTACAAACCACCCGTTTTAGGGGTGGTCATGATTAGTGATTGTATAATCTTATAACAATGCTTCAAACTCAGCGACAGTCATGCTCAACTGCTGGCTGGCAACCTCGGAAGTCAGGAGACCTTGGCGGACTAGATTTACTAAACCTACTTTTAATCCCTGTTCAATCCCCTCCGCACGACCACGTTCTAAGCCCTTTTCCTCCGCTTGTTCCAAGGCATAGTCATGGGCCAATAATGCTTGTTCTTCGCGCATACGTAGTTGACTAAACATCTTCCTGTCCTCCTCGGACCAGCTCTTGTAGTCCAGCAGTTGATCTGCTTGGCTGATAGCTCGCTCGGGTTGTTGGGTAAAGGGTTTGTTCCCAAAAAACTCTAACCACGGCTTGCGAACCTCGTCTTTGCTGGTTTCTCTGTATTTTTTTAATTCCAAGAATGCCATCTTGACTAGATGGTTTTCTTGTCCATTATTGGTGATGGTTAAGACTTCACCCGTCGTATCTTCTCGCATGCTAAAACTGTGGAAAGCTAGATCATCTTGGAAATAATTACTATCCACAATAGCTATTGCGTAAACAGGTGCGATATGCTTGTAGCTCTGGTGAGTATCACCTTCTCGTTGGCGAATTTTTTCGAGGTTTTGATTGACCTGGCTGCACAGATAAGCCCACAGACGATTGATGAAAAAATTTTGATGATGAACTTGAATCTCAATGATAACCTGTGTCCCATTGTCCAACTCAGCCAAAACATCTATACTAGTGTAAAAATCCTGCGCTGAGTACGGCAGGGAAGGCAAGACGTGAATGTTACTTCCCTCCAAAATCGTCACATTTTTTGCTGGCAAGTCCAGCATATCGCGAATAAACTGACAAGTGATTTCTGGGTTGCTAAAGATTTTCTTAGCTACCAAGTCATTGGTTGGGCTAATGCCCGGATGTCTGAGAATCATCCTTTTCCTCCTTTTATTATACCACAGTTTTAAATCTAAGTTTGCTAGATTCACTGCTACTATCTATTTATTCGGAAAAAGTTTGAAAAATACTTGCTCTGGCTCTTTCCAATGGTATTTTTTGGTGCTTTCCTTTATAATGGGTGTATGGATAAGAAAAAATTATTATTGATTGATGGGTCTTCTGTTGCTTTTCGGGCGTTTTTTGCGCTCTATCAACAGTTGGACCGTTTTAAGAATGCGGCTGGTTTGCATACCAATGCGATTTATGGCTTTCAGTTGATGTTGAGCCATTTGTTGGAACGGGTTGAGCCGAGTCATATTTTGGTGGCTTTTGATGCGGGAAAGACGACCTTCCGTACAGAGATGTATGCGGACTATAAGGGTGGTCGGGCTAAGACTCCTGATGAGTTTCGTGAGCAATTTCCTTTCATTCGTGAGTTGTTGGATCATATGGGAATTCGTCACTATGAGTTGGCTCAGTATGAGGCGGATGACATTATTGGGACACTAGATAAATTAGCTGAACAAGATGGTTTTGATATTACCATTGTCAGTGGGGACAAGGACTTGATTCAGCTGACGGATGAGCATACGGTGGTTGAAATTTCCAAAAAAGGTGTGGCTGAGTTTGAGGCCTTTACGCCAGAATATCTTATGGAAAAGATGGGCATTACACCGACTCAGTTTATCGATCTTAAGGCGCTTATGGGAGATAAGTCGGATAATATTCCTGGGGTGACCAAAATCGGTGAAAAGACGGGTATCAAGCTCTTGCTGGAGCATGGTTCGCTTGAGGGTATTTATGAAAATATCGATGGGATGAAGACTTCTAAGATGAAGGAAAATCTCATCAATGATAAGGAACAGGCCTTTTTGTCGAAAACACTGGCGACCATTGATACCAAGGCACCGATTGAGATTGGTTTGGAGGATTTGGTCTATAGTGGTCCAGATGTTGAAAATCTCGGGAAATTCTACGATGAGATGGGCTTCAAACAGCTCAAGCAGGCTTTAAATGTGTCGTCAGCTGATGTGGCTGAGAGTTTGGACTTTACTATTGTTGACCAAATCAGTCAAGATATGCTGACTGAAGAGTCTATCTTCCATTTTGAGCTTTTTGGTGAGAATTACCATACGGATGATTTGGTTGGTTTTGCTTGGTCTTGTGGAGATAAGCTCTATGCCACAGACAAGCTTGAGCTTTTGCAAGAGCCTATTTTTAAGGATTTTCTAGAAAAAACACCTCTGAGAGTTTATGACTTTAAGAAGGCTAAAGTTCTCTTGAATCGTTTGGGTATTGATTTGCAGGCACCTGCTTTTGACAGCCGTTTGGCTAAATATCTCCTTTCGACTGTGGAGGACAATGAAATTGCGACCATCGCTAGTCTTTATGGTCAGACTTATTTGGTTGATGATGAGACTTTCTATGGTAAGGGAGTCAAGAAGGTCATTCCTGGACGCGAGAAATTCTTGGAACATTTGGCTCGTAAGCTTGCTGTGTTGGTCGAAACAGAGCCTGTTTTGCTTGAAAAACTTAGCGAAAATGGGCAGTTAGAGCTTCTTTATGATATAGAGCAACCTCTGGCCTTTGTCCTTGCCAAGATGGAAATCGCTGGGATTAAGGTTAAAAAAGAAACCTTGCTTGAGATGCAGGCTGAAAATGAGCTTGTCATTGAAAAACTAACTCAGGAGATTTACGAACTGGCTGGTGAGGAGTTTAATATCAACTCGCCTAAGCAGTTGGGCGTACTTCTCTTTGAAAAATTGGGACTTCCTCTAGAATACACTAAGAAAACCAAAACTGGATACTCGACAGCGGTGGATGTGTTGGAGCGTCTAGCTCCTATTGCGCCAATTGTTAAGAAAATTCTTGACTACCGTCAGATTGCTAAGATTCAATCTACCTATGTAATTGGCTTGCAGGACTGGATTTTGGCTGATGGAAAGATCCACACGCGCTATGTGCAGGATTTGACTCAGACTGGGCGTCTGTCTAGTGTGGATCCAAACTTGCAAAATATTCCTGTGCGTTTGGAACAGGGGCGTCTCATTCGTAAGGCTTTTGTGCCAGAGTGGGAGGATAGTGTCCTTCTCAGCTCGGACTATTCACAGATTGAATTACGCGTTTTGGCGCATATTTCTAAGGATGAGCACTTGATTAAGGCTTTCCAAGAGGGGGCAGATATCCATACTTCGACAGCCATGCGGGTCTTTGGCATTGAGCGTCCTGAGGATGTGACTGCAAACGACCGTCGCAATGCCAAGGCAGTTAACTTTGGAGTGGTTTACGGGATTTCAGATTTTGGTTTGTCTAATAATCTGGGTATTAGTCGTAAGGAAGCCAAAGACTACATTGACACCTACTTTGAACGCTTCCCAGGTATTAAAAACTATATGGATGAAGTGGTGCGTGAGGCGCGTGATAAGGGCTATGTAGAGACCCTCTTCAAGCGTCGCCGTGAGTTGCCAGATATCAATTCGCGAAACTTTAATATTCGTGGTTTTGCAGAGCGGACAGCTATCAACTCTCCTATCCAGGGTTCGGCAGCAGATATTCTCAAGATTGCTATGATCCAGCTGGATAAAGCCTTGGTTGCAGGTGGTTATCAGACTAAGATGCTGTTACAAGTGCACGATGAAATCGTCCTTGAAGTGCCTAAATCTGAATTGGTAGAGATGAAAAAATTGGTGAAACAAACCATGGAAGAAGCCATTCAACTCAGTGTTCCTCTTATCGCAGATGAGAATGAAGGGGCAACCTGGTACGAGGCTAAATAAAAAGGGGGCTAGTCCTCCTTTTTTGTAGTAGAATTCTGCAAGCCTTTTCAAATTGTGCTATACTGATGAAAAAGGAGGATTTCTATGAGTCAAGAATTTATCAATCCAAGTGATGGCGTGATTCGTCAGTATCTAACAGCGAGTAAAACCCTTGCTGTGGTGGGCTTGTCAGACCGTGAAGAAACAACTAGCAATCGAGTGACCAAGGAAATGCAGGCTCGGGGTTATAAAATCATCCCAGTCAATCCCAAGGCGGCAGGTGGTGAAATCTTGGGTGAGAAGGCTTATGCTAGCCTAGCGGAGATTCCTTTTCCTGTAGATATTGTCAATGTTTACCGTCGCAGTGAGTTTTTGCCAGATGTGGCGCGTGATTTTCTCAAGGCTGATGCCAAGATTTTTTGGGCACAGCTAGGACTTGAAAGTCTAGAAGCGGAAGAGATTTTGCGTGCTGGTGGATGCGATGACATTGTGATGAATCGCTGCATCAAGAGAGAACATACTCGCTTAATTGAGGAAGCATAAGAAAAGGTAGCTGGTGGGCTACCTTTTGTGTTATACTCAATGAAAGTCAAAGAGCAAACTAGCCGCAGGCTGCTCAAAACACTGTTTTGAGGTTGTAGATAAGACTGACGAAGTCAGTCACATATATACGGCAAGGCGACGTTGACGTGGTTTGAAGAGATTTTCGAAGAGTATTAGAAAATGCCGATAAGGGTCTGCATACCAAGACTGGTGAGGATGATGGCAATCCAACAGATGGCTCCGAGAACAATGGATTTTCCACTGGATTTGACCATAGCTAGCAGATTGGTTTTGAGTCCGATAGCACTCATGGCCATGATAATGAGGAATTTGGAGAGTTGTTTGAGAGGGGTAAAGAAACTACTAGACACACCGAGAGAGGTCAGAAGGGTGGTTAGGAGCGATGCAAGGATGAAGTAAAGGATAAAAAGAGGGAAGACTTTTTTCAGTTGTAATCCTTGCTTATTTTTTTGTTCACGACTTTGCCAGTAGGAGAGAAAGAGAGTGATGGGGATGATAGCCAGAGTACGTGTGAGTTTGACAATGGTTGCGGATTCGAGGGTATTGGTCTGGTAGAGACTGTCCCAGGCGCTGGCGGTAGCCGTTACAGAGGAAGTATCGTTGACCGCAGTTCCTGCAAAGAGGGCGAAGCCGTCATTGGATAGATGAAGCCAGGTACCTAGAGTTGGAAAGATGAGTGCAGCCAAGACATTGAAGAAAAAGATCACGGAGATGGCTTGGGCTACTTCCTTTTCCTTAGCGTGGATAACAGGCGCTGTCGCCGCAATGGCAGAACCCCCACAGATAGAAGAACCTACTCCAATCAAGGTAGCCAGTTTTGTGTCCAGTGTAAAGAAGCGCTGGAAGAGGTAGGCAACAATCAAGGCTATTGAAATGGTGGACAGGATGACAGGGAGTGAAGATTGCCCAACTGCGAAGACTTGCGAGATATTGAGACCAAAACCAAGCAAGATAACGGCATACTGGAGCAATTTTTTAGAACTAAAGGTCAATCCCGCATCCAGTTGTTTATAGGGCGAGAGAAAGGGATGTAGGAGCATGCCTATGAAAATGGCAAACACGGGTGCGCCAATAACAGGGAAGAATCCTCCTAAGTACCAAGATACGATAGAAATGAGAAGGCAGGCCAAGATACCTGCTTCATTTTTTGATAGAAATGACATAAGAACCTCCAAATAGAATCTGTTACCATTATAGACCTGTTAACAGGAAAAGTAAAATAGAAAGTGGAAAGCTATTCTCTAATGTATTTTTGCGGTCGGGGGGCTTTTGTAGTATAATAGAGATACGTTTTGAAAGTAGGAGGTATCTATGGATTTAACTAAGCGCTTTAATAAACAGTTAGATAAGATTCAAGTTTCGTTGATTCGTCAGTTTGACCAGGCTATTTCGGAGATTCCTGGGGTCTTGCGTTTGACCTTGGGGGAACCTGATTTTACAACGCCAGATCATGTCAAGGAGGCGGCTAAGCGAGCGATTGATCAGAACCAATCCTACTATACAGGGATGAGTGGCCTGCTGACTCTACGTCAGGCAGCCAGTGACTTTGTTAAGGAAAAGTACCAACTGGACTATGCTCCTGAAAATGAAATCTTGGTTACAATTGGGGCGACAGAGGCCTTATCTGCTACTTTGACAGCTATTTTGGAAGAGGGAGACAAGGTGCTCTTGCCAGCTCCTGCTTATCCGGGTTATGAACCGATTGTCAATCTAGTTGGGGCAGAGGTTGTCGAGATTGATACAACTGAAAATGGGTTTGTCTTGACTCCTGAAATGTTGGAGAAGGCCATTTTGGAGCAAGGTGACAAGCTCAAGGCGGTTATTCTCAACTATCCAGCTAATCCGACAGGAATTACCTATAGTCGGGAGCAGTTGGAAGCCTTGGCAGATGTTTTACGCAAGTACGAGATTTTCGTTGTCTGTGATGAGGTCTACTCAGAATTGACCTATACAGGGGAAGCCCATGTATCTCTAGGAACGATGTTGAGAGACCAGGCTATCATTATCAATGGTTTGTCGAAATCGCATGCTATGACTGGTTGGCGTTTGGGTCTGATTTTCGCTCCTGCGGCCTTCACAGCCCAGTTGATTAAGAGTCACCAGTATTTGGTTACTGCTGCAAATACCATGGCTCAACACGCTGCGGTGGAAGCCTTGACGGCTGGTAAAAATGATGCGGAACCTATGAAAAAGGAATACATCCAGCGTCGGGACTATATCATCGAGAAAATGACTGCTCTTGGTTTTGAGATTATCAAACCAGACGGTGCCTTCTATATCTTTGCTAAGATTCCAGCGGGCTATAATCAAGATTCCTTTGACTTTCTCAAGGATTTTGCTCAGAAGAAGGCCGTTGCCTTTATCCCTGGAGCTGCCTTTGGGCGTTACGGAGAAGGCTATGTGCGTCTGTCTTATGCAGCCAGCATGGAGACGATCAAAGAAGCCATGAAACGACTTGAGGAGTACATGAGAGAAGCATGATTCAGTCTATCACGAGTCAAGGCTTGGTGCTCTACAATCGCAATTTTCGTGAGGATGACAAGCTAGTCAAGATTTTTACTGAGCAGGCTGGTAAGCGGATGTTTTTCGTCAAACATGCTGGCCAGTCCAAACTGGCTCCTGTTATTCAGCCCTTGGTGCTGGCACGATTTCTCTTGCGAATCAATGATGATGGGCTCAGTTACATTGAGGACTATCATGAGGTGATGACCTTTCCCAAGATTAATAGCGATCTTTTTGTCATGGCTTATGCGACCTATGTGGCAGCTCTTGCAGATGCTAGTTTGCAGGATAATCAGCAGGATGCTCCCTTGTTTGCTTTTTTACAAAAGACTTTGGAGTTGATGGAAGCAGGTTTGGATTATCAGGTTTTGACCAATATTTTTGAAATCCAAATCTTGACCAGATTTGGGATCGGCCTCAATTTTAATGAGTGTGTCTTCTGCCATCGGGTCGGTCAGGCTTTTGACTTTTCTTTCAAATATGGAGCCTGCCTCTGTTCAGACCATTATCATGAAGATGAGAGACGTTGCCATCTCAATCCCAATATCCCTTATCTGCTCAATCAGTTTCAAGCCATTGATTTTGAGACCTTGGAGACCATTTCGCTCAAGCCTGAAATCAAGCAAGAGCTACGCCAATTTATGGATCAACTCTACGAAGAGTACGTTGGGATTCACCTAAAATCAAAGAAATTTATTGATTCCCTAGCAGACTGGGGACAATTACTAAAAGAGGAAAACAAATGAAAAAAATCGCAGTAGATGCCATGGGAGGCGATTACGCACCCCAAGCCATCGTTGAGGGTGTAAATCAAGCCCTAGCTGACTTTTCAGATATCGAGGTTCAACTCTACGGAGATGAAGCTAAAATCAAGCAATATCTAACAGCAACAGAGCGCGTCAGCATTATCCATACGGATGAGAAGATTGATTCAGACGATGAACCTACGAGAGCTATTCGGAAGAAGAAAAATGCCAGTATGGTCTTGGCGGCTAAGGCTGTCAAAGATGGAGAGGCAGATGCTGTCCTATCGGCTGGGAATACAGGTGCTTTACTAGCAGCAGGATTCTTTATCGTGGGTCGTATCAAGAATATTGATCGTCCTGGGCTTATGTCAACATTGCCAACTATTGATGGGAAAGGTTTTGACATGCTGGACCTCGGTGCTAATGCAGAAAATACAGCCCAGCATCTCCATCAATACGCGGTTCTAGGTTCCTTCTATGCTAAAAATGTCCGTGGAATTGCGCAACCACGTGTTGGCTTACTTAACAACGGAACAGAGAGTAGCAAGGGTGACCCGCTTCGTAAGGAAACTTACGAATTACTAGCAGCTGATGAAAGTTTGAACTTTATCGGAAACGTGGAAGCGCGTGATTTGATGAATGGCGTTGCGGATGTTGTCGTGGCAGATGGTTTCACGGGAAACGCTGTGCTCAAATCCATTGAAGGAACAGCCATGGGAATCATGGGCTTGCTCAAGACAGCTATTACAGGTGGTGGTCTCCGAGCGAAACTAGGCGCACTCCTTCTCAAGGACAGCCTCAGAGGTTTGAAAAAACAGCTCAACTATTCAGATGTTGGTGGAGCGGTCTTGTTTGGTGTTAAGGCACCGGTTGTCAAGACTCATGGCTCAAGCGATGCCAAGGCTGTTTATAGTACGATTCGCCAGATTCGTACCATGCTAGAAACAGACGTAGTTGCCCAGACTGCGCGTGAATTTTCAGGAGAATAAAAGAGATGACAGAAAAAGAAATTTTTGACCGTATTGTAACCATTATCCAAGAGCGACAGGGAGAGGATTTTGTCGTGACAGAATCCTTGAGTCTGAAAGACGACTTGGATGCTGACTCAGTTGACTTGATGGAGTTTATCTTGACGCTGGAAGATGAATTTAATATCGAAATCAGCGACGAAGAAATTGACCAACTGCAGAGCGTAGGAGATGTGGTTAAAATCATTCAAGGAAAATAGCAATAGGAGTTCCAAGGCATTTGCTTTGGAATTTTTTATTTGCTTTAAATGACCGTTTAGGAACAGATTTAGTCTTTCTAGGGACAGGAGAAATCTGAGGACAAATAGGGGATATAATGGAGTTAGAAAAAATTAATCTCCAAAAAGGAGAAAAAGAAAGGATTTTTATAGAGTTATAGCAATATGGTATAGCTCAAAATACAATTCGTAGATATTGGTAATATTGTCTAATTTTTCACAATATTATTGACTTTGACAATGAAAAGTATTAGAATATAGCTAAATAAAGAGGGGAAGCCCTCTTATAGCTGTTCAATAAAGGAGGAAATAGCTATGAAAAAATCTAAATTACTTACTCTTGGTTTGCTTGCAGGTGCTGGTCTGCTTTTATCTATCAACCAAGCACAGGCTGCAGATACTTGGGTTAAAAATGGTGCTGACTGGAATCTTTCTCAAGATGGCAGTCTAGCTAAGGATAAATGGGTACAAAATGCTGGCTCATGGTATCACTTCGACAGCACTGGTAAAATGCAGACAGGCTGGCTCAAAGACGGTGATACTTGGTATTCACTAGCAGATAGTGGCGCCATGCGTACTGGCTGGTACAAGGAAGGAAATACATGGTACTCACTAGCAAATAGTGGTGCTATGCGTACAGGTTGGTACAAAGAAGGATCTACATGGTATTACCTCAAAGACAGTGGCGCTATGGCAACAGGATGGGCGACTGCAAATGGTAAATGGGCTTACTTTGAAAAATCAGGTGCTATGGTCGCAGACAGAGCTGTTCCAGCCAGTGATGGGGAAAGTTATGTCATTGGTAAGGATGGCTATCTAGCAAATAGAAAAGATGCTGGATACAATATTCATGATATTGTCAAACTTGGAGATGGGCAAGAATATTTGCTAAATGCTAAAGGTGACGATGTTATTATTGAAAAAAACACTTGGTATATCAGACCAGAGTTCCAGAAGTTTTCTAACAAATATGGGGATGAGGTTGCAAATACTACCTTAGCTTTAGTGGATAATAAAGAAGAAGGACAAGAAATTGATCCTAAGGCAGTTGTACAGAACTTCCAAAACTTACCAAATCGCTACTACTTTGATGAAAATGGACATCGTGTGGTTAATATCCCAGCAATGACAACCTATTCAGAGATTAAAAAAGTTGGTAATGATGCCTATTTAGAAAATCCAGGTGCACGACTTCGTCTTGGAGCTACCCACTTTACAATCAATAACAATAAACTATACTATTTAGAAAATGAGCAAGGTAAGCTCAAAACAGGTTACTTTGTATTAATTGATGATGGTATGGCTACAACCCACTATCACATCCTAGCCTATGCGGATCAATCTGGTGAAATTCTTAAGATGAAACGCTTGCCATCAGGAGTTTCAGATTATCTGGATAAAGAAATCGATGGTTTATATGGTGAAAAAATTAAAATTGAATCTCCACACTCAAACGAATATTATAAAGTGGTTGTGGTTAAATAAAAATAACATCTTCACAACTAATCGTTAACACTCTAACCAATATACCATTTTCAGGAGGCTTTAGATTTCTTGTATTTTAAAAGGAAACTAAAGCCTTTTGTAGATGGAACAGGGGATAGAGTTATCTATAAAATAATGAAAAGGAGTCTGTCATGGAAATGAAAAATACATTTGTAGAATTGGAACAATTTGAAGAGTTAACCCCAGAGGTATTGGAGGAAGTGAATGGTGGAGGGATTTTTGAAGATACTGTAAAATGGTGCAATAAATTATTTGGTACGGGTAGACACGTTGCTTAAATTCACAGTATTAGTTAGAGATTAGATTTATTTATGCTTATTTTAGAATTCTTATTTTCTGTGATATATCTACTGTTGGTAGTCGTTTCAACCATAGTTCCTACTATTTATTTGGGCGCTCAAATTTCCCCAGAATTTTATAAAAAACGTTATTGGATACTTATATTTTTAATTAGTTTATCTGCTCGTCAAACATTTGGAGAATTATTTCATATAGGAGTTCTTATCTACTTTTACTGTATGTTTTTATTAGTATTGCACAAGGGAAAAGGGGAATCTCTTTTTCTTTCTCTGTATCTTTTTCTCTTCTTTCAAAGTATTCGTTATTTATTTTTGACAATTTGGATTCGTGTATTATCTGGTGAGCATTGTTGTTTCGTAGATTCGTTTTCTACTTTATATATATCTATATTTGATTTATTATCAATCTTTCTATGTTGTAAAATTATGAAGCGTTGGTCTTTGGATTTGGATTTATTCTTTTCAGATACTTTTAAAACCCACTATCGTAAGAGCTTTTTCATTATCCTACCTCTGACTGGATTTAGGATATTCTCTTCGTTCATGACCAATAGAAATAGTTCTTTTTACGTTCGCTTTGACACGACCATTTCTCTCCTGATTTTCATTCTCTTTTTCTCCTGGCTCTTTTATATCAGACACTTAGAGCAGGTTTATCGTGATGAGCAGACCATTCAGAGACAGGAAGAAGAAAATCGTTCCTTGCAAGGGATGGTGGATAAGTTGGGTCATCTCTATGATGAGGTTCGAGGTTTCCGTCATGATTTTGCAGGGATTGTCGCCAGCATGGAGCCTGCCATAGCTAATCAAGATATGACTGAGGTTTCTACTATTTATCAAGATGTCTTTCTAAAGACCAATGAAAAGCTGAGAAAGGCGGACTACACGGCCTTTAATCTTCATAATATCCAAGATATAGCCATTCGCAATACCTTGGCAAAAGCCATGATTGTGGCAGATAATCAAGGAATTCATTTTAGTTTGGAGACGGTGGGGATTGTCGAAGAGCTGGCATTGCCGATGTTGGAGGCTATCCGTATCCTCTCTATCCTCACGACAAATGCCTTAGAAGCAGCCAGTGAGGCGGAAAATCCGCAGATTCGGGTTGCTTTGTTGGCAAGTGATAGGAGTGTTCGTTTTATCATTGAAAACACTCGTAAGAAAGAAGAACTGAATCCCATCATTCTCAGTCAAAAGGGTTACTCTACCAAGGGAAACCACAGTGGACTGGGCTTAGCAACCTTGGAAGATATGGTTTTCCATTATGATTTGAACTTAGATACCCAGCTAGGAGAGACGACTTTTAGACAAGATTTAGAATTGCCATTTAAGGATGAGAAACGAGGGGGAGAGGAATGAGAATTTTAGTTTTGGAAGACGATAGAGTTCAGCAGGGACGTATAGAGCAGACTTTACTAGATATCGGTCGCTCTCGCAATTTAAGATTGGAAATTGATATTGCTAAAAGCTATGGAGATGTTGAAAAGTATTCTCAGTATTTTGACCATTACCAACTCTATTTATTGGATTTAGAGATTGATGGAGAGCGTGAACGGGGCTTTCAGGTTGCTCAACAGGTTCGGGAGCGGGATCCTTTTACAAGCATTGTCTTTGTGTCCACGCACTCGGAGGCCTTACCTCTAGCTTTTCGCTACCACTTATCTGCCTTGGATTTTATTTCCAAGGATCAGCCAGAGGCGGACTACTGTCATCAGCTGGAGCGCTGTCTGGACTATGTACTGGCAGTGGACAAGAGGGAAAATATGCGTCTCTTCACCTATAGTTTTGAGGGAAGACGGGGCTTTACTCTGCCCTACCATGAGATTTTAGCCTTTGAAACCTCAGTGGAATCCCATCGTATCAAGGTCTACTATGCCAATCATTCTATCAAGACCATTTATGGCAGTCTTAAGGATATAGCTGCCAAGGCTGAAAAAGATTACTTTATCTATGCCAATCGCAATACGTTGGTCAGTTTACAGGCCATTGAAGAGATGACTGCCACAGAAGTGACCTTGTTAGAAGGCTTGCATTTCCCTGTATCACGAACAGCCAGAAGAACTCTAAAAAAACACCTTAATGTCTAATATCTGTTAGATTTGAATGAATTTATCAATAAGAATGTCGGAAAATTTTCTGATATTCTTATTTTTTTAACTTTTTTTCGAATAGATAAGTAAGAGGAAACAGAAAGGAGCCTAGTTCATGTTTATATCAATGTTCTACCCATGGTTCACTGAGTTATTTTTTAAATAAAATTTAATTTAGTTGTACGTTTTCGAAATTTTTTTCGAATAGATAAGTGAGAAGAAAAAGAAAGGAATAAAATAATGAAAGAACATTATTACGGATTTGTTGAGCTAACTTCGGAAGAATTGACCGATATTCAAGGTGGAGAAAATTGGACGAAGACCCTTGTAGATTGGTACATTGGATTTCGTAGAGGTTTTGGTTTTTAGGAGGATAAGAGATGAATGAAATGAATGATAAGTATACTATTGAAGTATTAAAGGAAAGCGACTTAGCCTTGCTGGTGGGTGGTAGTGAGGCAAGTTACCAACATGGTTTAATGGTGGGGTTCATTTTACGTCGTGCATTATTTGGATTCTAAGATAATATTTAGAGAGTGAAGCTTACCTACAACAATGAACAGAATATATGAAAAAGGAAATACAAATAACTACCTTTTTCAATTGTTAAGAATCAAAAAAGGAGAATAAGATGGAACAAATTAAAAATATGGAAAATAATTTTCATGTAATGAGTCATGAGGAATTGGCCGATGTAGAAGGAGGCTTGCTATTTGGTCTGGTAGTAGTTGGAGGAGTCGCAATTGCAGGAACATTTTTATTGGGTGCGGTAGATGGTGCTTCAGGAGCACATGCTAAGCGTCGTGGACGTTAACAGGGAAGGAAGAGCGCTGATGGAACGCATAATAGAAAGTTGGATTACTAGGGTAGAGAATTTTTACAGTTTGCAGTCAATTCCTGTGAAAGTATTCATTTTCATAGTTGGAGTAGTTGGGATTTATGCTTTAGGGACATTACTTTTAGGACCGGTTTATTGGGCGGGGCAGAAGTTTGGCGAAACAATTTACAATTATTTGTTTCAATAAAAAATTATAGATAAAGAGGAACAGACATAATGAATATGATAAAAATTGAAGAAAAATTTACAAGTCTTACAGAAAAAGATTTGGCAACAGTAGAGGGTGGTCGAGTGTCATGGAGAGGTAATATTAACATCGATGTCCACAAAGTGATTGATAGTACGGGAAGATTTTTCGGTGGTATCTATAATGCTGGTAGATCATTTGGGCGAAATGTTTACAATGCATTTTATTAATATAGTTTATTAAAATGAATATCATATATTATATTTTTGAATTCGTTTTCGAATAGATAAATAAGAGGAATACAGGGAATGATTATTTCAGTAATTCAAGATTTGGATGAAACAATTTAATAAACACTGCTATACCAAACTTGTCAAGTTTGCAACAAGACAAGCATTAAAATAAAAAAGGAGGCATTCGTTATGAATACAAAAACGATGTCACAATTTGAAATTATGGATACTGAGATGCTCGCTTGCCTTGAAGGTGGCGGATGCAATTGGGGAGATTTTGCCAAAGCAGGTGTTGGAGGAGGAGCAGCACGAGGTCTTCAGCTAGGAATTAAAACAGGAACATGGCAAGGTGCAGCAACTGGTGCTGCGGGAGGAGCTATACTTGGAGGTGTGGCATATGCAGCGACATGTTGGTGGTAATTATGGATTTTAAAAGTTTTATTATTGGTTTAGTAGTTGGTATATTTGGTCCCTATATGGATGATTTAATTAGAAAAAAATTTTTAAAGTCTTCGGAGAAGAAAACAGAAAAATTTGTCAAAAAATAATCAAAACGATAAATGATGAATCTGATTCAAAATTATCTTGCACATGTAAAGAGGACCATCTCTCCTCTTATCAGGTAAATAGGAATCTTGCAGTAGCGAATCAAAAAAGGAGTAACTATGAATCGTAATTTAGAACGGTGTTATCTATTCTGACTATGAATAGATCATACCAGAGGTGGCTTATAAATAGCGGGGACATTAGAAATTGAAGTAACTTTAAATAGGATGTCGTAAATGTTGCTATCAATGATTTATTTGTCCCAAGCTTGCCTAGGGTGTCAGTAAAAAATCAATTTCCTTTCAAAATAGCATATTTTTAGTAGGTAGGACGTTTGTTCTGCCTATTTTTTGCTAAAAAGTGCAGTTGAAGTGTCTATTTGCATCATTTGGAGTTTTACATGTATTTTTGATAAAAAATAGGTATAGAAATTAGGAAAGTTGAAGAAAAGGAATGAAGAAGGTCTTAGTTTGTGATTTTTTACATACTTTTAAGTCTTGATGAAGTAGTTTGAACTAATATATAATTGCTAGAAATTGAATACACTACTCCTTGAGGGCATTTTGCCCTCTTTTATATTTTACAATAAGTGTAAAAAGGAGAGTTTTTATGAGTTACGGTTATGTTCGAGTATCTACAAAAGAACAAAATATTGATAGGCAATTTTCAGCCTTAGTAGAAAACAAATTATCAAAAGAAAATATTTTTATTGATTACGTTTCAGGAAAAGATTTTGACAGAATGGAATATCAAAAATTATTAACTACCTTGAAAGAGAATGATGAATTGGTTATTAAATCAATTGATAGGTTGGGAAGAAACTATGATGAAATTTTAGAACAATGGCAAGCAATTACTAAGAAAAAGAAAGTAAATATAACTGTTTTAGATTTCCCCTTATTAAATACAAAGAATAGCAATGATAATATCACAGGAAAACTAATCTCC
The DNA here is from genome assembly GCF_013276795.1 of Streptococcus sp. 2342. Lineage (GTDB taxonomy): Bacteria > Bacillota > Bacilli > Lactobacillales > Streptococcaceae > Streptococcus. The sequence continues at coordinate 40,567 of NZ_VMLR01000013.1, forward strand.
GATATCGTTTTACAAGTCCTATCTTATGTGGCACAGTTTGAAAGAGAACAAATCAAACAAAGACAAAGGGAAGGAATACGGGAAGCACAGAAAAAAGGGAAGAAATTCGGTAGACCAAAATTGATTGTCCCGAATAATCTCCCTGATGTGATAGCTCAATATAAGAAAAAAGAAATAACCTTACGAGAAGGTGCAGACATCTTAGGAGTATCAAAAAGCACCTTTCATAATTGGATAAAGAATTCATAGTTCTTGTCAAAAAACCTAGGATTTTTTGGACAGAAAATACAGTCTATTTTAGAAGCGTTTTCGTTAGAAAAAAGGTTCTAAAATCCAGCATTTTGACCAATTATTATTACACTTTCATTTTATCAAGTTTGTCCAAAAAAGTCTAGATTTTAGGACAAACTGATTACTTTACAATAAATAAAAATAGAGGGACACGAAATGGACACCAAAGCTAAAAAGTTCACACTTGCAACGATTTCAGCTCTATCACTTCTTGGGGTAGGAATTGTTACATCACAATCAGTAGCTGCTAATGATAGGCTGGTTTCCACTCAAGCAATCAATGGTCAATCCTACAATATCTTAAACTCTGAGGTCACTAGTACTTCTTCTGGTACTACTCTAGTTGGGATTGAAGGGACTTTCTTAACGCCAGATAAACAGGCTATCTTAGATCGTATCAATGCTATTCGAAAAGAGGCAGCAGATGAAGGTCTAGTTACTAGCTATGTTCCGATCAAATGGTCAACTGAACTAGAAAAAACAGCCTTCGTTCGGGCAGTAGAAGCTTCTGTAACTAGGCATCATAAACGTTTATCTAATAAAGATATTTGGAGTGCCTGGCCTTCAGGGAATTTTTCACTAGCCGAAAACTTAGCTTGGAACTATGATGGATTTATGACAGCTATTAATCAATGGTATGACGAAAAAGCAGATTACGTCAAATCTCGTAGTGGGGCAAGTGTATCTGGTCAAACTGGACACTACGAATCCTTAATCAATTCAGAATTGACCTATATGGGTTTGGCAGCCTTTGAAAACCCTGTCACTAAAAATGGATGGATTACCGTTGCACAAAGTTTCGGAACAGCATCTGGTGGCTCTGAAGAATTAGCTGGCGGTTATGGAAAAGCCATTCAATACACAGAAGTCGATTCTTCTCAAATTCAAACATTTGCGACCAAGGCGAATCTTTTTGACAAAGATTTGAAGGCTATCGGAACTCATACCAGTAAGAAAACAAAACAAGGTAAGTCTAACGGGACTAATAAACCAGGTTTCTTTTTTCAAATGCAAGATATTGGTAGGGGTATGGGTTTTTGGCGACAATCGGGCTCTCGTTGGTGGTTTATGCAACTTGATGGGTCTTACCCTTACAATCAGTGGGCAAAATTAGATAATATCTGGTATCACTTCGATAGTTCAGGTTGGATGCAAACAGGCTGGATAAAAGACAACGGCACGTGGTACTATCTCGACGGTTCAGGTGCTATGAAGACTGGTTGGTTCAAAGATAATGGTAGCTGGTATTATCTTGATAGCTCAGGGGCTATGAAAACAGGCTGGATGAAGGTATCTGGTAAATGGTACTATGCCTATAGCTCTGGTGCACTCGCAATCAATACGACGACCCCTGATGGCTACCGTGTCAATTACAACGGTGAGTGGGTCTAGGATAAGATTATAAAAAATAGATAAAAAGAAAAGGAATACAAAAATTATGAAAAAAATCGTTTTAACGACTACAGCAGTTTTATCACTCCTAGCAACAGGAGCTACAATTTCAAGTGTCAATGCCATAAGTGGCGTCCCGATGATCAAGTTCTGGTCTCCTGCAGCTAATGCTTATGTTGAAGAACCTGCTCCTGGTTATCGTGATACAGATTTAGTCGCAACAGATGTGACTCTTGTAGAGAAAAGAGAAGCAAAAGGTAAAGAAAAATTAACAGATGTTTTATCTGCTTCAAAGTCAAAAACTAATTTTGTAACGGTTAATTGGGTAGATAATGCTTATAGACAAGAATTCTCTAAGCAATTTGCAAGTTTTGAATCCAATTATCTCGCTAGATTCAACGGTAAAACAATTGTCTTTAAAGCAACAGACTATGGTATCTATACCATGAAGTTTGAATTAGATGGAGTTCGTTACAAACTAACAGCCGATGTTAGAGAAAACGTAGGGAAAGGGGCACCTTTTTACACTTATGTGACCAAACTAGAAGTCTTATCAAATAATCAAGCAAATATTATCTCAAATACGAGTACTGAAAAACAAATAGAAGCAACAATTACAAAGGTTGAAATTCATCATTTTGGAGTTAATTTTGAAGGTGTACTCTCAGAGCCACTACAACACGGAGGAGATAATGCAGCTAGAGGAAATGTTACTCTAATTGATAAGGCTAGCGGAAAGATTGTCTACCAACATAATAATGATGTCATCTTTAGTGGTCTAACTAATGACGTCAACGACCAATTTCTTTTACCTTTAATCTATAGCAATAAATTTAAAGGGGATGTTTTCGATATCAGACAGTTTCCTGCTGGAACATATATCTTGGAGATGTCAGGAGAGGCAGGTTCTCCACACGATCACTCAGTTGACAACAGAAAACGTGTCTTTAAAGCTAGAAAAGAGGTGACTTTCGGAAATCCTTCAACAAATTCAAATACTAACACAATAACTCAATCAGGTTCGAATTCATCTAGCTCGTCAACTTCTACAAGTTCGTCATCTGGAAACTATTCTAACACGGATACAACCATGACGACCCATCAGTCTAAATCTACTTGGATGTATTCGAATGGTCGCTGGTGGTATAAACACGAAGATGGCACTTATACAACTAATGACTGGGAAAAAATCAATGGTGTTTGGTATCGTTTTGATAACTCTGGTTGGATGCAAACTGGCTGGGTAAAAGACAACGGCACGTGGTACTATCTCGACGGCTCAGGTGCGATGAAGACAGGTTGGGTCAAAGATAACGGTAGCTGGTACTACCTTCAAGATTCAGGAGCTATGAAAACAGGCTGGATGAAAGTATCTGGCAAATGGTACTATGCCTATAGCTCTGGTGCACTCGCAATCAATACAACTACACCTGACGGTTATCGTGTCAATTACAACGGTGAGTGGGTATAAAAACAATTTCAAATTGTAAGATTAAACATATGAAAAAATTATTTCTATTCAGTATTAGTATATTAGCTATCTCTATTTTAACGGCTTGCCAACATCAGAGTGAAAACACTTCTGCAACAAGTTCTGGAGCAATTGCTTCAAGTACTAGTTCAACTTCTTCTACATCGGAAGAGAAGAAACCTGATTACACCCTATATAATCCTGTTCTTAAAGAATATGCCAAAGTATTAGATGGTTCGTCAACTTCACATACAGAGATCAATTCAAAAGCAAACTTAAAAAATGGTTATCCTAACGAATATTATGGATTACAGTATAGCTTGTATGATTTAGACCAAGACGGTACGGACGAACTTTTGATTGCCCTAAAAATGGATTCTAACTATTACGATTTATTAGATATTCGAACTCTTAAAAATGGTGAAGTTATTCGACTGACCAATGCAGAAAACAATCTGGACTTTATTGGAGAGCGAGTACATTTTAATCCTTTAGAAAATGGTTATTTTCAATTATCTACCCGAGTATCTACTAATCAAATCCAACTTAAACTATACAAGTTAAATCAGGATGGAACACTGTTAGAACTAGTTATGGAATCAGATACAGAAGAGGGACTGGGGACAAAACCACCTTCCCTTGACATAAGATCTTTCTTTTGGAAATCTGTCACAAGTCTCATAAATGGAGAAACAAGCCTTCCGTCAGAAAGTAAAGGGATGGATATTACTGCAATTCAAAATGGAGATTTTTCTAGTGTCTCAGGAACTTGGAGGAATCGTTCAGGTATTGAATTTACTTTCGACAAAAATGGTTTAGTAAGTGATAAGTCCAAAATTTCAATTGAACATGCTAAAGAAATTGACCACTATCTTAAGGCAAATTCTGTTTCTAAAGATGGAGGTGCTGGTGCAGCTATTGCCTTTTTACCAGCAGGAATCCCTATAACCATGTCTGTCACCTCTTCTTCAGATAATGGCTATACTGACTCGTCTGATATTACACAAGACCGCTTATGGTTTGGACACCAACTTATCAATGGTAGTACCGAGGGATTTTTTTACAAGGTAGAATAGTTTTAATAGACTTACAAATTTATCAATAAGAATGTCGGAAAATTTTCTGATATTCTTATTTTTTTGGATTCTTTCTCGAATAGATAAGTAAGAGGAAAAAGGAAGGAGCCTAGTTCATGTTTATATCAATGTTCTACCCATGGTTCACTGAGTTATTTTTTAAATAAATTTAATTTAGTTGTACATTTTTGAATTGTTTTTCGAATAGATAAGTAAGAGGAAAAAGAAAGGAGTCTGGTTTATGTATCTACCAATTTTCTATTCATGGTACATTAAATTATTTTTCAAATAAATTTTGATTTAGTTGTTTATTTTCGAATTCTTTTTCGAATAAATAAGTGAGAGGAAAAGGAAAGGAGTTTGCTTCATGTATCTACCAATTTTCTATCCATGGTTTACTAAATTATTTTTCAAATAAATTTAATTAGTTGTACATTTTCGAATTGTTTTTCGAATAGATAAGTAAGAGGAAAAAAGAAAGGAATAAAATAATGAAAGAACATTACTATGGATTTGTTGAGCTAACTTCGGAAGAATTGACCGATATTCAAGGTGGAGAAAATTGGGTGAAGACCCTTGCAGATTGGTACATTGGATTTCGTAGAGGTTTTGGTTTTTAGGAGGATAAGAGATGAATGAAATGAATGATAAGTATACTATTGAAGTATTAAAGGAGAGCGACTTAGCTTTGCTGGTGGGTGGTAGCAAGGAAAGTTATCAACGGGGTCTAATTACAGGTCTATTGTTACGCGGTATATTTATTGGAACCCCATTTTTTAGAAGATAAGATTTAGAAAAAATAGAACAAGAGGAGAAAAAAGATGACAAATTTTGACAAAATGGAACAGAACTTTGTAGCTCTTACAGAAGAAGAGTTGATGGATGTGGATGGGGGAGCATTGCCTCTTGTAATCGCCGGAGTGTCTATCTGGAAGATAGGTGCAGCAGTAGCAGGTGGAGCAGCAGCGCTTTTTGCTGGAGGAGCAGCTTTGGGGTATTATGCGAATAGACCATAATCTGATTGTAGTCAGAGAGGCATTTCTATGTTTTTAAAAAAAGAAGTGATATTATTAGGGGTATTGTTATCGCTACGTATTATTTTTACTGTCGTTCAAATTTTAATTGACTATAAAATATTATCTGGACAGTATAGTATGAATTTTATGGATGTCTCAGAAGTATTTACCTATCCAATACTCATTTTAATCATTTACATAGCAATAAAATATAATACAAAGGGGTAATGACGACTATGAACTTAGAACAATTTTATCAATTATCTAACGATGAATTAGTGGGAACAAAAGGTGGTTTTGGTCTTGCGGAAGCAGTTGGGATTGCAGGAGTACTGAATGCTGCTGTACAAATTTTTAATGCTGGTTACAAATTCGGTTCAGATTTGGCTCGTCGTGGGCGTTAGATAATGAACAGTTGCAACCTTAATCTTAATACATTGTTACCTAAACTAGCCACTATATGTCCTTTGTTGGGAATAACTCTTAATGTCGCGCTTCACGTGATTCGTACAGGTTCGTTAGTATCCTTTAATTGGCAATGGACTTTAGTTGGTTTGCTTTTCGCAGGATATTTTGGTATTTTCGCAAAGATTTGTCAAAAAATAATCAAAACTATAAATGAAGAACATGAATCAAAAGGATTTTGTGTATATGAATGGTAGCGTTTTTCCGCCATTCTTGTCAGGTAAATAGGAGCTTTCTATGAAAACATTTTTATTAGGCTTTACTGAGGGTTATTTTACCGTATCGCTCATAATCTACATCGTAACGTATTTGATTTTGAAAAATCCAATCAATATCCTATTTTATTCAGAAATTTACCCCGTTTTATTTGGGCTCTTTTATCTAGGATATAAGGTCAATAAAAAGCGAGTAGAGTAAACAGTTAAGAATGATTTGTTAGTCTGTGCTAAAATGACTAGGCTAGAATCTCAGAATGCATCACATTGGAGTTTAATATGAAATTTGTTAAATCAATACTGAAAGTTTGGCCTGAAATCATGGTATTACTTAGTTCAATGTCTTATATCATCATCAGATTAGTAGCTGACATAAATAAAGTATCTTTACCTACTTGGCTTGATAGTTTCAATATACCAACGATTGCATTATTTATGATGGTCTTCATTCTTTTATATAGAAGTAAAGAAAAAAGAATAGATAAATTTGAAGCAGTAGACGCTCTATAGGGAATAGGTGTCTTATAGTAACGAATCAACAAAAGGAGTAACTATGAATCGTAATTTAGAACGGTATAATCTATTCTGACTATGAATAGATCATACCATAGGTGGCTTAGAAATAGCAGGGACATTAAAAATTGAAGTAACTTTAAATAGGATGTCGTAAAGGTTACTATCAATGATTTATTTGTCCCAAGCTTGCCTAGGGTGTCAGAAAAAAATCATTTTCCTTTCAATAGCATATTTTTAGTAGGTAGGACGTTTGTTCTGCCTATTTTTTGCCAAAAAAAGTGTAGTTGAGGTGTTTATTTGGAGTTTTATACTCTTCGAAAATCAAATTCAAACCACGTCAGCGTCGCCTTACCGTACTCAAGTACAGCTTGCGGCTAGCTTCCTAGTTTGCTTTTTGATTTTCCTTGAGTATTACATGTATTTTTGATAAAATAGTTATAGAAATTAGGAGAGTTGAAGAAAAGAAATGAAGAAGATTTTAAAATATTTTTTAGTATTTGTTTTTCTATTTTTGATGAATATTTTCATCTTTAAGATACTAGCAACTCTGGGATTTCATCTGACAATGAGTGAAAAGAGTTATATTGTACCACCGCTGTTTTCGATTATCGTGTTGTATATGATTGACAAAAGAATTAGGAAGAAAAAGAAATAAATATATATTTTAGGCATGACGTTTGTTCTGCCTATTTTTTTATCCTAAAAGTGCATTTGGGAGGTAGATAGGCACATTTGGGAAGGAAGTCCAGTTTTTGTTTGGGGATTAGGGTAAGATAGTTGTTATCAGATGAGTTTATACTCTTCGAAAATCAAATTCAAACCACGTCAACGTCGCCTTGCCGTATATATGTGACTGACTTCGTCAGTCCTATCTACAACCTCAAAACAGTGTTTTGAGCAGCCTGCGGCTAGTTTCCTGGTTTGCTCTTTGATTTTCATTGAGTATTAGGAAAAGGAGATGAATATGAAATTTGGGAAACGTCACTATCGTCCGCAGGTGGATCAGATGGACTGCGGTGTAGCTTCATTAGCCATGGTTTTTGGCTACTATGGTAGTTATTATTCTTTGGCTCACTTGCGAGAATTGGCCAAGACGACCATGGATGGGACGACGGCCTTGGGCTTGGTCAAGGTGGCAGAGGAGATTGGCTTTGAGACGCGAGCCATTAAGGCGGATATGACGCTTTTTGACTTGCCAGATTTGACTTTTCCTTTTGTTACCCATGTGCTTAAGGAAGGAAAATTGCTCCACTACTATGTGGTGACTGGGCAGGATAAGGATAGCATTCATATTGCCGATCCAGATCCTGGGGTGAAATTGACCAAACTGCCACGTGAGCGTTTTGCGGAAGAATGGACAGGAGTGACTCTTTTTATGGCACCTAGTCCAGACTACAAGCCTCATAAGGATCAAAAGAATGGCCTGCTCTCTTTTATCCCTATATTAGTGAAGCAGCGTGGCTTGATTGCCAATATCGTTTTGGCGACACTCTTGGTAACCTTGATTAATATTGTGGGTTCTTATTATCTGCAGTCTATCATTGATACCTATGTGCCAGATCAGATGCGTTCGACGCTTGGGATTATTTCTATTGGGCTGGTTATCGTCTATATTCTCCAGCAGATTTTGTCTTACGCTCAGGAGTATCTCTTACTTGTTTTGGGGCAACGCTTGTCGATTGATGTGATTTTGTCCTATATCAAGCATGTTTTTCACCTGCCTATGTCCTTCTTTGCGACACGTAGAACAGGGGAAATCGTGTCTCGTTTCACAGATGCCAACAGTATCATTGATGCGCTGGCTTCGACCATTCTTTCGATTTTCCTAGATGTGTCAACGGTTGTCATTATTTCCCTTGTTTTATTTTCACAAAATACCAATCTCTTTTTCATGACCTTATTGGCACTTCCTATCTACACAGTGATTATCTTTGCCTTTATGAAGCCTTTTGAAAAGATGAATCGGGATACCATGGAAGCCAATGCGGTTCTGTCTTCTTCTATCATCGAGGACATCAACGGTATTGAGACTATTAAGTCCTTGACCAGTGAAAGTCAGCGTTACCAAAAAATTGACAAGGAATTTGTGGATTATCTGAAGAAATCCTTTACCTATAGTCGGGCAGAGAGTCAGCAAAAGGCTCTGAAAAAGGTTGCCCATCTCTTGCTTAATGTCGGCATTCTCTGGATGGGAGCTGTTCTGGTCATGGATGGCAAGATGAGTTTGGGGCAGTTGATTACCTATAATACCTTGCTGGTTTACTTTACCAATCCTTTGGAAAATATCATCAATCTGCAAACCAAGCTTCAGACAGCGCAGGTTGCCAATAACCGTCTAAATGAAGTGTATCTAGTAGCTTCTGAGTTTGAGGAGAAGAAAACAGTTGAGGATTTGAGCTTGATGAAGGGAGATATGACCTTCAAGCAGGTTCATTACAAGTATGGCTATGGTCGAGACGTCTTGTCGGATATCAATTTAACCGTTCCCCAAGGGTCTAAGGTGGCTTTTGTGGGGATTTCAGGGTCAGGTAAGACGACTTTGGCCAAGATGATGGTTAATTTTTACGACCCAAGTCAGGGAGAGATTAGTCTGGGTGGTGTCAATCTCAATCAGATTGATAAAAAAGCCCTGCGTCAGTATATCAACTATCTGCCTCAACAGCCCTATGTCTTTAACGGAACGATTTTGGAGAATCTTCTCCTTGGAGCCAAGGATGGGACGACACAGGAAGATATCTTACGGGCGGTTGAGTTGGCAGAGATTCGGGAGGATATCGAGCGCATGCCCCTGAATTACCAGACAGAATTGACTTCGGATGGGGCAGGGATCTCAGGTGGTCAACGTCAGAGAATTGCTCTGGCGCGTGCTCTCTTGACAGATGCGCCTGTTCTGATATTGGATGAGGCAACTAGCAGTTTGGATATTTTGACAGAGAAGCGGATTGTGGATAATCTCATGGCTTTAGATAAGACCTTGATTTTCATCGCTCACCGCTTGACCATTGCTGAGCGGACAGAGAAGGTTGTTGTCTTGGATCAGGGCAAGATTGTTGAAGAAGGAAATCATGCTGATTTGCTTGCACAGGGTGGATTTTATGCCCATTTGGTAAATAGCTAGAAAGAGGAGAGGATGAAACCAGAATTTTTAGAAAGTGCGGAGTTTTATAATCGTCGTTACCATAATTTTTCCAGTCGGGTGATTGTACCCATGTCCCTTCTGCTTGTGTTTTTATTTGGATTTGCAACATTTGCAGAGAAGGAGATGAGTTTGTCTACTAGAGCTACTGTCGAGCCTAGTCGTGTCCTTGCAAGTATCCAGTCTACTAGCAACAATCGTATTCTTGTCAATCATCTGGAAGAAAATAAGCTGGTTAAAAAGGGAGAACTGTTAGTTCAATATCAAGAAGGGGCAGAGGGTGTCCAAGCGGAGTCTTATGCCAGTCAGTTGGACATGCTTAAGGATCAAAAAAAGCAATTGGAGTATTTGCAAAAGAGCCTGCAAGAAGGGGAGAACCACTTTCCAGAGGAGGATAAGTTTGGCTACCAAGCCACCTTTCGCGACTACATCAGTCAAGCAGGCAGTCTTAGGGCTAGTACATCGCAACAAAATGAGACCATCGCGTCCCAGAATGCAGCAGCTAGCCAAACCCAAGCTGAAATCGGGAACCTCATCAGTCAAACAGAAGCTAAAATTCGCGATTACCAGACAGCTAAGTCAGCTATTGAAACAGGTGCTTCCTTGGCCAGTCAGAATCTAGCCTACTCTCTCTACCAGTCCTACAAGTCTCAGGGTGAGGAAAATCCGCAAGCTAAAGCTCAGGCTGTTGCGCAGGTTGAAGCACAGCTTTCTCAGTTAGAATCCAGTCTTGCTACTTACCGTGTCCAGTATGCAGGTTCAGGTACCCAGCAAGCCTATGCGTCAGGCTTAAGCAGTCAATTGGAGTCTCTCAAATCCCAACACTTAGCAAAGGTTGGTCAGGAATTGACCCTTCTAGACCAGAAAATCTTGGAGGTGGAGTCAGGTAAGAAGGTACAGGGAAATCTTTTAGACAAGGGGAAAATTACGGCGAGTGAGGATGGGGTGCTTCATCTTAATCCTGAGACCAGTGATTCTACCATGGTTGCAGAAGGTGCCTTACTAGCCCAACTCTATCCGTCCTTGGAAAAAGAAGGGAATGCCAAACTTACAGCTTATCTAAGTTCCAAAGATGTTGCTAGAGTCAAGGTCGGTGATTCTGTTCGCTATATGACGACTCATGATGCCAAGAATCAAATTTTCTTGGATTCTACGATTACAAGTATTGATGCGACAGCTACCAAGACTGAAAAAGGGAATTTCTTTAAAATCGAGGCGGAGACTAATCTAACTTCGGAGCAGGCTGAAAAACTTCGGTACGGGGTGGAAGGTCGTCTGCAGATGATTACGGGCAAGAAAAGTTACCTACGTTATTATTTGGATCAATTTTTGAACAAAGAGTAATGTTCGTGTTTTTGGAGTTAATGCTCAATGAAAATCAAAGAGCAAACTAGGAAGCTAGCCGCAGGCTGTACTTGAGTACGGCAAGGTGAAGCTGACGTGGTTTGAATTTGATTTTCGAAGAGTATAAATGATTTTAAAACTGTGAGAAAGATCCTTCTTGCAGTTTTTTCTTTATGATTTTTGAGGTTACCACGTTATTTATTCGGTTAAATTCTTGTAATTTTAGGTTTTTTATGGTAGAATGTGCTCAAGTAATACGAAAGGCGAACTTTAAAATGTCAAAACAATTGATCTATTCGGGAAAAGCTAAAGATATCTATACAACTGAGGATGAAAATCTTATTATTTCAACTTACAAGGACCAGGCGACTGCTTTCAATGGTGTTAAGAAGGAGCAGATTGCGGGCAAGGGAGTGTTGAATAATCAGATTTCATCTTTTATTTTTGAGAAATTAAATGCGGCTGGTGTGGCGACTCACTTTGTGGAGAAGCTTTCAGACACGGAACAACTCAATAAAAAGGTTAAGATTATTCCTTTGGAAGTCGTGCTCCGCAACTATACTGCTGGCTCCTTTTCAAAACGTTTTGGTGTGGATGAGGGAATTGCCTTGGAGACTCCGATTGTCGAATTTTACTACAAAAATGATGATTTGGATGATCCATTTATCAATGACGAGCATGTGAAATTCCTACAGATTGCGGATGACAAGCAAATCGTCTACTTGAAGGAAGAAACGCGTCGTATTAATGAACTTTTGAAGGTCTGGTTTGCTGAGATTGGGCTTAAGTTGATTGATTTTAAGCTAGAGTTCGGTTTTGACAAGGATGGCAAGATTATCTTGGCAGATGAATTTTCACCAGATAACTGCCGTTTGTGGGATGCAGATGGCAACCACATGGATAAGGATGTTTTCCGTAGGGGATTAGGAGAGCTAACAGACGTTTATGAGATTGTTTGGGAAAAGTTGAAGGAATTGAAATAATCTATTTGCAAGACTCTCAAGGTCATTTGGAAACATTGCAAGAGCTGAAATAAAGGAATAAGAATTGATGGATAAACGTATTTTTGTTGAAAAAAAGGCTGATTTTCAGGTCAAGTCAGAGAGTTTGGTTAGAGAACTCCAGCATAACTTGGGACTTTCAAGCTTGAAAAGTATTCGCATCGTGCAAGTGTATGATGTCTTTGACTTGGTTGAGGACTTGTTTGCACCTGCAGAGAAGCACATATTCTCTGAGCAGGTGACAGACCATGTTTTGGATGAAGTAGCTGTGCAGGCGGATCTTGCCAACTATGCTTTCTTTGCCATTGAAAGCCTACCAGGGCAGTTTGACCAGCGTGCAGCATCTTCGCAGGAAGCCTTGCTTTTACTAGGAAGTTCGACTGATGTAACGGTTAATACAGCCCAACTTTACTTGGTGAATAAAGATATTGATGCGGCTGAGTTGGAAGCGGTCAAGAACTATCTGCTCAACCCAGTTGATTCTCGTTTCAAGGACATCACGGTAGGGATTGCCAAGCAGGAATTTTCAGAGTCAGACAAGACCATTCCAAAATTGACTTTCTTTGAAAGCTATACGGCAGAAGACTTTGCTCGCTACAAGGCCGAGCAAGGGATGGCCATGGAAGTGGATGATTTACTCTTTATCCAAGACTATTTCAAGTCAATCGGGCGCGTGCCGACGGAAACAGAACTCAAGGTTTTGGACACTTACTGGTCTGACCACTGCCGTCACACGACTTTTGAGACAGAGTTGAAACACATCGACTTTTCAGCTTCTAAATTCCAAAAACAATTGCAGTCAACCTATGACAAGTATATTACCATGCGTGAGGAGTTGGGGCGTTCTGAAAAACCGCAAACCTTGATGGATATGGCGACTATTTTCGGTCGTTATGAGCGTGCTAATGGACGTTTGGACGACATGGAAGTATCAGACGAAATCAATGCCTGTTCGGTTGAAATCGAAGTGGACGTTGATGGTGTGAAAGAGCCATGGCTCCTAATGTTCAAGAATGAAACTCACAACCACCCAACGGAAATTGAGCCATTTGGTGGGGCGGCTACTTGTATCGGTGGTGCTATTCGTGACCCATTGTCAGGACGTTCATACGTTTACCAAGCTATGCGTATCTCAGGTGCCGGTGATATTACAGCACCGATTTCGGAAACGCGTGCTGGGAAATTACCACAACAGGTCATTTCTAAGACAGCGGCTCATGGTTATTCTTCATACGGTAACCAAATTGGGCTTGCGACGACCTACGTTCGTGAATACTTCCACCCAGGCTTTGTAGCTAAACGTATGGAACTTGGTGCCGTTGTTGGTGCGGCTCCTAAGGGCAATGTCGTTCGTGAAAAACCGGAAGCGGGAGATGTGATTATTCTCCTTGGAGGTAAGACTGGACGTGATGGTGTCGGTGGTGCGACAGGTTCTTCTAAGGTTCAAACAGTTGAGTCAGTTGAGACTGCTGGTGCTGAGGTTCAAAAAGGGAATGCCATCGAAGAACGCAAGATTCAACGCCTTTTCCGTAATGGCCAAGTAACACGTCTTATCAAGAAGTCTAATGACTTTGGTGCTGGTGGTGTCTGTGTGGCTATCGGTGAATTGGCAGACGGTCTTGAAATCGACCTCAACAAGGTTCCTCTTAAATACCAAGGCTTGAATGGTACAGAAATTGCCATCTCTGAATCACAAGAACGGATGGCGGTTGTGGTTCGTCCTGAAGATGTGGATGCCTTCGTTACTGAATGTAACAAAGAAAATATTGACGCTGTTGTTGTGGCGACAGTGACTGAAAAACCAAATCTTGTCATGCACTGGAATGGTGAAACCATTGTCGACTTGGAACGTTGTTTCCTTGATACTAATGGTGTACGTGTTGTGGTAGATGCTAAGGTCGTTGACAAGGATGTCAAGCTTCCAGAAGAACGTCAAACATCTGCTGAAACCCTTGAAGCGGATACTCTTGAAGTCTTGTCTGATCTCAACCATGTGAGTCAAAAAGGCTTGCAGACCATCTTTGACTGTTCGGTCGGTCGTTCTACAGTCAACCATCCGCTTGGTGGTCGCTACCAACTCACACCGACTGAGGCTTCTGTGCAGAAATTGCCTGTACAACATGGTGTGACTCATACTGCCTCAGTCATGGCTCAAGGATTTAACCCTTATTTGGCAGAATGGTCTCCATACCACGGTGCTGCTTATGCGGTTATCGAAGCTACGGCTCGTCTAGTAGCGACAGGTGCCAATTGGTCTAAGGCTCGCTTCTCTTACCAAGAGTACTTCGAGCGCATGGACAAACAAGCTGAGCGTTTCGGTCAGCCAGTAGCTGCTCTTCTAGGTTCTATCGAAGCTCAGATTCAGCTTGGCTTGCCATCTATCGGTGGGAAGGACTCTATGTCTGGTACCTTTGAAGAGTTGACGGTGCCACCAACCTTGGTTGCCTTTGGGGTAACGACAGCAGATAGCCGTAAGGTGCTCTCTCCAGAATTTAAAGTTGCTGGGGAAAACATCTACTACATCCCAGGTCAAGCTCTTGCTGCAGAGATTGATTTTGACTTGATTAAGTCTAACTTTGCTCAGTTTGAATCCCTTCAAAAGGCTCACAAAGTAACAGCTGCTTTAGCTGTCAAATACGGCGGTGTGGTTGAAAGTTTGGCACTTGCTACTTTTGGAAATCATATCGGTGCAGAGGTAATCTTGCCTGAACTTGAAAGTTCTTTGACAGCACAATTGGGCGGATTTGTCTTCACATCTCCTGAAGAAATTGCTGGAGTAGAGAAAATCGGTCAAACAAGTGCAGACTTTACACTCCTTGTCAACGGTGTGAAGCTAGATGGACACAAGCTTGACAGTGCCTTCCAAGGAAAACTGGAAAAAGTTTACCCAACAGAGTTTGCCCAAGCCAAAGAACTAGATGAAGTACCAGCTGTGGTATCAGATGTTGTGATTAAAGCAAAAGAAAAGGTTGAAAAACCTGTGGTTTACATCCCAGTCTTCCCAGGCACCAACTCGGAATATGACTCAGCCAAGGCCTTCGAAAAAGAAGGTGCAGAGGTTAACTTGGTACCATTTGTGACCTTGCATGAAGAAGCCATTGTCAAGTCAGTTGAAACTATGGTTGACAACATCGGCAAGGCTAACATCCTCTTCTTTGCAGGTGGTTTCTCAGCTGCGGACGAGCCAGATGGTTCAGCCAAGTTTATCGTCAATATCCTGCTTAATGAAAAAGTCCGTGTGGCTATTGATAGCTTTATCGCCCGTGGTGGCTTAATTATCGGTATCTGTAATGGATTCCAGGCCTTGGTCAAATCAGGTCTTCTTCCATACGGGAACTTTGAGGATGCTACTAGTACTAGTCCAACCCTCTTCTACAATGATGCCAACCAACACGTGGCCAAGATGGTGGAAACCCGCATTGCCAATACCAACTCACCATGGTTGACTGGTGTGCAAGTGGGTGATATCCACGCCATTCCTGTTTCGCACGGTGAAGGGAAATTTGTCGTGACGGCCGAGGAATTTGCAGAGCTCCGTGACAATGGCCAAATTTTGAGCCAATACGTTGATTTTGACGGCAAACCAAGTATGGATTCTAAGTACAATCCGAATGGTTCCGTCCATGCCATTGAAGGAATTACCAGCAAAAACGGTCAAATCATCGGTAAGATGGGCCACTCAGAACGTTATGAGGACGGTCTTTTCCAAAACATCCCAGGAAATAAAGACCAGCACCTGTTCGCGTCGGCGGTTAAATACTTTACTGGAAAATAAGACTTGCAGATTTTCTAATAGATAGTATCTGCAATGTAAAAGTCATGTAGATCTAGCTCTTGGTGATTACAAATGAAAATTAGGTATAAAAAATGACATACGAAGTAAAATCTCTTAATGAAGAATGTGGTGTTTTCGGTATCTGGGGACATCCAGATGCTGCTAAATTGACCTATTTTGGTCTCCATAGTCTTCAGCACCGTGGTCAGGAGGGGGCAGGAATCCTCTCCAACGATCAGGGACAATTGAAGCGCCATCGTGACATGGGACTTCTATCAGAAGTGTTCAGAAATCCTGCTAACTTAGATAAATTGACAGGAACTGGTGCGATTGGGCATGTTCGTTACGCGACTGCTGGCGAAGCTTCTGTAGATAATATCCAGCCCTTCCTCTTCCGTTTTCACGATATGCAGTTTGGCTTGGCTCATAATGGAAATCTGACCAATGCAGCCTCTCTCAAGAAAGAATTGGAAGATAGAGGAGCGATTTTCAGTGCGACTTCGGACTCTGAAATCTTGGCTCACCTCATTCGTCGCAGTCACAATCCTAGTCTGATGGGCAAAATCAAGGAAGCGCTCAGTCTTGTCAAAGGTGGTTTTGCCTATATCTTGTTGTTTGAAGACAAGTTGATTGCGGCTCTTGACCCTAATGGCTTCCGTCCGCTTTCGATCGGGAAAATGGCCAACGGAGCTGTGGTAGTTTCCTCTGAAACTTGTGCTTTTGAGGTTATTGGTGCAGAATGGATTCGCGATTTGAAGCCAGGTGAGATTGTGATCATTGATGACAAGGGCATCCAGTATGATAGCTATACAGATGATACCCAGCTGGCAATTTGTTCTATGGAGTATATCTACTTTGCTCGGCCTGATTCTAACATTCATGGTGTCAATGTTCATACGGCTCGTAAACGTATGGGTGCCCAATTGGCGCGTGAATTCAAGCATGAGGCGGATATCGTGGTCGGTGTGCCCAATTCTTCCCTCAGCGCGGCTATGGGATTTGCGGAAGAGTCCGGGCTACCAAATGAAATGGGCCTCATCAAGAACCAATACACCCAACGTACCTTTATCCAACCGACTCAAGAATTGCGGGAGCAAGGGGTGCGGATGAAACTATCTGCTGTTTCTGGTGTTGTAAAAGGCAAGCGTGTGGTTATGATTGATGACTCTATTGTACGTGGAACAACCTCTCGTCGGATCGTTCAGCTCTTGAAAGAAGCGGGTGCAACTGAGGTTCACGTTGCTATTGGTAGTCCAGCGCTAGCTTATCCATGTTTCTACGGGATTGATATCCAGACCCGTCAGGAGCTAATTGCGGCCAATCATACGGTCGAAGAAACTCGCCAAATCATTGGTGCGGACAGTCTGACTTATCTTTCTGTTGAGGGGTTGATTGATTCAATTGGTATTGAAACAGATGCGCCAAATGGTGGTCTATGTGTCGCTTATTTTGATGGTGATTACCCAACGCCTCTCTACGACTATGAAGAAGACTATCGTAGAAGTTTGGAAGAAAAGACGAGTTTTTACAAATAGACAATAGATCCTCCATTAAAGAAAAGGAATATAAAAATGGCAAATAAAAATGCTTATGCTCCACGTCTCACTACTGACTAAAAGCTAAAGCATTTGTCAGTAGACGCTTTCTCCTATGGGAACAAAGCTAGAGACCTGACTAGTATTTTTAGATAAAATAATTGTTTATCTAAAAATACGTCGCAATCTTTCTCAAAGAAAAGGAACATAAAAATGACAAATAAAAATGCTTATGCCCAGTCTGGCGTGGATGTTGAAGCGGGTTATGAAGTTGTTGAACGGATTAAAAAGCACGTGGCTCGTACGGAGCGTGCAGGTGTCATGGGAGCTCTGGGTGGCTTTGGTGGTATGTTTGACCTTTCAAAGACTGGGGTTAAAGAACCCGTCTTGATTTCAGGAACTGACGGTGTCGGAACCAAACTCATGCTGGCTATCAAGTACGACCAGCACGATACTATCGGTCAGGACTGTGTGGCCATGTGTGTCAACGATATCATTGCTGCAGGTGCGGAGCCCCTCTATTTCCTTGACTACGTCGCAACTGGCAAGAATGAACCAGCTAAGCTAGAACAAGTGGTTGCTGGTGTGGCAGAAGGTTGTGTGCAGGCAGGTGCTGCCCTCATCGGTGGGGAAACGGCTGAAATGCCTGGCATGTACGGCGAAGATGACTATGACTTGGCTGGTTTTGCGGTCGGTGTTGCAGAAAAATCTCAAATCATTGACGGTTCAAAGGTGGCAGAGGGAGATGTTCTTCTCGGACTTGCTTCAAGTGGGATTCATTCCAATGGTTACTCTCTCGTCCGTCGTGTCTTTGCGGATTACACAGGTGAGGAAGTCCTTCCAGAATTGGAAGGCAAGCAACTCAAGGACGTTCTTCTTGAGCCAACTCGTATCTATGTCAAGGCTGTTTTGCCACTCATCAAGGAAGAGTTGGTCAACGGCATTGCCCACATCACTGGTGGTGGCTTTATTGAGAATGTCCCTCGCATGTTTGCAGCTGATCTAGCAGCTGAGATTGAGGAAGACAAGGTTCCAGTTTTACCGATTTTCAAAGCCCTTGAAAAATACGGTGAAATCAAGCATGAAGAAATGTTTGAAATCTTCAATATGGGTGTGGGACTCATGCTGGCAGTTAGCCCTGAAAATGTAAGTCGTGTCAAGGAATTGTTGGATGAACCAGTCTATGAAATTGGTCGTATCGTCAAGAAAGAAAACGAAAGTGTCATCATCAAATGAAAAAAATAGCGGTTTTTGCCTCAGGTAATGGCTCAAATTTTCAGGTGATTGCTGAAGAATTTCCAGTAGAGTTTGTCTTTTCAGACCATCGTGACGCCTATGTGCTCGAGCGTGCAGACAAGCTCGTCGTTCTGTCCTATGCTTTTGAACTCAAGGAGTTTGAGAACAAGGCAGACTACGAAGCAGCTCTTGTCGAACTCTTGGAAGAACACCAGATTGACTTGGTTTGCCTAGCAGGCTACATGAAAATCGTTGGGCCAACCTTATTGGCGGCTTATGAAGGACGAATCATCAATATTCATCCAGCCTACCTGCCAGAATTTCCAGGAGCTCATGGGATTGAGGACGCTTGGAATGCTGGCGTTGCTGAGAGCGGCGTGACTATTCACTGGGTAGATTCTGGTGTGGACACTGGTAAGATCATCAAACAAGTCCGTGTGCCTCGGTTATCTGATGATACCATAGCCAGTTTTGAAGCTCGCATCCATGAGGCAGAGTACAAGTTGTATCCGGAAGTAGTGAAGGCTCTATTTACAGATTGACTTTTTGTTGATTCATATGATATCTTTGATTTTAAATTGGAGTCAGTATTTGTTGAAGACGGCTTCAAACGGAGGTATTTGTAATGTTAGAATCTAAAAAAACAACTCGATATGTATTTTATGTCTATCTGATGTTATTAACTTGGGGAATCTTATTTAAGTTTGAAACTAATCCTGAATTTATAGCATTTTTCTTAGCTCCAAGGTACATCAATTGGATTCCATTTTCAGAACCACTAATAGTAGATGGGAAAATTGTTTTTGCTGAAATGTTATTTAATCTGATTTCCTTTATTCCATTAGGTGTTTGTTTCCCTCTGATAAAAACTAATTTATCTAGTTTAAAAATAGTCGGGACAGGTTTCTTGATTAGTTTATTGTTTGAGTGCTTACAATATATTTTAGCAATAGGTATAACAGATATAACGGATTTGGCTTTAAATACGCTAGGTGTTTGTGTAGGCTTATTGATTTATCAAATTTTTATAAGAGTGTTCAAATCACAGACTAGAAAATGGGTCAATATCTTAGGTATGCTTAGCCTTGGTTTTGCTTATCTTGTTTTACTGTTACTGCATTTAATTGGTGTTTAACTAATGATTAAAAAGGAGAATATAATGACTAAACGCGCCTTAATCAGTGTCTCAGACAAATCGGGCATTGTTGAATTTGCCCAAGAACTTAAAAAACTTGGATGGGAGATTATCTCGACGGGTGGGACCAAGGTTGCCCTTGATAATGCTGGGGTGAAGACCATTGCGATTGATGATGTGACTGGTTTTCCAGAAATGATGGATGGTCGTGTCAAGACCCTTCATCCAAATATTCACGGTGGGCTTCTCGCTCGTCGTGACTTGGATAGTCACCTGGAAGCGGCCAAGGACAATCAAATCGAGCTCATTGACCTTGTGGTGGTCAACCTTTACCCATTCAAGGAAACGATTCTCAAACCAGACGTGACGTACGCTGATGCTGTGGAGAATATTGATATTGGTGGGCCATCTATGCTTCGTTCAGCAGCGAAGAATCATGCCAGCGTGACGGTTGTGGTAGACCCTGCTGACTATACAGTGGTTTTGGACGAGTTGTCAGCCAATGGTGAAACGACTTACGAAACGCGTCAACGTTTAGCGGCCAAAGTTTTCCGTCACACAGCGGCTTACGATGCCTTGATTGCAGAGTATTTTACAGCTCAAGTGGGTGAAGAAAAACCTGAAAAACTGACCTTGACCTATGATCTCAAACAAGCCATGCGTTACGGTGAGAACCCTCAACAAGACGCGGACTTTTACCAGAAAGCTTTGCCGACTGATTACTCCATTGCTTCAGCCAAACAGCTCAATGGGAAAGAACTATCCTTCAACAATATTCGTGACGCTGATGCGGCCATTCGTATTATCCGTGACTTCAAAGACCGTCCAACCGTTGTGGCTCTCAAACACATGAACCCATGTGGAATCGGTCAGGCAGATGACATCGAAACTGCTTGGGATTACGCTTATGAGTCTGACCCAGTGTCTATCTTTGGTGGGATTGTCGTTCTCAACCGTGAGGTGGATGCTGCGACAGCTGAGAAGATGCACGGCGTTTTCCTTGAAATCATCATCGCACCAAGCTATACGGATGAGGCGCTAGCTATTTTGACCAATAAAAAGAAAAACTTGCGTATCCTTGCCTTGCCATTTGATGCTCAAGAGGCCAGTGAAGTGGAAGCAGAATACACAGGTGTGGTTGGCGGGCTCCTTGTTCAAAATCAAGATGTGGTCAAGGAAAGCCCAGCTGACTGGCAAGTGGTGACCAAACGTCAGCCAACTGAGATAGAGGCGACTGCTCTTGAGTTTGCTTGGAAGGCTATTAAATACGTCAAATCAAACGGAATCATTGTAACCAACGACCACATGACACTTGGTGTTGGCCCAGGTCAAACCAACCGTGTGGCTTCAGTCCGTATTGCCATTGACCAAGCCAAAGACCGCCTTGACGGTGCTGTACTTGCTTCGGATGCCTTCTTCCCATTTGCGGATAACGTGGAAGAAATCGCCAAAGCAGGTATCAAAGCTATCATTCAGCCTGGAGGCTCCGTCCGTGACCAAGAATCCATCGAAGCTGCTGACAAATATGGCTTGACTATGGTCTTCACAGGAGTGAGACATTTTAGACATTAAGAACGTTAAAGGGAAGAAAACAGTTTCTTTCCTTTTTTTGCGTAAAAACGCGGAGTGAAACAAGATTAAAACGAACGTTTGTGGTATAATGTTATTAAATAATTCGCAAAAGAGGTTGAGAGATGAAGCTGTTAGTTGTCGGTTCGGGTGGTCGTGAACATGCGATTGCTAAGAAGTTGCTTGAGTCAAAAGAGGTAGAAAAGGTTTTTGTTGCTCCTGGGAATGATGGGATGACTCTGGATGGTTTGGAATTGGTAAATATCTCTATTTCCGAACATTCTGAATTGATTGAATTTGTAAAAGCCAACGATGTTGCTTGGTCATTTATCGGGCCAGATGACGCCCTTGCGGCTGGTATCGTGGATGATCTCCATGCAGTTGGTCTCAAAGCCTTTGGTCCGACAAGATTGGCAGCTGAGCTGGAGTGGTCCAAGGATTTTGCCAAGGAAATCATGGTCAAATACGGCGTTCCGACAGCAGCCTATGGCACATTCTCAGATTTCGAGGAAGCCAAGGCCTATATCGAAAAGCAGGGGGCTCCTATCGTGGTCAAGGCGGATGGCTTGGCGCTTGGGAAGGGTGTCGTCGTTGCTGAGACAGTCGAGCAAGCGGTCGAAGCCGCTCATGAGATACTATTGGACAATAAATTTGGTGACTCAGGTGCGCGTGTGGTTATTGAGGAATTCCTCGACGGAGAAGAATTCTCTCTCTTTGCCTTTGTCAATGGGGACAAGTTCTACGTTATGCCAACGGCTCAGGATCACAAACGTGCCTATGATGGCGACAAGGGCCCTAACACGGGCGGTATGGGTGCCTATGCGCCAGTTCCTCACTTGCCACAGAGTGTAGTTGACACAGCGGTTGACACCATTGTCAAGCCAGTCCTCGAAGGGATGTTTAAAGAAGGTCGTCCGTATCTTGGAGTCCTTTACGCAGGGCTTATCCTGACAGCAGATGGACCTAAAGTTATCGAGTTCAACGCTCGGTTTGGAGATCCAGAAACTCAGATTATCTTGCCTCGCCTGACCTCTGACTTTGCACAAAATATTACGGATATCCTCGATGGCAAGGAGCCAAATATCACTTGGACGGATAAGAGTGTGACTCTGGGTGTAGTTGTCGCATCAAACGGCTACCCGCTAGACTATGAAAAAGGTGTTGAATTGCCAGCAAAAACAGAGGGCGACATCATCACTTACTATGCCGGTGCTAAATTCGCTGAAAATAGCAGAGCACTGCTATCAAACGGCGGCCGTGTCTATATGCTGGTCACCACAGCAGATACCGTCAAAGAAGCCCAAAACACCATCTATCAAGAACTTGCTCAACAAAAACCAGAAGGCCTCTTCTACCGAACCGATATCGGAAGCAAGGCAATTAGATAAAGGTATAAGAAAAAAGCGACGCAGTCGCCAAACACGATAATGGTCGCCGTGGTGAAAAGATCAGAACAATTTCTGTTCTGGTCGGGGGAAACTTTGAGACTTTAGGCTCAAAGTTTAGGAATGAAACCGAAGGTTTGCTTCCGTCCCCACCACCTAAGACCATTATCAAAAAAGAAGAAAAAAGGAAAAATTATGACTAAACCAATTATTTCCATTATCATGGGCTCAAAATCTGACTGGGCAACCATGCAAAAAGCTGCCGAAGTCCTAGACCGCTTCGGTGTAGCCTACGAAAAGAAGGTTGTCTCTGCCCACCGTACGCCAGACATTATGTTCAAGCATGCAGAAGAAGCACGTAGCCGTGGCATCAAGGTTATCATCGCAGGTGCTGGAGGCGCAGCCCATTTGCCAGGTATGGTAGCGGCTAAAACAACCCTTCCAGTCATTGGTGTACCAGTCAAATCACGTGCTCTTAGTGGCGTGGACTCGCTCTATTCTATCGTACAAATGCCGGGCGGTGTGCCTGTTGCGACAATGGCTATCGGTGAAGCAGGTGCGACCAACGCGGCTCTCTTCGCCCTCCGTCTTCTTTCGGTAGAGGATCAGGATATCGCAACAGCTTTAGCAGATTTCGCAGAAGAACAAGGAAAAATTGCAGAGGAGTCGACGAATGAGCTCATCTAAAACAATCGGAATTATCGGTGGCGGCCAGCTGGGTCAAATGATGGCTATTTCTGCTATCTACATGGGCTACAAGGTTATCGCGTTGGATCCTGTGACTGATTGCCCGGCCTCTCGCGTGGCGGAAATCATCGTGGCTCCTTATAACGATGTAGACGCCCTCCGTCAGTTGGCTGAGCGTTGCGATGTCCTCACCTATGAGTTTGAAAATGTCGCTGCTGACGGTTTGGATGCTGTCATCAAGGATGGACAACTCCCTCAAGGGACAGACCTGCTCCGCATTTCACAAAATCGCATCTTTGAAAAGGATTTTCTCTCAAATAAGGCACAAGTCACTGTGGCGCCTTATAAGGTTGTGACTTCTAGCCAAGACTTGGCGGAGATTGACCTGGCCAAAAACTATGTCCTCAAGACTGCTACTGGTGGATACGATGGCCATGGACAAAAGGTCATTCGCTCGGCAGAAGACTTGGAAGAAGCCAATGCACTAGCCGATTCAGCAGACTGTGTTTTGGAAGAATTTGTCAATTTTGACCTTGAAATTTCTGTCATTGTATCAGGAAATGGCAAGGATGTGACAGTTTTCCCAGTTCAGGAAAATATCCACCGCAACAACATCCTTTCAAAAACTATTGTGCCTGCTCGCATTTCTGAAAGTTTAGCTGAGAAAGCCAAAGCTATGGCAGTGAGAATCGCTGAGCAACTCAACTTGTCTGGAACCCTTTGCGTGGAAATGTTTGCGACAGCTGATGACATCATTGTCAATGAAATTGCCCCACGTCCACATAACTCTGGGCACTATTCTATTGAAGCCTGTGATTTCTCGCAGTTTGATACCCATATATTGGGTGTTCTGGGAGCACCATTGCCAGCCATCAAACTACATGAGCCTGCTGTTATGCTTAATGTCCTCGGCCAGCATGTCGAGGCTGCTGAAAAATATGTCACAGAAAATCCAAGCGCCCACCTCCACCTGTATGGTAAAATAGAAGCGAAGCACAACCGCAAGATGGGACATGTGACTTTATTTAGTGATGAACCAGACAATGTGGTTGAGTTTGGGGAAGGGATAGATTTTTAGGTTGTTAAAATAATGAACAATGGGGAAGTTTATGGATTTATTATTGATTGATAATTCGAATATTTTTATTGAAGTAAAAAATCTTGTAGGTCAAGATGGAAGATTTGATTATGATAAATTTGTAAAAAATTATACAAAATTTAAAAATCAGAAAAAGATATTAGTAGGATCTACTCCTCCGAAAAGTGATGGGTTTTGGTCGACTATGAAGAGTAAAGGTTTTGATGTATATACTTATGAGCGTAAACAAAAAGGAGAAAAAGCAGTTGATTCAAAAATAATTGCTAAAGGTGTATCGTTTATTGTTCAACAAGACCATCCTGCAACATTGAACCTTTTAAGCGGAGATTTTGACATGTTTCCTCTTATTGAAGAAGCTTTGGAGAAGAACTGGATAGTTATTTTATGGTCCTGGAAAGATAGTTTAAGTAACGAATACTTAGATGTTAAGGAAATTACAATTAAATATCTTGATGATGTAGCAGAAGATTTAATTTATTTTAATCGTGATATTGATGGATATTATGAAAAAGAATATTTTAGAGAAAGAGAAATACGTCTTGCAAGAGAAAAACAGGAGCGAGAATTCAATCAGGCTAAGCAGTGTGCTAAAAATAAAATTTCTAGGTTATGTTATATAGATAAAAATATCTATTTGGAGCGAATTGACGAATTAGTTAATTTTGAACAAATTTCAGAAATTGATAGTATAGTTTCCGCTGCCAAATCGGAAGATTTAAATCTGAAAAACGAAGCAATAGAAAAAGAGAATGAACATAAAAGACTTGCTAAAGAAGCTAAAAGACAAGCACGAAAAGAAATGTTGAGACGAAATTGGAGCTTGATTGCGACTGGATCGGCTACATTTGCTGGATTTATTGTTTACACTATTAAAAAAATAAAAAAATAATATACTTTTATCAACAAATATAATTGTATCAGTAGACACAATTATATTATATAGAAAGGGAGTATGACTATGATTCAACTCATTGTCAACGCTTTTGTTGAAAAAGATAAGACTGGAGCAGTCATCGAAGTCTTGTATGCTAGTAGCAATCACGAAAAGGTGAAAGCTAAGTATGAAGAGCTAGTTGCCCAATATCCTGAAAACTATCTAGCTATCTATGATATCCCGTTGGATACGGATTTGAATACACTCGATCACTACCCATCTGTTTGGATTGGGAAAGAAGAATTTGAGTAGTAAAATAGGACATAAATTATAAGATTTGCTGTTTTATCTTTGTTAGGAAACCTATTACTTTTGAAAGGGTGTTAATAGTTAAATGAAGTATGTAACATACAAATTATCTAGTGATGGAAGTTATAACAATAAAAAAAGAAAAATTACTGGAAATAAAAAGAAGCTGGTTGAAGCGATCTATTATTCATTAAGGAAAAGGTTGGTATTTCGAGGGATAGATAAAAAAATATATAAGAACTTTAAGGACTTTATTTTTATTGGTGGTGAAAAAGCAAGATTTAATTTATTTAAGGATTTAGAAAATGATTTGGGTTATAATACTCTGGAAGAGTGGAATGAAAAGGAATACGAGAATTTTAAGCTGGTATTAAAACATTTAAAAGAAAATTTTGAAAATTTTGCAACTTATGGTATATCTGGTGATATTA
Source organism: Streptococcus sp. 2342 (assembly GCF_013276795.1). Lineage (GTDB taxonomy): Bacteria > Bacillota > Bacilli > Lactobacillales > Streptococcaceae > Streptococcus. The sequence continues at coordinate 66,525 of NZ_VMLR01000013.1, forward strand.
ATGCTATAATTGAGAAGATAAAAAATTATAAAGATACATACAATTATTCTTATTATGATATGTATTTAAAAGTACTAAGTATTTTACATATTGTACAAGATAAAGCTCCTTTTCAATCGAAAATTCCTTGTGTATCAACATCTAGAAATAAAGATATTGCACAGAAAATATTTTCTGAAAAAGATGATGTTTCATATACAATAGTTGCTTTTACGAATAACTCACCAGAATGTATGTATCTTGAAACAAAAAAGATTAAACAATTTTGTAATGAAATTGGAATGAAAGGCTTTAAAGATAAGTATAATGAGGTAATATTTTTAGATTGTATTTTTCCGCATAATATTTTAGGATTGATAGAAAAAAGTCGTTCTGGCAAAGAAGTATTTATTGTAAATCCTAATTTATTGAAAATGATAGATAAGGCAGATTCTTTTGATGACTTAATAAAGACATTAAAAAAAAGTGGTGTAGAGATTAATCAAATAGCTTTCTATCGAAAACTGAAAGAAAGTAGTTTATATCAAAAGTATATATTTCAGGAAGAACGAAGAAGGTTGATTGATGAGATTATGGGTGAAAATGAGTAAAAAAATTTTTTGGATTATAATCTTAATCCTAATATTGGTGTTATTAGGTTTATTCCATATTGATACCAAAGATTGTATTTTGAAAACCTATAGATTAAATAATGAATTTTGGTCAAGTTTGATTAGTGCTATAATTGGGGCTATTGTAACTATATACGGTATTTATTGGACTATCAGCGTAGAAAATAAAAAACATAAAGCGGATTTAATAAATAGTCATAAGCCCTATTTAAGATATTTTATTTCAATTGGAATTTATCTGTATAGAAAGATTGATCAATCTAAAAGAACAGATATTTTAGACTATAAAATAGAATTTTCGCAAAATCCAGATAAATCTCTTATTTTTCCCTTATATGTAGAAAATATAGGATTGGGGCATGCTTTTATTGAAGACATAAGAATCGATGAAAAGGGACCTAGTAAATCGAAGAGAATGAAAATTATAAAAAAAGATGATGATAGTGTCTTTTATGTGGAGATAAAAAATATATCTAAAGATGAAATTAAAAAAATAAAATTGGTCGTACACTATAAAGATTTCTTTGATACAAAATATAGTGATACTATTAAAGTGGCGTTTACCAAAGATGGGGAACCTGTGCTTTTTGATAAGAACTCTGCTAAGGAAGCACTAAATCGATATTTTGAACAACATACCGTAGATAAGGAAGCGTATGAGTGTATAATTGAAGAAATGCTTGACCAAAAGAATTTTATTGTAAAAGGTTTATCCTATGAAAATATGTCTAAGCAAGGAGAGTAGCCTTACATATTAGAATACCTTTTTAATAGTTGGTGAGATCTTTGATTACTTTGGCCAATAATTTTTTATTTGAAGTTGCGATTTCGATAAAAGAAGAAAATAGATGATAAAAAGGAGAAACAACATGATCAACCGTTACTCTCGCCCTGAGATGGCGAATATTTGGAGTGAAGAAAATAAATACCGTGCTTGGCTTGAGGTGGAAATCTTGGCGGATGAGGCATGGGCTGAGTTGGGGGAAATTCCTAAGGAAGATGTGGCTTTGATTCGCGAGAAGGCGGACTTTGACATCGACCGTATTTTGGAGATTGAGCAGGAAACTCGTCACGATGTGGTGGCTTTCACGCGTGCGGTTTCTGAAACGCTTGGCGAAGAGCGTAAGTGGGTTCACTATGGATTGACTTCTACTGACGTGGTGGATACTGCCTACGGTTACCTTTACAAGCAGGCCAACGACATCATCCGTCGTGACCTTGAAAATTTCACCAACATCATCGCTGATAAGGCTAAGGAGCACAAGTTCACCATCATGATGGGGCGTACCCACGGTGTGCACGCTGAGCCTACAACCTTTGGTCTGAAATTGGCGACTTGGTATAGCGAAATGAAGCGCAATATCGAGCGTTTCGAGCATGCGGCTGCTGGTGTGGAAGCTGGTAAGATTTCTGGTGCGGTTGGTAACTTTGCCAACATCCCACCATTTGTGGAGCAATATGTCTGCGACAAATTGGGCATCCGTGCCCAAGAAATCTCTACACAGGTCCTTCCTCGTGATCTTCACGCTGAGTACTTTGCGGTTCTTGCCAGCATCGCGACTTCAATCGAACGTATGGCGACTGAGATTCGTGGTTTGCAAAAATCTGAACAACGCGAAGTAGAAGAATTCTTTGCTAAAGGTCAAAAAGGTTCATCTGCTATGCCTCACAAACGCAACCCAATCGGTTCTGAAAATATGACTGGTCTTGCGCGTGTTATCCGTGGTCACATGATTACAGCCTATGAAAACGTGGCTCTCTGGCACGAACGTGACATCTCTCACTCATCAGCTGAGCGTATCATCACACCAGATACGACCATTTTGATTGATTACATGCTTAACCGTTTTGGAAATATTGTCAAGAACTTGACGGTCTTCCCAGAAAACATGATTCGCAACATGAACTCTACGTTTGGTCTTATCTTTAGCCAGCGTGCTATGTTGACCTTGATTGAAAAAGGAATGACCCGTGAGCAAGCCTATGACTTGGTACAACCAAAAACAGCCTACTCTTGGGACAACCAAGTAGACTTCAAACCACTGCTAGAAGCAGATCCAGAGGTGACATCACGCCTCACACAAGAAGAAATCGACGAGATTTTCAACCCTCTTTACTACACTAAACGAGTGGATGATATCTTTGAACGTCTTGGTTTAGGATAATTAAAATAAAATCGAAGTTCTATTACTCTATTTACTGGAGTAGCAGAACTTCGATTTTTCTTTTTTATTAAAGTGCTTTTGAAAAAAATAACCAATATTTATAATATGTTGAATATAGAATAGTATACTGTGACTTCTAAAATATTACTAGAAATTGATTTAAATTTCCTAATCGATTTGTCTATATTCTATTTCAATCTACTATGTCATATAATAATCATAGAAAAAGCCCAAGCGATTAGGCTCAGGCTTTCTTCTTAGTGATCACGGTCACATGAGATGAATTTAATCTTGTAATAATCAGATCGTTTGTAAGTTTCACTGTATCCTAAAACTTGACCAGTTGATTCGAGTTTGGTGATTTTAGTTTGTAGGACAGTAGGGAATTGTTCATCGACTCCGAGGACTGAAGCCACATGTTCTGGAGTTGGAAAGACTATTTCATTGATTTCTTCAAAGTGTTCATCATTCATGTGAATGTGGTAGTCTAACTTGAAACGGTTATAGATAGAACTATAGTATTCAAGGTTTGGATAATTTGCGTTGATATATTGTTCTGGGATGTAGGATGTGTGGTAGATATAAACGACACCGTTTGATTCGCGGACACGTTCAATCTTGTAGTAGAATTGATCGCCGCGTAGACCCAATTTTTCCAAGTAAACGAGTTTATTTCCGCGTTCAATTGAAAGAACAGTTACCTTATCATCTTTAGCATTAAAGAGTTCAATATCTGAAAACTCTACAAGCTTGTGTTTGCGTGCACGTGAAACGAAGGTTCCTTTTCCTTGTTGGCGGACAATATAGCCATCTTTAGCAAGGTCGTTTAAGGCGCGGACAACTGTGATAGAACTGACATCGTACATTGAAATGAGTTCTGCTTCAGTGTAAAATTTATCTCCACTGCTAAACTGCCCAGAGATGATTTTATTTTTTAATTCGTCTTTTATGTATTGATATTTGGGAATTGCCATATTTTTACCTCTATTTTCCTTCTCCACAGAAAATTTTACCATAAAAGCGAAAAAAATAGTAGTCTTTTGAATAAAAAATTAGAAAAATAGTTTGAAAAATTAAGGTACATAAGCATTGCTCATATTTTATAAATGTATTTTATACAAAATTATTTTAGGTTCTCTATTCCGAATTTAAAGAGCGTTTGAAGTGGGTCTGAAAATGTTTGAAACTAATTGAACGTGTGTATAATAGTAAAATTGCAGTAAATATTCCTACAATTTCTATTGACAATTCAAACAGATTGGTTTATAATTACTATAACAACAAATGAAAGCGTAAACTTTCGCGGTCAGAAGGTAGTTTTATGACACGATTTGAGATACGAGATGATTTCTATCTCGATGGAAAATCATTTAAGATTTTATCTGGCGCCATTCATTATTTTAGGGTTCCTCCAGAAGATTGGTATCATTCGCTCTATAACTTGAAGGCTCTTGGTTTTAATACAGTAGAGACTTATGTTGCTTGGAATTTACACGAGCCTCGTGAGGGTGAGTTTCATTTTGAAGGGGCTCTGGATTTGGAGCGGTTTCTTCAGACAGCACAAGATTTGGGTCTCTATGCGATCGTTCGTCCGTCACCTTTCATCTGTGCGGAGTGGGAATTCGGTGGCTTACCAGCTTGGCTCTTGACCAAGGATATGAGGATTCGTTCATCAGATCCAGCCTATATTGAGGCTGTCGGTCGCTATTATGACCAGCTCTTTCCACGATTGGTTCCACATCTGTTGGACAATGGTGGCAATATCCTCATGATGCAGGTTGAAAATGAGTATGGTTCTTACGGAGAAGATAAGGCTTACCTGAGAGTCATTCGACAGCTGATGGAAGAGCGTGGCGTAACCTGTCCCCTCTTTACATCAGATGGTCCATGGCGAGCTACTTTGAAAGCTGGAACCTTAATCGAAGATGACCTCTTTGTAACAGGAAACTTTGGTTCTAAGGCACCTTACAACTTTTCACAGATGCAGGAATTCTTTGATGAGCATGGTAAGAAATGGCCACTCATGTGTATGGAATTTTGGGATGGTTGGTTCAATCGCTGGAAAGAACCGATTATCACACGGGATCCAAAAGAATTGGCAGATGCAGTTCGAGAAGTTTTGGAACAAGGCTCTATCAATCTTTACATGTTCCACGGTGGTACAAACTTTGGCTTCATGAATGGTTGCTCGGCTCGAGGGACTTTGGACCTGCCACAAGTTACGTCTTATGATTACGATGCCCTTCTGGATGAAGAAGGAAATCCAACTGCCAAATATCTGGCGGTCAAGAAGATGATGGCAACACATTTTCCAGAGTATCCGCAGTTGGAACCACTCTACAAGGAGAGTATGGAGTTGGATGCTATTCCACTAGTTGAAAAAGTTTCCTTGTTTGAAACCTTAGATAGCTTGTCAAGTCCGATAGAAAGTCTCTATCCTAAAAAGATGGAGGAGTTGGGACAAAGCTATGGCTACCTACTCTATCGAACAGAAACAAACTGGGATGCAGAAGAAGAAAGACTTCGTATCATTGATGGTCGAGATAGGGCCCAGCTGTATGTCGATGGTCAGTGGGTTAAAACCCAATATCAGACAGAGATTGGGGAAGATATTTTCTATCAAGGTGAAAAGAAAGCGTTATCTAGGATTGACATATTGATAGAAAATATGGGGCGTGTCAACTATGGACACAAGTTCTTAGCAGATACGCAACGTAAGGGAATTCGGACAGGGGTTTGTAAGGATTTGCACTTCTTACTAAACTGGAAACACTATCCACTCCCACTAGATAATCCTGAGAAAATTGATTTTTCAAAAGGATGGACTCAAGGACAACCAGCCTTTTACGCTTATGACTTTACAGTTCAAGAGCCAAAAGATACTTACCTAGACTTATCTGAGTTTGGTAAGGGAGTTGCCTTTGTAAACGGGCAGAATCTAGGACGTTTTTGGAACGTCGGCCCAACCCTCTCGCTTTATATCCCTCATAGCTATCTCAAGGAAGGTGCCAACCGCATCATCATCTTTGAAACAGAGGGCCAATATAAAGAAGAGATTCATTTAACTCGTAAACCTACACTAAAACACATAAAGGGGGAAAACTTATGACAATTGTAGGATGCCGTATCGATGGACGTTTGATCCACGGACAAGTAGCCAATCTTTGGGCTGGAAAACTAAATGTTTCACGCATTATGGTTGTAGACGACGAAGTTGTCAACAACGACGTTGAAAAGAGTGGTTTGAAACTTGCGACACCACCAGGTGTGAAACTCAGTATCTTGCCAATTGAGAAAGCTGCAGCCAATATTCTTGCTGGTAAATACGATAGCCAACGTCTCTTTATCGTTGCTCGTAAACCAGACCGTTTCCTTGGTTTGGTCGAAGCAGGTGTACCACTTGAAACCCTCAATGTTGGGAATATGTCTCAAACACCAGAAACTCGCGCAATCACACGTTCTATCAACGTAGTGGACAAGGATGTGGAAGACTTCCACAAACTGGCAGAAAAAGGTGTTAAACTTACTGCTCAAATGGTTCCAAATGATCCAGTTTCAGACTTTTTGAGCTTATTAAAATAGGAAAAAATTTTTTAGGAGGTCATTGTTATGATACAATGGTGGCAAATTTTACTTCTCACTTTGTACTCAGCTTATCAAATCTGTGATGAGTTGACGATCGTTTCATCTGCAGGTTCCCCTGTATTTGCTGGTTTCATTACTGGTTTAATCATGGGAGATGTGACTACTGGTTTGCTTATCGGTGGTAACTTGCAACTGTTCGTTCTTGGGGTTGGTACCTTCGGTGGTGCTTCTCGTATCGACGCAACTTCTGGTGCGGTTCTTGCGACAGCCTTCTCTGTTTCACAAGGAATTGATGCACCGCTTGCAATTACTACAATCGCTGTACCAGTAGCATCTCTCTTGACTTACTTCGACGTTCTTGGACGTATGACAACTACTTTCTTCGCTCACCGTGTGGATGCTGCCATCGAACGCTTTGACTATAAAGGTATTGAACGCAACTACCTACTTGGTGCGATTCCTTGGGCTTTATCTCGTGCCCTTCCAGTCTTCTTTGCCCTTGCTTTTGGTGGTGAATTTGTACAACACGTAGTAGACTTCGTTACAAAATACCAATGGGTTGCAGATGGTTTGACACTCGCAGGACGTATGCTTCCAGGTCTTGGATTTGCAATCTTGCTTCGTTACCTTCCAGTTAAACGTAACCTTCACTACCTTGCTATGGGATTTGGTTTGACAGCTATGTTGACTGTTCTTTACTCATATGTAACAGGTCTTGGTGGCGCTGTTGCTGGTATCGTAGGCACTCTTCCTGCTGAAGTTGCTGAAAAAATTGGTTTCGTGAACAACTTCAAAGGATTGTCTATGATTGGTATCTCTATCGTAGGTATTTTCCTTGCAGTGCTTCACTTCAAAAATAGCCAAAAAGTAGCTGTAGCAGCACCTTCTACACCATCAGAAAGTGGGGAAATCGAAGATGACGAATTCTAATTACAAACTAACAAAAGAAGATTTTAATCAAATCAACAAACGTAGCTTGTTTACTTTCCAATTAGGTTGGAACTACGAACGTATGCAAGCATCTGGTTACCTTTACATGATCTTGCCTCAGTTGCGTAAAATGTATGGGGATGGCACTCCTGAATTGAAAGAAATGATGAAAGTTCATACTCAATTCTTCAATACTTCACCATTCTTCCATACCATTATCGCTGGTTTTGACCTTGCCATGGAAGAAAAAGATGGTGTAGGTTCAAAAGACGCCGTTAACGGTATCAAGACAGGTTTGATGGGACCATTCGCTCCTCTTGGGGATACAATCTTTGGTTCACTTGTACCTGCTATCATGGGGTCAGTCGCAGCAACTATGGCTATCGCTGGCCAACCTTGGGGGATCTTCCTTTGGATTGCAGTTGCAGTAGCGTATGACATCTTCCGTTGGAAACAGTTGGAATTTGCCTACAAAGAAGGGGTTAGCCTTATCAACAACATGCAAAGTACCTTGACAGCTTTGATTGACGCTGCATCTGTACTTGGTGTCTTCATGATGGGTGCTCTTGTAGCAACACTGATCAACTTTGACATTTCTTACAAATTGCCAATCGGTGAAAAATTGATTGACTTCCAAGACATCTTGAACTCAATCTTCCCACGCTTGCTTCCAGCAATCTTTACTGCCTTTATCTTCTGGTTGCTTGGTAAGAAAGGTATGAACTCTACTAAAGCTATCGGTATTATTATCGTACTTGCTTTGGCTCTTTCTGCCTTTGGTAAATTTGTACTTGGAATGGGCGCATAATTTATGACGCAATCATTAATTTTGGTGAGCCATGGTCGTTTCTGTGAAGAACTTAAAGGTAGCACAGAAATGATTATGGGCCCACAAGACAACATTTACACAGTAGCTCTTCTTCCAGAAGATGGCCCAGAAGACTTTACTGCAAAATTTGAAGCTGCTATTGAAGGTTTGGATGATTTCCTAGTCTTTGCGGATCTTCTCGGTGGAACACCATGTAACGTGGTAAGCCGTTTGATTATGGAAGGTCGTGATATCGAACTCTACGCAGGGATGAATCTTCCAATGGTCATTGAATTTATCAATGCGAGCCTTACAGGCGCAGATGCGGACTATAAGAGCCGTGCTGCAGAAAGTATTGTGAAAGTTAACGACCTGTTAGCGGGCTTCGATGATGACGAAGATGAATAATACTCTTCGAAAATCAAATTCAAACTACGTCAGCGTCGCCTTGCCGTACTTAAGTACAGCCTGCGGCTAGCTTCCTAGTTTGCTCTTTGATTTTCATTGAGTATACGATGTGACAACGTGAAAATCGTTAGAGCATTTTATATAGAATATACATGGGAATGGGGCTTACTCCCATTCCCATCTTTAATAGAAAAAGAGGAACTCAATGCTACATTATACAAAAGAAGACTTGATTGAATTGGGTGCAGAAATTACGACACGTGAAATCTACCAACAACCTGATGTCTGGAAAGAAGCTTTTGAAGCCTATCAAGCACAGCGTGAAGAAATTGCAGCCTTCCTGCAAGGGATTGCTGATAAACATGACTATATCAAGGTTATCTTGACAGGTGCTGGGACTTCTGCTTATGTGGGAGATACCTTGCTACCTTACTTTAAGGAAGTCTACGACGAACGCAAATGGAATTTCAATGCCATTGCGACAACAGATATCGTTGCCAATCCAGAAACTTATTTGAAAAAAGATGTGGTGACTGTCCTTGTATCTTTTGCTCGTAGTGGGAACTCGCCTGAAAGTGTAGCGACTGTTGATTTGGCCAAAGCCTTGGTAGATGAGCTTTATCAAGTGACCATTACTTGTGCAGCAGATGGTAAATTGGCTCTTCAAGCCCATGGTGATGACCGCAATCTCTTGCTTTTGCAACCAGCTGCCTCTAATGATGCTGGATTTGCCATGACTTCTAGCTTTACGTCTATGATGTTGACAGCTCTCTTGGTCTTTGATCCTACAGAATTTGCTGTGAAAGCTGAACGTTTTGAAGTTGTGTCTAGTATTGCACGTAAAGTTTTAGACAAGGCAGAAGATGTCAAAGAGCTTGTTGATCTAGACTTTAACCGTGTCATCTATCTAGGAGCTGGTCCTTTCTTTGGACTTGCTCATGAAGCTCAGCTCAAGATTTTGGAATTAACAGCTGGTCAAGTTGCGACCATGTATGAAAGTCCAGTTGGCTTCCGTCACGGTCCAAAATCTCTTATCAATGAAGATACAGTTGTTTTGGTCTTTGGTACAACGACAGACTACACTCGCAAGTACGACTTGGATTTAGTTCGTGAAGTTGCAGGGGATCAGATTGCTCGTCGTGTTGTACTTTTGAGTGATCAAGCTTTTGGTCTTGAAAATGTCAAAGAAGTGGCCCTTGGTTGTGGCGGTGTCTTGAATGATATTTACCGTGTTTTCCCTTACATCGTTTATGCCCAACTCTTTGCCCTATTGACTTCACTCAAGGTAGAAAATAAACCAGATACACCGTCTCCTACAGGTACAGTAAACCGTGTGGTACAAGGTGTTATCATCCACGAATATCAAAAGTAAGACTCTTCGAAAATCTCTTTAAACCATACTAGCGACGCTTTGCCGTAGGTATATGTTACTGACTTTGTCAGTTCTATTTGCAACCTCAAAACAGTGTTTTGAGCTGACTTCGTCAGTCTTATCCGGTAACCTCAAAGCAGTGCTTTGAGCAGCCTGCGGCTAGTTTCCTAGTTTGCTCTTTGATTTTCATTGAGTATAAGACAGTGTTTATGAATTCTTGACAAGAGGATTTGTAAATTATCAGATAAACCATAGATTGTCAGTACGCTTTCTATGGTTTGTTTGATTGAGAGAAATAGTAAAAGGAGAAGATAATGAAAGCATACACAGAGCGTGTATTTGGAAATGTTGAGGGACAAGATGTCTTGGCCTATCGCTTTGAGACGGACGGTGGCTACCAGCTTGAGGTTATGACTTATGGTGCGACCATCTTGCGCTATGTAACGCCTGACAAGGCTGGAAATTTTGCCAATGTTATTTTGGGATTTGCTGACTTTGACAGCTATGTAGGTAATAGTCCCAAGCATGGAGCTAGCGTAGGTCCTGTAGCGGGTCGTATTGCAGGCGCGACATTTGAGCTCAATGGCAAGACCTATGACCTTGAGGTTAATAATGCTAGCAACTGTAATCACAGTGGTTCAACTGGTTGGGATTCTAGCTTGTTTGAACTAGTTGAAGTGAGCGACCATGGCTTGACCCTCTACACAGAGCGTACAGATGGGACAGGAGGGTTTCCTGGAAATCTCAAGATTTGGATTAGTTATCACTTGGAAGAAACTGGTGCCTATGAAATTAGTTACAAGGTAACGACAGATCAGGATACGCTGGTTAATCCAACCAACCACAGCTATTTCAACTTGTCTGGTGATTTCTCGCAGACGATTGATCGTCATGTCTTCCAACTTAACACAGAGGGGATTTACCCAATCGCTCCCGACGGTGTTCCTGCAAAAACTCCAGATGCCAATCGTGATGTGGTCAACCACATCTACAATGGTGCCTTGTTGAAAGACATTTTTGCAGAAGAAGATGAGCAAATCCAACTAGTTTCTGGTTTGGATCATCCATTTGCCCTTCCTGCAGGCCATGACAATGCTGGATTCCTTTATGACCAAAACTCAGGTCGTTTCCTTCTTTTCAAGACAGAGGCCCCTTGCTTTGTAGCCTACACAGCAAACTTTGTGGATGAGAGTGTCATCATAGGAGGTCAGCCAATGGTACAGCACAATGGGATTGCCCTTGAGGCGCAAGCTCTACCAGATGCCATCCACAGTGACCTCAAAGACCAAGTCATTCTCAAAGCTGGTCAAACCTTCACCAGTAAGACACGTTATGAGCTTGTTGTGAAATAAAAGAATCATTGCGCCTACTTTTGGGATTTAGGAATAGGTAAGCAAAGACAAATAGTAGGAAAATATGATATAATTAGGTGTTAAAAAGTATTTATCAAGATACGATTCAAAAGATATAAGGAGTAAACAATGAAGAAAATTGTATTTGCTAGTGCCTTGGCTTTGACCTTGGCAGGAGCAGTTTTGACAAATGATGTTTTTGCCAATGACAGATTGGTGGCAACGCAATCTGCTGATGGTAATGTATTGACCTCAGAGGTGCTAAAACCTTCTAGTGGCAATGTTTTGGTTGGAATCAAGGGAGAATTTGTAGCTCCTCATCAACAATCTATTTTGGATGCCATTAATGCTATTCGTAAAGAAGCAGCTGACGAAGGTTTGGTAGATAAGTATGTCCCTATCAAATGGTCAACTGACCTAGAAAAGGCAGCTTTTGTTAGAGCTACAGAAGCATCTGTGACTATGAAACATGAGCGTCTTTCTAATAAAGAAATCTGGAGCGCCTTTCCAACTGGTAACAGCATGATGGGAGAAAATTTGGCATGGAATCATGACGGTTTTCTAAAAGCTATTGAACAATGGCGTTCTGAAAAAGCAGATTATGTGAAGAAAAAAAATAGTGGTTCAGACAACGGGAAATCTGGTCACTATGAGTCGCTAATTAACCCTAAATTTACACACATGGGAATGGCAGCTTTTAAAAATCCTAACAATCAATACAAAGCTATTACAATCGCTCAAACTCTAGGTGATGATGCTTCTTCAGAGGAATTGGCTGGTGGATATGGTTCTGCTGTTCAGTACACAGAAGTGACTGCCTCAAACCTTTCAACAGTTAAAAGTAAAGCTATAGTTGTAGAAACACCGCTGAAAGATTTCAGAAAATCCACATCTGATCAGTCTGGCTGGGTGCAGTCTAATGGCAAGTGGTATTTTTATGAGTCTGGTGATGTGAAGACAGGCTGGGTGAAAACAGATGGTAAATGGTACTATTTGAATGACTTAGGTATTATGCAGACTGGATTTGTAAAAGTTTCTGGTAGCTGGTATTATTTGAGCAATTCAGGTGCTATGTTTACAGGCTGGGGAACAGATGGTAGCAGATGGTTCTACTTTGATGGCTCAGGAGCTATGAAAACAGGCTGGTACAAGGAAAATGGTACCTGGTATTACCTTGATGAATCAGGTATCATGAAGACGGGTTGGTTTAAAGTTGGACCACACTGGTACTATGCCTACGGTTCTGGAGCTTTGGCTGTGAGCACAACAACACCAGATGGTTACCGTGTAAATGGTAATGGTGAATGGGTAAACTAGGCTGAACATGCCGACTGAGAGGTAAGTTATCCGTCTCACTAGCAACAAGAATGAACGATAAGAAAGAGGTTGATGGCGAACATTGACCTCTTTTTTGGAGTGTCTCGAGTCAGTTGCTATTCACTGAAAATAAGGACGAGTCATCGCTGGAGTATTCCTAATTCAAAAATCAAGTTTGAACATTTGCTTTTGGTATCTGTTTATTTCTGGAATGTGAGCTTTATACTCTTCGAAAATCTCTTCAAACCACGTCAGCTTCGCCTTGGTGTAGGTATATGTTACTGACTTCGCCAGTTCTATCTGCAACCTCAAAACAGTGTTTTGAGCAACCTACGATTCGCTTCCTAGTTTGCTTTTTGATTTTCATTGAGTCTCATCTGCAATAGAAAAGCAGTGTGAGAAGCAAATACACACCAGAATAAAAGAGAAACTCTAGGAAAGAAAATGTAAAGAAATATCAAAGTTTTCAAAACGATTTTCACAAAAACTTTGATAAAACAAATAAAATTCCGAACAAAAATGTAACAAAAATTTAATATAAAACACTTGACAAAGATTTGTGGGGGGGGTATACTTAATATAGTATAGTCTGAAAATGATTATCAGAAAAGAGGTAAATGATGAATAAGAAAAAAATGATTTTAACAAGTTTAGCCAGCGTCGCTATCTTAGGGGCTGGTTTTGTTGCGTCTCAGCCTACTGTTGTAAAAGCAGAAGACGCTCCACAAGCTGTTGAACAATCTTTATCAGAGAAGCAACAAGAATTCTTATCTAATTTTAATAAAGCTGCAGAAGCTATAGTTAAAGAATTAAAAGAAGATTTAGACAATGCAAAAGGAGATTCAGAATTACAAAACCAAATTCAAGGGTTTATTGATGAATTTGAAAAACGAACTAAAGCTCAGAAAGCTGACTATGAAGAACGCTTTAAAAAAGGTCTAACTGCAGAAGACGCTGAAAAAGAAGTAGAAGAAAAAGCTAAAGAAGAGGAAGTAGCAGAGGAACAAGAAGCTAAGGAAGAAG
>NZ_VMLR01000014.1 GCF_013276795.1 Streptococcus sp. 2342
ACTTCTGTAGTTCCTTCTACAACAGAACCTTCTTCTGCTGGTGAAGTTTTGGGAACACCATTTACTGTAGTTTTTGTTTTAGTCTCGTCTAAATAGTAAACAGAACCATTTGCTTCCAATTTTTGAGGCTTTTCAGTATCATTTTCTTTAGTATTATATGTAACGTTTTCTGTATTTTTGCTTGTATTAACAACTACTTCTTGATTATTCGCATCAAGATAGTAAGTTTTTGTTTCAACTTCTACTACCGCATCAACAGTATCCTTATATGAATCTTTAAGAGTTGTCCCGTCTTCTGTTTGATAATGAACAGTAACCGAGCCTTTCTTTTCGACTCTACTCGTTTTTTCAGGACTATAAGTATAGGTGATCGTAGTATGACCACTACCTAAACGATAAGCACGCAGCGGTGTATAGGCTGTACGATAGTTATACGTCTCACGAGCAACGCCTTCAACGACCATATTATCGAAGTAGAGTACATTGTCTTCGGCATATCCATCCGTAAGACGGATATTTTTATCGGCATCGAATGCTACATCAGTAGCCGGTCTATTTTCTGAGTCTAAGGTCCCTCCTTTTTTGATTTCTTCATCTATGCCTTCAATTCCAGATTGCTGGACATATGAAAAGGCAAGGTATCTTTTCAAATTCCCTTCTGTATTTTCCAAACCTTTTGCTTGGATATAGGCTAAATAGCCTTTTAAAAATTCTCTACTTTTCTCATGACTGAGACGATCGGGATTGTCTTTGTAAACATTAATTGCCTCATAAAGCTCATGCAAACTAGATATATTATTATTTGGGGTAGGTAAGTTGAAGACATATGTAAAATTCACACTACTATGACTAGCGGTTACAAAGGTATTTTTTTCTAATACGAAGACATAATCTCCTTCCTTGACACCACCATCTTTAGCGATATTGTCAGAAGTATATTCTTTAGCCGTAGCTTCTCCTGCCTTAAATGTCTCTTCTAACCAGTTATCAGAAGTAGTCTCTGGTGTATTAGCTAATACATATTTGCCGTAAGTCCCCTTACCAGTTTCTTCGACAATCCAAGTACGACCTCCTGGTTTAACCCCACTGTGGTTAATTTTCCCATCATTTTGAATAAGACCTTCAGAAGTTAGTTTTGCAGTCACAGTTCCAAGAGTAGAGTCAGAGTATACCCCTCCTCCATCCCCTGTAATTTCTACAGCTGGATTCCCAATCTTATGATAGATCGTATTATTTTTTTCAATCGTATCTTTTCCTACTGCACCGTTCTCTTTTGCCTTAGCTAACTCATCATCGGTAATGTTGTTACCTGTTAATGTTTTGAAGACTTTTCCTGATTTTCCGTATACTTCGTAACCTACCGTAATTTGTTTTTTAAAGCCTGCATCTTGATTTTTATTTTCTTCTAAAACAGTTTTATCAGTTGAGACATATTTGTAGTCTACCTTACCGGTTTTAGTAATTTCTTCCGTACCTGTTTCTGTCGGTTTGGGATTAGAATCAAAATCTTTTGAAGCAAGCCCACCATCACTATAATCATCATTCTCAATTTTCACATTTGCTGTGTCTACTGTAATAGAGCCCTTACTATTTGATATAGTAGTTGTCCCATCTTTATTATCAATAATAGCAGCTTCTACAGACTGAGTATTGACAGACAAAGCGATAGCAGCACCCATAATGAGCCCAAGAGTTCCTATTTTTACTGAGTCTGAACGACCGTTTTTTAATTTACGAATGGAAAAAATTTCCTTTTTATTTGACAAAATATCAAGCCTCCATATATATATATATATATATCAACCTAGTAACTTATTGAGAAAGAAATCTAAATTGTTGATTTTAGTATATCATTTTGTTCATAATTAGACAACTTTGACGTACAAAATATTTTATCTCTTCTGTATATTACTTCCACTAACTTCTAATATCAGAAAGAGGATTGTTAAATCATTTATCGCATTGTTAAGAATTTAGAAAATCTGTGCATTATAAAAAAATAAAACACATCGTATCAAGGTTTACTAGACATGATATTATGCGTCTTTATCATTTGTTATACTTCTACTCAGACTCCTGAGCTATTTACATCCACCCTGAGGGAATCGAACCCCCATCTCAAGAACCGGAATCTTACGTGATATCCATTACACTAAGGGTGGAAACTTGTTTTATTATAACAGAAATTTGCTCTAATAACAAGTTTTTTTCTAGCCGGATAGCCCGTCTTAGTGGGAAGCATCCCCATTCCAAATAGAGTTTTTCACGATAACATAATCAACATGTTTAAGGTCAGCAACCTGACGTCCACCTGCATAGGAAATAGCACTTTGAAGGTCTTGTTCCATCTCAGTTAAAGTGTCTTGCAAATGACCTTTTGCAGGAAGCAAGATGCGTTTGCCCTCCACATTTTTGTAAGCACCTTTTTGATATTGTGAAGCTGAACCATAGTACTCTTTGAACTGTTCACCATCAACTTCAATCGTTTTCCCTGGACTTTCGATATGTCCTGCAAAGAGGGAACCAATCATGACCATGCTGGCACCGAAGCGGATAGACTTGGCAATATCACCGTGAGTACGAATTCCTCCATCAGCGATAATCGGTTTACGCGCAGCCTTAGCACACCAGCGTAGAGCAGCCAACTGCCAACCACCTGTACCAAAACCAGTCTTGACCTTGGTGATACAAACCTTACCAGGACCGATACCAACCTTAGTAGCATCCGCACCAGCATTTTCTAATTCTCGCACAGCTTCTGGTGTTCCCACATTTCCAGCAATGACAAAAGTATCTGGCAATTCTTTCTTGATATGTTGAATCATAGAAATCACACTATCTGCATGACCATGAGCGATATCAATCGTGATGTATTCCGGAGCATCAGCCTTGAGCTGGCTAACGAAATCATACTCATAGTCCTTAACACCAACAGATATAGAAGCAATAAGCCCTTGTTCATGCATGCGCTTAATAAAAGGAATACGTCCTGCCTCATCAAAACGATGCATAATATAGAAGTAACCCCCTTTAGCTAGTTGCTCTGCTACATTTTCATCCAAAATCGTCTGCATATTAGCTGGCACAACAGGTAGTTTAAAGGTGTGATTTCCTAGAGTGACACTTGTATCCGCTTCTGCACGGCTTTTAATGACGCATTTATTTGGAATCAATTGAATATCTTCGTAATCAAAAATTGGAAATTCATTTAACATATCGATGTCTCGTTTCTTTTGTAATAACCTACCTATGCTTGCGCATCTCTACGTCTTTTCCGACGTTTCCTTAATTCATTATAAAACAAAGTACATTTTTTGTCAAATAATTTTATAATTTAAATTATATTGTTCGGATTTTACTTGCATTAAAAACAAAAGAAAGAGGAGAGATTATTTTCTCTCCATTTCTCCTCTATCCTAATAATACTCTCCCTGACGGTAGTCCCATGAGTTAAAGGTATCTGACAGGTGCATCATGATTTTATCAATGTCAAGTCCTTTGCGGATCACAACTGGAGCTGGTGAAGTTGAACGTGCTCCTCCTTGTTCTGGGATGAGTTTTCCGTCCTTATCGACCATAGAGACCATCACGCCTTGCTCGTAGCGAGTTTCAATCGTTTTGTCAGGTTGGATGGATGCCACGTAGTCATCTGCCTCGATAACAAGGTCCACTGCCCCTTCGATGCGTTCTCCGATACCTTCTACCTTACCTCGGTTTCCTTTTCCAGATGGGTTTGCTGATGAGGCGTAGACCATCTTGCCCTCTTCCCAAAGTTTGGCAGCCAATTGTTCACCAGCTTTCCCAAATTTGATAACGAAACAGCTAGTACCACGCACGTCAGTCATCAGTTCTTCACGGCCATCACCGTATGCTTTGAGTTTTTCAAAAGCTTCTGGTTTCCAAGGAAGGATACAACCAAGAAGAATATCTTCATCCCAATGTCTTTGGTAAAAGGTTTCAATTTCTGGGTTGAGTTGTGCTAAAGCGCGAAGCTCATCCATGCTACCACAGAGAACAACACCTGGTTTGTTACGGTTACGTTCTTTGGCTGCGAACTTACGCTCAAGTCCTGCCTTGTCACTAGTCATGATGATGTAACCAACTTTGGTAGGGCAAACGATACATCCGCCCTCACCTTTTAAAATGTCATAGCCTTCTTGTGAAAGTGTTCCCTTCCATTGAATGTGTTTTGTCATAGTTCTATTTCCTTTTCTATTTTTCTTCTAATCCTGCCAGTAGGTTGGTCGTTGTTTTTCATAGGCATCAATCAAATCTTCATACTGCAAAGTAATACCGATATCATCCAAACCATTTAAGAGTTTGTGTTTCCATTCGCTATCGATTTCGAAAGTGAATTCTCCAACTGGTGAGATGATTTTTTGTTGCTCTAAGTCCACAGTTACCTGATCAGTCGGTTGTAGCTGGGCCAGTTTCTCTCTAACCTCTCTGGGCTGAACAATAGGCAACATGCCATTATTGAGTTCATTATTGTAATGAATATCCCCAAAAGACCCTGCTATCACGACTTTAAAACCATAGTCCGCTAGAGCCCAAGCTGCATGCTCCCTCGAAGACCCTGCCCCAAAGTTATCTCCTGAGATGAGAATACTGGCTTTCCGATATTCAAGTCGGTTAAAGACAAAGTCTGGGTCCTCGGTGTACTTGTCATCCAGATAACGCCAAGCATACATGAGATACTTACCAAAACCTTTTTTATCAATCAACTTAAGAAACTGCTTGGGAAGGATTTGGTCAGTGTCGATGTTATCATTCATAAGAGGAACAGTCGTTCCCGTATAAACTGTAAATTTCTCCATATCCTCTCCTTACTGGGCCTCTGGCATCTGTCGAACATCTACGAAACGCCCTGCGATAGCTGCCGCAGCTGCCATGGCTGGACTGCAGAGATGGGTCTTAGCGCCAAATCCCTGTCTATCTTCAAAGTTGCGATTGCTGGTTGAGGCGCAATGAACGCCATCAGGTACCTTGTCAGGATTCATCCCTAGGCACATAGAGCAACCTGGGTCTCTCCACTCAAAGCCAGCATCTAGAAAGACCTTGTCCAAGCCCAACTTCTCAGCAGCTCTTTTGACAGGACGAGAGCCAGGTACCACGATTGCTGTTAGATTGGGAGCAATTTTCTTCCCTTTGACAAATCTAGCAGCCAGCTGTAAATCGCTGAGACGAGCATTGGTACATGAACCGATAAAGATATATCCTAGTTCAATATCAGCTGGCTTTTGACCAGGCTCCAAGTTCATGTAATTGTAGGCGCGCTCATCATTCATATCTTTAATTTCTGGGAAGCTACTGTCGAAGTCAACCCCCATAGCAGGATTGGTTCCCCAGGTCACCATAGGAGCCAAGTCTGAGACATCCATCCGGATAACCTTATCGTAAACGGCATCATCATCACTGACAATAGTTTTCCAATCCGCCACAGCCTCTTCGAAGTCCTCTGGAACACATTCTCGTCCTTTTAGATAGTCATAGGTGGTTTGATCTGGATTCATGATTCCCATCTTAGAGCCAAACTCAATAGACATATTGCAGATAGTCATTCGCTCTTCCATGCTCAGTGCCTCAATAGCTTGTCCACGATATTCCACGACATAACCAACACCACAAGCAACGCCGTACTTGGCAATCAAGGCTAAAATGAAATCTTTGGAATAAACTCCTTTTTGAGGAACACCAGAGAATTCTACCAACATTTTCTTGGGTTTGACCTGCCAGAGGGTCTGGGTAGCAAAGACATGCTCGACCTCACTAGTTCCAATCCCAAAAGCGATAGCTCCGAAAGCTCCGTGGGTTGCTGTATGGCTGTCTCCACAGACGATGAATTTTCCTGGTTGAGTCCGTCCTGTTTCAGGTCCAACCATATGAACGATTCCTTGCTTTTCGGAACCATGGGCCGCATGTTCGATCCCAAACTCCTCAACATTTTCAGCCAGTTTATCAATTTGAGCCTTAGAAATTACATCTCGAATATCGTAGATATTGACCGTCGGGACGTTGTGGTCAAAGGTTCCAAATGTCAAGTCTGGTCGTCTCAATCTGCGTCCTGCATCTCTTAATCCTTGAAAAGCCTGAGGACTGGTCACCTCGTGGATATAGTGCTGGTCCACATACATGAGTTGGGGCTGCCCCTCTTCTCCTGTGATGACATGGCGGTCCCATAATTTATCAAAAATCGATTTTCCTGCCATCCATTACCTCCAAATAACATATAAAGCTACTAGTGTAGTCACCATCCCAAGAAACCAAACCGTTTTAAAGTACCATTTTCGAGTCTTGTGGTGAAAAATGATTCCTGCTAGCCAGGCACCAAAACCACCACAAGTAAAAGCTAAAATGAGTAAGATTTTCCCTGGGATGCGCCAAACTCTTCTCCTTGCCTTAGATTTGTCAATGCCATAAATCAAGAAAACCATGACATTCCAAATCAAAAGGACTAGAGTAATTCTTTCGTCTAACTTCATAACCTTGCAATAATAGCTTCTGTCATTTCCTTAGTCGAAGCCTGTCCACCTATATCTCTTGTTAAAATGCCAGCCGCTAAACTAGCTTCAACAGCACGCTCAATACGCTCTGCATCCTCATAACGACCAAAACTATCTCTCAACATCATGGCCACTGATAAAATCATGGAGATAGGATTTGCAATGCCTTGACCAGCAATATCAGGTGCTGAACCGTGAATAGGTTCATAGAGACTTGGTCCATTTTCAGAATGACTGGCTGATGGCATAACTCCAAGTGTGCCAGATAGAACGCTTGATTCATCCGAGAGAATATCTCCAAAAAGATTCTCCGTCACGATGACATCAAACTTAGCAGGATTGGTAATCATGAGCATGGCAGCTGAGTCCACCAGCTGGTGTTCCAAGGTCACATCTGGGAAATCCTGTGCGACATCCTCAGCCACTCTTCTCCAGAGTTTTGATGTTGCCAACACATTTTGCTTATCGATGCTAGTAACGATTTTTCTCCGACTTCTTGCAATTTCAAAGGCTTTATGAATAATTCTATCCACTTCCTCATAGCTGTAGTCGTTGATATCACGCGCTTTTCGCTCTTCAAGGATATGATCTCCAAAGTAAATCCCGCCTGTCAACTCCCGTACCACGATAAAGTCTACACCTGAAATTCGTTCTGGTTTAAGAGGTGACAAATGCTTAAGACTGTCAAAGATTTTTACAGGGCGTATATTGGCATAGAGATTGAGTTCCTTACGGAGAGCCAGCAAGCCTTGTTCAGGGCGAATCGCTGCTCCATCATACTGAGGACTACCGATAGCCGCTAAGAGAATGGCATCTGCTTCACGACATACCTTGAGGGTTTCATCAGGTAAGGGATGGCCCGCTGCATCAATACCTGCACCTCCGAAGGGGCGTCTGTCAATCTCATAGTCAAAACCTGTTTTTTCAGCTAGAGCCTCCAGAACTTCTAAACCAGCCTCCATGATTTCTGGGCCAATTCCGTCCCCTGCTAGAGCTACTATTTTCTTTTTCATAGCCTTCTCCTTTACACACTAGGCATATCACGATAGGAAACGCTACGTCCCATCTCACCTGCATTCTCTTTTTGAACAAAAGTATTAGCATTGATATAGGCAATAGCAGAAGCCTTCAACACATCGAAATCAAGACCTGATGCATTAAAAATAGTTTCTGTATCTCTATTTTCAACAGTGACCAAGACCCGAGCTTGGGCATCGATTCCATCTGTTACCGCATCGATAGTGTAGGACACCAAGCGAACAGGTTGATTAAAGAACTTGTCGATAGCGTTAAAGATCGCTTCAACGGAACCTTGACCTGTCGCATTAAATTCGACCTTCTCACCATCCATATTGGCTAGGCTAACGAGCGCTTCGATGTCATTATCTGCATGGGTTTGCAGTTGTAAATCATCAAAGTGGAAGCCTTCTGGGTTTTCAACCATTGTTCCAGCTACCAAAGCTCGAATATCTGCATCTGTGATTTCTTGTTTCTTGTCGGCCAGTGCCTTGAACTTGGCGAAGAGTGGTTTGATGTCCTCTTCTGTATAATCTAGGGCCAGTTCTCTTAGTTTTTCAACAAAGGCATGGCGACCAGACAATTTACCAAGCGGAAGACTATTACTCTTAACCCCGACCAATTCAGGTGTGATGATCTCATAAGTGAGAGGATTTTTAAGGACTCCATCTTGGTGAATACCAGACTCGTGGGAGAAGGCATTACCACCAACGACGGCCTTGTTTTTAGGAACTGGGATACCTGAGAAGCGAGAAACCATTTCTGACGTATTGATGGTCTCATTTAGGACAATGCTTGTCTCTGCTTGATAGTAATTTTGGCGAATATTGAGGGCAACTGCAATTTCTTCCAAAGCAGCATTCCCAGCTCGCTCCCCAATACCGTTAATAGTTCCCTCTACTCGTCCTGCCCCATTCTTGACAGCAGCAAGGCTATTAGCCACTGCCATTCCGAGGTCATCGTGACAGTGAGGAGAATAGATAATCTGACGGTCTGTTTGTACATTGTCAATCAGGTGTTTGAAGATAGCACCATACTCTTCTGGCGTGGTAAATCCTACCGTATCAGGAATATTGATATAAGTCGCACCTGCATCTACAGCTGTTTGAACAACTTGCAGGAGGAAATCCAACTCGGTTCTAGTCGCATCTTCAGGCGAGAACTCGACCATTTCAAACTTAGAACGGGCATAGGAAACATGCTCCTTAATAGCCTCTAAAATCTCTTTCTTGCTCTTATTGAGCTTATACTTTCGGTGAATCGGACTGGTAGCGATAAAGACGTGAACCTGTGGATACTTGGCGTCCTTGAGTGCCTCATAGCAAGCATCAATATCAGACTTGACAGAGCGGGCCAGACCAGTTACCGCTGTTGTCTTCAAGACTTTGGCGATCTCCTGAACTGCTGTGAATGAATCTGGACTAGCAGCTGGGAAACCAGCTTCAATGGCTGAAATGCCCCATTTCTCCAGCTGCCTTGCAATGGCAATTTTTTCCTTGATTGAAAAATTAACACCGGGTGTCTGCTCTCCATCCCGAAGGCTAGTATCTAGAAATTCAACTGTTCTCATAAGATTTCCCCTTTTCCAAATGTGGTTTTAAAAAAACATCTCGCTAGGAATTCCAAGCGAGATGTTGATTTACTCCCGCTTGGTAAGCCAAACAGGACTAATGCTTTTTGCACTAGCCCGAGTACCTCAACAACAAAGCAAATTGATTAAACTTAGCTGTTTTCATGTTTGACTTTCTCCTTCGTTTGATATCTTGTTTAGTATTTTAGCATAGGCAAAAGCGCTTGTCAAGAAAAAATCCAATATTTTCTGAAAATTTCTTCAGTAGAGAATATTTTGCTAATTGAAAGTTATTGAAAGAATCTTGAAATGTTTCATTTTTTAGAAGTTAAATTCCAACTTCTTTCTATCAATTCCAGTACTTCTTCATCTACCAAAGTATCATCAAGCACCACACTAATCCAGTAATGCTTGTTCATATGAAAAGCTGGATAAATGCCCTTTTTTGAAAGTAAATCAGCTACTTGGTCATGTTTGAGATTGACTGCTTCCACTTGCCCTTCTCTACCCTTTTCCAGCTTATCCCAAGAGATTTTCATCAAGACGGCATACCACTTTTGATTGCCTTCATGCCTTAACACTGCCGTATCAGGCGATTTCTCTCACAGATATTCCAGCTGATTACCATACTTTTCCTGAATTTGAGTCATAATTCGCTTAGTCTGAGGACAGATAAAATCTTGCACATCAAAACAAGCCTTCCGAATCTGGTAAAGAATCTCCAGACAAGCCTCACGGACATTTCCGACAAAAGACCCTCTCATGCTTTCCATATGAACTTGAGGATAGAGATCTCCTGTTTCCTGATCAAAGACTTGAAAGCTCACATTATCAGCAGTGATGGATACAATCATGAAAAAGTCACCATCTAAAATCTGGCAACTATAGGTCCAGACTCCACTATTTTCTACAAAACCATAAGCATGAGCCTTTTCCTGATTAAATTGATAGGATTTAAAAATTTCAAACATAAGTGAAAACTGCTACCAAAAGCTAGCAGTTCCTTTCTATTTTTTAAAAGACAACCTTAGTTCCATGTAATTGTGTCACGCCCAGCTGGTCGATAAAGGTTTGACGGTTGTCCATGTCAATCCCTCCACCTGGTAAAATTTCAATCTTACCTTTAGCGTGCTCCAAAATTCTGTGATAATGAGCAAAACGTTTGTCTAGCGAGTCACCAGATACTCCAGCACGAGTTAAGATACGGGTGACACCAGCTTGGCTGAGCCAGTCAATAGCTTCTAACTGGTCTTCTTCGCTCAATTCATCAAAGGCCATATGAAAGACAATTTCCATTCCTTTTGATGCAGCAATTAGCTTCTCAAGATTAGCTTTATCCAGCTTTTTATCAGCAGTTAAAGCCCCAAATACAACTCCTTGACTTCCAGCCTGAGCAGTCAACCGAATGTCTTCTAGCATGATAGCAATTTCTAGGTCATTGTAGACAAAGTCGCCACCACGTGGACGAATCATAGTCATGATGGTCGTATCGTAGTTAGTTGCCAATTTAACCGCTGCCTTGGTCACTCCATAGCTTGGTGTTGTTCCTCCCACTGCTAGATTATCACAGAGTTCAATTCGACGAGCTCCAGCCTGCATCGCTTTTTCAAGCAAGGTCACATTTTCAGCACAAAATTCGTAAATCATTTGATTCTCCTTGAAGATTACTTTAAATTCATTATATCATATTGTTGTGAATATGCTTTCATTTTTATCAAGGCAAATAACTACTATTTAACTATTCTTTGTCTGGAATGACCTTGAAGAGATAATAAGTGATAAAGATGGTCAAGGCTCCCAGACCGATTTTGACTGGTAAGAGAGGGGCAAAATAAATGGAAATTCCCATCAAGATGTAGATGGATACGATGATTTTTTTCTTACGTTCACGCGCAATAGACTTTGTTTCTCGAAAATCAGCTACATAGCTCTGATAGAGCTTGGTATGATAAAGCCAATCTTCGAAGCGCTTGGAACTTCTGGAGAAACAAGCAATAGACAACAAAAGGAAAGGCGTTGTCGGCAACAAGGGTAAGACAACCCCAACAATAGCCAAGGCTAGTGATAAAAAACCAATTATCAGATAGATAAGACGCATAACTTCTCCTAGTTAAAATAATCTTCTTCTAGTTTCGCATAAAATGATGAATTTTGTCAAGTTCTAACCAAAAGAGCCTGAAATTCACTTTCAGGACTCTCTTCTTATTTAATCTTTTCTTCCTCGTAGTCACCCTTGCTACAAACAATCTGCTTGCCACCACCACGGACTTTTTTCTCCATGAGGAAATTGCCACATTTTGGACAGTCACGACCAACAGGCTTGTCCCAAGAAGTAAATTCACAGTCTGGATAGCGATTGCAACCATAGAAAAGGCGATTGCGTTTGGTTTTACGCTCAATGATTTGTCCCTGATGACAACTTGGACACTCAACACCAATCTCTTTCACGATTGCTTGGGTATGACGGCAATCTGGGAAATTGCTGCAAGCGTAGAACTTCCCAAAACGACCAAGTTTAATGACCATTGGACTGCCACACACTTCACAATCAAATCCAGCTGGTTCATCCTTGATTTGGATTTTTTCCATTTCTTCTTCAGCCTTGGCGACTTCTTTAGAAAATGGTTTGTAAAAGGCATCAATGACACGTTGCCACTGCTCTTTTCCGACTTCGACGTCATCCAGTTTACCTTCCATTTCAGCTGTAAAGGTCACGTTTACGATATCTGGGAAATATTCAACGATGAGCTTGTTAACAATTTCTCCCAACTCTGTCGGTTCAAAACGTTTGGCTACAAGGCGAACATAGTAACGTTTCTGAATAGTTTCAATGGTTGGTGCGTAGGTGGATGGACGTCCAACCCCATTTTCCTCCAAGGTCTTGATAAGGGTCGCTTCAGAATAGCGAGCAGGCGGTTGAGTGAAATGTTGCTCTGGTTTGCTATTAACCTGCTTAACCACATCTCCAACAGCCATATCTGGTAACATCTTATTCTTATCAGAATCATTATAAATGGCAAGATAACCATCAAACTTAACCTGACTACCATTGGCAGCAAATTGAACCCCATTTTGAGACAATTTAACGGCCATGGTATCAAAGACAGCAGCTGTCATCTGACTCGCTACAAAACGATTCCAAATAAGAGTATAAAGCTTGAGCTGATCCTTGTCCAGATACTTAGCAATACTTTCAGGTGTGTTAAAGACACTAGACGGGCGAATAGCCTCGTGGGCATCCTGAGCTCCTGAAGCATTTTTGACCTTGCTACCATGCTTAGAATACTTGCTACCAAAACGGTCCGTAATGAAGCTTGCTGCCTCATTTTGCGCCACTGGACTGATACGAGTCGAATCGGTACGCATATAGGTAATCAAACCTTGAACACCAGAACCGATATTAATCCCTTCATAGAGCTGTTGGGCAACCATCATAGTCTTTCGAGTACGGAAGTTAATTTTATTGGCAGCGTCCATCTGCATGGATGAAGTGGTATAGGGTAAAGGAGCATTGCGTTTGCGCTCTTTCTTATCTACCTGATCCACTGAAAAATCCTTACTAGTCAGACGAGACAAGACTTCCTTGACCTCATCATTGCTAGTCAATTTCAGCTTTTTGCCATCCACTCCATAGAAGGAAGCTTGAAATTGCTTGGTTCCCTTTTTAAAAACAGCATCAATTGTCCAGTATTCTTCTGGTTGGAAGGCATTAATTTCATTCTCACGGTCAATGATTAACTTAAGCGCAATAGACTGAACGCGCCCTGCTGATAAGCCCTTCTTGACCTTCTTCCACAAAATAGGCGAAATCGAATAGCCTACCAAACGGTCTAGGACACGACGAGCCTGTTGGGCATCGACCAAGTCCATATCAATCTTACGAGGTTCTTTAAAAGCATTTTTGACCGCATCCTTGGTGATTTCATTGAAGACCACACGGTTGGCATCATTTTCATCTAAGTTGAGAATATGGGCCAAATGCCAAGAAATCGCTTCTCCTTCACGGTCCGGGTCACTCGCCAGGAAGACTTTATTAGCTTTTTTGGCTTCTTTTTTTAAGTCATTGATGAGAGGGCCCTTTCCTCGAATATTGATATATTGCGGTTCATAATTATTTTCAATATCGACAGACATACTGGATTTCTTCAAATCACGGATATGCCCGACACTGGCTAAAACCTTGTAGTTTCTGCCTAGATATTTTTCAATCGTCTTGGCCTTAGCAGGCGACTCCACGATTACTAGATTTTTTTTAACTGTTGATTTTTTCTTTTTTGTTGCCGTAGCCACAGTATCACACCTTTTCAAAGTAATAAACTTTATAAAGTGTAAACCATTTTTTGAACCCTGTCAAGACTTAGCTCCTATATATAGAAGAAAAGTTGGTTTAGAAATAGAAATTTTGTCTTAAAATTCAAATTCCGCAAGAATATCTTGCCCGCTGGTGACCAATTTTGCTCCTTCCTGAATCAAATGATGGCAACCGTCTGATAGTCCATCTAAAATGCTACCAGGAATAGCAAAGACATCGCGCCCTTCTTCCATTGCTCGCTCACAGGTAATGAGACTACCTGAGCGCATCTTAGCCTCTGCTACAATCACACCGCGGCAAAGTCCAGCAATGATGCGATTACGGGCAGGAAAATGAAATTTCAGAGGTTGTTCACCAGGTCCATACTCACTGAGAACCAGATGATCATTTCCGATGTAGTCTTGCAAGCGTTTATTAGCTTTAGGATAAAAAACATCTAGTCCTGTTCCAATCACTGCAATGGTTTTGCCACCATTCTGTAGAGCTGCCATATGAGCCGCTGTGTCAATTCCCTTGGCCAATCCACTGACAATAACCAGTTCATTTTCCAAGCCTTGAATGACTTTTTCAATTGACTTAGCTCCCTGTTTGCTACAAGCACGACTACCCACAACCGCTACTTTGGGAAATTTTAAGAGGTCAAGATTGCCCTTGTAAAATAAAAGTACAGGCGCGTCATATATTTCACTCAAATCCCAAGGATAACAGTCGTCTAAAATAGAGAAAGATGGAAATTTTTGAAACTCCTTCTCCAAATGCGCATCGTCTATCTGAAAATAACGTTCCATAAAAACAGCTGGATTGCGGCAACCTGATATATCTGCAATATCGCCTAACAACAATTCTTGATCGAAATTTTCACCGTATTCTAGCACTTTCAAAATCTGTTGATTGGTCAAACCTGATTTTTTTAACTTATAGATTTCATAGTTTGTGATTTTCATAAATAGCTCCATTTCTTTTTCTACTCATCTATCTATTCGTAAAAAAATCAAAAAACATCCGACTATTTCAGCCAGATGTTGGAATTTTTAATTTTCGTTTTTAAGAATTTCTTCTAATTTATGATAGTCTTGGACACTATCGATTTCATAGATGCTATTGCCTTCTAATTCTTCAACATAGACATCTAGCTCTTTGATATTATCCTTAACCATATTGTCCCAATAGAGATCTACAAATTCACCACTTGCATAGGCCTTGTCGATAAAGCTGACAATCTTTTCTGCTGTTGGAGCATCCCAGAAGGATACACCACTAAGGATACGGCCTGCCTTGCTATCAACAATAATGTCTTGAACCTTGTAATCATCTCCATAGACCAAGAACCATTCATTAGTACAATCTTCACGATAAACACTAAAATAAGTCGAACGTGTCAAATCATTACGGAACATATTTTTAAAGAGATAATTATCGGCATCAATAACATAGCTGTTGGCCAATTCTTCTTTTACAAGATAGAGAGAATAAAAATTATTATAGTCAGCGTATTTATCATTGAAAACGAGGCGAACACCATATTTCTCTTTCAAGTAATCGAATTGTTCTTTAAGGTAACCAACAATGATAATAATCTCGTTAATCCCTTTTTCTTTGAGAAACTCAATTTGGTACTCAATCAAAGGTTTTTGATTAACTTGAACCAAGGCTTTAGGGGTATTTTCAGTCATAGGACGCAAGCGAGTTCCCAATCCCGCTGCTAAGATAATGGCTTTCACACGAATCTCCTTTATTCTTTAATAATAATATAAACTCCAGCAATGACGACAAGTGACGTAATAATTGTCAGCATATCTAGTGGTGCACCTAAGAAAACAACTGCAAACAAGACAGTCCATACTACATAGCTCACATTCAAGCCTGTAGCCTTGGCTGGTTGCAAGCGATTGATAGCAATATAATAAGCCAAGTAAGAAATCATATCAAAGGCTGCAAAGATAATCATAAGACCTAGCAATTGTCCATTGGCGACTTCTGCAAATGACTGATGAGAGAAGAGTACAATCACAAGATAGGACAAGAATGAAGTCACTTGACGAATCAAGAGGGCTTCGATTTCACTCAGTTCACTTTCCATAGCAAAGGAGCTAAGAACACTCTCACTTCCCCATGCAATGGCACAAACCAATGCACAGAGAATCCCAATATAGAAAGAATTAACCTGTTCAACCTTATAAGTTTGAGCAATTATCCCTCCAATAATCAAGACAATTCCAAAGATAGTATTTTTCGAAATCTTGTGCTTCAAAAAGAAGAAAGCCAATAAAACTGAAATCGCAGGGTAAATAGCCGATACAGATGAAGCTAAGGAACTTCCGATATACTTAACCGCATAAAGATTGGCCTGCATACCGATAGGACCTGCTAGCAAGGCCCCGATGATAACACTGATATTGCGAATATTTAAGAAAATCGAGAGGCGAACTTTCCCTTCTTTTACCAAAAGAAAAGCTAGTAAGATAAAGATGCTCAAAAAATCATGAGCTGCAGCCACCACAAAGGGCGACAAATCTGTAAAAATTGAAAAGATGTAAGCACTAATTGTTAGACCTAAACCCCAGAAAATACCTGAGAGTAGACCAAAAGAAACTCCATTTTTATTTTTCATCTGAACCTCCATAAGAAGTCAAACCTTTAACAGCTCTTTGGTAACGACTCACACCATAGTCACCAAAATCTGCACCTTGCTCTTCTTTGTAGACTGTCCATAGACTCCAAATAGCATCTTGTAAAATTTTATAAATGGCAATCTTTTCACGAGAGACAGGTGTTTGCTCACTCTCATAGTGAAATAAGAAGGCTTCTTCCTCTTGACGAGTGAATTCAGACTCTAAAAAGAGGGCAGCCAAATCCCACATTGGATCGTTCATTGATGAATATTCCCAGTCAATCAAATATAAACGTCCTTGAGGTGATTCGATAAAGTTTTCAGGCACCAAATCGATATGACAAGATTTTCTGTCAACACCTAAGTCAGCCAGTCTTTTCTCTAAGGCGAAGACTTCTTCTCGAACAGCTTCATAGTTGGCATAAGGGATTTTTTCCTCAATCAAGGATTCGTATTTTTTGATTTCTTCAAAAGGAGCAAATTCTCCTCTTAATTCCTTACCAGAAGCATGAATAGTTTGTAATATTGGAGCAATTTTGTCAAATTTGGTCTTGATTGACGTTGAATCAAGCGTAATCGCAGATTCGATATACTCATTTACTTTGATACCAGCATCAATATCAAAAAGATAATTTTTTACATCTAGGTCTAAATCTTTAAGTAGTTCAAGATTGTACTTTTCATCTTGACGATTGATCAGCTTTTCTGTCCCTTTACCAAAGAACTTAACGATGTATTGCTTATTTGTTGTTTTGACCAAATAGTTTTGATTGGTCATTCCCCCCAGTTGTTCAACACTGAGGACTTCCTCTTCTTGACTAAGTAGGGAAGAAATTTTTTCTTTAATGATTTTCTCCACAATTAACCTCCAGCACTTATACTTCCCACTTAAACACGGTTTTAAAGGCTGTGTTTAAATCGGTTGCAAAGACACGGTGAATATCTTTAATTTCTCTTACAGGTTCTTCTAGATAAAGGATATTTTTAAGACGATTTGCAAATTTCTTGACTTCCATCATTTGGATGGCATTTTCAAAATCAATGCGACCAGAACGAGAGGAACCAACCAAGAGCAAGCCTTTTTCTAAGGCATCGCGTGTATTGAGATTGACTTTATACTCGCTAACACCCATCATGAGAATCGTTCCCTGAGGACGAATATAGCGAATTAAGTCATTAATGGCTGGTCCAGTACCATCACCACCACAACACTCAAAAGCATGGTCAAAGGCCAAATCTTCAGGAATATTATCAGTAATATAGCATTCTTTGGCAAATGAGAAAAGTTCCAACTTTTCCCAATGACGACCAATAACCACAATCTCTGCTTCTGGCAAAGTATAGTTGATAATATTGGCAACCACAAAAGCTAAACTTCCATCTCCGATAACAGCAATTCGGTCCCGCTTGCTATGAGCAAGGGTCAATAGACGATTCATAGCGTGCATGCCGACACTGACAAACTCTGTAATCGCTGCAACCGTATCTTCAATAGCATCATAAGCCACCACACGGTCTTTAGGGAGAGAAACAAACTCTCTCATAAAGCCATCAAATCCACTAGACAAGAAATGGGTCCCTGTCATGTAGTTCTCATAGAATTCTTCATCACTCT
This sequence comes from Streptococcus sp. 2342, assembly GCF_013276795.1. Taxonomy (GTDB): domain Bacteria; phylum Bacillota; class Bacilli; order Lactobacillales; family Streptococcaceae; genus Streptococcus. The sequence continues at coordinate 17,629 of NZ_VMLR01000014.1, forward strand.
GCATAGGAGGCTGATTAGGAATCATGACAACTTTTTGACCAACTTCGTAGGTTTCTGTAGGGTCAGAAATAACGGTTCCACATGACTCGTGAATCATTGCCATTGGAAGCTTTTTATTCAAAACCTTGGGATCACGTTTTCCCTGGTAGTAACGCTGATCCGCATGACAGACAGCCATGTAGTTGGGACGGATAAGGATATGATTTTCTTGGTCAATAGCCTCTTCCTGATATTTGACATTGATAAACTTAGGCTTAGTTAGTTGATAAATTTGATTAATCATTTTACTAGTCTTTCTCAATCATACTTTTTGCAATCTTCAAATCTGTTACGGTTGTAATTTTTAGATTTGAATATTCACCTTTGGCCAAGGCCACATCTTTTCCTTTGATCACAAAGATTTTACATGCATCTGTCAAGATTTCCTTCTCTTCATTAGAAAGAGATCCATAAAGGTCCATGAAGTCCTTGCAACGGAATGTTTGAGGTGTTTGTCCTTGATAAAGGTGAGCACGATTTGGAATATCTGTAATAAATTGACCATTGGTACTTTCAACGATAGTATCAACCGCTTCAACTACTGTGTCCACTGCGTCATGATTTTGGGCAAGTTGGATATTGTCCTGAATCATGCGAAGTGTAATAAATGGACGAACAGAATCGTGGGTAACAACGATATCCTCTGGAGTAAGCGGACGATAAGCATCGATAGCTTCAATGATTTTCTCAATACTTGTATTCCGGTCAGAACCACCTTTTGTAATGATGATACGTTCCTTATGAAGAGGAAGATATTTATCTACAAGATCTTCTGCATGAGAAACCCAGTCTCCATGAACCCCAACTACAATTTTTTCAATACTTGGTTCCAAGACAAATTTTTCAATTGTATGAATCAAAATAGGTCGATCACCTAGCTCTAAAAATTGTTTTGGCAAGTTACTGATTCCCATGCGTGTGCCAGTTCCACCAGCAAGAATTCCTGCATAAATCATCTATTTTCTCCTTTGTCTTACTAAAAAAACTTATTCTCTCTATTATACCACAATCTAGTCCTATCATGAAAGAAATACCGGCCCTCCCGTTCTAGAATAGAAGGATTAAGGAGTTCTATTATTCAAAGAAACTAGTCCATTTCTAGCAATGACCAGGAATTCTGTAGTCATTGCCAATAAATGGCTGTGAAATTTTAGAGTTCTTCAGAATAATATAGTTTTCTTAAAGAAAACTTAAAATTAAGCTTTGAAACTTCAAAGTGATTACTTGACTTATACTCAATGAAAATCAAAAAGCAAACTAGGAAGCTAGCCGTAAGCTGTACTTGAGTACGGTAAGGCAACGCTGACGTGGTTTGAATTTGATTTTCGAAGAGTATTACTGCCCTTCATTTCTTATTAGCTGACTTTATGATATAATGAAAAACGAGGTAAATTGAATGAAAAGTATAAAATTAAATGCTCTATCTTATATGGGAATTCGTGTCTTAAATATTATTTTTCCCATCTTAACTGGTACCTACGTCGCGCGTGTCTTGGACCGAACTGACTATGGTTACTTCAACTCTGTCGACACTATTTTGTCATTTTTCTTGCCCTTTGCGACTTATGGGGTCTATAACTACGGTTTACGGGCCATCAGTAATGTCAAGGATAACAAAAAAGATCTGAATAGAAACTTCTCCAGTCTTTTTTATTTGTGCATAGCTTGTACGATTTTGACCACTGCTGTCTATATCCTAGCTTATCCTCTCTTCTTTACTGATAATCCAATCGTCAAAAAAGTCTACCTTGTTATGGGGATTCAACTCATTGCCCAGATTTTTTCAATCGAGTGGGTCAATGAAGCTCTGGAAAATTACAGTTTTCTCTTTTACAAGACTGCCTTCATCCGTATCCTGATGCTGGTCTCTATTTTCCTGTTTGTCAAAAATGAACACGATATTGTTGTCTATACACTTGTGATGAGTTTATCGACACTAATTAACTATCTGATTAGTTATTTTTGGATTAAAAGAGACATTAAGCTTGTTAAGATTCACCTAAGTGATTTTAAACCGCTCTTTCTCCCTCTGACAGCCATGTTGGTCTTTGCTAATGCCAATATGCTCTTCACATTTTTGGATCGTCTCTTCCTCGTTAAAACAGGGATTGATGTCAACGTTAGTTACTATACCATGGCTCAACGAATTGTGACCGTTATAGCTGGTGTTGTAACAGGAGCTATCGGAGTGAGTGTGCCTCGTCTCAGTTACTATCTAGGAAAAGGCGATAAGGAAGCCTATGTCGCCCTTGTTAACAGAGGCAGTCGAATCTTTAACTTCTTTATCATCCCACTGAGCTTTGGTCTCATGGTTTTAGGACCAAATGCCATCCTACTTTACGGTAGTGAAAAATATATCGGAGGCGGTATCTTAACCTCTCTCTTCGCTTTTCGGACGATTATCCTGGCACTAGATACCATTCTTGGTTCCCAAATTCTCTTTACAAATGGTTATGAAAAACGTATCACAGTTTACACAGTCTTTGCTGGATTACTCAATTTGGGCTTAAATAGTCTCCTCTTTTTCAACCATATCGTGGCTCCTGAATACTATTTACTGACAACTATGCTATCAGAGGCCTCTCTACTTGTTTTCTATATCATTTTCATCCATAGAAAACAACTCATCCACTTAGGACATATCTTTAGCTATACTGTTCGATACTCTCTCTTTTCACTTTCCTTTGTAGGAATCTATTTCCTGATCAATTTCGTGTATCCTGTGGATATGGTCATTAATTTGCCATTTTTGATGAATACTGGTTTGATTGTCTTGCTATCAGCCATATCTTATATTAGTCTACTTGTCTTCACCAAAGATAGCATTTTCTATGAATTTTTAAACCATGTCCTAGCCTTAAAAAATAAATTCAAAAAATCATAGGAGTATAAAATGAAACAACTAACCATTGAAGATGCCAAACAAATTGAATTAGAAATTTTGGATTATATTGATACTCTCTGTAAAAAGCATAATATCAACTATATTATTAACTACGGTACTCTGATTGGGGCAGTTCGACATCAAGGCTTTATCCCTTGGGACGACGATATTGATTTATCCATGCCTCGAGAAGACTACCAACGATTTATTAACATCTTTCAAAAGGAAAAAAGTAAGTATAAGCTCCTATCCTTAGAAACTGATAAGAACTACTTTAATAACTTTATCAAAATAACCGACAGTACAACTAAAATTATTGATACTCGAAATACAAAAACCTATGAGTCTGGTGTCTTTATCGATATTTTCCCTATGGATTGCTTTGATGATCCTAAGGTCATTGATACTTGTTACAAACTGGAAAGCTTCAAACTACTGTCTTTCAGTAAACATAAAAATATTGTCTATAAAGATAGCCTCTTAAAAGATTGGATACGAACAGCCTTCTGGTTACTCCTTCGACCGGTTTCTCCTCGTTATTTCGCAAATAAAATCGAGAAAGAAATTCAAAAATATAGTCGTGATAATGGGCAGTATATGGCTTTTATCCCTTCTAAATTTAAGGAAAAGGAAGTCTTCCCAAGTGGTACCTTTGATAAAACAATTGATTTACCCTTTGAAAATTTAAGCCTTCCAGCACCTGAAAAATTTGATACTATTTTGACACAATTTTATGGAGATTATATGACCCTACCACCAGAAGAAAAACGCTTCTACAGTCATGAATTTCACGCTTATAAATTGGAGGATTAGGATGCAGTATTTAGAAAAAAAAGAAATTAAAGAAATTCAACTAGCCCTGCTAGACTATATTGATGAGACTTGTAAGAAACATGATATTCCTTATTTTCTCAGTTATGGAACCATGCTTGGAGCCATCCGCCACAAAGGTATGATTCCTTGGGATGATGATATTGATATTTCCCTTTATCGTGAGGATTATGAGCGTTTACTGAAGATTATTGAAGAAGAAAATCACCCTCGCTATAAGGTTCTCTCCTACGACACTTCTTCTTGGTACTTCCATAATTTCGCATCGATTTTGGATACTTCTACTGTTATCGAAGACCATGTTAAGTACAAGCGTCATGACACCAGTCTCTTTATCGATGTCTTCCCAATTGATCGCTTTACAGACTTGAGCATTGTAGACAAGAGTTATAAGTATGTAGCCCTTCGTCAACTAGCTTATATCAAAAAATCACGCGCAGTTCACGGTGATAGCAAATTAAAAGATTTTCTTAGATTATGTAGCTGGTACGCTCTCCGATTTGTCAATCCTCGTTACTTCTACAAGAAAATTGATCAGCTAGTCAAAAATGCTACAACCAACACTCCTCAATATGAGGGAGGAGTTGGTATTGGTAAAGAAGGAATGAAAGAAATCTTCCCAGTTGATACCTTTAAAGAACTGATTTTAACTGAGTTTGAGGGCCGTATGTTACCAGTTCCAAAAAAATATGACCAATTTTTAACTCAGATGTATGGGGATTATATGACACCACCATCAAAGGAAATGCAAGAGTGGTATAGTCACAGTATTAAAGCTTATCGCAAAAACTGATTAAGGGCAATTATACAAAGTATTGAGTGAGACTTGGAAAAAACTCAATTGCAGGAAAAAATGAAGTAAGTCCCCCACAACAAAACGCATAGTATCAAGTTTTTTTGAACTGCACCCCAAAAGTTAGATAGAAAAAATCTAACTTTTGGGGTATTTTATTATGAAATTAACTTATGATGATAAAGTTCAGATCTATGAACTTAGAAAACAAGGATATAGCTTAGAGAAGCTTTCAAATAAATTTGGGATAAACAATTCTAATATTAGGTACATGATTAAATTGATTGATCGTTACGGAATAGAGTTCGTCAAAAAAGGAAAAAATCGTTACTATTCTCCTGATTTAAAACAAGAAATGATTCATAAAGTCATACATGAAGGCTGGACTAAAGATAGAGTTTCTCTTGAATACGGCCTCCCAAGTCGTACGATACTTCTTAATTGGCTAGCACAATACAGGAAAAACGGGTATACTATTGTTGAGAAAACAAGAGGGAGAGTACCTAAAATGGGACGTAAGCCAAAAAAGAAACCTGAAGAGAGGACAGAATTAGAACGTCTTCAAGCAGAAAATGAGTACCTGAGAGCGGAGAATGCTATCCTAAAAAAGTTAAGAGAACTCCGATTGAAGGAGGAAAAAGAGAAAGAAGAAAGACAGAAATTGTTCAAGAATTAATGACTGAGTTTTCGTTAGATATTCTTCTAAAAGTCATTAAACTAGCTCGTTCGACCTACTACTATCACTTGAAACAGCTAGATAAACCAGATAAGGACCGAGAGCTTAAAGCTGAAATTCAATTCATTTTTATCGAACACAAGGGAAATTATGGTTATCGTCGGGTTCATTTAGAACTAAGAAATCGTGGTTATATGGTAAACCAGAAAAGAGTTCAACGCTTGATGAAAGTACTCAATTTACAAGCTAAAATGCGACAGAAACGAAAATATTCTTCTCATAAAGGAGATGTTGGCAAGAAGGCAGAGAATCTCATTCAACGTCAATTTGAAGGCTCTAAAGTAATGGAAAAGTGCTACACAGATGTGACAGAATTTGCCATTCCAGCAAGTACTCAAAAGCTTTACTTATCACCAGTTTTAGATGGCTTTAATAGCGAAATTATCGCCTATAATCTTTCAACTTCACCCAACTTAGAACAAGCAAAAGCAATGTTGGAACAGGCATTCACAGAGAAACGCTACGAGAATACCTTTCTCCATAGTGACCAAGGCTGGCAATACCAACACGATTCTTATCATCAGTTTCTTGAGGGTAAGGGAATTCAAGCATCCATGTCACGTAAGGGTAACAGCCCAGACAACGGTATGATGGAGTCCTTCTTTGGGATTTTGAAATCGGAAATGTTTTACGGTTATGAGAAGTCGTTTCAGTCGCTTAAGCAATTGGAACAAGCCATTGTAGACTATATTGATTACTACAACAATAAACGAATTAAGGTAAAACTAAAAGGACTCAGTCCTGTGCAATACAGAACTAAATCCTTTGGATAAATTAATTGTCTAACTTTTTGGGGTCAGTACATACAACACCTGAATATTATGCGTTTTAATTTTTCTTCAATCCATTACAATAGACAAAGAAATCAATTTCTTATAAGTAAAGGAATTTGAAGATAGCTACTGCTGCAATAGGTGCTACTACTGGTACCCAAGAATACCACCATTTTGAATCGCCTTTATGCTCACCAAGAACTGATTTTGGAAGGAAAGCATGAAGGAGACGTGGTCCCAAGTCACGGGCTGGGTTCAAGGCAGGTCCTGTAGGTCCACCAAGTGATGTTACCAAAGCCATAACGAGGAATCCAAGTGCCAAGTGAGCCACAGAAAGTCCTGAAGCAGTGTGTGGAGCCACCTGTGCTTTAATAGCCAAGTCAGAGAAATCAACTGTTTGTCCTGC
>NZ_VMLR01000015.1 GCF_013276795.1 Streptococcus sp. 2342
TTTTCCTGGCGGTGTAATTTTACCTGTTCCTGGAATTTCCCCATCTGGTAAGTCTTTATTCGGAATAATTACTTTTCCATCTGGTCCTGTTGTTACCACAATTGGTGTGCCATTCTTACCTGGAATTTCTACCTTCGTTCCTGGTGGATATGTTGTTCCATCTGGTTTCTTAGGTGTTACCGTTACGTCTCCTGTATTTGGATCTTGATCTAATACTATTGCTGGTGTTAAACGAGCTGGCGTTTCAACAGTAACTTTTTCAGGAGTTTTATCTGTACCAGGCTCAGTGATTGTTCCTGGACCTGAGATTTTACCATCTGGTAAATCTTTATTTGGCACTTTACCTTTACCGTCTTGTCCAATTGTTACAGTGATTGGATTTCCATCTTTTCCTGGAATTTCTACCTTAGTTCCTGGTGGGTATGTTGTTCCATCTGGTTTCGTTGGTGTTACTGTTACTTCTCCTGTATCTGGATCTTGTTGTAACTCTACTGTCGGTGTCTTACGGGCTGGCGTTGTCACATCAACTGGATTAGATGGTCTCTTATTCGGTTCTGTTACGATACCTTTTCCTGGTAAATTTCCTTTTGGAAGTTTATCATTTGGAACTGTTCCTGAACCGTCATTTCCAATTGTAAGTTCAATTGGAGTATTGCCATTTCCTGGAATCGTTACAGTTGTTCCTGGTGGATAAGTTCCTCCACCTGGTTTCGTTGGTGTTACGATTGCATCACCATTTTCTTTACGAGTAATTCCTATAGTTGGAGTTTGAGTCGTAGGAACTTTCGGATCTGTTCCGTTTTTCTTCTCTTCCTCATCTGGAATTCCATCGTTATCATCATCTGCATCTTCTTTGTCTGGAGTTCCATCTCCATCTGTATCTCTCAGAATCGTTACTGGAACTTCTACCTTAATTTCCTCAGTTTCTTTTCCAGTTTTTCCATCTTTTTCTTTTGTAATTTTAACAGGAATGTTAATTTGACGTTCTTCTTCATCTTTGTCCCAGTTATCTACTGTTGGAGTTCCTGTTAACTCACCATTTCTGTTAACTGATAATCCATTTACTGGTGGATTTTCTGTTGTAATTGTAGCACCTGGTTTATTTGTTGTTACAACTGTAACCGGTGGAACTTCAGCTTTTTCTCTTACAGGAGCTGGTGGTGTCACATTTCCTGTTAGTTCATCTGCTACTTTTGGATTTTTATCTTGATCATCTGGAATACCATCATTGTCATCGTCTAAATCATCTTTATCTGGTGTTCCATCTCCATCAGTATCTCTTAATACATTGACTACAACGTCTTTTTCAACTGGTGTATCACCATCATGTGTTACTGTTACTTTAATCGTTACAGTACGATGTTCTTCGATTTCTCCCCAGTCTTTAACATCTGGCGTTCCAGTAACTTTACCATCAGGAGTTACAGTTAGTCCATTCTTAGGAGTTGGAGTAATTGTGCTATTGTCTTTATTAGGTGTTACCACTTTATCACTTGTATATGCTTTGTTTTCAATCGCATCTACCGGTGTTCCTACTTCGACTGTTAATGGTTTTCCAGCAGTTTCTGTAGATGATTGACTTGTTAAGTCTGTTGTCTTACTTGTTACTTTTGCTGTAACTGGTGAACCATCTTTTACTTTATCCGCAGGAATAGTCACTTTACCATTTGCATCAACAGCAATTGTTGGATCAGAACTTGTCCAAGTTCCATCTCCAGCTTTTGTTACTGTTACTGTTTGTGGCGTGTTATCTTCACCTGTATATGTGATAGTTGTAGTTCCTTCTCCAGTTAATATCGGTGTAATTTCTACAGTTCCATTTTCTTTTGGTGTCACTATTGGAGCTTGCGGTTTCACTTTAACAATTACATCTGTTGTTTCTGTTGAACTATCTTCATAAGTAATTGTCACTGGAATTGTATGTTTACTATCTGGAGTTACTTTCGGTAATTCAGAATTTCCCACTACACTTGTAATCTTAGCTGCTATGAAATCTTTCGTTTCAGTTCCATCTACTACTCCAGTAACCCCTGTTTTTCCTGATAAATCAGAATTTGTTAATGGAGAATCTACTTCTTTAATAACATCAACAGTCGTTACTTTGTGAGGTGTTGTTGTATATGTCGCATCATCAGAATCTACAGCTGATCCACCTGTACCTTTTGTTGATTTGGCAGTCACACTAGTTCCTACTAACTCTTTAGGAATTTCTAATGAACCATTATGGAATACTAGGCCTTCTTTCGGTGTTTCAAGTTCCCATCCAGCATCTTTCTTCACTAGTGTTACAGTTCCATCTGTTAATGGAATTGTTACTTTATCCCCATCTGTTGGTGGCGTTACTTTCACATTTCCATTTTGCCATTGAGAAATACTTGGAGCTGCTGGTTTTTCTTCTTTTACAACTACATGTACAGTTACTTGGTTTCCTGCTTTTCCTTGGCTATCAACAGGTTGAAGCGTTACAGCGTATACTCCTGCTGTTGGATTTGCTGGAAGTCCAGTAACATTAACAGTACCTGTTCCGAACGGTTTATCCGTAGTACGATCATCTTCAGTATCAGATACCGTTACTAATTCTTTTAGTTTGTCTGCTGTTAATACTGTTCCTGCATCATAAACTTTAGGATTTTCTTGTGTTCCTACTGCTGCATCTTTCAACGTTACTACTGGAGCATCATTTGATACTGAAATTACTTTCCAATTTCCTGCTGGTGTTGCATTTTGTCCAGTTTCAGGTTTGTAATCTACTCGTAATCCTAATCCGCTAGTATAGTTATCTGTATTGTCTCCAGAAGCAACCTCTTCTTTAATAAGAAGTTTTTTATTATTATCTGATTCTTTTAGGGCAATGCTTACTTTGTTTTCAGCTTTATTGGCTTCATTTATACTATTTGTAATTCCTTGTACAAAGTTATTTGCATTTGTAACTCCAGCTGGCGTTGTAGGATCTACTTGCCAATCTCCACCATTTTCATTACGTACAAGAACAATGCTATTCGGTTCATTATCTGTATCTGAATTATTATGGAATCGTAACTCGATTCGTTTTGCATCATGCGGTACTGTTACATCAATATGCTTGCTTCCAGCAATTGTAGCAGAAGGTGAGTAATTACCCATTTTGACTACTTTAGGTTCACTCGTTTTAGAAACATCTGTATTTCCAACTTTGTTTACTACTGTAATCGCTGCTGGTTGAACTGTTTCTCCGTTTTTATTTTCGCTTTGACGAAGGTTCTTGTCATCAGGTAATGTCGCTGTCCAAGTATCTCCATTAATGGTTACTTGCCCATCTTTGCTTGATAAAACTGTATTGTCTTTATCATTTAAGTGTACTTCTACAACTCTATCATTATTATTATCTAATGTGAATCCACCTAACGTACCGCTAATCTTACGTGTTGTTGATGATACTGCATCCTGATTAAACGTTGGTTTTGGAGGTGCTACATGGAATGTAACCTCTTTTTCAATGCTAGCAGGTGTATAAACTTTAACTGCTTTACCGTCTATATTGGTTGTATAGTATCCTGCACCTCTTGGGAATTTCACTAATGCTTTGTAATCAGTTACTACACCTGGTTTGTTAAGCTCCGTAGTAGTAGTTACTTCACCAGTAGTCCCTTGTTCATTATTCTTACTCCATTTGAAGTTCATTCCTGCTGGGTAATATTTATCATCCACATCTTGCTTTATACCATCTGTTGCAGAAACTAACTTCACATAATTATGAGAGTCTTTACCGTTGTTTGCATTCGCTGCATCAACTAGTTTCGTTCCTAACTCAACTGTTTCTGGACTATTTCTAACTTCAACATCTACTACTTTATATTTATATTTATAAGTACCAGTGTTTCCTGTAGCGTCAGTAATCGTTACTTCTCCAACACGTTCTCCTAAATCAGCTGTTGATGTAGATGTGTTAGCGTCTTCTGTAATCTTAACATTTGTTCCACTTGTCCAAGAACCAGTTTTCTCAATACTTGTTCCATTTGGAAGTTTTGTTACGTTAATCGTCTTAATATCGTTTCTGTCATCTCTTACATTGAATGTTGGGTTAAATGTTGAACCTCTGAACACTACGAAGTTTGCAGTAGTGTTTTCATCTTTTGTTAACAACATACCATCCATTGTTGCGATTGGCTCATTCGCATCTACTTTCGTTACAGGAATTTCAATATCTTCTGTTGAGTGGTCAGGATATGTGATAGTTGCACCAACATAGTAAGTACCATTATCTTTCGGCTTAATCGCACCATCTTCTTTCATAGCAAGACTTAAACCAGTTGTATTATTACTGATCTTTACAGTTCCACGTGTAGATGTAAATGTCAGATTTGATTTCATTGAATCGAAATCTGATTGACTAATTTTCGCACCTGGTGCAGTAACATCTACATTAATTGGCTGAGTTGAAACTTGTGGATCATATTTCGTTGCTTGAGTTAGAACTTTAAATTTGATGCGAGTTTTATTTGTAACATCGTTAGTTTGATTATTCATCTCATTTGTTGCAGCATCTTTAGCTACAACATAACGTGTTACTTCATCATTATCTGTCCACTTTGTAGTCCCAGTTTTATAATCTCCTAAATTACCTGAAATTGTAACATCTCTTGGAGCATCTAATTCAACATTACTTTTACGAACAGCCTCATTATAAGATAAGCCTTCACCCAAACCTATATTGAATGTCTGACCTAATGCTATTCTAACTTCAGTCAATTTATTAGAATCGTCGGTTACCCTACCAATCGTTAGATTTGTATCTTCTGTTGGCGTTACATAAACAACTTGATCTCCGTTGGTTTCTACTTTTGTTTCTACATTATTCGGAGTAAATTCAAATTTCGGTGGTTCTGTATCCCCTACTTTAGAATTTGCTGTTGTTGTATCACTGTCTACACTATCTGTTGTCACAGATTTAGCTCTTATTTCAGTTGCGTCCTTAATAGCACGGTCCTTGATTGTAACAACACCAGTCTCAGGGTCAATCGTTACACCGTCTGCAGGTGCTCCACTTGTCAATGACCATCTATTTCCAGTTTTAGTTGCTGTAACTGTAATCGTCGTTTGACCATTGGGATGTTTATAAGTAAAGTTTAATCTATTAACATTTTCTTCACTTACCGGTGTTACTGTTACATCACCTTTTTCTAAAGGAGTAATTGTTGGTGCTGTTGGTTTAACATGGAATGTTTGGTCTCTTTCGATGGTAGCAGGTGTGTAGACCTTAACTTGGTTTCCATCAATTGTTTTTGTATAGTAACCAGCTCCAGATTTAAACTTCACTTCTGGTTTATATTCAGAAATGATTCCTGGTCTGCTCAATCTAGTTTCATTAGCAACCTCTGCAGTTCCCTTCTTCCATTTGAACGACATACCATCTGGATAATATTTATCATTACCATCGGCATTTGGAGCATCTACTACTTTCACATAATTATGAGAATCTTCTAATTGAGTATTTAATGGGACTGTTTTTAGTGTTTCTCTAATTGCAACATCTACAACTTTATATTTAAATTTATACGTTTTCTCATTGTTTAGTGCATCTTTTACAACAATACTTGCTTCATGATCACCTAATTGAGCATTATTTGTTGCAGTGATATTATTTCCTTCTACTTGTACATCAGCACCATCTTTAGACCAGCTCCCTGATTTTTCAAACTTCATACCACTTGGAAGACCCGTTACGCTTATATTTGTGACTTTATTTTTATCATCACTTACTTTAAAGGTTGGATTAAATGTGGATTCTTTGAATACTACATATGAATAATCCGTTGCTGTCTCTGATAATTCTTTACCATTAATCGTTACTTTTGGCGCTGTTGTATCAGATTTACTAACTGGAATTTCGATATCTTCAGTCGTGTGGTCTGGATATTCAATTCTTGCACTTACATAGTATAAACCATTCGTAGCGTTCTTCTTAATTGCACCATTATCATTCATAGTGATATTTAAACCAGCAGTTCTATTGTTAGCACCGTTACTGATTTTTACATCACCACGTTCTGAAGTGAAGGTAATATTTGATTTAATAGCATCAAATTCTGCTTGAGTAACCGTTGCACCTGAAGCAGTAATATCTTTATCAATTACTTGATTTCCAACATGCGGATCATATTTCGTTGCTTGTGTTAAAACTTTTAATTTAACACGAGTTGGATTTGAAACATTTTCAGTTTGATCTCTCATTTCCTTAAGTGCAGCATCTTTCGCCACAACAAAACGTGTAATTTCAACGTTATCTGTCCAAGCTGAATTACCATTACGATCCGGTAGTTTACCTGAAACAATGATATCTCTTGGAGCATCCACATCTCCATTATTTGTTTTAGTTACTTCGTTATAAGTGATACCTGAACCTAACCCTTGAATACCAAATACTCTATTAGATTTATCTGCGAATTTTACCTCAGATAATTTACCAGAGTTATCTGTAACTGTACCAATCTTTAAGTTTGTATCTTCTGTCGGAGTGATATAGGCTACTTGCCCTACTCCAGTTTCAACTCTTGTTTCTTTTCCATTAGGAGTAAACTTGAATTTAGGTGGTTCATTATCACCAACGTTTGAAGTTTTTGTTACTGGATCACTTTCCACATTGTCAGTTGTTTTAGATATTGCAATAACTGGGGCGGAATCTTTGATAGCTCTATCTTTAATCGTTACTTTACCTGTAGTTTTATCAATCGTCACACCATCAGCTGGAGCATTGCTTAATGTCCATCCATCGTTTGTTTTTGTTGCTGTAATTTTTCTTGAAGAATTATGAGGTTCATTATATGTGAAATTAAATGTATTTACATTCTTTTCATTCACTGGCGTTACTGTAACATCTCCATTGTTTTCTGGAGTTACTGTAGGTGCAGTAGGTTTTACTTGGAATTCGATAGTTTTATACAGGAATGATCTATTGATAATTTCATTATCTTTACCTGGAGTATTATTAGTAACTTTTTCAACTTCATTTGTTCCAGCATATCCATTATGGAAATAAGCAGCTGCTTTAACAGTTTGTTTACCAGGATCATTAAAGGTAACAACCTTGCTAACAGTATTGTTTGGTTGAATAAATCTAAACTTCATATCTCCTGGGAAGAATCGGTCACTTACATCTTTTCCATCAGTTGCCGTAATAAAATCATGCGAATCACTGTAAGAAGCTCCTTTAGAAGTTTTTACAACCAGAGTACCATCCGATTTGACTTCACCTTTATTTTTTTGGAAATCTAAGTCAACAACTTCAACATTAAATTTAACAGTTGCTTTATTGCCTCTATCAACATTGTTTCCTTGGTCATCTGACACTTTGAACGTAACCGCTTGTTTTCCTAATGTTGCATCAGCAGCTACTTTCCCCCTAATATTTGTTGTTTGCGGGTGTGCCTCTGTGGCTCCTGTTATTGAAAGCGTTCTTCCATTATTAAAAGTAACACCCTTAGGTAATCCACTTTCATATTTCAAGTTAACTTTACCTTTTGGATCGTTATCATACATTGTTAACGGAACATCTAAAATTGCCCCTCTATAAATACGAGTTGTAGGAGCATTAATCTCATTCTTTGTTAATACCCTTACTTTGTTTCCATCTGTCTCTGTTGGATTTGTCATCTTAACAGTTGGTTCTTGGTTATCTGGTGCTTCTGTTGGTCTAACTGGGTCACTTTTCTCAGAGACCACAACTCCTCCATTGTCAACCTTTGTTTCAGCCGTAATTGGATTTCCTGTCAATGCCCCATCAACTGTAATCCTTGCAGTAGTTCCAGTAGTTTTTCCTGTTCCGATAACTTTGCCATCACTATATAGAGTAACTGTAGATCCTGTTTTAACTCCTGTACCAACATTTACCGTGATTGTTTGATTTGTTAATCCTTTTTTATGAACGACATCATTAGCTGTAATAGCAGGTTTCTTAGGCTTAACCGTAAATTTCACCGCTCCATCTGCATCATTTGATGTTGATCCATCTTGGTATCGAGCAGTTGCTATATAGGTGAAAATTCCTGCTGTATCTGTACTTGGTTTAATATTATTTTTCCAACCCCAATCCATTCCTGATGGAAATTCCCCACCATTTTTAGGAGTAATATATTTAGCAGTTACTGGATTATCTGAATTTGGAAGGGGATCACCTACTGTTTTGTTATGCGAACTTCCTTTAAGTGGATATAATTGTGCGTCTGGCTTTGTTTTTAGACTTGTTCCTTGCGAACCTACAATATATGATTGATTAGTAGTTTGTCCAGTTGTAACAGAAGCAGCATACACATTACCATTAGCAGCTTCTGTTTCTGTCACATTATCCTTCAATTTTACTCTAGCGGTCATATGGATCGCATAATCTAAGTTTTCCCGACCGACTTCTATTCCAAGAGTATAACTGACCCTATCAGTGTAACTTCCATCTGTTCTTCTTACAATCTTATCTAAATAAGGATCGTCTTGGTTACGTTTAAACACTTGCCATTTTTGATCAGCACGACTTACTCCTTGTGGATCGTATGTAGATCTTCTATCCCCTGGGAAAACGTTGGTTCTTTGTCTCCATGGTTCTGAAATTACA
Source organism: Streptococcus sp. 2342 (assembly GCF_013276795.1). Classification (GTDB taxonomy): domain Bacteria; phylum Bacillota; class Bacilli; order Lactobacillales; family Streptococcaceae; genus Streptococcus. The sequence continues at coordinate 8,582 of NZ_VMLR01000015.1, forward strand.
GCCGTCTCCCCAACCTTTTGGAATTCTCTACCTCCATCAGAAAGCTTTTTACTAGGGTCTCGAGAAACATTTTGATAACGAGTAAAAGTTAAATTTTCTACTTTATTAGAACCATCCATGATATTAAACGGAGGTTGGAAATAATAATGCTGACTATAAGAGAGATCTGCCATGGCCACTCCATTATTATTGAAGTAAACATCATAGACCATCCATTTACCTGAACTGCTTTGTTCATATTTTGCTTTAATTACTGTCTTTTTTTCTGTAAATTCAGGATCATCATTCCTTAAATATGATCCACCGTTAGTATTTCTATCGACCGATGCAAAGTATTTAACGTTTTTCAACGCCCCAGAGCTAACTGGTGTATAAGCTCTAAACTGTGTACCTTGACCCATGCTTTGACCATTACGTGGGTCATTCTTACCTGAAGTTAGACGCAAAGTCACTATTTTGACAGAATTAAACGTTCTTTTAACACGATTATTCAAATCCTCAAGTTCATTAGATGTTACCCTAGTATTTGTCAATAATCCTTGAGCAAGTGAGAGAACTTCATTTGCTTTTCCAAGTACTTCTTTAGTTGATTCATGTTCAGGGAGCTCAAGAACCGCTGCTTGTAATTGTTCAGCAGACAATTTTAGTGATTCTTTCTTATCTGAAATAGTTTTATCATCTTCACTTAGTTCAAAAGTGGTTTTATTATCTTTGATTTCAGTATTATTCTCAGTTGCAGTTTCTTGAACCGTGCTTGATTCTTTAGTAGCATTTGATAAGACAGTTAAGTCACTTTCTAAAAGGGAAAGTAGTTCATCTACATCCTTCTGCGCTGCAGGATCACTATCTAGTAGGGCTTGCCCTTTTTGAACTCTGTCTTTAATCGGAGAAAGAACTGAGTTGTCAAGATCTGATTTCGATGAAAGAGTAGTATTTAACTCTTCAACTACTTTTCTTAATTTCGCTTTATCAACTACTTTAACAATGTTTTCACTATTAGTTGGCATTTCCTTTTCTAAAGGATTCTGTGCAACTTCTACTTTGTTTTCAGTAGGTTCCGTAACGCCCACAGGTGGCTCGACCTTATTTTCAGGGTTCACTACACCTGCAGTAGAGTGTGAAGTGTTTTCAACTAGACTATCCGCACTCACGACGCGCGTACCTAAAAACATCAGTGCTGCTACAGCTACTGAAGCCGCACCAAAGCTATATTTACGAATAGAATAGCGCAAAACCTTGTCACTCTGATGACGTTTCATTCGACTGAATGACTTATTTTTATGTTCCATTTCTCCTCCTAAGGAAAATATAATAAAAAAGCAATCTTTATAACTTCAACTCCTTAAAAAGAGTTAAGCTACAAAAATCACTATGATGATTGCTATTAGCAAATAACATCACAGCTATCACAGCTATCACAGCTATCACAGCTATCACAGCTATCACAGCTATCACAGCTATCACAGCTATCACAGCTATCACAGCTATCACAGCTATCACAGCTAAATTATACTATTTTCTACATACTTAATCAAATATTTTGCCTTATATTCTTTAAAATTCGAGAAATATTGTATATTTAAGTATAACATTGTGAATATGTTGATATTTTTTAAAAGCAACTCTATTCACAAAAAAGTAGATTATACTTATCTACTTTCAAAAATCATTAAATTTCTTTTATTTAAGGTTTTATCCACATAAAAAACCTATAAGCTCTATAGAGGTATAATCCACTAGAGAGTTTATAGGACCTAGAATAGTTACTATTTCTTTTATTCTTCTGTTATATCAATCACAATCTCTTCTAATTCATCAAGAGTTTCGGCCTTTTCTTGCCACTGCTCCTTAAGATTATTGAATCGATCTTTTGATGCTTCTGTCGCTTGAAAAGCATAGGATTTAGCTTGAGCAAGGACACTGTCCACAGTGATTTCACCTGACTCAACCTGTTCTTTGGTTTTCAGAACAAAATCTGTAGCCTGCTCCTTAACTTCTGTCAGTTTTTCACAGACCTGCTCCTTGGCATACTCTGGATCTTCTCTCAAATCATCCAGAAAATCTTGAGCCTGACTGCAAACTTGTTTGCCCTTGTCGCTTGTTAAAAACAAGGCAAGAGCTGCACCTGAAACAGTTCCTAAAAGGATTGAGGATAGTTTACCCATAAGGATTCTCCTTTTTTATTTTTTTAAAAATTTACTTGCAAGACGAAGAGCTGACAAACTTGCCCCAGTCTTGAGTGTTTTTGAACCTGCTGATGAAGCTTTCTTGCTCAAGACACGCGCATGGTCATTGAGGTCTGAAACAGATAGAGATAAATCTGCAACAGCATTAAAGAGTGGATCAATCGTTGCCACCTTGACATTGATATCATCTGCCAAGACATTGACCTTAGCCAGCAATTCATTGGTATGATGTAAGGTCACATCCACATCTGAAGTCAAGGTTTTAATCGTCTTTTCTGTTTCATCGATAACACGTCCAAGCTTTTGTACAGTAATGATTAGATAGACTAAAAATACAATCAAAGCAAGGGCTACAAGAATATATGCAACTTCTAACATTTAGTTTTCCTCCTCTGAAATATAGTAAGGGGCCTTCTTTCGATTTTGATATAGAATGATAAAAATACCCAGTCCGATAAGGACAACTGATAGCCATTGAGACACTCGAAGACCAAAGAACATGAGGCTATCTGTTCGCATGCCTTCAATAATCATACGACCAAAACCATACCAAATCAAGTAAAAGGCCGTGATATAGCCTCGTCTGAGACTCTTCCATTTTCGTCTGACAATCAGAATCAAGGCAAATCCAAGAAGATTCCATAGAGACTCATAAAGGAAGGTCGGTTGACGGTAGCTCCCCTCAATATACATCTGGTCACGGATAAAACCAGGTAGATAATCCAGATTATCCACTGCTGCACCGTAGGCTTCTTGGTTAAAGAAATTGCCCCAGCGTCCCAAACTTTGGGCTATCATAACGCTAGGTGCCGCAATATCTAGAAAATCCCAAGTATTGATGAGTTTACGATCAGCAAAGATATAGAGTACAAGAGCCCCAGCTATCAAACCACCGTAAATGGCCAAACCACCATTCCAAATGGCAAAAATCTCTCCTACATTCTGACTATAGTAATCCAAACGGAAAATAACATAGTAGAGACGAGCTCCTAAAATAGCCAAAGGAAAGGCTATCAAGATAAAATCTAAAATATCATCTGGTATGATCTTCTTTCTAGGCGCTTCTTTCATGGTCAAATAAACCGCAAGAATCAAGCCTGTCACAATACACAAGGCATACCAACGAATGGCTAGGGGTCCTAGTTGAATAGCAATTGGATCAAGCATTTTGCACCTCATTTCGAGCGATGAGATTTGTCAAGCGTTCTTCGAACAAACGAGTCGCATCAAAGCCCATTTCCTTGGCACGATAATTCATGGCAGCTGCCTCAATCACGACAGAGATATTACGACCTGTTTTAACTGGAATACGGATACGAGGAATGGCTACGCCAGAAATTTCGAGTTCCTCTGCATTGTTTCCAAGACGATCAAAGGTCTTATGCGTATCGTAATTTTCCAAATAGACAGCAAGCTGAACCTGTGAAGAGTCCTTGACAGCACTGGCACCGTAGAGGCTCATGACATCGATGATCCCAACCCCACGAATTTCAATCAAGTGTCTCAAGATTTCAGCCGGTTCTCCCCAAAGAGTTAATTCATCCTTAGAGTAAATATCTACCCGATCATCTGCTACCAAGCGATGACCACGTTTGACAAGCTCCAGACCTGTCTCACTCTTACCGATTCCACTATCTCCCTGAATCAAGACACCCATCCCATAGATATCCATCAAGACACCGTGCACACTGGTACGTTCTGCCAAACGAGAATCCAGATAACTAGATAACTCTCCAGACAAACGACTAGTAGCTGTACGGCTGGTTAAAATGGCAATCTTACATTCTCTGGCTGCCTTTAACATTTCCTCTGGAACCACCAAACCACGAGCAACAATGACCGCAGGTGTCTCAGGTAGAAACATTTTTTTCAAAACTTCATAACGGCTGTTGGAAGGCATGCTGATCAGATAAGACCACTCCTTCATCCCCAAAAGTTGAATCCGCTCTGGCGTATAGTAGTCAAAATAGCCTGTCATTTCAAGACCAGGTCGCGTAATATCCGCTATATTGATTTCCTTTTCAAGCAATTCTGGTTCGCCATAGACAATGTCTAGTCTAAGCTTTTCAATCACTTCTTTTACTAAAACCGACATCATTTCCTCCTTCAATCAAGTTCTTTTTACTATTATATCAAATTGTGGGAGGAAGTTTCTGATTTTTGCAGGCTTTGGAGTATTTATTTAAAAGAAAAAGGACTAGATTTCTCTAGCCTTTCATTTCTAATTAGAATTTTTTACGTTTACGAGCTGCTTCTGATTTACGTTTACGTTTTACAGAAGGTTTTTCATAGAATTCACGTTTGCGTGTTTCTTGAAGAGTACCAGCTTTAGTAACCGCACGTTTGAAACGACGAAGCGCGTCGTCAAGAGATTCATTCTTACGTACTACTGTTTTAGACATTTTTTTCACTCCCTTCAAGTTTAATATCTATTTTATTCTACACGTAAAAGGAATAATTGTCAAGCAAAAATGCGGTTTAATTTTGATTTTTTCTTCCATTTATACAAGAGTTGAAAGCGCTTAGCGCCTGTTTATATGATGAAACAGGATTCAGTACTTATTTTTATCGAGAATATGGTCACTCATTAAAGGGATAGATCATATGTCTAAAAGAAGATATCAGAGGATTTCTTTGGTTGTAGCGCCTTCCTACTAGGAGATTTCTTATGAGAGGTACTTGTTTAAGCTTTGAAAATCGGACTTATACTCTTCGAAAATCTCTTCAAACCGCGTCAGCTTCGCCTTGCCGTAGGTATATGTTACTGACTTCGTCAGTTCTATCTGTAACCTCAAAACAGTGTTTTGAGCTGACTTCGTCAGTTCTATCCACAACCTCAAAATACTGTTTTGAGCAGCCTGTGGCTAGCTTCCTAGTTTGCTATTTGATTTTCATTGAGTATTATCATCTGATGTTTATCAAACAATCTACCAATTAAGCTTCTTCGTCTTCTTTACGACGACGGCCTGCAAGACCAAGACCAAGTAAGGCACTTGCGGCCGCTACTACCATAGATACTATAGAATCTACTGTACCTGTGTTTGGCAATTCTTTAGCGACTGTACGCACACTTGCTTGTGCTGATGCTGTTTGACCGGCGTTAACTGCTGCTTGAGTTGTAGCTGGAGCTACAGCTGGTGTTTGAGCAGCTTGGTCGTTAGTTGGAGTTGCATGATCAGTTGATAGAGCAACTTTCGCCATGAAGTCTTCGATACGTTTAATCATTGCATCCACTTCTGCTTGACTTGCGTCTGCATTAGCAAATACTTTCTTAGCATCTGCTGATAAGTCATTCGCTTCTTTTGCAGTTTCTGCATCAAGCTTAGCTGATTCTTTAATGATTAATTCATCTAATTGATGGATAGCACCTTCTAACTTAGCTTTATCCACTTTCACATCTGTGTTAGTTGATCCGTTATTTCTGCCATAATCTGGAAGAGAAGTTTCTGGTTTAGACTCCCCACTTTGTGAAGCAACAACTCTAACCGGTACTTTTACAGTTATTTCTTTTCCATCTGCTAATCTTAAAGTTACTTTAGCAAACTTGTCCCCTAATGTATTTGTATCCGGTAAATCTATGCTAATGACCGTAACATTCTCTGGTAAGTTTAGTTTAGCAATGACATCAGCTTGACGAATCGCTTTTCCACGTTCAACTGTTACTACTCCAGTAATAGATGATTGAATGAATGCTCCAAGGTCAAAAGATGGTCGTTCATAAACTAATGAATCTTGATCCAACTGATATAAGAAGGTACGTAAAGCTTTATCTAGTTCAGCTTCAGTTGTCGCTTTATCAATGGCATCTTTTGCTTCTTTTGCTTCTTTAGCTACTTTGACTTTTTCTTCTGCCTTTTGTTCTGGCGTTAAGCTTGTACTAGCTTCAATAGCAACCGTCGCTGTTTTAGCGGCATCAGCAATTTCTTTTTTAGCAGCTTCTCTGTCAAGATCCTTCAACAATTCTGCAGCTTTATCTAATTCTGCTTTTACTTCATCTACTTTTGCTTGTGCTGCTTTAGCTTCTTCTTTAGTCGCATTATTTTCTTTTGCTAAAACTTTTTCAGCTTCAGTTTTTGCCGCTTCTAACTCT
>NZ_VMLR01000016.1 GCF_013276795.1 Streptococcus sp. 2342
CAACTCTTACTATTATACAGGCTTTTTCTGACTTGTCAACACCTTTTTTAAAATTTTTTATTAATTTTTTTTTGCATGAATTCCTAATGAGTACAGATGTCAAACTCTTTAAACACAATACGTAAGTCTCTTAATACTCTTTGACGACCTCGGAATCGTTCATTTCTTAAGACGCGTTCTAGCTCTTCTTGTTGCTCTTTACTTTGTTTGTTTCTATAATCTCTTAGGGTTTCATGAAAGAGATAATAATCATCTAGCCACAGACCGCCCTCACTTATACGATGACTGATTTCACCCACTTCTTCATAGGGTTCTTTATTATATCTTCGTTTGTGGCTTTCTTGCTTACGGAGATAATCTAAAATTCGATTCCGGAATTTTGTTTTGAAATATTTACGTAAGCGTGGGATATCTTCTACCAGCCCTTCTTCTCTACTAATCAATTCATGTAGACATATCATTCCCTCTTGATCCCAGTCCGATAACTCCCACAAATGAAGGTAATATTCATTTCTACACTTATATACACTCCCCTGGACTTCTTCATACAATTCTTTAAGCATCATGTTCTCCTTTCTATTTACAGTTTAACAAATCATGAAGCTAATTTGGTTATTTCCCCCGTTCTGTTCCCTACACCGTCTAAACTGCACAAAAAAGAGAGGACAAGCCTCTCTTAGGGTTATAATTCCGCAATTTGGTTTAGGTTTACTTCTGCAACTGTGTCATTACCAAACATAGAGATAATCATTTTCACTTTATTATTATCAATTTCTGTAATCTTACCAGTGTAGTCTGCAAAAGCGCCATCAATAATACGTACAGTTTGACCAACCTCAACATCGAAATCAAATTCTTGTACAGTTTGTCCCATAGATACCAAAATGTCACGAATTTCTTGTTCCAATAATGGAGTTGGTTTTGATCTGTTCCCGTGTGATCCGACAAATCCTGTAACATTTGGTGTGTTTCGCACAACAAACCAAGCTTCATCTGTCATCACCATTTCTACAAGAACATAACCTGGAAAGCGATTTTCTTCTACTTCTTTTCTCTTTCCATTTTTTTCAACTTGCACAGTTTGTGTTGGAATTTCAACGCGTAGAATATTATCCAACATATTATAGGTTTGTGCACGTTGTAATAGATTTTCTTTTACCTTATTTTCATAACCAGAATAAGTTTGTAAAACAAACCACCCTTTATCAAAACTATCCATGATATTTCCTTTCATAAATAGAAGATTTCTAGTGTAAATAACTCCACTAACCTTCTAAAAAATGTTAATAAATCGAATCAAACCTGAAACAATCAACTGGTCAAAAATGTAAATAATTACTACAAAGAAAGCTGTGTATTCCATGATAGAACGAAAATCTCTCCAGCTTTCCTTGCGAGTTGGCCATGTTGTGTCTTTAAGAAGTCTAAAAATATCTCCAATAAAACGCATCGCTCTCTCCTATCTCGTTTCTCTGTGTGTAGTGTACTTACCACAATGCTTACAAAATTTATTTACTTCTAGTCGTGTAGGCTTGGGGTTTCCACTAATCTTGATTGAATAGTTTCTCGAACCACAAACCGCACAAGCTAGGCTTGCTTTTTTTAGTGCCATAACGCCTCCATCTTATCTATTATAACAAGAAAGCTAGGCTTTGACAAGCATCTTAGCGAAATAGATTGACTACCGAATCCCATATTGTTTGAGCCTTTTCCTTAATCTTCGCATCTGAGATAGCCCGGCTAGCCTCATCTACTAGACTTTGCGCACGTCCTCGAATATCAGACAAATTATCATCTGTCTGGCTATTATCATTGGTTTGTACTTGTCTTTTTGTGTTAGCTGGTGCAATTCCATTTTTCTTATATGCATTTTCAACTGTGAAGGTACTTCCTGGCGTATAAGGTAAAATGGTATTGGCAATGTTTCTAAAGACATGGGCTGCACCATTTGAAGTAGATCCTGCTAGATAGTGATTTTCATCAGTGGTCGGAAAACCAAGCCAGTGACTAATCACTACATCCGGAGTATAGCCAATTACCCACTGGTCACTTGTGTATTCAGGATTAAAAACAGCTTCGGTTGTACCAGTTTTCCCTGCCATAACATAATCTGCAGGCGATGAACTAATACCGGTACCGTTAGTAAACGTCCCCAACATCATACTAGTCATCTTGTCAGCTACAGCTTTATCAATCACTCGTTTTTGTGAATTTTTATGGCTCGCAATAACCTGACCACTAGCATTTTCAATTCTACTAATAAAATGAGCTTCCGGCATTAAACCTTCATTTGCAAAGGCAGCGTATGCTTGAGCCATTTGCAGAGGGTTGGTTTCAACACCGCTTCCTAAAGCGACACCAAGAACACGGTCTATCTTTTCCATGTTGAGTCCAAATTTTTCGCCTGCCTCAAAAGCTTTATCAAGGCCCAAATCATTAACAGTGGCAACAGCAGGTAGATTAAGCGATTCTGCCAAGGCTTGATACATAGGAACTTCTCGACTCGTTTTGATTCCTGCATAGTTATCAACCTTATAGCTGTTATACTGCATGGTATGGTTATCCAAGAGCTTGTTCAAAGCCCAACCTGCTTCAACTGCAGGCGTATAAACAACTAAAGGCTTAATTGTAGAACCAGGGCTACGTTTTGATTGGGTTGCATAGTTGAAATTTCGGAATCCAGTTTTATCATTGTCAGCAACTTGACCGACAACTCCACGAACTCCTCCTGTTTTCGGTTCAAGAGCTACACTTCCTGATTGTGCAAATGTTCCATCCTCTGCCCTCGGAAATAGCGATGTATTTTCATAGACAACCTGCATATTTGCTTGATAGTTTTGGTCCAGCTCTGTGTAAATACGGTAGCCATTATTGACAATCTCTTCCTCTGTTAGATTATACTTGGAAACAGCTTCATTAACCACCGCATCAAAGTAAGAAGGATAGCGGTAATCTGAGATTTTCCCTTCATACTTATCGTGCAATTGCGAAGTCATATCAACTTCTGCAGCTTCGGTTTCTTGGTTTTTATCAATATATCCTGCTGCAACCATATTTTGTAAGACAGTGTCGCGACGATTAGTCGAATCTTGTACGGAATTCAAAGGATTATACAGTTCCGGTCCTTTGAGCATCCCTGCCAGAGTCGCAGCTTGATCCAAACTCACTTCTGACGCAGAAACTCCAAAGTATTTCTTACTCGCATCTTCTACACCCCACACACCATTTCCAAAATAAGCGTTGTTAAGGTACATGGTTAGAATTTGATCCTTACTATATTTTTTTGTTAATTCTAAAGCCAAGAAAAATTCTTTCGCTTTTCTCTCAACAGTTTGATCCTGTGACAAATAGGCATTTTTAGCTAGCTGTTGGGTAATAGTAGAACCACCACCTGAACGACCAGCAGTGACAATCGCCAAGAAGAAACGACCATAGTTAATCCCGTCATTTTTATAGAAAGAGCGGTCTTCTGTCGCAATAACAGCATTCTGCAAGTTTTTACTGATGTCAGTCAGCTCAACGTAGGTTCCCTTTTGACCAGACAAGGCACCAGCCTCTTTTTCTTCACGGTCAAAAATGATAGTTCGAGTTTTCAAGGCATTTTGCAAATCATTGACATTGGTTGACTTAGCTACAGCAAACAAATAGGTTCCAACTAGCAAGCCTGCACTCAAACCTAGTATAAGGACAATCTTTGTTAGATGATAGCGACGCCAGAATTTTCGAATTGGACCTACTTGGGCTAATTTTTTTCGATCACTGCGAGAGCGACGTAAGCTAGTAGAATCAGAGTCCTCTAGTTCACTTGTTTCTTTTTTAAAAAGAGAAAGAAATTTCTCAAACAATTTATCTAATTTCATGCGTTTATTTTATCATCTTCATCATAGGAAGACAAGAATTTAGCTATTTCCTATCCAAATAGGGCTTTTTTTGTTACAATATCTGTATGCAATTCACATTTACATTACCCGCCTCTTTACCTCAAATGACGGTTAAGCAATTACTGGAGGAACAACTCCTCATCCCTAGAAAAATCCGTCATTTTTTGAGAATCAAGAAACACATTTTGATAAATCAAGAAGAAGTTCACTGGAACGAGATGGTAAGTCCTGGAGATGTTTGCCAGTTGACTTTTGACGAGGAAGATTATCCCGAAAAAGAAATTCCTTGGGGCAACCCAAACCTCGTTCAGGAAGTTTATCAAGATCAACACTTAGTTATTGTCAACAAACCAGAGGGTATGAAAACCCACGGTAACCAGCCAAACGAAATCGCTCTTCTTAACCATGTCAGTGCCTACGTTGACCAAACCTGCTATGTCGTTCATCGTCTGGACATGGAAACCAGTGGCTTAGTTCTCTTTGCCAAAAATCCTTTTATCCTGCCCATTCTCAACCGCTTATTGGAGAAAAAAGAGATTTCTAGGGAATATTGGGCACTCGTTGACGGAAATATCAACAGCAAAGAACTTGTTTTCAGAGACAAAATCGGACGTGATCGCCATGACCGCAGAAAGCGAATAGTTGATACAAAAAATGGGCAATATGCTGAAACACATGTAAGCAGATTAAAGCAATTCCAAAACAAGACTTCCTTGGTTCATTGCAAACTAAAGACAGGTCGAACCCATCAAATCCGTGTACACCTTTCGCATCATAACTTCCCTATTTTGGGCGACCCTCTCTATAACAGCAATTCAAAGATAAGTCGGCTTATGCTTCATGCCTTCCGACTTTCCTTTACCCATCCACTTACATTAGAAAAATTAAGCTTCACTGCCCTTTCAGATACTTTCGAAAGAGAAATAAAAAAGAATGGATGATTGTGTCATCCATTTTTCCATATAAGAAAAGCAAGACCAAGAGGCCTTGCTTTTTATCGACTCATGAATTATTTAGCAATTTTTGCGAAGTATTCAAGAGTACGAACAAGTTGTGCAGTGTATGACATTTCGTTGTCGTACCATGATACAACTTTAACCAATTGTTTACCGTCAACGTCAAGAACTTTAGTTTGAGTTGCGTCAAACAATGAACCGTAAGACATACCTAGGATATCTGAAGATACGATTGGATCTTCAGTGTATCCGTATGATTCGTTTGAAGCTGCTTTCATAGCTGCGTTCACTTCGTCAACAGTAACGTTCTTTTCAAGAACTGCTACCAACTCAGTTACAGAACCTGCTGGAACAGGAACACGTTGAGCAGCTCCGTCCAATTTACCGTTCAATTCTGGGATTACAAGACCGATAGCTTTCGCAGCACCAGTTGAGTTAGGAACGATGTTTACAGCACCAGCGCGAGCACGGCGAAGGTCACCACCACGGTGTGGTACGTCAAGAATCATTTGGTCACCAGTGTAAGCGTGGATAGTAGTCATCAATCCTTCTACAACACCAAAGTTATCTTGAAGAGCTTTAGCCATAGGAGCCAAGCAGTTTGTAGTACATGAAGCACCTGAGATAACTGTTTCAGTACCGTCAAGAACGTCGTGGTTAGTGTTGAATACAACTGTTTTAACGTCGTTTCCACCAGGAGCAGTGATAACAACTTTTTTAGCTCCACCAGCGTGCAAGTGTTTTTCAGCAGCTGCTTTCTTAGCAAAGAAACCAGTAGCTTCAAGAACGATTTCTACACCGTCGTTAGCCCAGTCGATTTGTTCTGGATCACGTTCAGCAGAAACTTTGATGAATTTACCGTTAACTTCAAATCCGCCTTCTTTAACTTCAACAGTACCGTCGAAACGACCTTGAGTTGTGTCGTATTTCAACAAGTGTGCAAGCATAACTGGATCTGTAAGGTCGTTGATACGAGTAACTTCAACACCTTCTACGTTTTGGATACGACGGAAAGCAAGACGACCGATACGTCCGAAACCGTTAATACCAACTTTAACTACCATTAGTGATTTCCTCCTTATGAAAATCATGAAATTTTTATTGTGAAAAGAGTAACTTGAATCACTACAAATCACCTTTCAACAAACCTATTATATAACTATTTAAGTTTAATTGCAAGTACGGGCATTGTTTTTCTATGTTAGTTTCTTTTTTAGCTAACTTCTCAAAGTAACTTCCACTTGCCTAACCAAAGTGGAAATTAGTCTAAAACGGATTTTTATGGTGGAATTAAGTATGAGACGTTTGAGTTAGAAACGAGGCTCACTATGACAAAACATAAACACCTTACCCTTTCAGACCGTAATGATATCCAATTGGGCTTAGAGCGCGGTGAAACCTTCAAAGCTATTGGACAATCCATTCTAAAAGACCCAACTACTGTTTCTAAAGAAGTCAAACGAAACAGACAAATCCGAGAGTCTACATGCCATAACCTTCCTTGCCCTCTACTCGACAAAGCTCCCTTTGTCTGTAATGGATGTCCTAAAAGAAGACAGAATTGTGGCTATAAGAAGAT
>NZ_VMLR01000017.1:0-6993 GCF_013276795.1 Streptococcus sp. 2342
CCCAAAAATTCAGTGGCATATTTAATTGCCCATGTGAAATCCATTTGATAGATTCTCCTTAAAATTTTTTAGATATCTTTTAGCAACTACTTTCCCGAAAGATTGTGACAGAAAACGATTCCAAAGCTTATAAAATAATCTTTGTTTTCAAGATATTCCCAGTTCATTCTGTTATCTGCGCTAATCTGATGTTTTTATATCAATTCCTCCTGATACATAGTATAGGGAATAAGAAGTATCTTTCCCATTCACAAATAAGAGTTTTGCTATGAAAACAAAACTCTATCCTTCTAATGATACAATCTTAACCTGATTTATATAAAAATTCTCGTCACATTGCCATAAAACCTCAGCCATATTTTTGGAGGAAATGGATTTATCGTGATCTGCTCTAATTGTGAGATTATAAGTACTTTCATTTCTGTCCATATCAATATTTAAATTATAAAATCCCTTCTGTTCAATGAGAATATTCAAGGTATATATGGGAGGTTTATTGGTTACAAATCCAGTCATTCTGATATAATAATGGGTATCGCTTTTCAAAAATTTGGAGCTGCTTTTCTGAACAGAGACTACAATTAGACTACAAAATAAGCCTAGAAAAGCAAAACCTGCTCCAATCGCCATTCCAATATCTGCAGTTGCCCAAATACCAGCTACTGTGGTGACAGCACTGATTTTTTATCCCTCATGAAAATAATACCACTAACAATCTGGACCGCAACCCTAGAAGTATCATCATTAGGCGTATCTAAAAAAGCTTCTTTTGATAAAATCATCATTAAATTTGCAGTTAAGACAACCAAAATATGAGTCTTTCTCCCAGCCCGCTTGTGCTTACACTTTCTTTCATAGCCAATTATAAAATCGGAAAAACAAGACAATAAAATGAGAATAATATGTCGGACTTCAATCAGTAGAGCTATCGTATCAAGCATTATTTCCCTCCTCTACCACTCATAATTTTATATTATAGTTCTAGTTAAAACTTTTTTCAAGAGAATATACTTATACTTCGAATTCAAACTGCGTCAACGTCGCCTTTCCATATATATGTGACTGACTTCGTCAGTCTTATTTACAACCTCAAAGCAGTGCTTTGAGCAGCCTGCGGCGAGCTTCCTAGTTTGCTCTTTGATTTTCATTGAGTATTAGTTAAAAACAATACATTTTAAAAATAAAAAACCGCAGTTATTGTCGAGTAATAACTTGCAGTTTTCTGTAATATATTAATTCTTACAATCTCTCAAACAGTTCTTGCATCTGCACATCATCTGGAACCAGTTTTAAGTAAGCTTGTGCATTGACTTTTGCTTCCTCAAAGTAGCCCAATTCACGCAAGAGATAGATATAGTGTTCCAGAAATTCGGGATTGTTCTTCAAATCTCCTGCCAACTCTTGGTAATGCTCATAGGCAGTATCCAAATCGTCCATTTCTTGATAGGAACGAGCAATCATCCACTTGGTCAAAGGATTTTCTGGCTCCTCACTTTGCAAGTCTATAATATCCTCATAACGCTCCTGCTCCAGATAAATAGTGGCTAAACGAAGCAAGATTTCTTCTGTATCCTCAGCGTCTGCTTTTGCAGTAAGGAGATAATTTTCTGCACCACTAGCATCATGCAATTCATAAGAGAATTGCGAAGCAGCTAGCAAGAGACGAGTTTCAAAGGGATTTTTCTCCAACCCTTGCTTAGCGATACGCAGGGCTTCTTGAACTTGATGTTCCTTATGTAAGGCCTGACTGTACCCATACTCATATCCTTCAAAATCAGGAGAAATGGTATCAAGCTGCTTAAAGTAGAGGGTGGCTTTTTGATATTCTTCTTGATCAAAGTAAAGACTGGCCAGCTCAAAAGCTGTTAGGTCATCGTATTCTAACTCCAGAGCTTTTTCTAAAAACTCAGTAGCCGTTTCAAATTTCCCTAACTGGGCATAGGCAAAGCCAATTCGTTGATAGGTAGAAATGCCTGTTTGCTCATAAATAGTACGATTATCTAACTGGGCATAGCCTTGAATAGCTTCTTGGTAATTTTCCAACTCACTATCCAACTCTGCTAAGCCCAATATCAAGAGAGGATCCTCTGAGTAAGTCAAGGCCTCCAATAATTTCTCACGCGCCACATCTGTCAAACCTTCCATCTGGTAAAGGTCTGCTTTTAGAGTCAAAGCCGAAACATACCAGTCACTGTCAGCTTGGATTTCCTCAAGGTAAGCGAAGGCTTCCTCGATTTGACCATCCTCGCTAGCAATTGCAGCTAGATTAAGATGAACCTCTGGAAAATCCTCTACGATTTTCAGGTAAATTTCCTTGGCCTGAGGATAGAAACCAATCCCTTCAAGATAAGTTGCCAACTCATACAGAAGATCACTTGAATCATTTTCTAAAGCTTTGGCGAAATAATGCTCAGCCTTAGTTAAATCTTGCTCCTCCAAAGCCTGTAACATCTGTTGACTATTGTTCACTCTTCCCTTCCTCTCCCTCTAGTTCATATAGGCCACTGACTACCTTATACCATTCAAAAATCGCTGAAATGACAACCTTAGCAGAGGCATAAACTGGAATACCGAGTAAGACTCCCCAAATACCAAACATAGATCCTGAAGTTAACAAAACAAAGAGAACATTAATGGGATGGATATTTAATTGACTTCCCAAAATCAATGGAGAGACAAAACGGCCTTCAATAGTTTGTTCTACGATAAAGACAATCACTACTTTTAAAAGCATGACTGGTCCAGCAATCAAGCCCAATACTAGGGCAGGAAGCATGGCTAGAAAGCTACCAAGATAAGGAACCAGATTTAAAATACCAGCAGTAACACCAAGCGTAACCGCATAGCGTAGACCGATAATCTTGAAGAAGATCATAAACATTACTGCTACAATAATAGCCACTGTCACTTGTCCTCGAACATAGTTGGACAACTGTTGATTCACATCTGATAAAACTTGTCCAACAGGTTCTTTCAATTTTCTTGGCATAAATTGGGTCAAATAGTTACGCAAGCCTTTCCCATCACGCAAGAGATAAAAGAGCATGAAAGGAACGATAATCAAGGCAACAATAACTTGAGATGCCCCGCTAATAAAGGCACTCACCCAGTTGACTGCCTGAGATGAAACCTTACTTGCCCAAACTGTAGCCTGGCTAGAGAAGTTTGTCAAAACTTGCTCTAACTGAGGTCTGAAATCATCTGGCAGGTGCTGGGCTACCAATCCATTAACAATCCTATCTATATCTTCTAAGTAAACAGGAACGTTTCTTGCAAAGGTCAAAACCTGACGTTGCAGATTTGGAATGGCGACTGCCAAGCCCCAAATGATAAAGAGAGCGATGATGACAAAGACAATAGTGATAGCTATGACGCGATTAACCTTATGCTTCTCCATCCAATCAACAATAGGATTCAGTAAATAGTATAGTAAACCAGACAGAATGACTGGCAACATCACAACCGCTAAAAAGTCCAAAACAGGTGAAAATAGAAAACTAATCTTACTTAAAATAAAAAGATTCAGTCCCAATAATAAGGTTACTAAAAATACCGTAATGGCCTTGTTATCTAAAAACCACTTAAAAAACCAAGATAGGCTAAAATGTTTCTCTTTTTGCTCCATAAATACTTCCTTTCTATCGTTCTCTCATTATACCATTTTTAAAGCAAAATAACTCTTTTTTAAAGTGCTTACATGGAGACAGCGACATAAAAAAATCCCCTCAACAGAGGAGATTCGATTAGTCTTGAATATGACGGTCTAAGTTCTTCTGATAATCAGCATTTGATTTGGCTTTTTCATCAGCAAATTTCTTACGGAACTCATCCATTTCTTTAGACGTTACAATCTTGTCTTGTAATTTTTGGTACTTGTAGCTGTGTTCACTTGTCTTATCACCTACCCAACCATCTGCACCGCTACCTGGAACTTTCTTCGTTATTAGCATTTGGGCACCATCTGAGTATACAGGAATAACCAAGGCACTATCTGTTAACCAAGCTTGAGCTTTAGCATATTTAGAATAACGTTTTTGCAGATCTGTTTTCTCACCACTAGCATCCGTAATTAACTCTTTAAACTTATCTAAACCAACAGCTTTGATTGCCGGATTATCTGTACCTGGTGCTACACCAAGTGCTCCTAGAAGAGTTGGGCCAGATGTTGGATCAAATACATCTAAATAGGTTGATGGATCTGCATAATCAGGACTCCAACCACTATTTACATTGATATCCCAATCAATATTGTCAGTTGATGTTGCAAATACTGTCATATTTCCCAATTCATCATCAGAAACTTGTTGAATGTCAATCACTATATTTTCAGAGCCTAAGGCTTCCTCAATGGATTGTTTATAAGATTGGGCTTGACGAATAAAATCTGTCTGAGTAGAGGAAACTGGAAGGTCTAAATGAACGGGGAACTGTACTCCATCGGCTTGAAGTGTTTTCTTAGCAACTTCAAATTTAGCTTTAGCCTTGTCTACATTATGAAGTGAATCTTGTGCATCATCAAGACTCACGTCTTTCCAAGCGCTATCCAACTTATCCAGTTCTGCCTTAGCTACTTGCCCAAACGACTGCTCTCCAACTTGGACAAATGTTGGAGGGGTAAAACTTGTACGTAATTTACGAGGTGCCACTTCGTCCCCAAATACTTGAGATACTGCAGCCGTACGATCTGCAGCGAAAGCCAAGGATTGACGGAAATCTTTATTCAACAAAGCCTTTTTAGTGGATGATTTTTCCGCATCACTTGTTTTAGCAGTATGGTTATAAGCTACACGATCAATATTAGTAGACATATAGAATACGCCACCTCTTTGTTGACCATATACAATATTATCCTTGTATTTTTCTTTTAGACGTTCATAATTGGCAGAATTTTTAAAGAGAGGAGCAGCTGGATAATGTCCCTCATCAAAACCACGTCCAAGAGAATCGGCATCCTGACCATCAAAGAACGACAATTTAATATCATCAATAAAGACATTTTGCTTATCCCAATAGTTTTGATTTTTGGTCATCTCAATAGAAGATTTAGATGTCAATCCCTTGAGGAGGTAGGCACCATTATAAAGAATGCTTGTTACATCAGTCGCCTTCCCAAAGTCATCTCCTTTAGAAGCCAAAAAGTCCTCGCTAATTGGGGCAAGAACGCCCATTGTTGTCTTGGAATTCCAGAAAGATTCTGGATGGTTCAAAGTGTAAACAACCGTATAATCATCTGTCGCTTTTACACCAACAGTAGAGAAATCTGTTGTTTTCCCATTTACATAGTCATCCAATCCTTTGATAGAATCCTGTACCAAATAGAGAGCCTGTGATTTCTTATCAGCTGCGTGCTTCAGACCAGTTACAAAGTCCTGAGCTTTGACTTCACCATACTCTTCGCCTTCATTGGTATACCATTTGACACCCTGACGGATTTTATAGGTATAAGTCAAACCATCTTTTGAAACAGTCCAATCTTCTGCAACTGATGGAATCAGATTTCCATATTGGTCATTTTCAAGTAGACCGTCAATAACGTTCCCTGTGACCTGTTTTGTACTCTTGTTACCAGAAACTGTATAATCCAGAGTCGTAGGGTCTGTAGAGAAGACATAGGTATAGGTAACAGGTTTAGTAGCATCTTTACCACCTGTTGAGCACGCTACTAGCATAGCCGCCGAGAGTATAGCTACACCAGCTGCTAGAAAAATTCGTTTTTTCATAGTAAGGACTCCTTTAAACATTTTATGAATTCATTATAGCACTTTTAAGAAGAAAAGTAAGGAAAACAATCTCAATATTATTATATTTTTCAAAAAAACAATCAATTATTTTTTTAAAGTGCTTACATCTAATTGGATGTCTTTAATTGACTTGTTTTTGTGATATAATAGTCTTATCTTTATATAGAGGTAACGTTATGAAAGAAACTGTTTATTTTGGAACTTACACACGTCGTACTTCCCAAGGGATTTACAAGGCTGACTTTGATACAGAAACTGGTCAGCTTTCAAACCTAGAACTTTTTGCAGCTGAGCCAAGTCCAACCTACCTTGCCTTTGACCAGCACCAACATTTATACACAGTTGGTAGTCAAGACGATAAGGGGGGCATTGCAGCCTATCAAACTGACGGGACTTTGTTAAATCATGTCGTTGAGGAGGGAGCTCCCCACTGTTATGTTGCCGTTGATGAAAAGCGTGATTTGGTTTACGCAGCCAACTACCACAAAGGACAGGTACTTGTTTATAAACGTCAGGAGGATGGTAGTCTTCTACTTAGTGATATGGATCAACACAGTGGCCAAGGTCCACATGAAAATCAAGCTTCCCCCCATGTTCACTATACAGATTTAACACCTGACCACTATCTAGTAACCTGCGACTTAGGAACTGACCAAGTTATTACTTATGACCTTGATCAAGAAGGGAAATTATCTAAGCTCTATACCTACAATAGTATTCCTGGAGCTGGTTCTCGTCATATTGTTTTCCATAACCACTATAAAATCGCTTATCTCATTTGTGAACTCAATAGCACTATCGAGGTTTTAATCTACGATGGCGTTGGCGAATTTGAACGTATGCAGGTCATTTCAACTTTACCAGAAGCTTACGAAGGCTTTAATGGAACCGCTGCTATTCGTCTCTCTAAAGACGGTAAATACCTCTACGCTTCTAACCGTGGCCATGATTCTATCGCAGTATATACCATCCTTGCGGATGGTAGCTTAGAATTGCTAGAAATCGTTCCAACGCATGGTCAGACCCCACGTGATTTTGATTTGACACCCGACCAAAAATTTCTCATTGCTGTCCACCAAGACTCTGACAATGCAACTATCTTTAAACGTAATTGTGACAATGGTCGTCTAGCAGAACTCTCCAACGACTTCCATGTTCCCGAAGCAGTCTGCATCCGTTTTGCTCCTTAATACTCTTCAAAAATCTCTTCAAACCACGTCAGCGTCGCCTTACCGTAGGTATGGTTACTGAC
>NZ_VMLR01000017.1:7040-20842 GCF_013276795.1 Streptococcus sp. 2342
TCTATCTGCAACCTCAAAACTGTGTTTTGAGCAACCTATGGCTAACTTCCTATGTTTGCTTTTTGATTTTTATTGAGTATAAAACACCATAAAAAATGAACTTGAGTTACCAAGTTCATTTTTTCTTATAGTCTATTTCCGACATTAATACGGTTAATGGCACGTTGCAGTGCAATCTTCGCACGACGTTCTTGGTCAATCAAGTGTTTGTCTTGTGCTTCTTCAATTGCACGTTCTGCACGAAGTTTGGCACGTTCTGCACGACTGATATCGATATCACGAGCACGTTCTGCAGAGTCAGCGACGATTGTAATCATATCATTGGCAATTTCAATAACGCCACCGTTTACTGCAATCCAGTTCACGTGATCTTTGTCATCAATACGTTTCACCTTTACTTCATCAACTGCTAAAACCGCAATCATATTTTCATGTCGTGGCAAGATCCCCATCTCACCATCCAGAGTTCGAACCGATACATAGCTGGCATGGTGATCATAGACGAGACCATCTGGTGTCACGATCTGGACAGTTAACTGAGCCATAGATCACCTCTTAAAATCCCATTTTTTCAGCTTTTGCAATCACATCTTCGATAGAACCTACACCACGGAAGGCATCTTCTGGCAAGTGGTCGTATTTACCATCAAGGATTTCCTTAAAGCCACGTACCGTTTCAGCAACTGGAACATAAGAACCTGGCTGACCAGTAAATTGTTCCGCAACGTTGAAGTTTTGTGACAAGAAGAACTGGATACGACGGGCACGAGCAACCAAGGTCTTTTCTTCATCAGAAAGCTCATCCATACCAAGGATAGCAATAATATCTTGCAATTCATGGTAACGTTGAAGGACACGTTTTACTTCAGCAGCAACTGCATAGTGCTCTTCTCCAACGATTTCAGGTGCCAAGGCACGTGAACTTGAAGCAAGTGGGTCAACGGCTGGGTAGATACCCAATTGTACCAACTTACGTTCCAAGTTTGTAGTAGAATCCAAGTGAGCGAAGGCTGTTGCTGGCGCTGGGTCAGTATAGTCATCCGCTGGCACATAGATAGCCTGGATAGAGGTTACCGAACCCTTCTTAGTTGATGTAATACGCTCTTGCAATTGACCCATTTCCGTAGCAAGTGTTGGTTGGTAACCAACGGCTGATGGCATACGACCCAAAAGGGCAGATACTTCTGAACCAGCCTGAGTGAAACGGAAGATATTATCGATAAAGAGAAGCACGTCTTGGCCTTCTACATCACGGAAGTATTCAGCGATTGTCAAACCAGTAAGGGCAACACGCATACGTGCTCCTGGTGGCTCATTCATCTGACCAAATACCATGGCTGTTTTCTCGATAACGCCTGATTCTTTCATTTCCCAGTAAAGGTCGTTCCCCTCACGAGTACGTTCCCCAACACCAGTAAATACTGAAATACCACCGTGTTCTTGGGCAATGTTGTGAATCAACTCTTGGATTAAGACGGTTTTACCAACTCCGGCACCACCGAAGAGTCCAACTTTACCACCTTTAAGGTAAGGGGCAAGAAGGTCGATAACCTTAATCCCTGTTTCAAGGATTTCAGAAGAGGTAGACAACTCATCAAAAGTTGGAGCTTTTTTATGAATTGGCTGACGCTCTGCATCTTCTGTAAAAGGAGCTTCCAAGTCAATGGTATCTCCCAAAACGTTGAAGACACGTCCCAAAGTTTCTTTACCTACTGGTACAGAGATTGGACGACCTGTGTCCAATACTTCCATTCCACGAGTCAAACCATCTGTTGATTCCATGGCGATAGTACGGACCATACCATCTCCCAACTCTAAGGCTACTTCAAGGACGATTTTTGTTTTTCTTTCGTCATTTTTGTAGACGACAAGTGCATTGTTAATCTCAGGAAGTTTTTCCCCTGCTGCAAACAAGACGTCTACAACGGGACCGATAACCTGAGCAATTTTACCTGAACTCATCTCCTTCTCCTATTCTATATAAGATACTGTCGGTTCCTAGCTCAACTAGGTCCTAAGTTCATTTTCATACGAGCTGGACTAAAGCCTATTCTAAGGCACTAGCACCTGCTACGATTTCTGTAATTTCTTGTGTAATCGCCGCCTGTCTGGCACGGTTATACTGAATTGTCAAATCATTGATGACTTTCTTAGCATTATCTGTCGCTGTTTGCATAGCGGTCATACCTGCAGCATTTTCAGCTGTCTTGGCATCGATAATAGCACCGTAAATCATACTTTCTGCAAATTGAGGCAACAACTGCTCCAAAATTTCTTCTCGGCTGGTTTCCAATTCAAAAGTCAAGCTGTAGTCTTCATCCGCTTCATTTGGATCCAAGTCAACAATCGGAAGCATTTGTTCCACACGCATTTGACTGGTTAGCGTATTGACATGGTGGTTGTAGCAAACATAAAGCTCATCAAAGAGTTCATTTTGGTACATTTCAACAGTTTTTGAAATAATCTTACGAACTTGATCAAAGCTAGGTTGGTCTGCCAAGCCACGTAGTTCATAAAGTGGTTGAATACCACGAGCCTTAAAGAAATCAGCTCCCATTCCACCAATACAGATCATTTCAAAACCTGTACCGTCTGGGTGGTATTCTTCTTTCAACTCCATAACGGCTTTCAGAATAGAGGAATTATAACCTCCAACCAAACCGCGGTCTGAAGTGATAACGATATAGCCTGTCTTCTTCACAGGACGGCTAATCAGCATGGGATTGGTTGAGCCACCAGCTCCATTACCATGAAGAATATCTGTCAAAAGTTTGCGAACTTTCTGAGCGTAAACTTGGAAGTTGCGAGCAGCTTCTTCAGAGCGACCTAGCTTAGCAGCTGATACCATTTGCATGGCATTAGTGATTTGACTCGTATTTTTTGTTGAGGCGATTTTTGTTTTAATATCATTTAGAGATACTGCCATCTGACACCTCTATTCTTATTGGAAGCTAGATTGATTGAGAAACTCTGTAATCGCAGCATCCAAGACTGCTTCTTCTGGCAAGTCTTTTGTATCACGAATGGTTTCCAAAATCTCTGGATGTTGAGCATCAAAGAAGGCATGGAACTCTTCCTCGAAACGAACAATATCATCTACTGGAACAGTATCCAAGAAACCATGTGTCAAAGCATAGAGAATGGTTACTTGTTTCTCAACAGGTAATGGTTTGTGAACAGGTTGTTTCAAGACCTCAACTGTACGACGACCGCGGTTCAACTTAGCCTGTGTTGCTGCGTCCAAGTCAGAACCAAACTTAGTGAAGGCTTCCAATTCACGGTATGAAGCAAGGTCGATACGAAGTGTACCAGCAACCTTCTTCATGGCTTTGATTTGCGCAGAACCACCTACACGTGATACAGATGAACCCGCATCGATGGCTGGACGAATACCTGCATTGAAGAGACCATCACCAAGGAAGATTTGTCCATCAGTGATTGAAATCACGTTGGTTGCGATATAGGCTGAGATATCTCCTGCTTGGGTCTCGATAAACGGTAGGGCTGTAATTGATCCACCACCAAGTTCATCAGAAACTTTAGCTGAGCGCTCAAGCAAACGGCTGTGAAGGTAGAAAACATCCCCTGGGAAGGCTTCACGACCTGGAGGACGACGAAGCAAGAGTGACAGTTCACGATAAGCTACCGCTTGTTTTGATAAATCATCATAAACAATCAAAACATGTTTCCCTTGGTACATAAATTCTTCCGCCATGGCAACCCCAGCATAAGGAGCTAGGAAGAGCAATGGAGATGGTTGTGAAGCAGAGGCTGTCACAACGATTGTGTAATCCAAGGCACCGTACTGACGTAGTGTTTCTACTTGCGTACGAACTGTTGATTCTTTTTGTCCAATCGCAACATAGATACAGATCATATCTTGACCTTTTTGGTTCAAGATTGTATCAATCGCAATGGTTGTTTTCCCTGTCTGACGGTCCCCAATAATCAACTCACGTTGACCACGACCAATCGGTACAAGGGCGTCAATAGCTTTCAAACCAGTTTGCAATGGTTCTGATACAGACTTACGTTGCATAACACCAGGAGCTGGCGCTTCTACTGGACGAGTTTTATCAGTGTGGATTTCTCCAAGACCATCAACTGGACGACCAAGCGGATCCACAACACGACCAATCAGACTTTCACCTACTGGGACTTCCATGATTTTACCTGTACGGCGGATTGTATCGCCTTCACGGATATCTGTAAAGTCACCTAGGATGATAATACCAACGTCTGTTGACTCCAAGTTTTGAGCCATACCATAAGAGCCGTTTTCAAAAATCAACAACTCTCCACTCATGGCATTTTCAAGGCCATGAGCACGTGCGATACCATCCCCGATATAGGTTACAACACCTGTTTCAGTCACATCAAAATTGGGTTTGAAATTTTCAATTTGTTGCTTAATTAAAGCGCTGATTTCTTGTGCGTTAATTGCCAAAAGAACACCACTTTCTATTTCAAATTTTCTTTAACAACTTTAAGTTGTTGTTTAATACTCACATCAATTGTCTTGTGATTGGCAAAAATGACAAAACCACCAATGAGACTTTCATCGATTTGTTCTTTTACACTCCGCACTTTCAGAGACATTTTCTTCTCAATCAAAGGGAGCAAACGACTCTTTTGTTCATCCGTTAAAGGATGAGCAGCAGTAATCGTCACTTCAAATCGATTTGTTTCTTTTTCAAGTCGGTTCAAGCAATCTACAAGCACATCATAAAAAAGATTTGCTCTGTGATTGTAGGCCAGAACCTGGATAAAGTTTTGTATTAAAGGTGACACAGAGTCTTGAAAAAAAGCAATTGTTTTTTCCTTGTCAGACTCGTCTACTGCCACTTGTTTTAAAAAAGAAGGCAGACCTGTTTCTTCAGCAACTTGCTTGATTTGAGTCAAGTCTGAAAAGATACGGGCTTCTTCTCCTTTTTCAAGTACCAATTGGACAAAAGGCATGCTGTATTTTTCAATTACCTTTACTGTTTTCTTGTCCATTAAGCTTCTCCTAGCTGATCGATATACTGATCAATGAGTTCTTTATGGGCATGACCGTCAAGGTTTTGTGAGATGATTTTACCAGCTAGGCTGATGGTCAAATCTGCTACCTCACCCTTAACGCTTTGTAAAGCTTCAGCTTTGTTTTGAGCAATTTCTTGGTTTGCTTTTTCTTTTAAGCGTCCTGCTTCTAGTTTAGCATCTACTAAAATACTAGCCTTACTTTTCTCAGCTGTTGCTTTCGCATTCTCAATGATTGCCTTGGCTTCTTTACGGCTACCAGCCAATTCATCTTCGCGTTTTTGAGCCAATACTTCTGCTTTTTGACGGGCTTCTTCAGCACTGTCAATATCAGTAGCAATTTTTTCAGCTCTTTCTTCGAAAATGCCTGTAATATTAGACCATGCAAATTTTTTAATCAAGACTAGCAAAAGAATAAAAGAGCCAGTGATTAAAATAAAATTACCAATCAATTCACCTACTGTTACGTGCATCAGTTACTCCTTTCTATTCCTCTTCAATATTAATCTTATTCCCTAAATACACAGATGTCAAAAGAGTAAAGACATAAGCTTGGATGCAGGAAATAAAGACAGAAAATGCAGTCCAAGCCAAATTAGCTCCAAAGGCTACTGGATACCAATAAATAGCTTGGTGGGAAAGAAGAAGTAACAAACTCGTCATGACCTCTCCTGCAAAGATATTCCCAAAAATCCGCAAAGCCAAAGATAAGAAGTTTGTAAATTCTTCCAAGATATTCATCGGTATGACAAAAACAGGACTCATAAAAGATTTTATACTTTTTTTAAATCCACGACGACGAACGCTTTCTATATGTGTCAACAAAATGACAAGAAAAGATAAGGTTAAGTCATACTGTAAATTAGCGGTTGGCGAACTCCACCAGTTAGTCCCATCGATCGTTTGAAGCTTTGTCATTAAGCCAAGGTTATTGGCAATCACCATGAAAAGAAATAAACAAAGGAAAAAGAGTGAGTAATCTTTCATGTAGCGCGAACCAATGTTAGGTTCTGTAAATCCAATAACAAAGTCATAGACATACTCAAGTACATTTTGCTTTCCTTTGGGTTTCAAGGTCATATTGCGGCTTGCCCAATAAATAAAGACAAAAATAACTCCCACAATCAACAAGGTCATGGCTAACATAGTCAGATTGAAGATAACAGGACCAATAGAGATGATTGGATTAATACTTTCTTCCATCTAAAATCCTCCCTTTTCTTCTCGTTCCATGTATTTATTTGATAATAAATGAGAAGACAAGAGTTACAAAGAAAGTTCCTTCAATAAAGGCAACACCTAAAAACATCAAACTACGAAACTCAGAAAGCATATCTGGTTGGCGTGCTACTGATTTAAACAGTCCATTCATCAATAAACCTTCACCGACAGATACGCCCATACAGGCAATACATAAGCCTAAAAATGTTAAATTCATAACGAATTCTCCTTTAAAATAAAATTTACTTACTTAGTGTAGTCCTAAAATTTAAATTTGTCAACTTTTTTTGCACATTGGAAGCGTTTAATGAAAATTACTTCCATTTTCTTTCGTATTTCACTCTATTCTGAAAAACTTGTGTATATTTACTGAAGCTAGCAAGTCTTACCTGTAAATTTAATGAAAGCAACACAAAATCCGAGAGGGGAATCTCGGATTAAGGTCAATCTATTGTTAGTAGTTCTTATTTAATGTTTATTAAGCACGAACTGTGACGCTGGTTCCATCTTCCTTATAAAGATTGATAAGCCCCTCTTTAAGAGCTCGAACCATATCTCCTGCTTGCACAGGTTGTGGAACCTTGATTGTCAAGAGTTCCATTGGATTTGGAGCGCGATCGATCTTATTTCCTTTGGCATCGTGCAAATCTTCGATATACGTTTCAAAATGACGGAAACCTGGACCATAAAACTCAACTTGGTCGCCTTCGTTAATCACGTTCCGTTGACGAATAGTTGCTGTTTGTGTCGCCTCATCATAAGAAACTACCTCAGCGACAAACTTATACTCAGGAATTTTACGACGAGCACCAAACAACTGCTCATTTTCAGATGGTGTACCATAGTAGAAACCTGTTGCCAATTCACGTTGGGCAACCTTCCACATCTCGTCCACCAAGTCTTGTTTGATAGCTTCAAACTTTTCAGGACTTTCAAGATAGGCATCCACAGCCGCCTTGTAGCAGTTGGTTACTGTTGATACGTAGTGAATAGACTTCATACGTCCTTCGATTTTTAGACTGTCCACACCATTTTCAATCATATCTGGGATATGGTCAATCATAGACATATCAACGGCTGACATTGAAAATTCTTCTGGAATCTCACCCTTAAGGCTCTTACGTTCTTTCCCAAATGGCATATCGTAAAGGTCGTACTTCCAACGGCAAGACTGAGAGCAACCACCACGGTTAGCATCACGCATACTCATATGGTTTGAAAGAGTACAACGTCCAGAGTATGAAATACACATAGCTCCATGGACAAAGGCTTCAATTTCAACATCTGTACGTTTGCGGATTTCAGCTAATTCTTCCATTGAAACCTCACGCGCTAAAACGACACGAGTCAAACCCAGTTCTTTCCAGAACTCAAGAGTTTCATAGTTAGTGGCACTGGCTTGAGTAGAGAGATGGATTTCAAGACCTGGTGCTTCTGTCGCTGCAATCATAATCAAGGCTGGGTCAGATACGATAACTGCTGCAATGCCGATATCACGTAGTTTACGGAACCACTCACCAGCACCAGCTTCATTTCCTTCGTGCATAACCATATTGGCAGCTACATAGACCTTAGCTCCATACTTAGCCGCAAACTGCACGCCTTCTTCCATCTGTTCGAAAGTAAAGTTGCCTGCACGGCTACGAAGACCATAGGCCTGACCACCGATAAAGACAGCATCTGCCCCATACTGAACAGCTACTTTTAGCTTCTCTAAAGTCCCTGCAGGTGATAAAACCTCAGGACGTTTTAATGTTTTTGTCATGTTTTCTCCTATTTGCAATATAAAAGTTTGACGTTTTTCCTTCTCATTTTATAGTAAATAAGGGATAAAATCAAGCCTAGACGGATTGTTTTGACAATTCTAATCTTTTAAGCTGTGCATCATGACTGATAAACTGTCGAAAATTCACCCAGTTTTAACAAGTAGTCAAAAAGTCTAGAAAAGTAAAAACCAGTACCCAAAGATACTGGCTCATTAAACTACATAAATTAGTCCTTAGTTAACTACTCCCACTCAACTGTTGCAGGTGGTTTACTTGTAATATCATAGACGATACGGTTCACATGATCCACTTCATTTACGATACGTACTGAGATTTTTTGAAGGACATCCCAAGGAATTTTGGCAAAGTCAGCTGTCATACCATCGATAGAGGTAATAGCACGGATTGCAATTGTGTAGTCATACGTACGACCGTCACCCATAACACCAACTGAACGAACGCCTGTATTGACCGTGAAGTATTGCCAAATATCGCGGTCAAGACCAGCCTTTGCAATTTCTTCACGGAGGATAGCGTCTGACTCACGAACAGTTTCTAGTTTTTCCTCAGTGATTTCTCCCATGACACGGATAGCAAGTCCTGGTCCTGGGAATGGTTGGCGCCATACGATATGGTCTGGCATACCAAGCTCTGTACCAAGGGCACGAACTTCATCTTTATAGAGAGTGTTGAGTGGTTCGATCAATTCAAACTGCATATCTTCTGGAAGACCACCCACGTTGTGGTGTGACTTGATAGTTTGAGCTGTATCCGTACCAGACTCAATCACGTCTGTGTATAAGGTACCTTGAGCAAGGAATTTCACATCTTTGAGCTTGCTTGCTTCGTCATCGAATACATAGACAAACTCATTACCAATGATTTTACGTTTTTGTTCAGGGTCAGAAACGCCAGCAAGTTTGTCAAGGAAACGTTTAGCAGCATCTGCTTTGACGATATTCAAACCAAACTTACCACCAAGCATGTCCATAACTTGGTCCGCTTCTCCTTTACGAAGAAGACCGTGATCCACGAAGATACAGATCAATTGATCGCCAATCGCTTTTTGGAGAAGAACTCCAACAACTGAAGAGTCAACACCACCTGATAGACCAAGAAGGACACGTTTATCACCGACGGTTTCACGAATTTTTTGGATCTGCATATCAATGAAGTTATCCATTGACCAGTCGCCTTTAGCCTTACAAATGTTGAGAGCAAAATTACGAAGGATATCATTCCCGTATACAGAATGACGAACTTCTGGGTGGAATTGGATACCGTAAATGTGTTTATCTGGGTTTTCGATGGCTGCGTATGGGCAGTCAGCTGATGTACCTGTACGAACAAAGTCAGAAGGAATCTCAGTAACCGCATCACCGTGGCTCATCAAAACAGTCTGCTCGTCTGGTGTTGATTCAAAAAGAGCTGATGGTGTGTGAGTAAGAGTTGATTGACCGTATTCACGATTTCCAGCGTCACCTGCAGGGACAACTTTTCCTCCAAGTTTATGGGTCAATAACTGCATACCGTAACAAATTCCCAAAATAGGAATTCCGAGTTCGAAGATTTCTGGGTCAATATCGAATGAACCATCTTCATATACAGAGTTTGGACCACCTGAAAGGATGATTCCTACAGGATTGATTTCACGAACTTCAGCAGCTGAAATTTTATGGCTTTTTAGTTCTGAAAACACACCAATCTCACGGATACGGCGTGAAATCAGCTGGTTGTATTGGCTACCATAATCCAATACGATGATTTTTTCTACATCTTGCAAATCAGTTGAAATGTTGCTCATCTTTTTCCTTTCTCAAAAGAAATATCTTTTTTCAATATTCTATCACAAATAAGGGCGAATTACCAACTAAACAAGGCGAAGTTTGACTTTTTCTAGTTTATTGGGGTACAATAGAGAAAAGATAGAAATGAAGTGAAAATATGCTACCTGCTTATATGAAAATCCATGATCAGATTAAAAAGGATATTGACGATCACCGTTGGGCTATTGGGGAGAGGCTTCCTAGTGAACGAGATTTAGCAGAGCAGTTTGCAGTTAGTCGCATGACCCTTCGCCAAGCTGTATCTCTATTAGTTGAAGAAGGTGTCTTAGAGCGCCGTGTAGGAAGCGGCACCTTTGTTTCCAGTACTCGAGTACAAGAAAAGATGCGAGGGACAACCAGTTTTACTGAAATTGTTAAGTCCCAAGGTAAAGTTCCCTCTAGCCAGCTCATTTCCTACAGAAAAACCATTCCCAATGAGCAGGAAGTTGCCAAGCTAGGAATTTCTCCAACAGAGAATATTATCCGAATGGAGCGGGTACGCTATGCCGACAAAGTTCCTCTGGTTTATGAAGTTGCTTCTATTCCTGAAAAATTCATTAAGGACTTTAAAAAAGAAGAAATCACCAGTCATTTCTTCCAAACCTTGCAAAAACATGGCTACCGTATTGGTAAATCACAACAGACCATTTATTCTCGCCTTGCTAAAGAAAAAATTGCCCACTATTTAGAAGTTGAAAAAGGACATGCTATTCTTGGTTTGACTCAGGTTTCCTACCTAGAAGATGGTACTGCATTTGAATACGTAAAAAGTCAATATGTAGGCGAACGTTTTGAATTTTATCTTGAAAACAATTAATACTCTTCGAAAATCAAATTCAAAACGTGTCAACGTCGCCTTGCCGTACTCAAGTACAGCCTGCGGCTAGTTTCCTATTTTGCTCTTTGATTTTCATTTAGTATAAAATACTACGCAAAAACTCTCTGTCACGGACAAAGAGTCTTTTTATTTTTCTAAGAGTAAATCTTTCAACGAAATCAAAGTTACAGCAAACAATATCATTGCCATACCAAGAAAATCAATGGGATAAAATTGTTCATTCATGATTAAGAAGGCAAAGAAAACAGCCGAAATTGGCTCAATTAAAGCCAACAAACTTGACTTAACCGGTCCTATCAGACTGGCTCCTTTTAGAAAGGCTGTATAGGCAAAGACAGTCCCGATAAGGACAATGCCCGCAAATGCAGGGAGAAAATCAAGACTAGTTAGGATAGTAGCCTCTAGAACTCCTGTAAAAGGAAGGGCGACCAAACCTGCTATGACCATTCCCACACCAATGACCAAGCTGCTCCCCCACTTCTTAATCAAGGCTATGGGTAAAATAATATAAAGTGCGTAAGTCAGAGCAGAAAAGAGACCCCAGAACAGACCTGCAGGTGTCATAGATAACTGGTCCACCTGCCCATGAGTGGCGATCAGGAAGGTCCCTCCGATGGCTAATATGATAGAAACTATCTCTCCCAGTGTTGGCGCCACCTTATCTTTGATACAGCTATAAATCAAAATCCCGACAGGACAAACATACTGAAGCACAGTCGCTGTTCCTGCATTGGTTTCCTGAATAGCAGTTAGATAGGCGAATTGGTTGAGGAAGAGGCCAATTAGAGCAAAAATAAGAAGAGACAGCAAACTCTTTCTATCCTTTAAAAAGGCCAGCATTTTATCCTTTGCAGTAGCATAAGCCAAGAGCATAAGAATCCCACCGGCGATTAGAAGACGCAAGTTGGTCAAGACCAGAGACAAAATCCCGTGTGCCATCAGGTATTGGCCACTCGTTCCTGACAAGCCCCAAGCAATCCCAGCCACAACTGTTAATAGAGTCCCTTTTAAACTGTTTGACATATCTCTCCTTACTCTTCTTTGCGAATCAAGTTCATCACTTGATTGCGTTCTACAATCCATTGAGCCCTCTCATCCTTTTCATAGGTACGATTCGATAGGAAAATGGCCGCTTCTTGCTTCTGGCGATTCCACATGATAAAGGTACCTGTATAGCCCGTATGGTCTAGCCAATCTCCTGCCAAATTCCACGCCAAAGAACGTTCCTTGTCATCCAAAGGTGAAAAATTTTGACTCAAATCTCTTGCAAAATCATCTGCTAAATAGTGTTCTAAAAAGATTTGTAAATCCTTTACAGTCGAAAACAAACCAGCACTACCTGCATGTCTGCCCAAGAGGCGAGCCTTGGGATCATGTACCAGACCTGCCTCGACACCTCTAACTGTTGGAACAGCAAGCTCAACAGGTCCAAATTGGGTTTCCGTCATTCCCCACGGTTTCCAAACTTGTTCTTGTAAAATTACATCCAGTTCTTGATTAAAGATTCTTTCCAAAATAAAGCCCAACAGCAAAAAATGGACATCTGAATAAAGAAAGGCTGGCTGACTTCGTCTCTTGAGATGAAACATCGCTTTCTTTAATTCAGGGGCTGTTAAAAGATCACGATTGGGAATAAAAGGATCAAGATCTGTTGCGTGAGTCAAGAGCTGACGAATAGTGATGTCTGGATAATCACTCTCAGCTAAAAAATCGGTTACCGGTCTGTCAATATCTAATTTGCCTTTTTCCCACAAAAAGGTAAAAACCGTACCAGCCCCAACAACCTTGCTGACACTAGCTAGGTCATAAACTAGTCCTGCCTCAGTCTGCAAGCCATGCTCTGGGTGACTCTGACCAATATAGAACTCCGTCCATTGATTGTCCTTAAAATACGCAAAAGAGGCTCCGGGATAAATCCCTGCCTCGATTTGTTCTTCTATTTTTTTAATAATCTGGGTCCACTTCATACTTCTTCAAACCACAATTCAACATTATTTCTATCTTTTCCAAGGAAGAATTTTTCAGACTTAGGAATAAAATATTCTGTAGACTCAAACTTCTGGCGAAGACTTGATATATCTAGTTCATTGACCAAGAACTTGAGCATAGATAAGTCCCAGGTAACCGTATTGTCCACAGTCAAATCCTTCCCCTGAGCTGGAATAAAATCAAGGGATGCCCCAATTTCAGATGATTCCAAGAAACTTTCGATATCAGTTTGGAGATGTAATTCCATAGAAATCTCAAATTTACTTAAAGAGATTGATGCCAAATCTGTTTGAAATTCAGGCTTTTCTCCTACTTCTACTAGACTTGCTCTGTCATCTTCTGCATGAATCAAAATCAAATCATCTTCTGGTGAAAAAATTTCAAAAGCGTAGCCATTTTGACCTTTATATAATCGATGAATCGAATCTGTTTTAGATAAGAGTCCCTCGATTTCTAAGGGATTTTCCACCTTGATAATCAATCTAGCCAATTTTTTTCGTCCCTCTACCTTACGAGTACGCATGCTTGGTGCTTCTTCTAAAACCAGCTTTTCAAGACCTGTTTGGTCCCCTAGTGATAGGAAGGCTGATTCCTCTAACAAGGCCTTCATGCCAAGGGTTTCAATATAAAATGTTTCATTTAATTTTCTATTATTAACTTTTAAAGTAGGAATAATCCGTACAATCTGATTTACATTCATAAATTCCTCCATCACTTTTTATTTTAAAGGATTTTAGAATTTTTTACAAGATATTATGCTCAAATTTACCGATTTTTCATAAAAATTTCATCTAAAAAACCGAGGCTTTCCTCGGTTTCAATTTCTTATAGGTAAAGGAATTTGAAGATAGCTACTGCCGCAATTGCTGCTGCGATAGGTGCTACTACCGGTACCCAAGAATACCACCATTTTGAATCACCTTTGTGCTCACCAAGAACTGATTTTGGAAGGAAAGCATGAAGGAGACGTGGTCCCAAGTCACGGGCTGGGTTCAAGGCAGGTCCTGTAGGTCCACCAAGTGATGTTACCAAAGCCATAACAAGGAAACCAAGTGCCAAGTGAGCTACTGAAAGTCCTGAAGCAGTGTGTGGAGCAACCTGTGCTTTAATAGCCAAGTCAGAAAAATCAACTGTTTGTCCTGC
>NZ_VMLR01000018.1 GCF_013276795.1 Streptococcus sp. 2342
TTAGGTTCTGGTTTAGGCTCTGGTACGACATTTTCCAGAATATAAACATAGGTCACTTCAAGAGTTTGTCCTGCTACAACCTTGCCTGTTTCATTTCCTTTAGTTGAAGCTTCAACCAATTTGTATACTTTTCCTTCTGCAGTTGTGATACGGCTTGGTTTCATTCCGTTGTCTGCAGTATTATAGTCAGTTCCTGCTTTAGCGTCTGTTGTGTCTTTTACACCTGATTCTACATTAGCACCATCTGCAGTTCCTACTAATGGAGTTCCATCTTCTGTTTGGTAGTTAACGATGACTGAACCCGCTTTTTCATAGACATACGTTACTTCTGTAGTTCCTTCTACAACAGAACCTTCTTCTGGTTTAGAGCCGTCTTTTAGGGCTTTATCAGTTAGATAGTAAGTGACACCATCTTTTACGATAGTCGCTTTCTTATGTTCTGACGTGTTGTAGTTTGTATTAAGAGAAGCATTTGTTTCATCATTTTCATCTTCTGAGATGGTATTTCCTTCTGTATCTTGGAATTTAACGATGACATTCCCTTTAACTTCTTGGTAAACATAAGTTACTTCAAGAGTTTGTCCTGCTACTACTTTACCTATTTCGTCACCTTTAGTTGCTGTTGGTACTAATTCGTATACTTTCCCTTCTGCAGTTGTGATACGAGTTGGCTTCATTCCGTTATCAGATGTGTTGTAGTCTGAATTTGGTTTACCGTCTTTTGTATCAACAGCGTCCACTTGAATAGTGTTACCTTTTTCATCAGTGTAGTGAACTACTACTTGTCCTGCTTTTTCGTAAACGTAAGTTACTTCTGTTTTACCTTCTACTACATCTCCAGTTTCTTTAGAACCATCTTTAAGTGCTTTTTCTGTTAAGTAGTACACAGTTTCGTCTTTTTCGATTTTCTCTGGTTTGTTGTCAGTTGTATCGTATTTAGCATTCAGAGAAGCACCTTTAGTATCTTCTTTATCTTCAGCGATTACGTTACCTTCTGTGTCAACGTAGTGAACCACTACATCACCAGTTACTTCTTTATAAACGTATGTTACTTCTGTAGTTTCTCCAGCAACAACCTTACCTGTTTCATTTCCTTTAGTTGAAGCGTCGACCAATTCGTATACTTTTCCTTCTGGAGTAGTGATACGATTTGGTTTCATGTCGTTATCTGCAGTGTTGTAGTCTGAATTTGGTTTACCGTCTTTTGTATCAACAGCGTCCACTTGAATAGTGTTACCTTTTTCATCAGTGTAGTGAACTACTACTTGTCCTGCTTTTTCATAAACGTAAGTTACTTCTGTAGTTCCTTCTAC
>NZ_VMLR01000019.1 GCF_013276795.1 Streptococcus sp. 2342
TTTGCTACTTTCTTTGATATAATGGGAAATGATAAACTTAAGGAAGTGAAAAAATATGGCAAACGAAGCAACAGCAACTGACCAATACGTCAGAAGAGAGATAGAAAAATTTGGTATCCGCTATGATGAGCAAGGTTCTTCTCATCCAGAAATTGCTAAAGCGCTAAAAGGAGCTAGCAAACAAGGTAAATCTGGAATTGGAAAGCCTGAATTTGTTATGCAGATCTCAGATTACCTTATTGTGATTGAAGATAAAAGGGACAATGATAAACTTATTAATCTTTCCGGGGATGGTTCTATTGCTAAAGATATTCCATCATTGTCAGGTTTTGCTGTAAATGGTGCTGTACACTACGCAAACCATATCGTAACGAAAACAAGCTCTTTTGATGAAGTAATC
This sequence comes from Streptococcus sp. 2342, assembly GCF_013276795.1. Taxonomy (GTDB): domain Bacteria; phylum Bacillota; class Bacilli; order Lactobacillales; family Streptococcaceae; genus Streptococcus. The sequence continues at coordinate 401 of NZ_VMLR01000019.1, forward strand.
GCAATAGGTATTACTGGGGATGAGGAATTTCATAGCATTCAACCTGTATTAGTTTCTATCACTGAAGAAGGAATTACTGAAAAAAAACTTCCAAAGTTAACTGATCTTCAGGAACTTCATCCAAACAATATAAATGAATGGTATTCAGTAAATGTACTTGAAGAATATTCTATTGAGCAAAAACGTATTTTTGAATTGCAAAATGTTTCAAAAGAATTACATGAAGATTTACGAAACTACGCTTCGCTCGAAG
>NZ_VMLR01000002.1:0-140611 GCF_013276795.1 Streptococcus sp. 2342
ACTAGAAACTACAGGGGGAGTCTGCATATATCTAAAAGAAATTCTAAACCTGTTTCAGCTTGATATAGTGTTTGAATAAAATGTGAACAAATTTATTAGGGAATTCAAATCAATTTCATGCTTTAAAAGTCGTTTCGTACTATTTTAGATTCAATTAATTATACATCATAGATAAACCGCTTCAAAAATCTCTTCAAATCACGTCAGGTTCACATTTCCGTATAAGAGAGAGAAATTTATTGTTGTAAAACTTTTCTTGGCTTGGTGCCTTCAGCTGGACCAATGACTCCTGCCATTTCAAGTTCTTCCATAAGCCGGGTCGCACGGTTAAATCCAACTGACAAACGACGCTGAATCATGGATGCGCTGGCTTTCTGGGTTTCAATGACTAGAGCTTTGGCTTCTTCAAAAAGCGGATCACCACCAGCATCTCCATCTGAAAATTCTCCATCATTTTCAGAAACTTCACCTGGATCAAAACTCTCATCGTAATCCGCATCCGCCTGAGCCTTGATGAAGTTTACGATGCGTTCAACATCATCATCCGAGATAAAGGAGCCTTGCAGACGAACTGGATGATTTTCATCAATCGGTTTAAAGAGCATGTCACCTCGACCAAGCAGTTTTTCCGCTCCATTTTCATCCAAAATCGTACGGGAGTCTGTCCCTGATGAAACCGCGAAAGCGACACGAGAAGGGACATTGGCCTTGATCAGACCAGAGATGACATCAACGGATGGACGCTGGGTTGCAAGAATCATGTGGATACCTGCAGCACGCGCCTTCTGTCCAAGACGAATGATAGCGTCTTCCACTTCCTTGCTGGCCACCATCATGAGGTCAGCCAACTCATCTACAATCACAACAATGAGCGGTAGCGGAATCTGCTTATACTCAGATTGAGTATTAAACTCTTCTACCTTGGCATTAAAGCCTGCAATATTACGGACTCCTACCTTGGCAAAGAGTTCATAACGATTTTCCATTTCATCCACAACCTTTTGCAGGGCCTTGCTGGCTTTACGGGGATTGGTCACTACTGGAATCAAGAGGTGGGGAATATCATTGTAAACAGATAACTCAACCATCTTGGGATCGACCATCATAAATTTAACTTGGTCAGGTCTCGCCTTCATGAGAATGCTGGCGATAATTCCGTTAACTGCTACTGACTTCCCTGATCCCGTTGAACCCGCGACGAGCAAGTGGGGCATTTTGGAAAGGTCAAAAGCTCTTGCAGTGCCATTAACCGCCTTTCCTAAAGGAATTTCCAAGAGATTTTCTGCTTTCGTTTGAGATTGTTCCCATAGTTCGCGGAAGGATACAGTCGCAATCTCAGAGTTAGGAACCTCAATCCCGACTAAGGATTTACCAGGTATTGGAGCCTCAATCCGAACATCCTTGGCCGCTAGAGCAAGCGCTAAGTCATCTGCTAGATTGGAAATGCGGTTAACCCGTACACCCACTGCTGGCTTAACTTCATACTTGGTCACTGATGGCCCAATTTCAGCCCGTTCAACTGTTACCTTGATACCAAAGCTAGCAAAGGTTTCTTCTAGGATTTTGATGTTTTCACGAACGATTTTCTTCTCTTTAGACTGGTCTTTGGGTTTATCTGGGGCAAAGAGTTGTAAGCTTGGAAGTTTGTATTCGAGGGCTTCTTTGGCTGAAAAATCGACCTGTACGTCTTCGTCATCAGAGCCATCTTCCTGTTCAGCGAATTCAAGTTCAGCTTGAGGCAGGATGATTTCTGGTTCCACCCACTCTTCTTCTGGAACAGGAGGAACGTCAAGCACAACATCTTCTGTCAGAATTTCACCCGTTTCCATATCAATAGGAGGCAAATCGAGTAAGGCTTTTTCAGCTTCTTCTTGTTCTAATCTAGCCTCTTCCTCAACCTTTTGGCGAGCTTTTTCTTCTTGTTTGACAAAGCGTTCCTCTTTTCGAAGCTCATGTCCTTCCCTCCATTTGGCAAAGCCTCTACTGAAAAATTCAGCAATATCATAAACAGACCAAGGACTGACTAGGAGAGCACCCACTAAAATCAAGATAGAACCAATAAAATAAGTACCAATATTTGAGAAGAGAAAGGCGATTGGCACATAAAGGCCAACACCAATCAAGCCACCTCCAGCAAAACTGGTCGTTCGAAAACCAGTTAAATCCGTCACAACCTGAGCCATGGTCCCTTTTAGAACGGACTTGTCCAAACCATATTTCCAAACCAAGTAGGCCTCAAAAATCAGGAGCAAACCTGCAAATATGGTGAAAAAGCCAGATAAGAGTCCTTCCTGTTTTCGTATCCACTTGAAAAAGAAGAGATAGATCAATAGGGCAAATATTGCCAGATAAGCTAGACTACCCACCAACAAGCGAATTAAATTGTAAAGAGTGATACCTGCAGCTCCTAATTTAAAAGCTGCGAAAATCAATAAAAGGGCGATTCCCAACGAAATCAACATCCGTTGAATCGCTTCTTTTCTTTCGAGTTCTGCTTTAGACGGTCTCCGTCTTGTTTTACTTGTATTCTTGTTTGCCATTCTTCTATTATACCATATTTCACAGGCATTTCGGAAAGAGAAAAAGACTGCACCAAACGGTCCAATCTTTTCATTTTCTATTTAAGTTTTATGCTTGGGGTTTGCGTAGGTAACCATAGACCACACCACTTACGATTGCTCCTACCAAGACAGAAACGAGGTAAAGAAGAGCATTTGAAGTAAGGGCGATAACGAAGATTCCTCCGTGTGGCGCCATGAGTTTGATACCAGTAAGACCAACGAGGCCACCTGCTACTGCTGAACCAAGAATGAAGCTTGGGATCGCACGAGCTGGGTCAGCAGCTCCAAATGGAATCGCTCCCTCAGTGATAAATGACAAGCCCATGATGATATTTGTCAAACCAGAGTTGCGTTCTTCCTTAGTAAATTTATCTTTGAAAAGAAGAGTTGCGACAAAGATTGCAAGTGGTGGCACCATTCCTCCAGCCATAACTGCTGCCATAGCCACAGAACCACCTGAAGAAACAGTTGCTGCAAGCGTACCTGTACCAAAGACATAAGCTGCTTTATTGACTGGTCCACCCATATCGACAGCCATCATTCCTCCAAGAACGATACCGAGAAGGACAGCTGAACCGCCTCCAAGACCGCCAAGGAAATCATTCATAGCTGTGTTGATTGCTGCCATTGGGATGTTAACAGCTAGCATGACAAATCCAGTCAAGATTGTTCCAAGAAGTGGCAAGAGAAGGATTGATTTAGCACCTTCAAGTGAACGAGGAACTTTAACGTATTTCTTGATAGCAAGAACTAAAGCACCTGCGATAAATCCACCAACAAGGGCACCTAGGAAACCAGATGAGACACCTGCAAGAGTTGAAGTTGCTTCACCACCTGCAGCATAAGGAATTTTACCAAAGGCAAAACCTTCTTTAGCAATAGCACCAGCCACGAAACCTGCTACCAAACCTGGTTTTTCAGCAATAGAGTAGGCAACATAACCTGCAAAGACTGGAAGCATCAAACCAAAGGCAGCTCCACCAATTTTCATGAACATAGAAGCTAGTTCATGGTAGGAACCAAGACTACCAAGGTTTTCATTCGGAACACCCAAAGCACCATCAATCAAGAAGGCAAGGGCAATCATGATACCACCACCGATAACGAATGGCAACATTTGAGAGACACCACTCATCAAGTGTTTGTAGAAGGCACCACCAAGGCTTTGTTTTTCGTTAGAGGCTGTTGCAGCTTTTGCACCATTAGCGGCACGGTAGACTTCAGCATCTCCTGAAAGAGCCAAGTTAATCAACTCTTCTGTCTTACGTATACCGTCAGCAACCGGACGATTGATCAATGGTTTGCCATCGAAACGATCCATTTCAACGGCCTTGTCTGCTGCGATGATAACAGCTTTAGCCTTACGGATATCTTCTGCAGTTAGTTGATTTCCAACACCGCTAGCACCGTTGGTTTCGACCTTAATTCCAACACCCATTTCAGCAGGCCACTTTTTGAAGGGCTTCTTGGGCCATGTAAGTGTGGGCAATACCTGTCGTACAAGCTGTAACAGCTACGATAAAGTCACCAGTTTCATTAGCAGGTACTTGAACAGGCTCTTCAGTTTTTTCTGAAGCTTGGTCAAAAAGTTCAATGACTTGGTCAGCTGATGTTACTTGACGAAGTTTATCAGCAAAGCCGTCTTTCATCAAGTATTGAGACAATTCTGCCAAGGCAGCCAAGTGAGTATCATTGGCACCTTCTGGAGCTGCAATCATAAAGAAGAGGTCGGTTGCTTGTCCATCCAAGCTCTCGTAGTCAACACCCTTGTTTGACTTGGCAAAGAGAACTGTCGCTTCTTTGACAGCAGCGTTTTTGCTATGAGGCATAGCGATTCCGTCACCCAAACCTGTAGAAGTCAGAGCTTCACGCGCCAAAATTCCTTCTTTAAAAGTTTCAAAATCTGTCACATAACCGTGGTCTGTCAAGCTTTTAATCATCTCTTCGATGACAGCTGTTTTTTCAGTTGCCTGCAAATCCAGCAACATAACATCTTTTCTCAATAGGTCTTGAATTTTCATCGTTTTTCTACCTCAACTTTTTCATATGTTTCTTTAATAAATTCTGCTGTTGCCAAGTCATCTGAGAAGGTGGTTGCCGTTCCGCAAGCCACTCCCCATTTGAAGGCTTCTACTGCATCTTTAGATTTGACAAATTCACCTGTAAATCCAGCGACCATAGAATCACCAGCCCCAACTGAATTTTTCACTGTTCCCTTGATTGGTTTAGCAAAGTAAGCTCCTTCAGATGTGACAAGAAGTGCACCGTCCCCAGCCATTGAGATAATAACGTTTTGAGCACCTTTAGCCAGTAACTCACGAGCATAGTTCTCGATTTCATCTAAACTTTCGAGTTTAACCCCAAAAATAGCTCCCAGTTCATGATTGTTTGGTTTGACCAAAAGTGGCTGATAGTCCAAACTATCAATCAAGGTCTGTCCTTCAAAGTCACAGACTACTTGCGCACCAGTCTTGCGCGTCAAGGCAATCAAATCCTTGTAGATGACATTGCCTAGATTTTTAGCACTTGAACCAGCAAAGACAACTGTATCTTCTGTAGTCAAACTAGATAAGATAGCTTTCAACTCTTCTAACTGGGCTGGTTCCACATTTGGACCCGTTCCGTTGATTTCTGTCTCTTGGTCTGCTTTTATTTTAACATTGATACGAGTATCTTCTGCCACTTGGACAAAACGCGTCTCGATTTCTTCCTCTGCCAGAGTATCTGTGATAAATTCACCAGTAAAGCCTCCGATAAATCCAGTCGCTGTATTTGGAATATCTAAGCGCTTCAAGACACGACTTACATTGATTCCTTTCCCACCAGCAAACTTATCATCACTGTCCATACGATTGACACTACCGACTTGGACTTGGTCCAGACGGACAATATAGTCAATGGATGGATTGAGTGTGACTGTATAAATCATACTTCTATTACCTCCGTTTTCTCCTTAATAACCTGCAAGAGCTCATGCCCTTGACTTGTGATAACAATAGCGCGTTTGAGTGGTGCTACCTTAGCAAAGCAAGTTTGTCCAATTTTAGACGAATCCACCAAGACGTACGTTTGTTTGGCATTCTCTAAAATAGCACGCTTCACAGCCCCCTCCTCCATATCAGGAGTCGTATAATAGCCATCGTCCACACCATTCATCCCGATAAAGGCACGGTCAAAGTGCAATTGGTTAATCTGGTTAAGAGCAACGCCCCCGATGCTAGCATCTGTCGCCGTCTTGACGCTTCCTCCAACCATGACAGTCGGAATCTGCTTTTCAACCAACTGAGCTGCATGGTGAATCGAATTTGTCACAACAGTAATATTCTTATTGACCAATTCATGAATCAAAAAGGCTGTTGTTGTTCCAGCATCGATAAAGATGACATCTTGTTCCTTGATGAGAGAAGCAGCTTTCTGAGCCAGCAACTTCTTTTCTTGAAGGTTTTTGACAGATTTTTCTTGAATGGTTTCTTCTTCCTGCAAGGAATGGGGCAATTCTGCTCCACCATGCACACGACGAAGCTTGTTTTCAGCTTCCAATTCATCCAAGTCTCTTCGAACCGTTGATTCTGAGGTCTCTAGCAAACTAACTAATTTTTCTAGAGAAACTACATGATGTTGATTTAACTCCTCTAAAATCAGTTGTTTCCGCTCTGTTTTTAACACCGAATCACCTCCTGTTATCGTTTACACTATTCATTCTATCACACTTTCTTTTAAAGTCAAGCATTTTTTATCATTTTCTTTCAAATTCTATCATTTTTCTTATTTTCAGAATTTTTATTGCAAGATAAGAGCCTTTATGGTAGACTATTTGAGTAAGTATTGGAAGATTACTCAAGAGGCTTAAGAGGCCGTGTTGGAAACGCGGTAGGCGTGTAACAGCGTGCGTGGGTTCGAATCCCATGTCTTCCGTTTATTTTAAAAAAGATACCCAAGAAATCTTGGGTATCTTTTTTCTTATATGCTTGTTTTATAACTCGGGTGAATTTCTTAGAAAATATCAAATAACAATTTCACATTGAGAATTGTTAAGATAATGGAAACAATATAACCAAGGATGGTATTCCATTTGGCATTGGTAAATTCTCCCATCAGTGATTTCTTAGAAGTTAGATAAATCAGTGGGAAGATTGAAAATGGAAGAGCGATTGAAAGAAAGACCTGTGAATAAACCAATAACTGATCTAATGTTTTTTCCTGATGACCAAACAGAACCGCTACAATCATGACAGGCAACAAGGCAAAGAGACGAGTTGCCAAACGAATGAACCATTGAGGTAATCTCATATGCAAGAAACCTTCCATAACGATTTGTCCAGTCAAGGTACCCGTAATTGTCGAATTTTGACCACTGGCTAATAAAGCCAAGGCAAACAAGGTTGATAAGGTCGAGCTAGCTATAGCTCCTGCAATAGTAGAATCCTGCAAGGCATTATACATTTGAGAGAAGGCAGAAATCTCAGATGCATGGCCGAAAAAGAGAGCCGCCCCGAGAATTAATAGAAGGGAGTTAACCACAAAGGCCAAGGATAATTGGAGATTTGAATCCCAGGTCATAAAGCGCACGGCTTTTCGAACATCATTCTTGTCCTTGTGATTGATTTTCCGAGTTTGTGACAAGGAAGAATGCAAATAGAGGTTATGGGGCATAACCGTTGCTCCCACGATCCCTAGTGCCAAGGTTAATTGACTTTCATGCCCTGGCAAGGGACTTTCAAATAAGGTTGCATTCGGTAGATAACCCTCAACGATTCCTTGGAAGCTTGGATGTGACAAAGCTACCAGATAGGTAAAAATTGCTAGAATTGTTAAAATCAGTGTTGTCACAATAGCTTCAATCTTCTTAAAGCCAAATTTCATCAGAAGCAATAAGAGAAAAACATCCAACACGGTCAAGAGAATTGCTATCATAATCGGAATCTTAAAGAGAAGATTGAGAGCAATCGCTGAACCTAGAACTTCTGCCAGATCTGTCGCCATCAAGGCTAATTCTAAAATCACCCATAGACTATAACGAAGCCATTTAGGTGAATGATGAGCCGTTGCTTGAGCCAGGTCCATCTGGGTTACAATACCAAGCTTTCCTGCCATCTGCTGAAGTTGCATGGCAATGAGAGATGAAATCAAGATAACAAACAAGAGACTATACTTATAGGAAGCACCACCGACTACACTGGTAATCCAGTTTCCTGGATCCATATAACCAACTGCGACAAGAGCACCCGGACCTAAAAAGGCATTTAAATTTTGCCAGAAATGATTGTTATTTGGAGTATCGATAGATTGATTAATCTCAGAGAGTGACACTTTTTTATGAGAAGACATAGATACTTACCTCTTTCTAAACCTACTTTTTCATTATTTTCTATTAGAGAAAAATAAGATTGACTTTAAACTATTAAAACAATGAAAACTATATGAAAAACATTTAGTTTTTTCATTATTTTTCTTAAGGCACCTTAATTATAACAGAAAATATGATAAAAACTTAAGAAAATTCAGGACTTGATTTAATATTTAGGATACAACAAAATGTTGTATTCTTTTTTTGCAAAAGAATACCAAAGAATAAAATAAAAAACGTTGTAAAATGTACTGGCTTAATCCCCTTTATTGTATCGCGTTTGGAGTTTTTTAGGTATAACCTTCGACGCGCACCTTACGTAGGACGACAGACTCATAGCTTTATACATAATAGAACGAGTATCTCCATCTGTAGAGATACTCGTTTTTTGCTATTTTCAAAGTGTTCTTTTTGACCAATCCCATACATCATTTTTATAGTAAAATGAAACTAGAATAGTACATCGTGGATACTAAAACATTTCTAGAAATTAATTTGATTTCCCTAATCAAGTTGCACACATCTTATTTCAAACCACTATATATTCAATGAAAATCAAAGAGCTAACTAGGAAGCTAACCGCAGGTTGCTCAAAGCACCGCTTTGAGGTTGCGGATAAAGCTGACGTGGTTTGAAGAGATTGTCGAAGAGTATTAAGGAGTATAGAATAGTATTTTAACTCCATCCTCTAAAGTGCTCCCAATAAAAGATACTTGAACACTATATTCAGCATATAAGCTTTATGCCCTAAGTCAAAACAATCATTCTTTTCTAATTTATCGTAAATAAATCTAAAATCACAGAATACTGTCAGATGACTTAAAAAATGATTCTTTGGAAAAAGCGAATCAAAACTTGATTTATCACTTTTTATTCCACTATCTTTTTGTCACACATATTGATAAAGTACTGGTGCAAGCGAACATCATCAGTCAATTCTGGATGAAAAGAAGTTACCAACATATTTTTTTCTTGGGCTGCAACGATTTGATCTTCAACTGTTGCTAGAATTTCTACACCCTCTCCAACACTGCTGATAATTGGACCACGGATAAAGGTCATTGGAATCTGACCGACTCCCTTACATTCTGCTTCCGTGTAGAAACTTCCTAGTTGGCGCCCATAGGCATTGCGCTCGACCACCATATCCATAGTTCCAAGATGACTTTCTTCCTGAGAAGTAATTTCCTTAGCCAGCAATATCAAGCCTGCACAGGTTCCAAAGGCTGGTAAGCCAGATAGAATGGCTTCTCGAATGGGAATCAGCATGTCCTGGTCGCGTAAGAGTTTGCCCATGGTTGTAGACTCTCCTCCAGGTAAAATCAAACCTGACAAGTCACTCTGATGTTGCTGAAAATCCTCTAAATTTCTGATTTCAACACTCTCGACACCTAATTGATCCAACACTTTTGCATGTTCTGCAAAGGCCCCTTGCAAGGCCAATATTCCAATTTTCATCTATTTCCCTCGCTCAGCCATGAGGATTTGGATCTCATTTTCATTGATACCAACCATGGCTTCCCCTAGATCTTCAGAGATTTGAGCTAGAATTTGAGGATTACGGAAGTTAGTTACCGCTTTGACAATGGCACTCGCTCGTTTAACAGGATCTCCTGACTTGAAAATACCTGAGCCGACAAAGACACCCTCTGCCCCTAATTGCATCATTAATGCCGCATCTGCTGGCGTTGCAACGCCTCCAGCCGCAAAGTTTACAACTGGCAATTTTCCATGCTCATGGACATATTGAACCAATTCTACAGGGACTTGCAATTCCTTGGCAGCAACATAAAGTTCGTCCTCACGTAGATTTTGAATGCGGCGAATTTCCTGATTCATCATACGCATATGGCGAACAGCTTGAACGATGTCTCCTGTACCCGGTTCTCCTTTGGTACGAATCATAGAGGCTCCTTCAGCGATACGACGCAAGGCTTCACCCAAGTCCTTAGCTCCACAGACAAAAGGAACTTGGAATTCTTTTTTGTCCACATGGAAACGGTCGTCTGCTGGAGATAAAACTTCACTCTCATCGATATAGTCAATCTCAATAGCCTCTAAAATCTGAGCCTCAACAAAATGCCCGATTCTGACCTTGGCCATCACTGGAATACTAACCGCTTCTTGGATTTCCTTAATCATCTTTGGATCACTCATACGGGAAACACCACCAGCTGCACGAATATCAGCTGGAATCCGCTCCAAAGCCATAACAGCTGCCGCACCAGCAGCCTCTGCAATACGGGCTTGTTCAGGGTTCTGAACGTCCATGATTACACCGCCCTTGAGCATCTGTGCCAAGTTTTTATTTAATTCATAACGATTTTCAGTCATTTCTTTATCCTCATCATTTGTATTGGTAGCTACCATTTCATTTTAAGTTAGATTAAAATGAAGTACAAGATAAAAAAATCATAATTGTATGGGTACACATCGACTAAAAAAACTATCTGACCTTAACTTAAGGCCAGATAGTTCATCAAATTTTATTTTTCAGCTGTAAGGGCAGCCATTGTGATGTAGTTGTATGGTTTGTTGAAGTGTGGCAAGAAGAATAGGTCTGTCAATGCCAATTTATCAATTGTTACATGCTCTTGAATCGCAAGAGAGAACATGTGGATTCCCATGCTGATTGCAGAATCGCGTGAAACCATTTGGGCACCAAGAATTTCACGGCTATCTTTGTCAAAGACAATCTTGATTGCTACTTCATGGTTATCATGTTTCATGAATTCTGGTTTTTGAAGATCGTTAAAGCCTGTTTCAGTTGCATTGTAACCTGCTGCTTTAGCTTTTTCAAGAGTCAAACCAGTTGAAACCATGTGAAGACCGTAGATTGAGATACCGTTTGAACCTTGCACACCGATTCCTTCCAATTCATGTCCACAAGCATTGTAGGCACCAACGATACCAGTACGAACAGCATTTGAAGCAAGGGCAATGTAGCTAGTGTCTTTACGAGCGTTGTCATAAACAGTTGCACAGTCACCAACTGCAAATACACCTGGAATTGAAGTTTCTTGTTTCTTATCTACAAGGAAGGCACCGTTACGGAAGAGTTCAATCTTACCGTCAGCAAGGGCTGTATTTGGACGGAAACCAACTGCAAGAACAACCATATCCACGTCAAAGCTTTCTTTGTCAGTAATCAAGCGTTCAACTTTACCGTCACCCTCGATTGCTTTAACAGTTTGACCAAGTGCCAAGCGGATATTGTGGTCTTCCAAGTTCTTAGCCATCATTTGTGTGAAGTCCTTGTCATAGTAACCGTTCAAGACAGTATCTACGATATCAACAAGGACAACTTCTTTTCCAAGACGCTCGAAGGCTTCAGCAAGTTCAACACCGATATAACCACCACCAACAACAGCGATGCGCTCTAGGTGCTTGCTCTTGTCAGCAAGTTTTTCGATGACTTCTTCTGCGTTTTGGTACAACTTAACAAATTGAACATTTTCAAGTGTTGCTTTAAATTCGCGGTTTCCTTTAACAATTTCAACACCTTCGATTGGTGGCAAGATTGGTGTAGAACCTGTAGCGAAAATCAATTTTTCGTATGATTCTTTGTGCTCTTTTCCTTCAACTTCTGCTGTAACTACTTTGTTATCATAGTCGATTGAAAGAACAGGTGAGTTCATGTAGACTTTAGCACCTTTAGCTTCCAATTTTTCTTTATCAGAATAGAACAAGCCTTCAGCACCGTCAATTTGTTCACCAATCCAAAGAGCCATTCCACATCCTAGGAAAGAGATGTTAGAGTTTTGGTCAAATACAACAATTTCGTTCTCATTTCCAAAATTATCCAACATAGTATTAATACATGCTGTACCAGCGTGGTTAGCACCAACTACAACGATTTTACTCATAAAAAATTTCCTGCCTTCAATTTTAAATTTACTCTACTAGTATAACATTTACTGTTAGCGTTTACAAGTGGTTTCCTATTATTTCAGCATTTTTTATCAAAAATAATTCCCCATTTATCCTGATTTCAAGACTAATGAATTTTTGTGAGCATATTTCTTGACTTTTTCCAAATTTCATTTGTAGAAAATCTAACTTTATGGTATTCTAATAACATGAAAATAAAATGTAAGGGCTTCAATTTAGATAATTACTTGATATTACAACTTATTTTCTATAAGAGAAAGGAGTTGGTAGCTTGCCTCTAAGTTCACATTCCGAACGGCTAATGGGGACTACTATCACTATTTCATTAGTAGATGAGCGAGCCGATAGCTTGCTCCAAAAATCCTTTGATTTACTCAGAGAGCTAGAATACCGCTTCAATGCCAATAGTCAGAAATCTGAGTTGATGGAAATCAATTATCAAGCAGGAATAGCTCCTGTCACGGTTCATCCAGACCTGTTTGAACTGATTTCACTTGGGTTAGAGCATAGCCTAGCACCCTCTAGCCATCTCAACATCAGCATTGGTCCCTTGATTCAAACCTGGCGCATCGGTTTTTCAGATGTCAAGGTCGCCCAACCTCAAGAAATTGAATCGGTGCTACCTTTAATCAATCCTTACTATATCGAGTTAGATTCTTCTACTTCCACTGTGTTTTTAAAACAGAAAGGAATGAAAATCGATCTTGGTTGTTTAGCCAAGGGTTATAGTGCGGATAAGGTTGCCCAATTTCTGAGAGAAGAGGGAGTGACATCTGCCTTAATCAATCTGGGAGGGAATATCCTGACTATTGGAAAAAATCAGGCAAGAGGAAATCAGCCTTGGCAAATCGGGATTCAAGACCCAGACAATCCGAGGGGAAATCACTTAATGACCATTCCTGTTGTCAATCAATCTGTCGTGACTTCAGGCATTTATGAACGTCACCTGACAGTCGATGGAAAAGATTACCATCATATTTTTGACAGTCAGACAGGATATCCTGTTGAAACAGAACTCGCTAGTCTCACAATTATCTCTGATAAGTCAGTTGATGGTGAAATCTGGACAACTCGACTCTTTGGAGAAAGACCTGCTTCTATCCTTTGGCAAGTCGAAAGTTTGGAGGGCATCGAAGCCATCCTCATCGATAAAGAGGGCCACCTAAGCTGTTCTTCAGGAATTCCTACTCTATAGAGACAACTGTTTCAATGGAGTTTTAAAATTGTATTATGTAAAAAGAGAAAGGAAATCTCATGTTAAAACTTATTGCTATTGTTGGAACAAATTCAAAACGTTCTACAAACCGTCAATTGCTTCAATACATGCAAAAACACTTTGCTGACAAAGCTGAAATTGAACTTGTTGAAATCAAGGATATCCCTGTCTTTAACAAGCCAGCTGACAAGCAAGTACCTGCTGAAATATTGGAAATTGCTGCTAAAATTGAAGAAGCAGATGGCGTTATTATCGGTACACCTGAGTACGACCACTCTATCCCAGCTGTTTTGATGAGCGCTCTTGCTTGGTTGTCATATGGTATTTACCCACTCTTGAACAAACCAATCATGATAACTGGTGCTTCTTACGGTACACTTGGTTCATCACGTGCTCAATTACAACTTCGCCAAATCTTAAATGCTCCAGAAATTAAAGCAAGTGTCCTTCCAGATGAATTCTTGCTTTCACATTCTCTTCAAGCCTTTAACCCAAGTGGAGACCTAGTGGATCTTGATGTTATTAAAAAATTGGATGCCACTTTTGACGACTTCCGTATCTTTGTAAAAATCACAGAAAAATTGCGCAATGCACAAGAATTACTTCGCAAAGATGCTGAAGACTTTGACTGGGAAAATTTGTAAGATAGGAGAGCAAAAAGAATGAAATTTGTTGGACTTGTAGGATCAAACTACGATCAATCATATAACCGTAAACTCTTGGAATTTATCCGCCGTCACTTCAAACTCAAATTTGAATTAGAAGTTCTTGAAATTGACGAAGTTCCAATGTTTAACCAAGACGAAAAATGGGACGAAAGTTTCCAATTACGTTATTTATATAACAAAATTACTCGTGCTGATGGTGTTATCATCGCTACTCCTGAGCACAACCATACAATCTCAGCTTCCCTAAAATCTGTTCTTGAATGGCTTTCATACGAAGTTCATCCATTTGAAAACAAGCCAGTCATGATTGTAGGTGCTTCTTACTACGACCAAGGTACTTCTCGTGCCCAAGTTCACCTTCGTAAGATTCTTGATGCTCCAGGTGTCAATGCCTACACACTTCCAGGAAATGAATTCCTTCTCGGTAAAGCTAAAGAAGCCTTTGATGTTAATGGGAATATCACAAATGAAGGAACTATTAATTTCCTTGAAACATGTTTAGACAACTTTGTGAAATATGTGGGAGTCGTTTCAAAATTGAAAAAACCAAAACCAATCGCACCAGAAGATTTATATTGTACAAATCCAATCGCAACTACCATTCAAGGAGTTGACCCTGATGATCCTGAATGGGTAGAAAAAGCAGCTGAGCTTGTTGGAGCTGTTTCTGGAGATACTTACGTTAAATTAGACCACGGTATCTTGACAGTTAACCAAATTGATATGTTCTTGAAGGCAATGCCATTTGAGTTGACATATGCGGATGATAATAACCAATTCTTGTACTACAATAACGCCCACCAAGATCCAAACACAATGTATGGTAAACGTGTGCGCGTTCAAGCAGGTAGCCGACTAGGAACAGTACATGCTTCTCTACCACCTGCAAGAATGAAAAACGTTGAATGGGTTGTCGGTGTACTACGTAACGGAGATCAAGAATATGTCCGTACAATTGTACCAGGAACACCAGAAGGTGTTATTAATACACATAACTACAAGGCAATGTACTACCCAGATGGTTCATATGCTGGAATTAATGAAATTATCTTTAATTTCCAACCATGGCTTGATTGGTACTTAGAAACAACTGGTCAACGTCTAGTTGGTGGAAATGCTGCAGCTCCTGCTGGAGGACATGGCGGAGCAGATGCAACATCTGGAGCTTCTGATGCAGGTGATGCTGGAGGCCACGGTGGTGGCGCAGACGCTACAGCCGGTGCAAGTTACTAATGATAGTTTTTAGGAACCTTTATGGTTCCTTTTTTGGCTCTTTGTCAACTGTACTTGGTGGTATGTCAATCCTTCTATATGGAGTTATCGCCAGCAACGGTTTGAAAGTCTTGATTAAAGAACGTGTTGACTTCGCTCAAATGCGTAACCTCATCATCGCAAGTGCTATGTTGGTTCTTGGACTTGGAGGAGCTATCCTTAAACTCGGTCCAGTTACCCTTTCAGGAACTGCCTTATCAGCTATGACAGGAATCATCTTGAATTTGATCTTGCCATACGAAAATAAAGATTAAGAATCTAAATACACCTAAGAGTCTGGGACAAAAAGATTTTGATTTTAGGAATTCTTTATTATAAATTTTTAAAATCGATAGGTTAGACAAAAAAGCGAACAAGACAGAATTCTGAGTGTCAGATAACTTGTTTTGTTCGCTTTTTATATTTAAGGTTAGACTTTTGTCCCAGACTCTTTTTCGTATATCATAATAAAAGTGTCTTAACAAAATTATTAAAATCAAAAAACGCATAATATCAGGTATTCACATAAACCTTGATACTATGCATTTTGTTATAATATTTGCTTTATTTGGCTCAATCTCTTGTCTTACTTGCGTTTCTTCTTCGCTTTCTTCATTTTATTGGCCATGCGTTTCATGGATTGTTTCATGGCAAATTCACCGATTTTACCTTTTAGACCTCCACCAAACATCTGGCTCATATCTGGCATTCCTGCTCCTCCGAGAGCTGACAAGTCAGGCATACCACCTTGTCCCATCATTCCTTCAAGAGCAGACATATCCATTCCTCCCATATTTGGCATATTTTTAGGAAGGTTGTTTGGATTGATTCCCATTTGCTTCATCATCTTATTCATATCACCAGACATGACACCTTGCATGAGCTGTTTAGCCTGGTTAAAGTCTTTGATGAATTTATTGACTTCAACAAAGGTATTTCCAGAACCAGCAGCGATACGACGGCGACGGCTTGGATTTAACAAATCTGGATTTTCACGCTCCTCAGGAGTCATCGAAGACACAATGGCACGTTTACGAGCAATCTGACGCTCATCCACCTTCATGTTTTGAAGGGCTGGATTGTTGGCCATACCTGGAATCATCTTGAGCAAATCTTCCATTGGCCCCATGTTTTGCACCTGATCCAATTGATCGATGAAATCATTGAAATCAAAGGTGTTCTCACGCATCTTCTCAGCCATTTCAAGGGCTTTTTGCTCATCGTATTCCTGAGAAGCTTTCTCAATCAAAGTGAGCATATCCCCCATGCCAAGGATACGGCTAGACATACGGTCTGGGTGGAAGGTTTCGATATCTGTAATCTTTTCACCTGTACCAGTGAACTTGATTGGTTTTCCAGTAATGTGACGAACAGATAGAGCCGCACCACCACGAGTATCCCCATCAATCTTAGTAAGGATCACCCCAGTGACTTCTAACTGAGCATTAAACTCACGCGCAACATTGGCCGCTTCTTGACCAATCATAGCATCAACGACGAGGAGGATTTCATTTGGCTGAGCCAAGGCTTTCACATCGCGAAGCTCATTCATCAAAAGCTCATCAATCTGCAAACGACCTGCCGTATCAATCAAGACATAGTCGTTATGATTGGCTTGGGCTTGTTCCAAACCTTGACGTACAATCTCAACAGCTGGAACTTCTGTCCCAAGAGCGAAGACAGGCACATCAATCTGTTGCCCCAGAGTTTTCAACTGGTCAATAGCCGCAGGACGATAAATATCCGCCGCAATCATCAAAGGACGGGCATTTTCTTCTTTCTTGAGTTTGTTGGCCAATTTACCTGCAAAGGTTGTTTTACCAGCCCCTTGCAAACCGACCATCATGATGATGGTTGGAATCTTAGGTGACTTGATAATTTCTGCCGTATCAGAACCTAAAACAGCTGTCAGTTCCTCATCTACAATTTTAATAATTTGTTGCGCAGGATTAAGGGTATCAATGACCTCATGCCCGACTGCACGCTCACGAACTTTCTTGATAAAGTCCTTCACAACTGGTAAAGCAACGTCGGCCTCAAGCAAGGCCAAGCGAATTTCTTTGGTTGCCTCTTGGACATCAGATTCAGAGATTTTTCCTTTTTTACGTAGATTTTTAAAGACGTTCTGTAAACGTTCTGTTAAACTTTCAAATGCCATGTTTCTTCCTC
This sequence comes from Streptococcus sp. 2342, assembly GCF_013276795.1. Classification (GTDB taxonomy): domain Bacteria; phylum Bacillota; class Bacilli; order Lactobacillales; family Streptococcaceae; genus Streptococcus. Next base: position 17,104 of record NZ_VMLR01000002.1, read on the forward strand.
TTATTCTCTATTATCAATGCTTGTTAAAATGTCTATCTGCTCCTGCAGAAAGTCATCCTTGGGATAGCGCTCCAAAATCTGGTCAAAAATCTGACTACGGACAATGTAATCCGAGTACATGTGCAATTTCATCTCATAATCTTCCAGAATCTTTTCTGTTCGCTTGATATTGTCATAGACAGCCTGACGACTAACGCCGAACTCCTCGGCAATCTCAGCAAGGCTGTAATCATCAGCGTAGTAGAGCTCGATATAATTCATTTGCTTATCTGTCAAAAGCGCTGCATAAAATTCAAAGAGCGCATTCATACGATTGGTTTTTTCAATTTCCATAACTTTTATTATACCACACATTACCCGGCAGTCCAATGACCAATCCTAACTCCTTAAAAAGTCTGTTTGCTAGAAATAAACATGTGTCTTTTATAAATTAATGCTCTCCATTTTAATTAATACAATTATTATCAGCCATTAATACTGTATTTATTTTCCCTCTTAATAAAGGCGTCTTCTCCACCTTCCAAAATATCACATACATGTTCCCTGATGTTGTATTTTTGAAGTATGAATTCAGATGTAGAATCATTATTACGGTTCTCTAAAGCACCATTTACATAATCAAACTTCTTACCATTTTGATTCGGAGAATTATCAGATTGCTGATTAGCTACAATAATATTTTCCGCATCATCAGATACAACTATATTAGGATTGTGAGTAACTATGATTATTTGTCGATTCTTTTTAGTTTTTTGATGTATTTTGTCAATTCACTATATATTGCTCTGTTATCTAAACTATCTTCAGGCTGGTCAATTAATACGGGGATTTTACTATCTGAAAACTCTAATATTAATTTTAATACAATAAACGCTTTTTTACCAGGAGACATCTGCTCAAATTTATCACCTTGATATTCAATCTCAAAACTATATTCGTAAAAATTAGTAGTGAAGAAATGTTCAATATGACTGAATTTGTCCCTGTTTCCATTAAATACAAGACTATCCTCATAAAATACTGAATCGACAACTTCATCAAAAGAATCTATCATTTTTTTCTATAAAGTCTTGCTTCGAACGACCTCGAGCACTCACATAATCAAATTCAGTATCTAAATCAATTAAAGAGAAATTGACTGAAATCTTTAAATTATCTCCACTATCATCTTCAATTTTGAAATTATTCAACGATTCAGTTCTAATATTAGAGTATTCCTTATATTTCGAAATAATTTCTTCTTTTAACTTATTGAAGTTGTCCCTTTGTTTCTCAAATGTCTCAATTTTAGCTAAAATCTCACCTTCATTCTTGATTAATGAATATGTAAATCCCATTTTCTAAACTCTGAGCCTCTTTGAATCATTGAATACAAACCTTTATACATCAAATTATCTTATACAAAACCCTATAATTACTCGAATTTCCTACAGACTATGCTAAAATTTCAGACACTATCTTTTCACGCCAACCATTTTCTATTCTGTGAAGATCCATATCTGAAAAATCATCTAAACTATCAAAAATTCTCTGCTCATTAATCTTCTTATCCAAAATATTTATAATTTCTGGAATCGTTAAAGCGAATATATTTAACCCTTTTACACTACCTTTTGTTAATGTTCCATTCAACTGAATAAATGATGTAGCTCTAAAAATATTAACTACATTATCATCTACTTCATTAGCTACAAATATTGTTTGCAACGGTTTATTAGTAGATAATGCTAAATTTACAGAATGACGTATAACTGGCTCTAACTCACCACGTTTTTGAGTTGATTTATCCATTAATGTCGCTTCAAGTAAAAGCATTTTATCGCTATATTCAATCTCAATATCCCCTTTATTACCTCCAGCATGTGATAGTGGTAGGTTATCAGCAGAAAATGTTAACTGCATGGATTTTCTAAGTTGAAACCTCTTACCTGATATATAATACCATGCAATAGCCAATATATATTCGAAAATAGTAGGAACTAAAGCATTATCCGTAACAAGCTCTTGAACCTTCTTATCATTTCTTTGAGAAATGAAACTCAAAATTTCAGATACTTTAGTGATATCAAATTCCTGTTCAACAAATTCCCTAAATTCTCTTTCCTGTTTGTCTGCTACAAATTGTTTGATATTTGCAATATCAGGAATGCCAAACTCTTCTGCAATCTGATTTTGTATTTCTAAGACTTGCCTATTAGATAACTCTAAAATATCTGATAGGCAAATATCTTGATAAAAAGAACTTTTTATATTATTTTCATATTCTTCATAACTTTCTTCACCAGATATATTAAAATTATCATTTAGTAGAGAAAAAAGTTTAGGGAAAATCCAAGGCTGACCAAGCGATACAACTCCTTGATTAAAGCTGATTACTCCAGATAAAGAAAATATTCTTTTACACATATCACTGTATTCTTTAATCAAATCATTATGCTTAGACCATGCAAACGTATAATATATATCCAAATATTGACCTGATAGCAATGAATTATCACTGTTTTTAGTTATAAATTCTTGAATAGAATCTTTATTTTTATATTTGAAAACAGCCTTACCGTCTCCAAAAGCTTTCTTAATAGCATCTTGTTTAGAAAGACTCATCATTTCTTCTAATGACTGTTCTGTCTTTTCTTCTATAAATTTTATAATTGAAAGAACAAAACTTTTATATTCTAAACTCTTATTACTATTCTTTCGATTTGGAAAAAGTTTTTTGAAGTTTGCATCCGAAAAATCTTCAATTTCAAACATTTTGTGGGCTTCAGACACTCTTTCAGGGATCAATATATGATTAGCAAATTCTTCATCTCTATACTGTTCAAAAGTTTTATTGTTATCATAAACAGATTGGTAATTATTGATAATCGCTTTGATTTTTTCTTCTGAAAAGTTTGGCTTAATGCTTTCTACTATCCATAGAAAATCTTTAACAGGAACTTTACTATATCTGTTCAAAAAAGCAAGAGCAAAACGGAAATTATAGAAGTATTTATCAGAGTTGCTATCATATATACGAAGCTTCAATAATTGCCTAAAATAAACAAGATTATCAATTGTTAAACCAAAAAGTTCTTCTAATTTATCAAAAGCTTGCTCTGTTTCAAAAATATAATTCAACCCAACTTGAGATAATTTTCTGTCATAGTTAATAAAACCAATTTTCACAAGAGCATTTGTTAGAGTTCTCCCTCTTTTGTCTAAACCAGTTATTTCATTTCTATTCAAATTCCCAAAAAGGTTAATTCCATCCTCTGTTTCAACTTTTGCAAAATCACTTAAAACTGATGAATAAAAACTTGCTTGACTTTCATTGTTCCATTTCTGATTTGACTGATTATGCTTTTGAAGAGTTTTTAAAATCTGTTTGTAGATAGGGACAACTTCTTTAACACGAATACTCGTATCACCCATATTAAAAATGCTTGTTGACTCTTTTAGCCTCATATATCACCTTTCGAATTATAGTTTGTAATCAAGACTTCAACAGTATTACTCATTTTCGCCTTAGACTGATAATTACTATTATTGTAATGGTAATCTAATACATGTAAATTATACTTTGAAGCCCATTTCATCAATTCTTTATTTTCTTTATTGTTATGAATGACAACATTAGAAAGAGCAAAATAAGCTCCCTTATCGTTTATGCTATCTAAATACTTAAACAAATCCAAATCATCCTTTAATGTCCACGCACCATTTTCATTGTAAGCGGCAGTAGTAATGCGATAAGGAGGATCTGCATATACAAAATCTCCTTTATTTACTTGATTCATAGTTTTACGAAAATCACAAGATTGGATAACAAAATTGTAATTTTGTAAACCTTGAATGAACGTAATTAGTTTAGATTTCATATTAGCGTTAAAATCACGCTTACCTACAGGAAGATTGTACTCTCCTTTATTATTAAATCTTATTTGATTGTTAAAACCAAATACAATTAATAGATAAAATAACACTTCCTTATCAAATTTATTATAATTTTTCTTATTGTAGTCTTGACGAAGTTTTAGAAAAGCTTCTTTATTATACGCCCCCAGTCCTGTAGAGCTGTTTACACCGTAGTGAGCATAGCTATATTTCTGTGTGTTCGAAAGTTTATAAACTTCTATAGCTTTCTCTACTTTATCCAAAAATACCGTTACATCTTTTTGACTTCCCAAATATTTATAAAAATCAATTACTTCCTCACTTATATCATTGACGATATACTTTTTCGTTTTTGATTTATTAATATTAGCAAGATTAACTGCCACCGTTGCTCCACCAGAGAATAAATCAATAAAATTATTGTAGCTTTCAGGAAAAAGAGGTAATAACTGAGGAAGTAATTTATACTTTCCTCCAGTATAGTTAAGAGCGCTCTTAATTAACTTTTTTTCTTTTTTTTTCTCTGGAGAAATTATGCATAAATATAGCAATTCCTTGTGATTTTCAATTTTAGACTTACCAGTTGTGAAAGGTGAGAAATCAGTTTCAAATACTTGAACCTTACCTCGTTTTGATAAAATCTCAATTATTTCTTCGTTTGAAATCTTGGCATTTGAACGGGAATTACCTTTTTTATTCATATTGTTATAGCTAACCAATATATACTTAGCATTAATGTTTAGAATTAAATCTTCAAAAGCTTGAGGAGCTTTACTTTTTGTATAATCCGAGCCTTTTTCTGAACGATTGACTGCTTTTTTCGCTACACCTTCTACATCTGGTTTTTTCCATTCAGCAATATTTTCTAAAACATGGTAGGCATTTTCATAGCCACGGGAATTATATGGAGTATCAATATAAACAAGATCTGCATAAATTTCTTTAACTAATTTATTGGCATCTTTATTATAAATTTCATTCTGATTGTTTTCATTATACTCAGGGACTCTTAAATATATTTCCTTACAATAATCCATTTTTTTCCTATAAGCGTCATAATGACCTACAGTATTAGCCACTTTATCCATAGCATACAATAGACTGGTTAGTAACATGAAATATTCTCTCTGGTTACCAGATTTATATTTTTCAATTTCTTCACGAATTGAGTCAATCTTTCCAGCATTTTCTTCAGAAAAATATGCACCACCAAAATTCTTAGAAACATAACCCTTTTTAGGAGGTAAATTATTTAATTCATCAATTATATGAGAAACTTTATGAATGTCTACATTCTCATTCGAAAACCAAGTTTGAAAAGAAACGAAATTGCTATAGAGTATATCATTCACTATAACTTTTTTATTCTGTTTTCTAAATAAGTCTGCAACAACACCTGTCCCACCAAATATATCCGCTACACTATCGATACTTCCAATATTTTCTGACACTGTCTTTAATATGAAATCAAGCATCCTTTGTTTACTTCCAAGATAACGTCGATTTCCAATTTTTAATAACTCTCTATTTGAAACATGGTATTTTACAGGAGTTTCTTCCGAAATTACTCTCATAATCTCTTGTTCATTTTCTTCTTCCCATTCATAAGCAGAACGATTATTTTTTCGAGGTTGGGAAATTATTCCTTTTTGCATCCAATTATTCAATGTCTGTCTTGTTATACCATATTTATCGGCAATTTCTTGTGTTTTCAGCATCTAGGCATCCATCTCCTTTTACAGTAATGAGTATACCATATTTGAGAGGATTATCCAACCAATAGTCTTCGTGAAATTCGGTAAAATAAAGAAAAAGAGACTAGTACAAAACTAATCTCTATGTACATAACAATATAACTGCTGTATGAAATTTGGATATTATCCCTAATCTACCACACTAGGGAGCCAATCCAAGAAGATAGCTAGCTAAATTTGAAAAAGACATGAGCCTAGCCCCAAGTAATTTCCAATTGATAGCTGGCAAAGGGTTGTCCCTCTTGATTTTGTAGTTGATAATCTAAATGAATCTTTTGCCCATCAACTTCATAATGGCTCGTTTGGATGATAAACTCCTGCATGCCCATAGGTGTGGGAATATAGGCTAAACTATCACTATCCTTTAAAAAGCGCATAATGGTCTTGGGATTGGAAAATCGGCTCATCACAAGTTCTTGACCATGAAATTTAATAACCACTTTTTCCTTTTCCCCATTATAGAAAAGCAGGTAGCTATAATCTCCTTTTTCATGCACTTCCACGTCATAAAGCTGGTCAATCACTTCCAACTGCTCATCAAACTGAATCGTATTTCGCATCCTAATCTTCACATCAAGTCCTCTTTCTTGTCTCTTGTCCTACTATTTTACCAAAAACTCTAGCTTTTTGCTATAATGGTCATATGAACGAAAAAGTATTCCGTGACCCAGTTCACAACTACATCCATGTCGATAATCAAATCATCTATGACTTGATTAATACAAAAGAATTTCAGCGTTTGCGCCGGATCAAGCAACTGGGAACTTCCAGTTATACCTTCCACGGTGGGGAGCACAGCCGCTTCTCCCACTGTCTAGGGGTCTATGAAATTGCACGACGCATCACAGAGATTTTTGAAGAAAAATATCCAGAAGAATGGAATCCTGCCGAGTCCCTCTTGACCATGACCGCTGCTCTCCTACACGACCTTGGGCATGGTGCCTACTCCCATACTTTTGAACATCTCTTTGATACAGACCATGAAGCCATTACTCAGGAGATTATCCAAAGTCCTGAGACGGAAATTCATCAAGTCCTGCTACAAGTGGCACCTGATTTCCCAGAAAAGGTTGCCAGTGTCATTGACCATACCTATCCTAACAAGCAGGTCGTGCAACTCATTTCCAGTCAAATTGATGCAGACCGCATGGACTATCTCTTGCGTGACTCCTATTTTACGGGAGCATCTTATGGGGAATTTGACCTGACTCGCATCCTCCGAGTCATTCGTCCTGTCGCAAATGGTATCGCCTTTCAGCGCAATGGCATGCATGCTATCGAAGACTACGTCCTCAGTCGTTACCAGATGTACATGCAGGTTTATTTCCACCCAGCAACACGCGCTATGGAAGTTCTCCTGCAGAATCTCCTCAAACGCGCCAAGGAACTCTATCCTGAGGACAAGGACTTCTTTGCACGAACTTCTCCACACCTCCTGCCATTCTTTGAAAAAAATGTGACCTTGTCTGACTATCTAGCTCTGGATGATGGTGTGATGAATACCTACTTCCAACTCTGGATGACCAGTCCTGACAAGATTCTCGCAGATTTGTCGCAACGCTTTGTCAACCGCAAGGTCTTTAAATCCATTACCTTTTCACAAGAAGATCAAGACCAACTCGCTAGCATGAGAAAATTGGTTGAGGATATCGGCTTTGATCCCGACTACTACACTGCTATTCATAAGAACTTTGACCTCCCTTATGATATCTATCGTCCCGAATCTGAAAATCCACGGACACAGATTGAGATTTTACAAAAGAATGGAGAACTAGCCGAACTCTCTAGCCTGTCTCCTATTGTCCAATCCCTTGCTGGTAGCCGTCACGGAGATAATCGTTTTTATTTCCCGAAAGAAATGTTGGACCAAAACAGTATCTTCGCAAGCATTACCCAACAATTTCTACACTTGATTGAGAACGATCATTTTAACTCAAATAAAAACTAGAAGAGGAAATTTATGAGTATTAAACTAATCGCCGTCGATATTGACGGAACCCTAGTCAATAGCCAAAAGGAAATTACTCCTGAAGTCTTTTCTGCCATCCAAGATGCCAAAGAATCTGGTGTCAAAGTCGTCATTGCAACTGGCCGCCCTATCGCAGGTGTTGCCAAACTTCTGGACGACTTACAGTTGAGAGACGAGGGTGACTATGTTGTGACCTTCAATGGTGCCCTTGTCCAAGAAACTGCTACAGGGCATGAGATTATCAGCGAATCCTTGACTTATGAGGATTATCTTGATATGGAATTTCTCAGTCGTAAGCTCGGTGTCCACATGCACGCTATTACCAAGGACGGCATCTACACAGCCAATCGCAATATCGGAAAATACACAGTGCACGAATCAACCCTCGTCAGCATGCCAATTTTCTACCGTACACCTGAAGAAATGGCTGACAAAGAAATTGTCAAGTGTATGTTCATAGATGAGCCAGAAATCCTCGATGCTGCGATTGAAAAAATCCCAGCCGAATTTTACGAACGCTACTCTATCAACAAATCTGCTCCTTTCTACCTCGAACTCCTTAAAAAGAATGTTGACAAGGGTTCAGCCATTACTCACTTAGCTGAAAAACTCGGATTGACCAAAGATGAAACTATGGCGATCGGGGACGAAGAAAATGACCGTGCCATGCTGGAAGTCGTTGGCAACCCCGTTGTCATGGAAAATGGAAATCCAGAAATCAAAAAAATCGCCAAATACATCACTAAATCTAATGATGAATCTGGCGTTGCCCATGCCATCCGTACATGGGTACTGTAAAAGGGAAAAATATACGAAAACCGCTCAGCTGAGCGGTTTTTAGTATCTAATTACATGCCCCCTGCCGGAATCGAACCAGCAACTACTCCTTAGGAGGGAGTTGTTATATCCATTGAACTAAGGGAGCTAGATAAAAACTCTGCTAAATGAGCAGAGTTTTTTAGTCGAATTAACGACGGATTTCTTTGATACGAGCTGCCTTACCTTGAAGAGCACGCAAGTAGTACAATTTCGCACGACGTACTTTACCGTAACGAACAACTTCGATCTTTTCAACACGTGGAGTGTGGATTGGGAAGATACGCTCAACACCTACACCGTTAGAGATTTTACGAACTGTGTAGTTTTCAGAAATGCCAGCACCTTTACGTGCGATAACAACACCTTCAAAAATCTGGATACGTTCACGGTTACCTTCGACAACTTTCGCGTGTACACGAACAGTGTCACCAGGACGGAATGATGGGATATCAGTACGAAGTTGACCTTCAGTCAAGCTTTGGATTAATGGATTCATTTTATTCTCCTATCTTTGTCAATCTTGAGGAATCTTCCTCAGCGGATAAACTGTATTTTTGTGCGTCCATTACACACAAGATACAGTTTACCAAATTTCCACAAAAAAGTAAAGAAATTTATAGCAGAATTCCTAAAAAAATCGCAACTAAACCACCTAGGTAAGTCAAAGTCAGGTAAGAATAAAAAACCTTCTTATCACTTAGCAACCTTTGGAGTTCGTCATTCAAGGTCGAAAAAGTTGTCAAACCTCCGCAAAATCCTGTTGCTAGAATAGCATAGACTTCCTTAGACTCCACATGATTGTAGAATAATCCAATCAAAAAACACCCTAAAAGATTTGCTATAAGCGTTCCAAGTGGCAATTTAGAAGATTGATTATAGCGGGAAAAGAAATAGCGCACTAAAGCTCCGCAACCACAAGCAATTGCAAGATAGACCATTACCATTTCTTCCTCCCCAGACAATAGGCTAAGAGCAGGCCACCACCAATGCTTAAAATGAGATACAAGACTAAGCTAACATAGCGCCCTGTATCAAGCAGTTTTACAACATCAAGCATGAGACTGGAAAAGGTTGTTAGACCTCCGCAAAAACCTGTACCTAGTGCTAAAACCAAGCCCTTACTGGTTCCTTTATAGACCAGATAGCCCTTGACAAGATAAACCAAGCAGAAAATACCTAGATAGTTAACAAGAAGGGTTCCCCAAGGAAAATCTGGACTGGCTGGTAACCAAGTGGAAACTAGATAGCGGACAAGTCCGCCCAACATAGCAGCTAGAAAAATCCCTAGCGGATAAAATTGTTCTTTTTTCATTTGATATTTTTATCCTGATAATCACGCGAACGTTTGAGTATGTCCGAAAAAGTCGCGACAATAGTCTCCTGATAGCGCTTGTCCTCTACACGACTTCTAACCTTTTCAAAAATAACCGCTTCTCTCTTAGTATCTAAAATCGGTTTACCTGAAGCTTTCTTATAGGCAACTACACCCTCAACCAAATGCATTCGTTCTTCTAAGAGCTTGACGATTTGGTCGTCGATTTGATCAATTTCTTGACGAATACTATCTAAATCCATACAGTCTCCTCCTTTATTTGAATTATTGTATCAAAAAGCCACTAAATAGGCTAGTAAAATCCCAAGTCACGATAAGAAAAATGCACTGATTGATTGCATCAGCGCACGTTTATGCTTATCCTACTTTAGCAGCCAATTCTTCTGCGAATTGTTCTAAGCGTTCAATATCTTCCTCCTCGGCAGAAAGATCAACTTTAACACACTCTGAACCTTTTTCTGCTCCTGTTGACACAAAGACACGATCAAAGTCATCAACAGCCTTACAGAATTCATCGTAGAAGGTGTCACCTGAACCAACCACTCCGTAGATTTTACCATTCAAATTGAGATCAGCTAGGTCTTCGTAGAAGTCCATCATCTCATCTGGCAATTCTCCATCACCATAAGTATAGGTCGCAACGATAGCGATGTCTGCTTCCAAGAAGTCTGAAGCGTCAACAGTTGTACATTCATCAACATCGACATCCAAGCCCAAGTCACGTAATTTGTCTGCTACAATATCTGCAATTTCTTCGGTATTACCGGTCATACTGGCAAATACAATTTTTGCTAATGCCATATCGTCCTCCTCAATTTATCTTTCTCCATTATATCACATCTTTTTCATTTTAAAAATAAAAATTCTTGTGCTACAATGAAATGAGAAAGAATTGAGGTTATTTATGGACATTTGCCATCAAATTTTAGAAAAAATTAAAGAATACGACACGATTATCATTCATCGTCATATGAAACCAGACCCTGATGCCTTGGGAAGTCAGGTGGGATTGAAAGCTCTTCTCAAACATCATTTCCCAGAAAAAACCATCAAAGCAGTTGGTTTTGATGAACCAACTCTTACTTGGATGGCTGAGATGGATCTTGTTGAAGATAGTGCCTACCAGGGAGCACTTGTCATCGTCTGTGATACGGCGAATACTGCTCGTATTGATGATAAACGCTATATTCAAGGTGATTTTCTCATTAAAATTGACCACCATCCAAATGATGATGTATACGGTGACCTATCATGGGTGGATACTAGTTCAAGTAGCGCTAGTGAGATGATTACCTTATTTGCAGAAACAACTCAACTGTCCTTGTCAGATCGCGCTGCTGAGTTGCTCTTTGCAGGAATTGTTGGTGATACAGGTCGCTTCCTCTACCCTTCTACGACTGCACGAACTCTTCGCCTTGCTGCTTATTTGAGAGAACAGAACTTTGACTTTGCGGCTCTCACTCGCAAAATGGACACTATGAGTTACAAAATTGCTAAACTGCAAGGCTACATCTACGACCATCTGGAAGTGGATGAAAATGGTGCTGCTCGTGTTATCCTGAGTCAGGAAATCTTAAAACGATTCAATGTCACCGATGCTGAAACTGCAGCCATTGTCGGTGCACCTGGACGTATTGACAGCGTCAGTCTCTGGGGAGTTTTTGTGGAGCAGGCTGATGACCACTACCGCGTTCGCTTACGCAGTAAAATCCATCCTATCAATGAAATTGCCAAAGAACATGATGGTGGAGGCCACCCTCTGGCAAGCGGTGCTAATTCCTATAGCCTAGAAGAAAACGAAATCATCTACCAAAAGTTAAAAAACTTGCTTAAAAACTGATAAAATACTTGCCAAACTTTTCAGAATCTGATAGACTAGTAAGGTAACAATCTATGGCTCGCAAAGAGACCATGGCAGAAAGGAAATATTGCAAAATGAAAAAAGATATCCATCCAGAATATCGCCCAGTTGTCTTCATGGACACAACTACTGGTTACCAATTCCTTAGCGGTTCAACAAAACGCTCTAACGAAACAGTTGAGTTCGAAGGCGAAACTTACCCATTGATCCGTGTGGAAATTTCATCAGACTCACACCCATTCTACACTGGACGTCAAAAGTTCACTCAAGCAGATGGACGCGTGGATCGTTTCAACAAAAAATACGGTCTCAAATAATGATAGAAAGACAGCTTCGGCTGTTCTTTTTTATTTCTTGAAATCAACTGCTGTTTTCATATTCCAGACTCAAAAAAACTTTGCACTCTAGCTAACCATGCGATGGTTTCCAGAGTACAAAGTTTTTTATTAGACTTCCTGCGAAATTAGAATTCTAGTTCACAGTTGATAATTCCAGCAATCAAATTCATTCGTAATCCAAATCGTTTACGTCGATTTCGAGAGGTTGTTGAAAACATTTTAAACGTTTTTACTTTGGCAAAAATATTCTCAACCTTAATTCTCTCTTTAAATAGCATATGATTATAGGATTTATCTTCAAGAGTTAGTGGCTTAAGTTTGTTTGATTTCCTCAGAGTTTACGCTTGTGAATACATCTTCATGATCCCTTGATAACCACTGTCTGCTAAGATTTTACCAGCTTGTCCAATATTTCTGCGACTCATTTTGAACAATTTCATATCGTGGCAATCGTTACAGACAAAGGGAGCTTTATCGAGTAGAGGGCAAGAAAGGTTGTTAGAGGTAGAGTCTCTAATTTGTTTATTTCGTTTGACTTCTTTAGAAACAGTAGTCGGGTCTTTTAGAATAAGTTGCCCGATAGCTTTGAAGATTTCACCGCGCCCTAAGTCTAGTTGGATATCATTACGGTCTGAAAGGGTAAGGTATTTATATTTTGTCATAGTGGACCTCATTTCTAACTCAAACGTCTCATACTTAATTCCACCATAAGAATCCGTTTTAGACTAATTTCCACTTCGGCTAGCTAAATGGAAGTTACTTTGAGAAGTTACCCCAAGCACAATTCTTAGATTCTCTCAGAAAAAGATTAGACTTTTAACCCCAAAATTGATAAAATAGGAAAGAAAATAAGATAAAAGGAAACTGTAAATCACCATGATGAACATGCAAAACATGATGCGTCAAGCACAAAAACTTCAAAAACAAATGGAACAAAGCCAAGCTGAACTTGCAGCTATGCAATTTGTTGGCAAATCTGCTCAAGATCTTGTTCAAGCGACCTTAACTGGAGATAAGAAAGTTGTCAGCATTGACTTCAATCCAGCTGTCGTTGACCCAGAAGACCTCGAAACCCTTTCTGATATGACCGTTCAAGCCATCAACTCTGCTCTTAAACAAATCGATGAAACGACTAAGAAAAAATTAGGTGCTTTCGCCGGGAAATTGCCATTCTAATAAAAAAGGCTCTGTAATATTTATAGTGGGTAAATCCCTATGGATCTTATGGAGCCTATTTTTGTGTAGAAAAAAGCCCCATACGACCTATAATGAAAAGCGATCAAACAACTCATTAAAAAGAATCATATGGAACAACTACATTTTATCACAACTGCTTGATATTGAAAACTTTTTTCTCATACTAAGCCCTAGACGCTAAAATCGTTCTTAATCTTTTTTACCATTTGTTATTATATTCCTAAATCCCGGCTAAAGCAGTCCACCAGACTGTTCTACTTCAATACTTAATGCAAGTTGTAAGTCATGCCAAGCCATGAAGCAATTTAATCAAAGATTTCATGAGTACATAGTCATCAAACTCTGCTAATATCATAGTAGTAAACTATTGTATCGCCGACTTTTCGTATGTGCTTACCTACTAAAAAGATTATAGAGACACTCTTGAGTTGCTAAGAAGAATGAAAGTACCACTATAATCTCTTACAGTTTTACTTCTAAAGTAAGGTTTTGCGTACTCATTGAGAAGAATCTAAAGCTAGCCTATCCTCGCTTTCAGGCTTTTATTAGAATCTTTCTAAAGAAAGCATCACCGCCCTTCAACTACCCTATTCTAACGCCAAACTGGAAGCGACCAATAATCTCATCAAACTTATCAAACGCAATGCATTTGGTTTTCGAAACTTTGAAAATTTCAAAAAACGGATTTTTATCGCTCTGAACATTAAAAAAGAAAGGACGAAATTTGTCCTTTCTCGAGCTTAGCTTTTCTTCAACCCACTACAATTGACAAAGAGCCTTTAATTTTAAAGACTTTTTCCCAGCCTCTTTATATATCTGTCAATGGTGTTGCGGTATCTGGTGAGGTATCATAAACCTTAAAGTCCACTCCGACTCCCAGATCAGCTTGTGCTAGCTGATTGACCATGGTCATGTGAGCCAGCTCCTTGATATTGTTCTCTTTAGACAAATGTCCCAGGTAGATTTTCTTAGTGCGGTTTCCTAGCGTCCGAATCATGGCTTCAGCACCGTCCTCGTTAGAAAGGTGACCAAGATCCGATAGGATTCGTTGTTTGAGTCGCCAAGCGTAAGAACCTGCTCGCAAAATCTCTACATCATGATTGGACTCGATAAGATAACCATCTGCATTCTCGACAATCCCTGCCATACGGTCACTAACATAACCTGTATCTGTCAAAAGGACAAAACTCTTATCATCCTTCATAAAGCGATAGAACTGCGGTGCGACTGCATCATGGCTCACACCAAAACTCTCGATGTCGATATCTCCAAAGGTTTTGGTTTTGCCCATTTCAAAGATATGCTTTTGCGAAGAATCCACCTTGCCAAGATACTTGCTATTTTCCATAGCCTGCCAGGTCTTTTCATTGGCATACAAATCCATACCATACTTGCGAGCTAAAACACCTACTCCATGAATATGGTCAGAATGTTCATGCGTAATCAGGATAGCATCCAAATCTTCTGGCTTGCGATTAATTTCAGCAAGTAAGCTGGTAATTTTCTTGCCCGACAAGCCTGCATCCACTAAAAGTTTCTTTTTTGGGGTTTCCAGATAAAAGGAATTTCCACTGGATCCCGACGCTAAAATACTGTATTTAAAGCCTATTTCACTCATTCTGGTTTTCTATTTCGTCCTCCCATACTTCTTCTTTCACTGCATCCTTATCATAAGGGAGCACAATGGTAAAGGTTGATCCCTTACCATATTCACTCTTAGCCCAAATAAAGCCCTTATGTTGTTTGATAATCTCTTTAGCGATAGCTAGTCCTAAACCAGTACCACCTTGGGCACGACTTCTAGCACGATCCACACGATAAAAACGGTCAAAGATACGTGGTAAATCCTGCTTAGGAATGCCTAAACCATGGTCAGAAATGGATAAAATCATCTGGTCTTCAGTTGTCTTCATTCTGACAGTGATTTTACCCCCATCTGGCGAATACTTAATGGCATTATTTAAAATATTGTCGACAACCTGCGTCATCTTATCTGTATCAATTTCCATCCAGATAGAATTGATAGGATAATCCCTCACTAACTCATATTTTTTCTCCTTTTCCTGTCCTTTCATCTTGTCAAAACGATTGAGGATAAAAGTAATAAAGGCAGTGAAGTTAATCAGTTCCACATCCAAGTGACTAGTGGCGTTATCAATCCGTGAAAGATGAAGGAGGTCCGTCACCATGCGCATCATACGGTTGGTTTCGTCCAGAGACACCTTGATGAAGTCTGGTGCTACAGTTTCACACAAAGCTCCCTCATCCAAGGCTTCAAGATAGGATTTTACGCTAGTCAGAGGAGTCCGTAACTCATGGCTAACATTGGAAACAAAGAGTCTTCGTTCGCGTTCTTCCTTCTCCTGCTCCGTCGTATCATGCAAAACAGCCACCAAACCTGAAATAAAGCCAGACTCTCGACGTATCAAGGCAAAGCGAACTCGAAGGCTCAGATATTCGCCATTGATGTCTTGGGAATCTAGCAACAATTCTGGACTTTGGGTAATTAAATCACGCAATTCATAGTCTTCTTCTATCTTGAGCAATTCTAAAATGCTTCTATTCAGAACATCTTCTTTAACCAGCCCCAGTTGCTTCTTGGCTGTATCGTTAATCATGATAATCTGCCCCCGACGATTGGTCGCAAGAACCCCATCTGTCATATAAAAAAGAATACTATTTAGTCTCTTACTCTCTTGTTCTAGATTTTCCTGAGTGAGACGAATAACCTCCGACAAGTCATTCAAATTATTGGTAATATTGGTGATTTCAGACCCACCTTGCATATCAAGAACCTTGGAATAATCTCCTGCAATCAAATCTTTAACCTTTTGATTGATTTGCTTCAATCGAATATTATCACGTCTATTTTCCAGTAATAGAAGAGTCACAACAAGGATGAAACCTAACAAAATCAGGATAAAGATAAAATCTCTGGTAAAAATGGTTTGTTTCAGTAAATCAAGCATTATTTCTCATGTAATACCCTACACCACGGCGCGTCAAGATATACTCTGGTCGGCTAGGCGTATCTTCAATCTTCTCACGCAGACGTCGGACAGTCACATCAACTGTACGGACATCACCAAAATAGTCATAACCCCAGACAGTCTCAAGCAAGTGTTCGCGCGTAATGACTTGACCTGTATGCGATGCCAAATGATACAAAAGCTCAAACTCACGGTGGGTTAAGTCTAGTTCTTCGCCATATTTTTTAGCCACGTAGGCGTCTGGAACAATTTCTAAATCCCCAATTTGGATAGGTTGAGGTTTACTTTCTGCTTCCTGCCCATCTACTGGCATAGGTTGAGAACGACGCAACAAAGCTTTAACACGCGCCTGCAACTCACGATTTGAGAAGGGTTTGGTTACATAGTCATCTGCTCCAAGCTCTAAACCGATAACCTTATCAAATTCACTGTCTTTAGCCGACAGCATAATAATAGGTACACTACTTGTCTTGCGAATGGTCTTAGCAACTTCTAAACCATCAATTTCTGGAAGCATCAAATCCAGAATAATAATATCTGGCTGCTCTGCTTCAAATTGCTCTAACGCTTCACGACCGTTAAAAGCAGTTACAACCTCGTAACCTTCCTTGGTCATATTAAACTTGATAATATCCGAGATTGGTTTCTCATCATCTACAATTAGTATTTTTTTCATATGTTCACCTTTTTCTCTACTATTATACCAAAAAAATAACAAGAAGACACGATAGCTAGTCTTGGCTACTGTCTAAGTTGGCTTTTGCATAAGCCTGCCAGATTTTTTGTTGGGGTTTGGCAAGTGGGTAATTCTTGAACTCTTCTGGTGAAAGCCAGCGAACTTCCCTATCTGAAAAATCATGGTAGTCACTCACCTGACCTGTTACAATTTGAACATGCCATTTACGATGACTAAAGACATGCTTGACAGTCTCAAAATAAACATCAAACCAAGCAACATCTAGGTCATAGTCCTGCTGGAAACTCTCCTCTGGACTGGGGCCAAAGTTTACACTTTCTTCCGCAACCTGATGAAAGAGGTCAAACTGCTCTTCTTGCGAAAAATCATCAACTTCTACCAGTGGGAAATGCCAAAAACCTGCCAATAGCTTTTCGCTTTCATTTTTTTCAAGCAAAAATTGTCCCTGACTATTCTTTACCACCAAGGCTTTTAGATAAATAGGAACTGGCTTTTTCTTGGGAGCCTTAATTGGATAACGGTCCATGGTTCCATTCTGATATGCTGCACTGAAGTCCTTAACTGGGCTTTCTTCTGGTCTGGGATTTACAGGAGCCTCAATATCAGACCCTAAATCCATCAAAGCTTGATTAAAGTCGCCTGGACGATCCTGATCAATCAAGATTTCCATCATTGCCTGAAAAATTTTGCGATTACTTGGAATCCCAATATCATGGTTGACTTCGAACAGACGGGCCAAAACACGCATAACATTACCATCTACAGCTGGCTCAGGCAAATTAAAAGCGATACTGGAAATGGCTCCTGCTGTGTAAGGGCCAATCCCTTTCAAACTGGAAATTCCTTCATAGGTGTTTGGAAATTGGCCCCCAAAGTCAGTCATAATCTGCTGGGCTGCAGCCTGCATATTACGAACTCGAGAATAATAACCCAAACCTTCCCAAGCCTTCAACAAACGCTCTTCAGGCGCATTCGCCAAACTTTCCACTGTTGGAAACCAGTCCAAAAATCGTTCGTAATAAGGAATAACTGTATCCACCCTGGTCTGCTGGAGCATGATTTCAGATACCCAGATATGATAAGGATTTTTACTTCTACGCCAGGGTAAATCTCTTTTGTTTTCATCATACCAGTTGAGAAGTTTCTTACGAAAAGAAATGATCTTTTCCTCCGGCCACATGGCGATACCGTATTCTTTCAAATCTAACATATCTCTAGTATAACACAGAAGACTCTAACTGTCCTTTTCCCAGTATTAAAAAGCCTCTTCCCAAGTGAAAGAGGACTGATACTCAATGAAAATCAAAGAGCAAACTAGGAAGCTAGCCGCAGGTTGCTCAAAACACTGTTTTGAGGTTGTGGATAGAACTGACAGAGTCAGTATCATATACCTACGGCAAGGTGAAGCTGACGTAGTTTAAAGAGATTTTAGAAGAGTATAAAAACTCAGCACTATTAGAAAATAACGAAAATGCTGGTTGACATCATCCTAAAACAAGTGAAAAAATAGTGTTTTGCCCCCTATACACAAAAAAGCCTATTGTATCAAGCTTTATAGCTTGATACAATAGGCTTTTTAAAGGCTGATTATTTAACAGCGTCTTTAAGAGCTTTACCAGCTTTGAATGCTGGAACTTTAGAAGCTGCAATTGTCATTTCTTTACCAGTTTGTGGGTTGCGACCTTTACGTTCTGCACGCTCACGAACTTCAAAGTTACCAAAACCAATCAATTGAACTTTTTCACCAGCTGCAAGATAGTCAGCTACTGCTGCAAATACAGCTTCAACTGCTGCTGCTGAGTCTTTCTTAGTCAATTCTGTAGCTTCTGCTACTTTAGCGATCAAATCTTGTTTGTTTGCCATGTTAATGATTCCTCCAAATAATTTCTAATTAACAAATATAATCATATCCTAAAATCCCTTTTAGGTCAAGTTAAAAACGCTATTTCTTCCCATTTTATTTATTTTTTTAGGAGTGGTAACGTACCAAAATAGCCCAAGCGTTCTCACCCGTGTGAGTTTGAATAATGGAACCCGTTTCCAAAACAGAAATTGGCTTTTCAACATAAGCTTGTAAGCTTTCTTTCATCTCTTTTGCCCAATCATCACTACCAGAATATGAAATTCCAATCTCTGCTACAGAACGATCAGATAGCAATGTTATCAACTCATCTAACCATTTTTTAAAAGTTTTAGCTCCACGACCTTTAACCATTGGCTGCAATTCATGGTCTTTCATTTGCATGACAACACGGATATTGAGAAGGGAACTCAACAATCCAGTTACACGGCCAATTCGTCCACCTTTGACAAGATTTTCCAAAGTTGAAACGCCAATATAAAGTTCTGTGTGGTTTTTAACCTCTTCTACATGAGATAAAATTGTCTCCATGTCTTTGCCTTCTTGAGCTAATCTCGCAGCCTCAACAACTTGGAATTTCAAGGCTTGGTCAGTGAAGGAACTATCAACAACAGTCACATCTGCAGTAGATAAACTAGCACCTTGACGCGCTGCTTCTACAGTCCCCGAAAGAGCATGGGACATATGAATAGCAAGAATCTGACTACCATCCTTGCATAGGTCTTCAAATACTTCAGCGAAGACACCTACAGGCGGCTGACTTGTTTTCGGAAGATTCTTAGCTTCTTGCATCAAGTGAAGAAATTTACCTTCTTCTTTCAAATCAGCATCAGAATAAACAACATTATCAATCATTACAGATAATGGAACAATTGTAATATCTAATTGCTTTACTAGTTCTGGTTCAATAGTAACAGATGAATCGGTTACAATCTTAATTTTTGTCATAATATCAATCTTTCTATTTTAGGATTCAGATTGGTTTTCTTACTCTTAATTATATCAAAAAAAGATTAAAAATCCTAATGGAGTCATTCAAATTTTCCGTAAAAATTTGATATAATCAACTTATAAGAAAAGAGGTGTCCTATGATTAAAAAAATTTACCCTATTTTTACCATTTTACTAGGTGCTGCTATTTATGCTTTTGGCCTGACTTATTTTGTAGTTCCTCATCATCTCTTTGAAGGAGGGGCGACAGGTATTACCCTCATCACCTTTTATCTTTTTAAAATACCTGTTTCTCTCATGAACCTGCTGATTAACATTCCCCTTTTCATCCTAGCTTGGAAAATATTTGGAGCCAAATCCCTCTATTCTAGTTTGCTAGGAACCTTAGCCTTATCCGCCTGGTTGGCTTTTTTTGAGCGTATTCCCCTTCATATTGATCTTCAAGGTGATTTACTAATCACAGCCCTTATAGCAGGAATCCTATTGGGAATTGGCCTTGGAATTATTTTTAATGCTGGAGGTACAACTGGCGGAACTGATATTCTAGCTCGTATTCTCAACAAATACACTCATATATCAATGGGTAAACTACTTTTTATCTTAGATTTTTGTATTCTCATGCTCATTCTCCTTATCTTCAAGGATTTGAGATTGGTTTCCTACACACTCTTATTTGATTTTATCGTTTCGCGTGTTATTGATTTGATTGGCGAAGGTGGCTACGCAGGTAAAGGCTTTATGATTATCACAAAACGTCCTGACCAACTTGCTAAGGCGATCAATGATGACCTAGGAAGAGGTGTTACTTTTATTTCCGGTCAAGGCTACTATAGTCAAAAAGATTTGAAAATCATTTACTGTATTGTCGGTAGAAATGAAATTGTAAAAATGAAGGAAATGATTCATCGAATCGATCCGCAAGCCTTTATCACTATTACAGAAGCCCACGAAATCCTTGGAGAAGGATTCACCTTTGAAAAAGAATAAAAAGAGGTAATGTCGTGACCTAAAAAGTTAGACTAAATCATCTATCTTTTGGGTTACAAACAACCTCTTTTTTGTTTACTCAAGCTCTTAAGACCAATTCCGAGCTACTTCTTCATCAGCCTTTAACTGATCCACTAATTGGTCAACTGAGTCAAATTTGGTCATATCTCGAATGCGATCAAGCCAATAAACCATGACGGTTTCCCCATAAATATCTTGATTAAAATCAAAAATATTGACTTCAAAACGTGCTTCTTCTCCATCAAAGGTCACGTTTTTCCCGACACTAGCCATAGCACGATACTTCTGTCTTTGAATCTCAACATCAACGACATAAACGCCATCTGCTGGCATATAAGTACGGTCTAAAAGCACTAAATTCGCTGTCGGATAACCAATTGTACGACCACGAGCATTGCCATGAACCACCATACCTCTGGATGGAAGCGGTGCCCCCAAAAGTTCTCCTGCTTCTTTCACATTTCCATCTAAAATAGCTTGACGGATACGAGTTGAACTGATTTTTCCTTTCTCATCTTCCACAGGTGGAACAATGATAACTTCTCCATCAAAGTAATTCTTTAAATCTTCTGCTGTTTTTTTGTCAGAACCAAATGTATAATCAAAACCTGCAACAATAATTTTGGCATTCATAGCCTTGATATAAGTTGCAAAAAATTCTTCTGCCGTGAGACTAGCGAATTGACTACTAAAATCAAGGAGATATAATTCTTCTACACCTTCACGCTTTAATTTCCTCTCACGTTCAGCAGGATTTAAAATATGTAAAAACAGATCAGGATGATAAGGCTCTAAAGCGATCTTTGGAGATTCATTAAAGGTCATAACGACGATAGGCAATAAATCTTTTCTCGCAGCCTTATTGGCAACACGAAATAATTCTTGATGCCCCTTGTGTATACCATCAAAATAGCCGAGAACAACGACTGAATCAGATGGTGTACCAATATCTTTTTGGTTTTTTATAGGAATAGTAATAATCATAAAATAATTATATCATAGCGATAGCTATTTCTGGAACAGAAAATCTGAAATGTCGTTTTTTTCACCTGAAATGACCATTTTTACAAAAGGGAGTAGCATGCAAATATATATTGACTCTGATATACTAGAATTACAAAAAAGGTGAACGATTAACATCATAAGCCATTCCCAATTTATTCTTATCGCATCACAGTTCATCATCATTCTTGAGTGAAGAACTGATAGTTGAATAGCCTGCACTAATGTCGCAAAAGCCAGCGTTTTCTGACGCTGGCTTTAAAACTGTGAAAATTCTTTCTCAACTAGATCGCTTCTGTGACAAAACTACGGCTTTCCAATACTTTGAGCATGGCATTAGCTGTATCTAGCGCTGTGAAGAGTGGCACCCCGTGTTCAATGGCTGAACGGCGAATTTGCTCACCATCTTCGTCAGCAGTTCGTTTTGTTCCAACTGTGTTAATGATAGCTTGGATTCTTCCTTTGCGAACAAAGCTTGGAATATCCTTATCGTCATCACCTATCTTACCAACTGGTTGAGCTTGCAGGCCATAACTATCAAAGAAGGCTGCTGTCCCTTCTGTCGCGAGGATTCCATAGCCAATATTTTGGAAACGACGAGCCAAGTCCAAGGCTTCTTCTTTGGCATCATCTGCGATAGTAAATACAACGTTACCAAAAGTTGGCAAGTGTAAGTAAGAAGCTTCAAAGGCCTTATAGAGAGCTTTTTCCAAAGTCGTATCAGAACCCATAACTTCCCCTGTTGACTTCATTTCAGGACCGAGCAAGCTGTCTACCTTAGCTAGTTTTGTGAAGGAGAAGACAGGTGCCTTGATATGAACGCGGGTGCTTTCAGGGTAAAGTCCATCTTGGTAGCCAAGTTCTGATAAACTTTGACCAAGAATGAGCTTGGTTGCTACTTGTGCCATAGGGATATTGGTTACCTTAGAAAGGAATGGCACCGTACGGCTAGCACGTGGATTGACCTCAATAACATAGACTTTTTCATCCTTGATGACAAACTGGATGTTCATCATTCCAAGGCAGTTAAGACCGATTGCTAGGCGTTTTGTGTAGTCTGCAATGGTTTCCTGAACCTTTTGCGACAAGGTTTGTGGTGGGTAAACGGCCATTGAGTCACCTGAGTGGACACCAGCACGTTCGATATGCTCCATGATACCAGGAATGAGTACATTTTTACCATCTGAAATGGCATCAACTTCGCACTCTTGCCCAACGATGTAAGAGTCAACAAGAACTGGGTGGTCTGGACTAGCCTTAACAGCAGTTCGCATGTAAGAACGAAGGTCTTCTTCATTTTCAACGATTTCCATGGCACGTCCACCTAAAACATAAGATGGGCGAACTAAGACTGGGAAGCCAATCTTGCGAGCTGCAAGCACTGCTTCTTCTTCATTGGTAGCCGTTTGTCCTGGTGGCTGTGGAATGTCCAAATCTTTTAGAGCTTGCTCAAAGAGGTCACGGTCTTCGGCACGGTCTAGGTCAGCGACCTGTGTACCAAGGATGGTCACACCTGCTTTTGCCAATGGCTCCGCAAGGTTGATAGCTGTTTGACCACCAAACTGAACGATAACACCCTTTGGTTGCTCCAAGTCAATGACGTTCATAACATCTTCAAAAGTCAATGGTTCAAAGTAGAGCTTGTCAGACACAGAGAAGTCTGTAGAAACGGTCTCTGGGTTTGAATTCATGATGATGGCTTCATAACCAGCCGCCTGAATAGCCTTAACTGAATGAACAGTTGCGTAGTCAAACTCGACCCCTTGACCGATACGGATTGGACCTGAACCTAGGACTAGAACGGATTCCTTATCAGACTTGATAGACTCGTTTTCCCAACCATAGGTTGAATAGAAATATGGTGTTTCAGAGTCAAACTCTGCCGCACAAGTATCGACCATCTTGTAGACTGGGACAATCTTGTTTTCCAAACGAAGCTGACGAACTTGGTCTGCAGTCGTTTCCCAAAGTTCAGCAATCTTACGGTCTGAGAAGCCATTAAGTTTAGCTGTTTTCAAAACTTCTAGATCTTGTGGATGGGCACCCAATTCTTGCTCAATTTCAAAGATATGCAAGAGTTTATCAAGATAGAATATATCAATCTTAGTCAATTCAGCAATTTCTTCTGGTGTGTAGCCACGGCGAATGGCTTCTGATACGTAGAAGAGGCGGTCATCTTGTGCTTTGACTACTTTTTCAATCAAGGAATCATCAGAAACTGCTGCAAGTTCAGGCATTTCATTGTGGTGCACCCCAATTTCAAGGGAGCGACAGGCCTTAAGGAGAGATTCTTCGATGTTACGACCAATTGCCATAACTTCTCCAGTCGCCTTCATCTGGGTACCCAGACGGCGCTCACCTTTTTCAAACTTGTCAAATGGGAAACGAGGAATCTTGGCAACCACGTAGTCAAGGGCTGGTTCAAACATGGCATAGGTTGAACCTGTAACTGGGTTGATGACCTCATCCAAAGTCAAACCGACGGCAATCTTAGCAGCTAACTTAGCAATCGGATAACCTGTCGCCTTTGAAGCAAGGGCTGAAGAACGTGATACACGGGGGTTTACTTCGATGACATAGTATTTGAAGCTATGCGGATCAAGGGCTAGCTGAACGTTACACCCACCTTCAATCTTGAGAGCGCGGATAATGCTCAAGCTCGCGTCACGTAGCATTTGGTTTTCATAATCTGACATGGTTTGGGCAGGGGCAAATACGATGGAATCCCCTGTGTGAATCCCAACTGGGTCAAAGTTTTCCATGTTACAAACAACCAGGGCATTGTCAGCCGAGTCGCGCATCACTTCGTATTCGATTTCCTTGAAACCTGCGATTGAACGTTCAATCAAACATTGGGTCACAGGTGACAATTTCAATCCATTTTCAGAGATTTCACGCAATTCTTCCTCATTAGCACACATTCCACCACCAGTACCACCTAGGGTAAAGGCTGGACGAACGATGACTGGGTAGCCAATTGTTGCTGCAAAGGCAACAGCTTCTTCAACAGTGTTTACAATTTCAGATTCTGGAATGGGTTGGTTGAGCTCTTCCATCAATTGTTTAAAGAGGTCACGGTCCTCCGCTTGGTCAATGGCAGATAATTTAGTTCCCAGAAGCTCAACACCAAGCTCATCAAGAATACCATTTTTAGATAATTCCATGGCCATGTTGAGACCTGTCTGACCACCGAGTGTTGGTAGCAAGGCATCTGGACGCTCCTTACGAAGAATACGTGTCACAAACTCAAGTGTAATCGGTTCAATATAAACCTTATCAGCAATTTCCTTATCCGTCATGATGGTTGCAGGATTTGAGTTAACCAAGACAACCTCATAACCTTCCTCTTTCAACGACAAGCAAGCCTGGGTTCCAGCATAGTCAAACTCAGCAGCCTGACCAATAATAATCGGACCAGAACCAATCACCATAATTTTTTGAATATCAGTACGTTTAGGCATAGTTTATGATACAAAGCCCGTAAAGAACACAGTGAAAATAGGAAACTCGGTGCAGACGCCTTTAGCGTCAAGACGATGTTTATCTTTTTCACACAGTTCTTAGGACGTGTTCACTTCCGCGAACAATGTATCTTCTCCTTTCTATTCGGCAACTCTCGGGTTGCCATTAAATAAATTCTCCGACGATTTTTTAGCGAAACGATACTTTTCGGTAAAAAATCTAGTGCAGGGAGTTTTTAGTTCGCCTGATAGCGACTAAAAGAAACGACCTGCCTTTCTATTCGGCAACTCTCGGGTTGCCATTAAATAAGATACAAAGGACGAATAGAAAGCGATTGAATTTTAGGAAACCAAGGAAGGATTGACAATCCAAATTGGTTTCTCTAAATTCCAAGCTTTCCGTCCGAGTTCAGTTAAATAAATTCTCCGACAAGCTTTTACTCGTTCTTAGTTTGATTGTTTAAAAGCTTCCATCATCTCGATAAACTCGTCGAATAGGTAGCTTGCGTCGTGTGGACCAGGGGCTGCGTCTGGGTGGTATTGAACAGAGAAAGCAGGTTGGTATCTGTGACGCACACCTTCAACTGACTTGTCATTGATTTCTTCGTGGGTGATAATCAAGTGTTCTGGCAAATCCTCACGGCTAACTGCATAACCATGGTTTTGACTTGTAAAATCCACACGTCCTGTAGCAATTTCGCGTACCGCATGGTTGAATCCACGGTGTCCAAATTTCATCTTGTAGGTCTTAGCACCATTTGCCATTGCAAAGAGTTGATGCCCCATACAAATACCAAAGATTGGAATTTTCCCTTGCACACCACGAATCATATCCAGTGCCTGTGGAACATCTTCTGGGTTACCTGGACCGTTTGACAACATAACTCCGTCAGGATTGAGATGGAGAATTTCTTCAGCCGTTGTCGAATAGGGAACAACTGTCACGTTACAGTTGCGTTTAGAAAGTTCACGTAGAATTGAGTGCTTAAGACCAAAGTCCACTAGAACCACGCTCAAACCAACTCCTGGAGCTGGATAGGATGTTTTAGTAGAAACCTGCTTGATATTATCTGTCGGCAAAACTGTTGCTTGGAGCTGGTCCGTCACATGGTCCATACTATCTCCAACATGAGTCAAGGTTGCACGCATCGTACCATGCTTACGGATAATCTTGGTAAGTGCACGCGTATCAATTCCAGAAATACCCGGAATTTTCTTGGCTTTCAAAAATTCATCCAAGGTCATTTGGTTGCGCCAGTTGCTTGCTCTTCGTGCTTCTTCAAAAACAACGACTCCTTTACAAGTTGGAATGATGGATTCGTAATCATCACGATTAATTCCATAATTTCCC
This sequence comes from Streptococcus sp. 2342, assembly GCF_013276795.1. Taxonomy (GTDB): domain Bacteria; phylum Bacillota; class Bacilli; order Lactobacillales; family Streptococcaceae; genus Streptococcus. The sequence continues at coordinate 43,572 of NZ_VMLR01000002.1, forward strand.
ACCAAAGGATAAGTAAAGGTCAAGATTTGTCCATTATAAGACTGGTCTGTAATGGATTCTTGGTAGCCGGTCATACCTGTATTAAAGACGATTTCGCCTGTTACATCAATATCTGCTCCGAAGGCCTTGCCTTCAAAAACTGTGCCATCTTCTAATACTAGAAGTCTTTTTGTCATATTTTCACCTCTCGTGGACGCTCACTGGCGTCTTTTAACGTCTTGTGTTTTAGTTGGCGTTTCTACTCGCCAGTACGGATTCTAAGATTGCCATTCGAACAAAGACACCATTGGTCATTTGTTGGACAATCCGTGATTTTGGTGCTTCAACCAAGTGGTCTGCGATTTCTACATCACGGTTGACTGGGGCTGGGTGCATAAGGATTGCTGTTTCTTTCAAACGGTCATAACGTTCTTGAGTCAAGCCATGTTGGGCATGGTAGTCTTCTTTTGAAAAGACAGCTCCACTATCATGGCGTTCATGTTGCACACGGAGAAACATCATGACATCCACCTGATCAATGATTTCATCAATGGTTACAAACTGTCCATAATCTGCAAACTCTTGACTTCTCCATTCCTCAGGTCCAGCAAAATAAAGTTCAGCTCCCAAGCGTTTCAAAATCTGCATATTGGATTTAGCAACGCGTGAGTGGTCCAAGTCACCTGCAATCGCAACCTTGAGACCCTCAAAGTGACCAAATTCCTCATAAATAGTCATCAAATCAAGCAAGCTCTGGCTAGGGTGTTGACCCGAACCATCTCCACCATTGATGATGGAAGTCGTAATCGTCGGACTTGCAATTAACTCTCTGTAGTAGTCAACCTCAGGGTGGCGAATCACACAGACATCCACTCCTAAAGCAGACAGAGTCAAAATGGTATCATAAAGTGTCTCACCCTTATTGACTGAACTAGTCTTCACATCAAAGTCAAGTCGCTCCAATCCCAGTTTAATCTCTGCCACTTCAAAGGACTTATGCGTTCGTGTAGAATCCTCAAAGAAAAGATTGGAAACAATCGGATGGTCCTCATAGGGAAGCTGAGCTCCATTTTTAAACTCAATTCCTCGCTTGATCAATTTCATCACTTGATCGACAGTGAGGTCTTCCATGGACACCACATGGTTTAATGCTTGTTGATTTACTGACATGGCTACTCCTTTAGCTTTCTAAGCTTCTTCAGTAATCAGAACTCTATCTTGGCCATCAAGTTCTGCCATCTCTACGATGATTTCTTCAGAACGACTAGTTGGTATGTTTTTTCCAACGTAATCTGGACGGATTGGCAATTCTCTATGTCCACGATCGACTAGAACTGCTAAACTCACGCGCGCAGGACGACCATGACCTACAATATTATCAATAGCAGCACGGATGGTACGACCTGTATAGAGCACATCATCCACCAAGATAACTTCGCGGTCTGTCACATCGACAGAAACCAAAGAAGTATCTTCTCCACTTTTAACATCATCACGGAAAGGTTTAGTATCCAATTCCACAACAGGAACTGAAAGATTTTCTAGCTGTTCCAAACGTTCTTGGATTCGGTGGGCGATAAAGACACCACGAGTTTTAATACCAGCCAAGACGATTTTATTCAAATCTTTGTTGCGTTCGATAATCTCATAAGTAATACGCGTAATCGCTCGTTTGACAGTCAATTCGTCTACAACTTCTTTTGCCTTCATGACAAACCTCCAAAAAGAAAAGTCTCCTTAAACAAGGAGACTTGAAATGTATAGCCAAGCGAGCCCTACTGCAAACAGTATAGACTTCACCCTACTACTTAATCGTTCTCCTTGCCTGCCTCACGGGACAGGTTTAAAGGAATATTTAGTTATCAAATACTATAGCACAAAGCATGCTTAAAATCAAGCAAAAACTTTTGAAACCCCATCTTATAAATTGCTTATAAATTGCTAAAGTCATATAACTGTGGGTACTGGTCACACTCTGGATTTTTAGGATGGCAAATGGCTCTTCCAAAATAAATCATGGCCTGATGGGCAGCTAACCACTGCTCCGGTGGCAAGATATCCATGACCCGCTTTTCCACCTCAAGCGGTGTCGCTGATTTTTTGACAATATCGTGGTGTTTGCAGATACGCTCCACATGAGTATCCACTGCAAAGGCTGGAATCCCAAAGCCCACACTCATGACAACATTGGCTGTCTTGCGACCAACTCCTGCAAGACTTTCCAATTCCTCACGTGTTTGAGGAACTTGGCCATCAAAATCATCTAGTAACTGTTGGGCACATTTTTTAAGGAATTTAGCCTTATTCCGATACAGTCCCAGGCGAGAAATGTGTGAAGCAATCTCACTCTCTGTCGCTACAGACATGGCTTGTGGCGTTGAAAAGGCAGCAAAGAGACCTGGTGTAGCCTTATTTACCGCTGCATCCGTTGTCTGAGCTGACAACATGACCGCAACTAGTAGTTCAAAATGATTGGTAAAATCAAGACTGGGCTTGGCATCTGGAAACAGAGCAATTATTTCTTCCAGCACTTTTCGTGCTCGTTTTTTTGACAAGACCATTATTCGTCTCCGTCAAATAGTCCTTGTAAGCCAGCAAAAGGACTGTTTTCTTCTTTCTTAACTGCCTGTTGGGCTTGGTATTCTTCTTCTGTCATGATTTGCCAGTCATTTCCTGAAACAAATCCTTGACCAGCCTCTTCTTCAGCCGTCAAGACCTTGATAGGAATGTTGAGAAGGATATTATCTGACACGCTCTCAGCAAGGTCAAGTTCTCCATTTTCGATAGGCAAGACCAAATCATCGTCTAAAACTTCCTGATCTAGTTGGTTAGTTGCACCTTCCATGAAAACTTCCGTTACTGGATAAGATTCAACTAACTCAACTGGTTCCATACTGCGACTTGAAGCAAGAACAATGGTATAAGATAGTTGATAATCTAAGAAATACATACGGTCTTCGTACTGTACTTTCCCAACTGCAAGGATATCTTTTACATCTAAAATTTCTTGATTGCGTGCACGCAGGTCTGCAGCTAGGTCTAACGTTTGTTCAAAATGCAAGCCTTCAGACTGCTTACGAATTTCTTGAATATTTAATTTCATACTTCCTCCATAAAGATTTACTCTCTTGATTATACCATGAAAAGCCTACAAATCAGCCCACCAAACTTTTTAATTAACATTCGATTTTTTAACATGTTTACTATGACATTTTTTAGTGCCATACTATAGGCAATAATACATCAGAGCAAGGAGGATGCTCACATGAAAGACAAAGAACTCATTACTAATGCAACCCAACTCCTATCCGAGTTAAATAAAAGTTTCCAAAGCTGCAAACAGGGTAGGGCAGATGATATTCGACTGCAAGAGCTGCTAAACACTACTCTGCAAGAGCTCAAAAAAGCGGAAAAGTTGGACAACAGTATTTTAATCGACCTTGAGAAATTTTACCAACGTACCAGTCTTCTGATTGGTCTTGGTAGCCTAAAACTGAATGATCAAGCACGCACTGCTTGGCGAAACTATGATAAATTCCATTACGAGCATATCAAACACGTACTGACTCTCTATGGACCTGTTTTCGGATTTTAGAGATTAGAATTGTCAGTTTTCTGTTGACAAAATTTCCTTAAAGGTATAGGATAAAGATACTAATACTCGGAGGTAAGGGAGACATGAACAACTAAGTCTATCAAATAAAGAAACTTTATTTAGTAGATCTTGTTTTTGTCTCTTTTTGTGTGCTCTTTTCATACTAGATTTTCTAGTATCTTATCCTCATTGAAAATCAAAAAACTAGAAGGCTAACCATCTGCTCCTCTTGAGTTGGATTAGGCAATCCTAAGCTAGTTTGACGAGCTTTTCAACGAGGATAATAGAGTTTTGACAGTGACTTTGGGCTCTACTAGATAAAGTAGAGCTTTTTGTTATGCACTATCGACATTCTAGAAAGGGCAATCATATGATAAAAATCAATCACCTGACCATCACACAAAACAAAGATTTACGAGACCTTGTCTCAGACTTAAACATGACCATCCAAGACGGGGAAAAGATAGCTATTATTGGAGAGGAAGGAAATGGCAAATCAACCTTGATTAAAACTTTAATGGGAGAAACTTTACCTGATTTCACTATCAGGGGAGACATTCAATCTGATTATCAATCAATAGCCTACATTCCTCAAAAACTCCCCGAAGAGCTGAAAAAGAAAAGTCTACACGACTACTTCTTTTTGGATTTTGCTGATTTAGACTACAGTATCCTCTATCGTTTGGCTGAGGAGTTACACTTTGATAGCAACCGTTTCGCTAGCGTTCAAGAGATTGGAAGCCTTTCGGGGGGCGAAGCTTTGAAAATTCAGCTCATCCATGAGTTAGCCAAACCCTTTGAGATTCTATTTTTAGATGAACCTTCAAATGACCTAGACCTTGAGACGGTTGACTGGCTAAAAGGTCAGATTCGAAAGATTAGGCAAACCGTTATTTTCATTTCCCATGATGAGGACTTTCTTTCTGAAACGGCAGACACTATTGTCCACTTGCGACTGGTCAAGCACCGTAAAGAAGCGGAAACACTAGTAGAGCATTTAGACTATGATAGTAATAGTGAGCAGAGAAAGGCTAATTTGGCCAGACAAAGCCAGCAAGCAGCCAACGACCAAAGAGCCTACGATAAAACCATGGAAAAACATCGGCGAGTCAAGCAAAATGTAGAAACTGCGCTTCGAGCTACTAAAGACAGTACTGCCGGTCGCCTATTGGCTAAAAAAATGAAAAATGTTCTCTCTCAAGAAAAACGCTTTGAAAAGATAGCTCAGTCCATGACCCAAAAACCACTTGAAGAGGAAGAAATCAGACTTTTCTTCTCAGATATACAGCCATTAGCGACTTCTAAAGTATTAATCCAACTGGAAAAAGAAAATTTGTCCATTGGCGAGCGAATTTTGGTGCAAGAACTACAACTAACTATCCGTGGCCAAGAAAAAATTGGTATCATCGGCCCAAATGGTGTTGGAAAATCAACTCTGTTAGCCAAGTTACAGCAACTACTAAGTGCCAAAAGAGAGATTTCACTTGGTGTTATGCCACAAGATTACCATAAAAAACTACAATTAGATTTATCCCCAATAGCCTATCTCAGCAAAACTGGGGAAAAAGAGGAACTACAAAAAATCCAATCTCACCTAGCCAGTCTCAATTTCAGTTATCCAGAAATGCAGTATCAAATTCGCTCCTTATCTGGCGGGCAACAGGGTAAACTCCTGCTTTTGGATTTAGTCTTGCGCAAACCCAACTTTCTCCTGCTGGATGAACCTACACGAAACTTTTCTCCCACTTCTCAACCCCAAATCAGAAAACTCTTTGCCACCTATCCTGGTGGTCTCATCACTGTTTCGCATGACCGTCGTTTCTTAAAAGAAGTTTGCTCGATCATCTATCGCATAACAGAACACGGTTTGGAGCTAGTTAATTTATAAGATTCATACTCATGAGGATAATTCTTTGCTTTGGAGCGCTATTTAAACATTATAATCAGTGAATAAATCTTATATCCACATTCAAGTCAATAATTTCTTTCAAGATCATTTGTAATCAACTCTAAATAGACGGATAAAAACTACTTCTAACTATCAAAAAACGAGCACCTCCTCAGTTGGAAATGCGGCTCTATAATATTTGTAGTGGGTAAATCCCTATAGATATTATGGAGCCTATTTTAGGGTAGAAAAAAGTCCCATATGACCTATAATGAAAAGCGATCAAACAACTCATTAGAAAGAATCATATGGAACAATTACATTTTATCACAAAACTACTAGACATTAAAGACCCTAATATTCAAATTATAGATATCATCAATAGGGATACACACAAAGAAATCATCGCCAAACTGGACTACGATGCTCCATCTTGTCCTTATTGTGGAAGTCAAATGAAAAAATATGACTTTCAAAAACCTTCTAAGATTCCTTACCTCAAAACGACCGGTATGCCTACTAGAATTCTATTTAGAAAGCGTCGTTTCAAGTGCTATCATTGCTCGAAAATGATGGTCGCCGAGACCTCACTCGTCAAGAAGAATCACCAAATTCCTCGTATTATCAATCAAAAAATTGCTCAAAAGTTAATTGAAAAGACTTCTATGACCGATATTGCCCATCAGCTTTCCATTTCAACTTCAACTGTCATTCGAAAGCTCAATGATTTCCACTTTAAGCATGATTTTTCTCGTCTTCCTGAGATTATGTCCTGGGACGAGTATGCCTTCACTAAGGGAAAGATGAGTTTTATTGCACAAGATTTTGATAATCTCAACATCATCACTGTTCTTGAGGGTAGAACACAAGCTGTCATTCGTGATCACTTTCTTAAATATGATAGAGCCGTCCGATGTCGAGTGAAAATCATTACTATGGATATGTTTAGTCCCTACTATGCCTTAGCTAAACAGCTTCGCTTTCGAATTTCTAGGCTCAGGCTGAAACAGTCTCCCAGACTGTTTCACTCCCATGTGCTAAAATCGTTCTAGATCGTTTCCATATTATCCAACATCTCAGCCGTGCTATAAGTCGTGTCCGTGTTCAAATCATGAATCAGTTCGATCGAAAATCCCATGAATACAAAGCCATCAAACGTTACTGGAAGCTCATTCAACAAGATAGTCGTAAACTCAGTGATAAGCGATTTTATCGCCCTACTTTTCATATGCACTTAACCAATAAAGAGATTCTTGACAAGCTTTTGAGCTATTCAGAAGACTTGAAACACCACTATCATCTCTATCAGCTCTTGCTTTTTCACTTTCAGAATAAGGAACCAGAGAAATTTTTTGGACTCATTGAGGACAATCTAAAGCAGGTTCATCCTCTTTTTTCAGACTGTCTTTAAAACCTTCCTTAAAGATAAAGAGAAAATTGTCAACGCCCTTCAACTACACTATTCTAACGCCAAACTGGAAGCGACCAATAATCTCATCAAACTTATCAAGCGCAATGCCTTTGGTTTTCGGAACTTTGAAAACTTCAAAAAACGGATTTTTATCGCTCTGAACATCAAAAAAGAAAGGACGAAATTTGTCCTTTCTCGAGCTTAGCTTTTCTTCAACCCACTACAGTTGACAAAGAGCAGGAAATGCTCGTTTTCTTATGTTGCCATGGTTTATAATTACAATGAGAAATAGGAAACAGCCTTGAATGGGAAAATCTCCTAGATCTACGACCACAAACTTTTTTATCTACCAACTTTTTTATTCTGCTGGTTTTTCTTAGTTTCCAGTACTTGTTGTATACTCTGTTGTTTCCTTTTCTGAAGCTGATTCAGCAGGTTTAGAATCTGTTGCGTTGCTCGGTTTGTTTTCGTCGCTAGCAGTTTCACTGTTAGATTCTGCAGTTGCGTTTGGTTGGTTCTCAGCACTGGTGTTATCTCCATTTGCCTCGGCATTTCTTGCTGGATTTGTTTCTTCGCTTGTGCTTGATTTTGACTGGATTTGGTGATTCAAAACTAGAATAGCTTTTGTCAATTCAAGTAAAGCTGCTTTGTCTTTACTCTTAGCAGAAAGTTGATCTAGTAATGCATCCACTTTATCAAAGTCCTCATCAGAACCATTATTACTTTCTAAATAAGAGTGAAGCGATATGAGAATATCGTAGAGTTTTTGATAGAGTACAAGTGTCTGAGGATCTTGTTCAGCATTTTCTTTCTCTTGTTGAAGAGCACTAGCGATACGAGTCAAAACATCTTTCACCTGGCTGTTTACTTCATCCAAGTCTGCATCAGCCTTGTTTGTAGCAGCTTTGAGATTTTCTACTTCTTCTGCCAAAGATTGTCTGATTCCTTCTTCTTGGATTTGCTCCAAGAGTTGATTTGCCTTGCTCAAGAGACTTTCTACTTCTTCCTTGCTAACATGATTGACATGCTCTTCTTTTTTAAGATCAGGATAAAGATCTTTCAAAAATTCATAAATCGCTTGCTTAGCAGATTGGTTATCAACTGTTTCTTTATCTAAAACTGTTTCATTTACTTTTGTAGAAGCTGGCTGATTTTTCAAAGCCTCTTCTACTTCTTGTTTTGTTTGGTAAATGCTTGGGAACAGTTTATTCAAGTCCACAGCCTTACGGAAGGATTGAGATTGATATAAAGTAAAAGTCAAATTAGCTACTTTACTACGAAGCTCATCACTTAAACGACCATCAGTTACATGCTCATAGAAGTACTTGATATATTCCACTGTTGTATCACCAGTACGATCATTAAAGTCTTGAAGAGCTTGAAGTTGTGATTCAACTGCTACTAAAGCAGCTTCATCTTTAGCCAACTTAGCCTCTTGGAGTCGAACGAGAAGGTCTTTTTTAGGAAGTCCATAAGAGTCAGTATCTAGTGTATTGATTTTATCGATCAAGGCCTGATATTTCTTATCTAAAGCACTTGTTTCAACAGGTTTGACACTTTCATCAATATGGATATATTGCTTATCAAAGAGATCAAGTGTCGCAAGATAACCTGCTGTAGAGTTAGTTGCTAGTTTCTTCATATTTTCAGTAAACTGTCCTAAGGCTAACTCAATCTGTCTTTGTTTGATTGGATCGTCTTTATAGACGTTTCGACTTTCAGCAAGAAGTTGATCTACTTTTGCTAAAACTGTTTTCTCATCAAAGGCCCCAGGCTGATAGTTGGATTTCAGGGCTGGAATTTTGTTTTTCAAGGCTACTTCATAGCCCTTAGTTTGAACCTTGATGTAGTGATTGTGGTCTCCATGAGGGATCACAAAACTGCCGTTTTCAACCTGCAAACGATAAGGTGATACGCGATCACGTAAGGCAGTCGTATAAAGTTCATTTAGGAAATCAAGTTCAGGATTTCCAGTTTGGAGTGGAAGTCGAACGTGTTCCTTACGAACAGCATAGGGATGGATATGAGTTGGATCGTAGGCTTGGTCAGGATTATTAAATACAAAGAAACCTTTTGAAATTCTAATAGCTTCAAGTGGAACCCCATAGGTCTTAGAAATATAAGCTATTTTTTCTTCATCACTAGCATCTTTAGAGAATGATTCAACAGATTTTGCAAGTGGTTGAACAGGCTCTGCATCATGATGTGTTTTCAAATGTTCCTGAGCTTCCTTAATTTGATCAGCTGTCAAATCCTTTTTGAAGAAGTAATGATTGTGGTCTCCGTGACTCATGATAAATCCTTGATCATCCTCACTAATGACACGATCGGCATCAAAACCGTGATCGTGATCTTCACCATGATGGTGGTCATGCTCATCGCCATCGTGATCGTCATCATGAGCTGGATTTGGTGTAGCTGTATTTACCCCTTTCAAGTGGTCTTGCGCTGCCTTAATTTGCTCTGCTGACAAGTCCTTCTTGAAGAAGTAATGATTGTGGTTACCATGAGTCATGACAAAGCCTGCCGCATCTTCCGCAATAATACGATTAGCATCAAAGCCGTGCCCATCTTCTTCATGTTCCTCATGTGAAACACTAGGATTGGCTGCAAGAGATGGCGAAGGTGTTGTTAGACCATTATTTGGAAGAGTCGGTTGTCCAATTACGGTCGATTTTGGAATGTAATGGAAATGATCACCATGTCTTACAATATAAGCTGTAGCAGTTTCTTCGACAATATCTTTAGGATTAAAGATATAACCATCAGATGTTGAAGAGATAGGCTTATTTGTAAGTAATGAGGCATGATTCAAAGTAGATGGACTACTTGAAAGACTTCCTAGACTAGACACTATTTCATGAGGTTTTTCATTTGTAGAAACTGTAGAACCAGTTCCACTGATAGGCACCATTCTGGCAATCTTTTCTTCTAAAGGAGAAAGCTTGCTGTAAGGAATAAAGTGGTAATGGTCGCCATGTGGAATCGCAACTCCATTTGGTGTACGACTGATAATCTTAGCAGGGTCAAAGACTAAGCCATCTGATTCACTGTAACGTTGGTCACTAGGTGAATCATAGAGTTCTTTCAAAAGACTTTGGAGATTTTCAGCTTTATTTGCTGGCTTGCTAGTTGAGCCTTGTGCTACAGATTGCGTATTATTGTCACTAGCTGCTGAAGAATAGCTTAACTGGCTCGGTTGCGTATTTTTGCCAGCTAAATGAGCTTTTGCTGCTGCTAATTCACTAGCAGACAAATCACTTTTTGGAATATAGTGGTAGTGACCTCCGTGAGGAACGATATAAGCATCACCAGTATCTTCGATAATATCAGCTGGATTAAAGACATAACCATCATCTGTCGTATAGCGTCCCTGAGACCTTGCTACAGCAACATCAGAGCTGACCTTCTCATTATCTTTGACATGTTCTTGTTTTTGACGATTGATTTCATCCTTGGTTCGAACATTATCAGCATGAGCTACATCTTTCAGGTAGACATAATATTTTCCATTGACCTTGATAATGTAGCCACCCTTGACCTCATTGACAATATCTCCATCTTTAAGTTGGTAGTTTGGATCCTTCATCAGAAGTTCTTCACTAAAGAGAGCATCATAAGGAACTTTCCCGTTATAGTAATGATAGTGGTCACCGTGTGACGTCACATAGCCCTGATCTGTAATTTTGATGACAATTTGCTCAGCCTGAATTCCTTCTTTTTGGCTGACCTGGTCTGGTGTCAAGTTTTCACTTTTCTGACTGGGCTGACTACCATCCACATAAGAAACACGATTATTGTCCTTATTTTCCTGCGATCGATGCTGGTTTAGTGCATATGCACATAGACTCAAGGATACGATAACAGCTGATCCAGCTGCTATATATTTTTTACTGAATTTCATAAATCCCTCATTTCAATAAATGATGAAGCTTTTTCTTAACTTCTTTTTCTCGGTTAAACAATTTTTCTAAACCGGTTATTTAACCATTTAATTAACCAGTAAATAGTTTACCTTTTTTAAGTTTATCTGTCAAGATTTTTATATCATTTTAATTATTGCCTAAATTACCAACCAGCGCCTAAAGACGCTGACTTTCACTTTGCTCAAGCCTTATTGCTCTTGACTCGTCACTTGCATCTTAAAGAAGCTTTAGTATTACTTACTACTATCCCTAAAAGAATCCTCATATTCTTTTACACTTAATTTCTCTAGTACTATATCATGCTTTACTAGTTCTCAAATTTTCATACTCGTGAAGAAATCATTCACTGGATAATTTCAACTCCTTTATAACTACACAAACGATGAAATATTTCGCCTAAACTACTTCGATATTGATTATAGATGACTTTTCGTCTATACTTAGGGGTGAACACAATATGATAGAACAGTGCCACTTTGTGTGCGATAAACTATGAGCCTTTTGTGCCATATTTTTCTCCTTTCGCTTTACAATTGGCTTTAACACCTTTATTGTATCGCGTTCGGAGTTTTTTTGGTATAACCTTCGACGCGCACCCGCATAGTGGGTGGTTTGCCTGTCTCACACCTGACTTAGTGAGACGGACCGAAAGTCACATAATACAAAATATCGCCCCATCCGGAGCGATATGTTTATTTTTTCTTTTTAGATGATGTGTGGATGGCAATCTTCACTTCAAAGATTGTTCCCTTTGGCTTATTATCTTTAACAGTAATGGTTCCTTTTAAGGCATCTACAATTTGCTTGGCTAGGGACAATCCTAAACCAAAACCACCTTTTTGACGGGTTCTAGCCTTGTCGACTCGATAAAAACGATCAAAAATTTTCTTCTTATCTTCTGTCGAAATACCGACTCCATTATCGGAAACTAGCAAATACAGATTACGATCGGTCGCCGAGATAAGAAAATCAATCTCACCATCCTCTTCAGTATACTTGACAGCATTATCAAATAGGATGGTCATCAACTGCTTCAAGAGAAGCTGATCTGTGACAATCGGACGATGGATCCGATTTTCAAAACGAAAGACACGGTCATTTTCAGAAGCAATCATCTCATAGTTTGTGAAAGTCGTATTGAAAAAACTGGTTGGAACTTCTGCAAGTTCCGGCTTAATCCCATCATCTCTCCGAGCTAAATTCAACAAGTTTGTCGTCAAAAACCGCATATTTCGGACTTCTTCCAAACTCGATGCAATGCTTTCACTCACATCCATAATGGTAGCTTCTGGCTTACGAAAGAGGGTCTCTAAGCGATTTTGCAAAACTGCAAGTGGAGTCCGTAACTCATGACTGGCATTTTCCACAAAGGACTGTTGCTTCTGCATACTCTCAAGCAGAGGACGAACACTGACCCTAGCTAGATAGAGACTGGCAAGCAAAGACAAAATCCAGAAACTAGCCATCACGACCACAATCAATTGCTCATGCTTTTGACTGGCCTGCTCCAACTGACTGGTATTTATCAAGACAGCAGCATACTTGATATTGGTTGAAACCGAACTGATATTGGTTTCCATCAAAATCATGCGATAGATTTCTTCCTGTCCATAGCTATTAAAAACCTGAATCTGATAGATATGTCCTAGTTCTTTCTTCTCTAACTTAATCTTATCCAAGCCCAAAAATCGATTTCCAGAAAGAAGTTGAGTAAAGTTCTTATCAAAGAGAATGACTTCCGTATTGGAACTGACATTAGGTTTTATTTCTACTTTACTAGCGTCCGCCCTAGCATTTTCTAAATCTTTAATCTCTTCTGTTGCCCTATTCACTGCCAGTTGAATAACTGCTTGAGGATTTTCACTCAGTCCGTGGAGTTTATCATCCACCGAAGTATAGAGACTCGAATGCATGACCTGCAAAATAATCAGAGTCATTGTAGAGAAAATCAGAGTGAAGACACCAAAGTTGCGGATAAAATAACTAAAATCATCCGCATACCATGTTTTTTTTAGTTTACTGAACATCTTTTAAAATATACCCAACACTGCGCAAGGTTTGCAAATTCTCTGCAAAAGTGGTTCCTTTTAATTTCTTACGGATTTTTGAAACATAAACTTCGACAACTGAAATCGTTGTGTCACTATCAAATCCCCATAGACGATCAAAAATCTGCGTCTTAGGCAAAATAACATTTTGATTTTGAAGGAAATAAACTAGTAAATCGAACTCTTTCCCCAGCAATTCGACTGGAGTATCTTCAACCTTAACGGTATTGGTTGATAAATTGATGAGAATATCTCCATAAGATAGCGTATTTTCATTAAACTTACCTGAACGTTTGAGAAGGGCCTGAATCCGCATTTTGAGTTCTTCTAGGTAGAAAGGCTTGGTCAGATAATCATCCGCTCCCAGTTCAAATCCATGTCCTTTGTCATCCAAACTTTCCTTGGCAGTCATAATCAGAACTGGTGTCGTAATTCCCTTTTCACGCAATTCTTTTAAGACTTGGAAACCATTTTTTTCTGGCAACATCAAATCCAGCAAAATCAAGTCATAGACACCACTTTCAGCTTCGTAGAGACCCTCTTCCCCATCAAATACCTGCATAACATCCGCAAAATCGTCTAAAAAGTCAAATACTGAATTTGACAGACCTAGGTCATCCTCAACCAATAAGATTTTTATCATGAGAAACTCCTCCTTATTAAAACTATTATACCAAATTTGCCTTAAAAAAAACTCAACTCTCTGCATTTTACATGAGATAGCTGAGTTTTCTTTTTATTTTAGGCTTATTTATGCATTTTCGTATTGAAGAACGACTGCTTCCACTGCAGCTTTTTCACGGTTAATCAAGTCAACACGCGCTGCAATTTCCTTGATTCCCATACCGATGTTACGGCTAAGAGCAAGGTCAGAAAGTTGTGGCTCAAAGAATTCCTTGTACTCTGCCAAACGTTGCTGAGTCTTAAATACGTGAGCAGGAAGGATAACAAAGCTATCAAAGCTCATATCTCCTCCAAGAGCTGCCTTAATCCAAGCCCAGTTTTCACGCGCCCAAGACCAAGCTGTTTCCTGAGTTGCTTGATGACCTAAGAATTGGTAATACCAAGCAGACAAGTCCTGTGGTTTAACCACAAATTTGTCCTTCCAAGAAGCAATCAAGGTTTGGATATTATCCGCATCTGTACTATAGGCAAGAGCCGCTGCCAACTGACGTTTAAAGACCGCATCTGTTGCGTGAGTATAGGTATCAAGATAAAGTGCTAACAAGTCTTTAGTCTCATGATGTTTCATCTCATTGATCAGAACTTGTGAGCGAATAGCTGCTGGAAGTCCTGCAAGATTCTCCCTGTAAGTCGCTAAGATTTGGCTAGCGACTTGACTAGCTTCTGCATCATTTGAGCGAATCATCATCGAAACAGCCAACTGACGAACCAATTCATCCTCATCTGATTCGCCATCTTTAGCTTCAAAACCAAGACGGTCATAGTTGTGACGAGCTAATTTAGCAACTAGTGCTTTGAAGGCTGTTTCAGCTTCTGTTCCTTCATCGATAAAGCGCTCAAGGGCCGAAATCACTTGAGAAACAGCTGAAACAACAAGGTAAGACTCTTCCTTGGCAAGTTTATCAAGGACTGGGAGCAAGTCTGCATAAGAAATGTGCCCTGCCTCAGCAAGCAAGCGACGTTCTTGAACAATTTGCAGTTTGCTTGTGTTATCAAGTGTCTCTAGCTCAGCAAGAACAGCATCTAACAAGTCTCCTTGATAGTCAGTAATGTAGTGGGCTGTATTTTCTGTGTTGAGGCGAAGTGCTGTTTTGTTTTTAGCAAGAAGGGCTGCATAGCCAGGGATTTCGATACTTTCAGTTTCAAGTGTATCAGGCAAGCCTTTCCAGTTGCTGTTTAGTGGCACAACCCAGAGACGGTTCTTATCTTCGTGCTCACCGATAAAGAATTGTCTTTGTGAAATCTTCAAGACATCATTTTCAACTTTGACAGTGAGAACTGGATAACCAGGTTGTTCCAACCAAGAATCCATGAAGGCTGCGACATCACGTCCAGACGCTTGACCAAGAGCATCCCAAAGGTCACGACCAATTGTATTGCTGTATTGATGTTTTTCAAAGTAGGCATGCAAACCTTTGGCAAAATCGGCATCACCTAGCCAACGGCGAAGCATGTGCATAAGACGACTTCCTTTGGCATAGACGATAGCGCCATCAAAGAGCGTATTGATTTCATCTGGATGTTTAACTTCGACGTGAACAGACTGAACACCATCAGTCGCATCACGTTTCAAGGCAGACGGAACACCACCTGTTTGGAAATCTTCAAAGATATTCCAGCTTGGCTCAATGGCATCCACACAGACGTACTCCATCATATTAGCAAAGCTTTCATTGAGCCAAAGGTCATCCCACCATTTCATAGTAACAAGGTTACCAAACCATTGGTGAGCCAATTCATGGGCTACAACAAGGGCAACTTGTTGACGGCTGGCAAAGGTAGAGTTCTCATCCACAACCAAGTAAACTTCACGGTAGATCACCAGACCCCAGTTTTCCATAGCTCCAGCCGAGAAGTCAGGAAGGGCGATGTGGAGAGATTGAGGGATTGGGTACCTAACTCCATAGTAATCTTCGTAAAACTCGATTGAGCGAACAGCGATATCCAGTGAGAAATCAAGGTTAGATAGTGGGTGGGCTTTCGTTGAGTAAACACCTACAAGAGTACCGTTTTTAGTCTTAGCCGTCACACCTTGCAAATCACCCGCAACAAAGGCCAACAAGTAAGAAGACATGCGAGGTGTTGTCTCAAACTTCCAGATACCTGTTTCCTTACGATTTTCAACATCGATTTCTGGCATATTAGACAAGGCCAATTCACCTTCGGCTTGGTCAAAACGTAGAGAGAGGTCAAAAGTTGCTTTAGCTTCTGGCTCATCCACACATGGGAAAGCTTCACGCGCAAAATGGCTCTCGAACTGAGTAGACAAGACTTCCTTCTTGACTCCATCAACTGTGTAGTAAGATGGGTAAACCCCTGTCATGTTGTCTGTAATTTTTCCTGAGAAAGCGATAACCACTTCAACTTGACCTGCTTCCGCAAGTTCAAAATGAAGGGCTTCATTGTCATGATCAACCGTAAATGGACGAGCTTGACCTGCAACTTCTACAGAAGCGATTTCCAAGTCTTTTTGATGAAGGGAAATACGGTCACTCTGTGCTTGACCAGTGATGGTCACCTTCCCAGAAAACGTCTTGGTCTCACGACTCAAGTCTAAAAATAAATCATAGTGTTCAGGAACAAATTGCTTAATAAAATGTTCAACTGCTTGCATAGTTTTCTCCTATTCTAAGTTTAAGAGCTGCTGCTCTTCTTCAAACAAACTTATTATAACATGTTTTGCCTAAGAAAAAAGGATTGGACAGCGATTTCCAAAACTTTCTTCCTTCTAATAGTCTACAGGGGGTAGACCTTGCGAAATTCTTCTAAAACAACCTTGCTTTCAGGTGTAAAAGTCAGTCCTGCTTCTCTCAACCACTCGGCGAAAAAATCCTCATGAACCTGACGCCAATAGGCTATGGATTTGTCACCTTCCCCTTCTTTGAAGGCATGGTCAGCTGACACTTGATTGAAAGGCTGAACGGAAACCTTTGTAATTTCAACAATACAGACAGCCTGATTTTGACTGTCTAAAATGACGTCAAAGGTTCCTACTTGCGGAAGGGGTTCATCTTCTAGTGCGTAGAGGTCATAGGCTGACGCTGTTGCTGTCTTTTCTCCTTTTAAAACCAAATCTGCCAAGAGATCTGCTTCCACTCCAAAAGCCCAAGCATCGATTTCATCTCCAATCGAAGGATTGATTTTCTTGTAGGCATTCCACATTTCTTGCGGTGTCATAGGTATCTCCTTTGTAATTTTTTACTTTCTTCTTTTATGTGTTTGAGATGGTCTGGATGGTCAATCTCTAAATTAAAAATATCTGGAATAGAACTGTAATGGAGAATGCATTCGATATCCATCTGATTCATTTTTTGTATAAAAGAAGTGTTCAGATAGCCTGCTACAGCAAAATCAATCTTGTTCTTCCTTGCTTTATCCTTCATCTGTCTCAACATATCTAACATAATTGGATTTTCCATATCATGCCATTGACTGTTTCTCACAGTCGCAAAAACAAAGGAAGTCAAATCATTCATTCCAACTACAATCTTTGAAATGCCCGTTTCCATTATTCTGTCCAAGTCAAAATAAGCTGACGGTAATTCAATCATCGTGGCAATTTTCCCAGTAAAACCCTGCTGACGCAATACTCTAATAGCTTCCTTTAACTGGTCGGCATCATTGACAAAAGGAAAAATAAGAGACAGATTGGGATTGGTTTGATAAACATCTGTAACGACATTTGCTTCATCCTGAAATTCATCCAAGCACGCCAGTAAACGCCTTGTTCCTCTATAGCCAAACAAGGGATGCCCTTCGTCAAAAAACTCTCTAGTCCCCACTAAACAATTGGCTTCTGTATTCGTTAATTCAGAAAAACGATACCAGATCTCCTCATCTGAGTACAAGGAGCAGATAGTCTCTAGATAATCTTTTACAAATTGCTGACAACTTGGTAATAGGATGTTTTGATTAAGCTCTCTCAACAAGTATTCCCCACGAATCATACAGACGTGGTGCAATAGTTGAGGATAAATTTTTTCAACAATTTGTTCTCCGCTAAGAGCAAGTTGATTTTTCATAGCCATTCACCTCGTCTTAAAAGATACAATATCATATATAATTATATGAAACTTTTCTCTAGTTCAAAAGCTTCATAAGGTTCAGCTAACTCATATCCTAAAAATTCTGCTACTTTTTTGGAAGCCTCGTTATGAGCATCCCAAAGTGGAAACATATCTCTATTTAAACTCTCTAGAATCATTGCAGCACCAAGCTTTTTAGCAAATCCATTTCCTTGTTCGTTTGGTCTAGTTGCAACTTCCACTTCAACTGCTTCACGGTAAACTAACCCTGAGGAAATCCCAGCAATCAGTTCATTATTTTTAAGAATCACAAAGCCAAATCCACCTTTTAAAACAAAATCCTGATAGGACTCAAAATCCCCCTGTAAATCCTGTGACCATTCTTCCGTAGAAAAGCAGTTATAAATATGATTATTAATAGGCACAATATTGTAATCTTCCTCTAAATGAGTAACTAGATCATTTAGAAATTTAACTTGAAAATTTGCCTTATCTTTAAAAGAATAGCGAGTAAAAGAATTTAGCCCCACTTTTCGATGCAGAAAATCTTGCCAATTAGTATTTTCTGAAATAATAATCTTATAATCTAAACCATATTTTCTAACAAAATCTTCCCAAAATCTGGAATCCAAGTCCCCTGCTAGGTATAGAAAATTCCCAACATCATAAAAACTTGTTGTCCTATCATTGTTTCGGTAGACAGTTCCAATTTGAGATTTAAGACCATAGAGAACCATATTTTTCTTCCATGTTTTAAATAGTTCCATTATCCCCCTACTTCACTTTCCAATTCATGTAAGAAGTCTTGTCCAGTTCTGGAAGTCCTAATAATTCAGACTTAACCTTCAAGACTAATGGCGATACATTTTCTTCTGTAATCTCTTGAATATCCATCCAAATATATCCAAGTGAATCATTCGCACCATCAGACACAGCTTCCGAAGTCGTAACTTGAGGTGCACTCTCATTCATTTCTACATCATACAAAACCATGACATGGTGAACTATAAAATTTTTTAACTCTTCCCTGACAAAAACATCGTAGATTCGAGGATTGGAGTAACTTTTAACAGTATATCCCGTCTCTTCCATAACTTCTCTAGTCAGCGTTTCCGTCAGTCCTTCTCCAAGTTGCTGACTGCCTCCAGGTAAATCATACCGATGTTGATAAGGGCCTCTCGTTTTTTCAATGCAGAGTAACTTCCCATTTTCAAAGCAAACAGCGTAGACTCCAAAGTGTCTTTTAATTTCCATCAGATCCTCCTACTTCAAAGACCAGCCACCATCTATTGTCAGAATTTGTCCCTGCATGGCAGATGCCTTTCCACTGGCCAAAAAGAGACTGACTTCTGCCACTTCCTCTGATTCAATCCAGCGTTTGATTGGCGTTTCACTAGCCACCCAGTCCGCTAAACCACCTGGTTCAAAGTCGGCAGCGGTCATACCCGTCTTGACTGCTCCTGGAGCAATCCCAAAGACCTGAATCCCAGCTTCTGCATAGTCTATAGCCAACTGCTTTGTAAATCCAGCCAAGGCGTGCTTAGAGGAAGTATAGGCATGACCACCTCCACCAGCTAGGCTTGAAGCAATGGAGCACATATTGATAATGATTCCCTCTTTATTCTCTAACATTTGTGTCAAATAATACCGAGTCAACTCAACAGGAGTCAGATAGTTAATTTCAAAAATTTCTTGAATTTCCTGCGCTGTCTGTTCCAAAAGTGGTTTATAATCGTCCAAAATTCCCGCAGTATTGCACAAAACATCAACCTGAGGACACCAGTCAAAAATAGGCTCTAAGTCCAAGGTCAAATCTCTCTGTAAAAAATGGAAATCACCCTGTAATAGTGGATTTTCACCTTGGTCCACTCCGTAGACTTTATAGCCCTCCTCTAAAAAAAGGCGAGCTTGAGCCAATCCGATACCTGAACTTACCCCTGTAATGAGTACACGCCTAGTCATGCACTTCTACCCAATCCGTCGCCAAAACATCACAAGGTGTCGGGCTCCACATAGAAAAACCTTCTCCTTCGCCAGAAACGTTGATTAGGAAGTAAGGCGTCACTTCAAGTGCAACTCCGTTTTGTTCAATAGTGTCAAAAAGTTGGACATAGTTTTCAGCCCCTCCCCAACCAATTCGTACATATTTTTTCTTAGCCTTTAATCCAGGCAGGATCTCTTCAAATGTCATGTTTTTCTCCTTTAATTCTACATTCTTCATTTAATTATAACAAAAAACCGTTGTGCAACGGCTTTTTGAGTCATTTTAAATCAAAATCAATAAGCATTTTATAATTATAGTCATTTAGTTTTAAAAAAGCGTTCCAAACATTCAAAAATATTTGGAACTTCCCTTAATAAATCAGTCACTTTCTTTTTCAAGATAGCCAAGCTTGCTCAATAGGATTCAAATCTGGTAAATAAGGTGGTAAAGGTAAGAAAAAGTGTTTATCTTGAAGGTAAAGTTCATCCAAGATATGCTTGAGATGAAAACTAGCATTGTCCATAACAATGACATGAGGTGTCTTCAAAGCAGGCAGGAGTTGCGTTTTAAACCACTCCACAAAGAAATCGATTGTCATACTTTCCTTGTAAATCATGGGAGCTATAAACTCTCTGTCTACTTGTCCTGCAGCAATTGAAGTCCGCTCAAAACGCCGTCCGCTAATCTTTTCATAGACTTTCTCCCCTCTAGGAGCCCGTGCATAAGAACGATAGAGGTAGCGGTCGATTTCCGTTTCGTCATTATATACGATTGGTAAATCTTTTAGGCTATTCAAAATATCAAGAAACTCAGCGACTTTCTCTAGATCTTGTTCCTTAGAGCTAATCGTCTTTTTTAAAGTGACATGAATTGCTTTAAAGCTGTCCATACTGAAGGAACAGCGCAATCAAAATGTACCGCAATTTCCCGTAAAAAAGCGTCTGGATGAGCCTCTACAAAGGCTTTCAATTCTTCTAAAGGAATCTTTCGGTTTTTGACGACTCGCTTTTTCCTCTCTAAGTGTACTTGTTCACGTCTTTCTGTTCCCACGTGAAGAAAGTTCTGACGCCAACATCAAAAACTTTGGCTGCCTCGACATGGCTGTGGTCCTTTTTGATGTAATCTAAGGCTCCTTGTTTAAAATCTCTACTATATGCCATAGATTTATTAGACCATGCTTATTTTAAACTAAGCAACTATATCATGTCTTGAACTGACTATTTTATATATTGTCTTACTTCGTCTTCACAAAAATATATCAAAAATCAAAAGCGCTTAGGAAAAAACTCCATTTCATGAGAGAATGCAATAAATCTTCCCACAATAAAACGCATAATATCAAGTTTTTTTGAACTCCTGATATCATGCGTTTTTCTGTTCTTAAAATATTTTTTCTCAGTTTCTTGTTGTCACAAGTTCATCTTCAAAGTCCTTGATTTTGAGTAAATCTAAAATCAAATTTTATCCGACTGACCCTTCCATTTCATAGCTAATCAAGCGGTTGAGCTCAACGGCGTATTCCATTGGAAGTTCTTTAGTGAAGGGTTCAACAAATCCCATGACAATCATCTCAGTTGCCTCAGATTCTGACAATCCACGACTCATGAGGTAATAGAGTTGTTCTTCTGAAATCTTAGAAACCTTGGCTTCGTGTTCCAAAGCAACTTGTGAGTTGTGGATTTCATTAAATGGAATAGTATCTGATGCTGACAAGTCATCCATGATAATGGTGTCACACTCGATGTGAGAAACAGATTTCTTAGAGTTTTTGTTAAAGGTTACTTGTCCACGGTAGTCAACCTTTCCTCCACCTTTAGCGATGGATTTAGATACGATAGACGAGCTAGTATGTGGAGCGTTGTGGATCATCTTAGCTCCAGTATCCTGGTGTTGCCCTGCATTGGCAAAAGCGATCGAAAGCATGGTACCACGCGCCCCTTCTCCATCTAGGTAAACAGATGGGTATTTCATAGTTGTTTTGGCACCCAAGTTTCCATCAATCCACTCAACCGTGGCATCCTTTTGAGCTTTAGCACGTTTCGTTACCAAGTTATAAACGTTATCAGACCAGTTTTGGATGGTTGTATAACGCATATAAGCTCCATCCAAGGCAAAGATTTCTACGATGGCCGCATGCAAGCTGTTACTTGAATAAGTTGGTGCTGTACAGCCCTCTACGTAGTGGACACTTGCTCCTTCATCAACGATAATCAAAGTACGTTCAAACTGACCAGTATTTTCGTTATTGATACGGAAGTAGGTTTGAAGTGGAATATCTACCTTGACCCCTTTTGGTACGTAGATAAAGGTTCCACCTGACCATACTGCTGAGTTAAGGGCAGCCAACTTGTTATCTGTTGGTGGTACCAACTTGGCAAAGTATTGTTTAAACAAGTCTGGGTATTCTTTAAGAGCAGAATCCGTATCTGTAAAGATAATCCCCAATTTCTGGAACTCTTCCTTCATATTGTGGTAAACCACTTCTGACTCGTACTGGGCAGAGGCACCAGCTAGATAAGCACGCTCAGCTTCTGGAATCCCAATACGTTCAAAGGTTTCTTTAATCTTTTCAGGAACATCATCCCAAGAACGGGCTGGTTTATCAGATGGTTTTTGGTAGTAGATCAAGTCATCAAAATCAATCTCTGACAAGTCTGCTCCCCAAGTTTGCATGGGCATTTTTTTAAATGTTTCGTAAGACTTCAAACGGAACTCTAACATCCACTCAGGTTCTCCCTTTGCAGCTGATAGTTCACGAATGACATCTTCATTCAATCCTTTTCCTGTCGATAGGACAGGCTTTACATCATCATGGAAACCAAATTTATATTCACCAAGGTCAATTGGTTTTGGTTCTACTCTTTCTTCAGCCATAATATCCTTTCTTTCTTCATTTCTAATGATTCATAAGACAAAAGAAACTTGTCTTACTGATTTTCTTGATTTTCAATTGTTTTCTTCAGGGCGTTCCAAGCTAGGGTTGCACACTTGATTCGTTGAGGAAATTTGGCAACGCCTGATAAGAAAGCTGCATCTCCAAGTTGGTCTTGACGCTCATCTTTTTGCCCTTGAACCATTTCAGAAAAAATAGTCGCAAGTTCTAAAACTTCTTGCTTGGTCTTTCCTAAGACTGCATCTGTCATCATACTAGCAGAGGCAGTCGAGATGGTACAACCTGAGTTTAGAAAAGCGATATCCTCCAAGCAGTCATCTGCATTAAACTTGACAGAGAGGTTGATGACATCCCCACAGGTTGGATTGTTAAGACTGATTTGTTCAGCATCATCCAACTTCCCTTGATGATGTGGATTTTTCGAATGGTCCGCTACCACTGCCATATAAAGGCTATCTAGTTTAGAAAGTGCCATTGAAAAACTCCTTTGTCTTTTGTAGGGCATCGACCAGCTTGTCACAATCTGCCTTAGTATTGTAGATATAAAAACTTGCTCGGGCTGTTGCTGGAACTTCCAAATACTGGAGCAAAGGTTGAGCGCAATGATGACCTGCGCGAACAGCTACACCTTCATAATCCAAAGCAGTCGCAAGGTCGTGAGGATGAAGGTCGCCTAGGTTAAAGGCAATGACACCTGAACGTTTAGCCAAGTTCTGAGAACCGTAAATAGTCAATCCTTCAATCGCCTGCAGTTTTGGATAGACGTATGCGATTAATTCCTGTTCATGAGCTTCAATAGCATCCATACCAATCTTTTCCAGATAATCCACTGCCGCAGCAAGTCCAATTGCACCTGCCATATTAGGAGTTCCAGCCTCAAATTTCCATGGCAATTCCTTCCAACTAGCAGATTGCTCATAGACGAAATCAATCATTTCGCCACCAAATTCAAGAGGTGACATTTGTTCCAGATACTTTTCTTTACCGTAAAGAACACCGATACCAGTCGGACCAGCCATCTTGTGACCTGAAAAGGCAAAGAAGTCCACATCCAAATCCTGAACATCAATCTTCATATGAGGAGTAGACTGAGCACCATCCACCACCATGATAGCTCCAACTTGATGGGATAATTGGGTGATTTCTTTGATTGGATTGACCACACCAAGAACATTGGAGGCGTGAGCAAGGGAGACAAACTTAACCTTATCAGTCAATTTAACTCGCAAATCATCCATATCCAGAGCTCCGTCCTTGAGATAAACATAGACAAGCTCTGCCCCAGTCTTGCGGCAGGCTTCCTGCCAAGGAATGATATTAGAATGGTGTTCCATGACGGAAATCAAGACCTGGTCTCCCTCAGTCAAGACTTCCTCAGCATAACGCGCTACCCAGTTCAGACTGGTTGTCGTTCCTCTAGTAAAGAGAACTTCCTTTGTAGACCCTGCATTGATAAACTTACGAATGGTTTCACGAGCCGCCTCATAAGAAGCTGTCGCCCGTTCTGCCAAGGTATGAACGCCACGATGAACATTGGCATTGTCGTTCTCATAGTAGCGGTTAATCGTCTCCAGAACTGCTAGTGGTTTTTGTGTCGTCGCAGCATTGTCCAAATAGACCAATGGTTCATCATTAACAATCTGGTCTAAAATTGGAAAATCCTTGCGAATCACTTCTACATCTAACATCGACTTCCCCTTAGCGTTTTGACAATTTTTCTTCGATAGTTGCAATCATTTCATCACGAACTTCCTTGACTGGAATCTCAACGATAACAGAGCCAAGGAAACCACGAACAACCAAGCGTTCTGCAGTTGCCTTATCCAAACCACGGCTCATGAGGTAATACATATCTTCTGGATCTACCTGACCGATAGAAGCCGCGTGTCCTGCAGTTACGTCATTTTCATCAATCAAAAGAATTGGATTGGCATCTGAACGAGCTTGGTCTGAAAGCATGAGAACACGACTTTCTTGTTGCGCATCTGCTCCTTTAGCACCCTTGATGATGTGGCCAATACCGTTGAAAGTTAAAGTCGCTTTCTCAAGAATAACCCCATGTTGGAGGATATTTCCGATTGAGTTGCAACCATAGTTAGTCACTCGAGTATCAATTCCTTGTACCTGACGGCCACTTGAAAGAGCTACGACTTTAAGATCCGCATGGCTACCATTTCCAATCAAGTCGCTATCAAAGTCCGCAACGACGTTCCCTTCGTTCATGACACCGATAGCCCAGTCAATACTTGCATCGTTGCCTAATTTACCACGACGGCTAATGTAAGCAGTGACGTTTTCACCTAGACGGTCAATCGCAGCAAACTTCACTTGAGCACCAGAACGTGCAATCACTTCAACTGTGATATTTGCAGTTGCCTTAGCACTACCTCCACCACGTGACTCTAAACGTTCCAGATAACTAATCTTAGAATTTTTACCAGCGATAATCATAATATGCTTGTTAAACGGCACATCGCTATCACTATCTTGGTAGAAAATACCTTCGATTGGCTCTATGATTTCTACGTTATCTGGAATATAGAGTACAGCCCCACTGTTAAAGTAAGCTGTGTGGTAGGCTGCCAACTTATCATCGTCATACTTAACAGATGACATGAAGAATTCTTCGATCAACTCTGGAATTTCTTCTAAAGCTGAATGGAAGTCTGTAAAGACCACCCCTTGTTCAGCCAACTCAACTGGAATTTGTTCGAAAACAGTTTGAGTTCCAACCTGCACCAATTTCAAGTGGTTATCTAAAGCAGTGAAATCAGGAACATTTGTTGATGGCTCACTTTCTGTAATCGTTCCATCACCCAGATTCCAACGGTGGAATTTGACACGCTCAATAACTGGTAATTCCAAAGTCTCAATCTTGTCAAAAGCTTTTTGACGGAGGTCAGCCAACCAGCTTGGTTCAGCGTGCATTTCTGAAAAAAGTTTAATATTTTCTTTAGTCATTTACTTCTCCTAAAAGATACGAGGGAATTACAATTCTTCCTTGTAATCGTAGCCAAGTTCTTCAGCTAGTTTTGCGTATCCTTCACGTTCCAAACGCGCAGCCAATTCTGGACCACCTGAAAGGACAACACGACCTTCCATCATCACGTGTACCACATCAGGTGTGATGTAGTTCAAAAGACGTTGGTAGTGAGTGATAATCATAGCACCAAAGCCTTCACCACGCATAGCATTAACACCTTTAGAAACAACTTTAAGGGCGTCAATATCAAGACCAGAGTCAATCTCATCCAAAAGGGCAAAAGTTGGTTCCAACATCAAGAGTTGAAGAATTTCATTACGTTTTTTCTCACCACCAGAGAAACCTTCGTTGAGGTAACGCTCTGCCATTTCTTCTTTCATGTTGAGCAGTTCCATCTTCTCGTCTAACTTAGTGATAAACTCACGAACTGAAATCTTTTCATCATCTTCCTTACCAGCATTCATTGCTGCACGAAGAAACTCAGCATTGGTAATTCCAGGAATTTCTGATGGATATTGCATAGCAAGGAAAAGTCCCATACGCGCACGCTCGTCCACTTCCAACTCAAGGATGTTTACGCCATCAAACAAAACTTCACCTTTGGTAACTTCATAGTTTGGATTTCCCATGATAGCGGCAGAAAGAGTTGATTTACCAGTACCATTTGGTCCCATGATAGCGGCAATTTCTCCTGTTTTCAGGGTCAGGTTAACCCCTTTTAAAATTTCTTTTCCTTCAATCTCAACGTGAAGATCTTTGATCTCTAATACTGACATGATAGTTCCTTTCTTTTTCAAGACCTTTACAGTTCTTACTGGAAACATACTTGATTTCCCTAGAAAATACGGTAAAAGGTCAATAAATATACTTTTATAGTATAACAAAAAAAAGCCTAAAAGGCTTTGATTTTGTCTAGAAGCTGAGGACTAGTCTTTTCCTTTTAAATGCTTGTCAATGACATCTACTATTTTGCCCATCAAGTAACTGACTCGAAAATTTCTAAAGAGTAAAATGGCCCAAAAGGCTGCCATAATATAGCGACCAGTCATCCAGGCTTCATTGAAAAAATAGGTCTCAGCAGCTGTAAACAGTGCGATGATAATAAATTGTTGTCTATTCATAAACTTATTGTATCATGAAATCTTTCTTTAGTCTTCCTCTACCTTCACTTTATCAGCCAAAAATTCAAATCCTTCTGGAATCAGGCTTTCTTCTACTTCTTTTTCAGTTTGAGAAGATTTGGCTTTGGCTGAAAAGGCTGCGCGAACTTCTTTCCATTCCTCCATGGAAATGGCTAAAATCTCAGGTGAAAAACCTGCTGCCTGACTGAGGATATTGCCAAACATGGTGTTGAGATTGTCTCGTTTCATGGTTTGACCAGCATTGAAGTTAGATTCAAAAGCAAGAATGGCATGGTGTTCATTGGCCGCAACCGGTTGAGAACCAACTAGCAGAGCCTTATCAGGGCCTCCTAGACTTTCAATCACCTCTCCCCAGGCATTCTGCAAACGAATCAGATTTTGACGTGCTAAATCAGGATTTTCGACAGCCTCTTGTAAGATAGATTGAACTTTATTGCGATCCACACGATAGACTGTCTTACCTGCCGCTGGACGACTAGGAGCTGGGGTTATTGGCTTGGGCACCGTTCCCACATTGGCGAGTTCTTGTTTGAGACGGGCAACTTCCTGTCTAAGTGCAGAAATTTCATGTTCAACCGCCCCTGAAAGAGCTGGTTCAAGCTTGATTTCTGCCAAACGGATGGTCATCATCTCAGCGTAAATCTTGGGCTGCAAACTAGACTTAATATCTGCTAAACTGACTGTCGCCAAGCGAATCATTTCAAACAGATTTTCTTGAGGAAGTGTCAAATTTTCTACAAAGACTGGACTATGATGAGTGTTTTCTCCCCCTGTTTGGACAATTAACAAGTCTCTTAAATAGTGCAAAAGGTCGGTCACAAAACGAGTCATGCTCTTACCATTGTCAAAGAGAAGATTTAAGCAAGCTAAGGCTTTGGGAACATCCTGTTGAGACAAGGCGGCCACATAATCATCCAAGGCTGATAGGCTAATGGTGCCAGTAATTTCTTCAGAGATAGCAGTCGTCAGCTCATTTCCCTGTGTCAAACTCAGGGCTTGATCCAAAATAGACAAGGCGTCTCGCATTCCACCTTCAGCTCGTCTAGCAATGACTTCCACAGCCTCTGGTTCAGAACTGATATTTTCTTTATCTAAGATATAGTGGATATGTTCCTTAATATCCTGTGTTTTAATTGATTTAAATTCAAAACGTTGCACACGGGATAGAATAGTGGCAGGAATCTTGTGCAATTCAGTAGTAGCTAAAATAAAGACCACATTCTGTGTTGGCTCTTCCAGCGTCTTTAGAAGAGCATTAAAAGCCCCTGTAGACAGCATGTGAACCTCATCTATGATATAAACCTTATAACGAGCAAGGCTAGGCGCATAGGTAGATTTATCACGAATTTCACGAATTTCATCAACCCCATTATTAGAGGCCGCATCCATTTCGATGACATCTTCTAAACTACCATCCGTCACTGCCTGACAGATATAGCAGTTATTACATGGTTCACCACCCACTTGATTGGGACAGTTCATAGCCTTGGCAAAAATCTTAGCCACACTGGTTTTTCCCGTTCCACGAGGACCAGAAAAAAGATAAGCGTGACTTATTTTCTCTTGCTCTACCGCTTGTTTAAGAGTCTTAGCCACAACTTCTTGACCAACCAACTGAGAGAAGTTTTGACTTCTATATTTTCGATAAAGTGCTTGATACATTAGGCTTTCTCCTCAAACATTATAAAGTCCCATTCTGTCTTTTCAAGCAAAATAGCGACAAATTGTTCCAAATAATCTCGATCCATAGCATCATAATCATCAATCTCTGAAGAATCCAGATCCAGAACACCAAGTAATTGACCTTTCTTTACCATCGGCACGACAATTTCACTTTTAGCACGACTATCACAAGAAATATAGTTGGGATAAGTTGTTACATCTCCAACTAGAACAGTTTCCTGAAAGTGAGCTGCCTCCCCACAAACACCCTTTCCAAGTGCAATACGGATGCAGGAAACACCACCTTGAAAGGGACCCAAAACCAATTCCTTTCCATCGAACAAATAAAAGCCTGCAAATACAGTATTAGGAAAGCGTGATTTTAGAAGAGCACTGGCGTTGGAAAGATTTGCCAAAACATTGGTTTCGCCTTCCAATAAAAAAGAGAGTTCTTCATTTAACATTTGATAACGTGATTGTTTTTCTGATTCTAACATAGAACTATTATATCAAAAAAGGCTTACAGACAAAAGAAAAATCCCTTGTTTAGAAAACAAAGGATTTTGTGAATTTTCAATTTGATTAAAGTTCGATATCACCGAACAAGTCAGCCATTGAGAATCCTGTTTGTGTTTCTGGAAGTTCGAAATCACGTTTTTCTTGACGTTTTGGACGACGTGGACGAGCAGCACGTTTTTCTTCTTTTTGTCCTTCTTCTTGAGCTGGACGCTCTTCAAGAGCTTTAATAGAAAGTGATACACGTTCTGCATCTGCGTTAACTTCAAGAACTTTAACTTGAACTTCTTGACCAACTTTAAGAGCTTCTTTTGGATTTTCAATACGTTTGTGTGAAATTTGTGATACGTGAACAAGTCCATCGATACCTGGCAATACTTCAACAAATGCACCGAAGTCAGTCAAACGTTTAACTGTTCCTTCTACTACATCACCTTTAGCCAATTTTTGCTCAACGCCATCCCATGGTCCAGGTGTTGTTGCTTTAAGTGAAAGTGATACACGTCCTTCTTCTTCGTTAAGATCAAGGATTTTCACTTCAATCTCTTCACCAACAGTTACAACTGATTTTGGTGATACGTTACGCTCGTGTGACAATTCAGTCAAGTGAACCAATCCGTCAACACCACCAAGGTCGATGAAAGCACCAAAGCTTGTGATACGTGCAACTTTACCAGTTACAACATCACCAACAGCCAATTTACCGAATACTTCAGCGCGAGCTGCTGCAGTAGCTGCTTCAACAACTTCACGACGTGAAAGGATAAAGCGGTTTTCTTTAGCGTCAACTTCTTTGATTTTAGCGTCAAATTCTTGACCTACAAAACGCTCAGTGTTACGTACGAAACGAGTATCCAACATTGAAGCTGGGATAAATCCACGAACACCTTCAAATTCTACTGAAAGTCCACCTTTAACGGCACGAGTTCCTTTAACAGTAACAACTTCTTCTTCGCGACCAACAAGTTTGTCCCATGCTTTGCGAGCTTCAAGGCGTTTTTTAGATACAAGGTATGTAACTGTATCAGTATCTTTACCAACTACTTGACGAAGTACAAGAACATCCAATACTTCTCCTACTTTAACAAAGTCATTGATATCTGCATCGCGATCGTTTGTCAATTCGCGAAGAGTCAAGACACCTTCAACACCAGTTCCAGAGATTGCAACGTTAGCTTGAGTCGCATCAACTGTCAATACTTCAGCACTAACAACATCACCAGTTTCAACTTGGCTAACGCTATTTAGCAAATCTTCAAATTCGTTCATCTAAAAAATCCTCCAACAATCAAGTTTTTCTTAAACTTGACATACTTATAATTTTTTTCCTAAGCACCCGCAAGGACATGTTCATATCATTCACGTCTTTCAATTATAAAAATAAAATACCCTAAGATATTTTGCTTTTTATCTTGATTATTACCTAAGAACTGGGGTAGCTGGATTCGAACCAACGCATGAGGGAGTCAAAGTCCCTTGCCTTACCGCTTGGCTATACCCCATTGATAAAATGGAGAGAGAGGGATTCGAACCCCCGAACCCGAAGGAGCGGATTTACAGTCCGCCGCGTTTAGCCTCTTCGCTATCTCTCCTACAATCAACATGGACTATTATATCATGAAAATTTCAAAAAAACAAGACTTATTTTGCTAAATTATAATTTTCAATCAAAATTTCCACAGCTTTTTCCAATTTTTTATAAAAACTATCGACATTCCCATTCTTTATGATAGCAAATTGTCCGTCTAATTCGGCAATTTCTCCGATAACTTTTTTACCAATAGTCAACGTATAACCTTCAAAACTGTCTTTTCCTACATTAACTTTAGCATCTGCTACTTGAATTTCAATTTTTTTATCTTTCTTGCTCATTTCATACCTCTCTTCACTTTTTCTATTTTACAAGAAAATCCTAAAACTAGCAAGAAAAAACTCTATATCAGGCTTGTCTGACATAGAGTTTTCTACTTTATTTAATATGCTTTTCTAGTTCTTTTTGGTATTTACTATTGGATTCCAATTTTTCTTTTTGCCATTTTTTAAGAGCTTCGTCATATTCTTTTGTTGTAACAATATCTTTTTGCAATCTCATTCCTTTAAAGATATATGGATCCCCCTTAATACCAACTTGTGAGTATGGTTTTGAGAATGGTACTACGTTACTTACAACTGGAGAACCTCCAGATGAAGCTGTTGGCATCAATAATGAACTATCTGTCAACCAAGCTTGAGCTTTGGCATATTTTTCATATCTCTTCTCTAAGTCAGTGGTCTCAGAAACAGCATCTTCTAACAATTTCTTATATTGATCCAAACCAAGTTTAGCCACAACATCCTTATCTTTTCCTTTCGTAATACCAAGGTGTTTCATGGCAGAACCAGATTTTGGATCCATAATATTCAAGTAAGACGCTGGATCTTGATAGCTTGGAGCCCATCCTGTACTGTTCAAATCATAGTCTTTTTGAGAAGGAACACGCGCTTGTGATGTAATCGTTTCTTTTTCATTATCTGTCATTTGAAGTACATCGATGATAACATTTTCAGCACCAAGAGTTGATTCAATAGACTGTTTGAAAGAGTTGCTTTGTTGAACGGCGATAGTATCTGTTTGTTCAACCGGGACATCCAAGTGAATTGGGAAGGTTACCCCTTTAGATTCCAAGTCTTTCTTAGCTTTTTCGAAAGCAGCTTTAGCCTTGTCAGGGTTGTAGATAGAATCCTTACCATCCACTAACTCAACGCCTTTCCATTGGTCACCATAGTTCACCAACTCTGCTTGAGCGATTTGACCAAAGTTCTTACCACCAGCTTGCACAAAGTTATCTGGAACTAGACTATTACGAATAATCTTGTCCGCACCATCTTCACCGTTTAGCTGGGCAGCATACGAATGACGGTTGAAGGCAAAGTTGATAGCCTGACGGAAGTCCTTATTAAGCATAGCTTCTTTTGTAGAAGTCTTTTGCTCTTCACTTGTTTTCGCAGTTTTATTGTATGACTGACGATTTACGTTAAAAGTAAAGTAATAACTACTTGAGTCCTGTGGGCTATAAGTGATTTTATCTCCGTATTGTTCCAAAGTTGAAGCAAAGTTTGAGCTACTTGGGAAGAGACGGGCTGTCGTATAAGCACCAGAGGAGAAGCTACGGATCAAAGACTCCTGATCTGAACCATCGTAGTAGGTCAATTTAATCTTCTCGATTTTAACATTTTCTTTATCCCAGTAATTTGGATTTTTTTCATATTCAATCAAAGATTTAGAAGTCAATGTTTTTAAGAAATAAGGACCATTGTAGAGAATCCCTGCTGGGCTAACCTCTCCGTAATTCTTTCCTGATGCCTTCAAAAACTCTTCATTTACAGGCAACATCGTCGCTGTTGTAACTTTTGAATTCCAGAAACTTTCTGGCGCATTCAATGTATACTCAACTGTATAGTCATCCAAAGCTTTAACACCAACTGTAGAGAAATCATTGGTTTCACCAGTCATGTAGGCGTCCAAGCCCTTGATGGAATTTTGGATGAGAGAGACACCGTCTGACTTACCATCAGCCACGTGTTTTAGTCCTGTCACAAAGTCATGGGCTGTTACTTCTGCGTATTCTTCACCTTCTGAAGTGTACCATTTCACTCCTTTACGAAGTTTATAGGTATAAGTCAAACCATCTTTTGAGACAGACCAATCTTCAGCCAAAGAAGGAATAACATTACCATATTTATCATTTTCCATCAAACCATCAACGACATTCCCGATAATATCTGTTGTGGATGTACGCGTTGCTATGCTGTAGTCCAAGGATGCTGGATCCACTGCATAAACATAAGAAAATGTTGTCGGAGCATCTGCTTCTTTATCAGCTTTTCCACAGGCTGCTAAAAGAGCTGTTGTGCTTAGGATAAGTCCTGTTGTTAAAATCCACTTTTTTGATTTCATAAAAATCTCCTTTAATATATTTTTAATCTACTTTTACAATCCAACCTTCTGGCGCTTCAATATCACCAAACTGAATACCTGTCAATTCATCATAGAGTTTACGAGTCACAGGGCCAACTTCTGTTTCACTATAGAATACATGGAAATCATCACCGTGTTGAATACCTCCAATTGGAGAAATAACCGCTGCTGTACCACAGGCACCTGCCTCTACAAAACGGTCAAGGTTATCAATTGGGACATCTCCCTCAATAGGAGTTAAGCCCAAGCGATGTTCTGCCAAATAAAGCAAGGAATACTTGGTAATAGATGGCAAGATAGATGGACTCAATGGTGTTACAAACTCATTGTCAGCTGTAATTCCAAAGAAGTTAGCTGATCCAACTTCTTCAATCTTTGTATGAGTTGAAGGGTCTAGGTAAATAACATCTGAAAAATGACGTGACTTGGCCAATTTCCCTGGCAAGAGACTGGCAGCATAGTTTCCACCAACCTTTGCCGCACCTGTACCATTTGGAGCAGCACGGTCGTATTCATCCTGAATCAAGAAGTTGGTTGGGACCAAACCACCTTTAAAGTAATTTCCAACTGGCATGGCAAAGATGGTGAAAATATACTCTTCTGCTGGTTTAACCCCAATAATATCTCCGACACCAATCAAAAGAGGGCGAAGATATAAGGTCCCACCTGTTCCGTATGGTGGTACGTATTCTTCATTCGCACGAACAACTGCTTTACAAGCTTCTACAAACATTTCTGTCGGAACTTGTGGCATCAAGAGACGGTCACATGTACGTTGCAGGCGTTTAGCATTTTCATCAGGCCGGAACAGTTGAACACTGCCATCCTTAGTACGATAAGCTTTCAAACCTTCAAAGGCTTGTTGACCATAGTGAAGACTTGGAGAAGACTCTGAAATATGCAAAGTTGCATCCTCTGTAAGCTCTCCTTGATTCCATTGTCCATTTTTAAAATGAGCAATATAGCGATAAGGTAATTTCATATAGGAAAAACCAAGGTTTTCCCAATCAATCGTTACTGTCATATTCCACTCCTTATTCTAAAAACCTATTTCTTATATTCTACACTATTTTTCTAAAATAGCAAGTATATTTTGTAATTTTCAGAAAATTTCTTCAATAAAAAGAACCAGCTCTTAGAACTGATTCCTCATTTCACTTATTTAGCTTCAGTAAATACTTCTTTAAGATAAGCGTCAAAAACTTCTTCATCTGAAATCGTGTCAGAGATGAAGCTACCATTGCTGGTACGTTCTGACAGGTTCAAATCTTGCAATCGGCTTTCGTAGATTGTTCCTTTGTTGGATTGAACAAGCAGAGTTTGGTCGTTCTCTTCCACTTCTGTACTGAAGAGGTCACCAACGAAGCCCTGTTCTGCAACTGCTCCTGCTAAGAAGACACGATGCGGTTTGTTTTTCAACTCACGCAAGACTTGTAAACCACGTTTGGCACGGCTGGTTGCCGGAATTTCGTCAATAGAAACACGTTTCAAACTTCCACGTTGGGTCAAGAGGTAGAAGGATGAGGTGTTGCAGATAAAGGCGGATTGGAGAACATCATCTGCTTTCAGGTTTATAGCTTTGACACCTGCAGCCTTAGCACCGACAACTGGAACCTCTTCGATATTGAAACGCAGGGCGTAACCGTTTTGGCTAATCAAGAGTACATCATCCAGTTTAATCGGAGCCACTGCTACAATTTGATCTGTCTCGTCTTTGAGCTTAGCATACTTGACAGACTTAGACTTGTAGGTCCGCCATGGAGTGAATTCTTTGCGTTCAACACGTTTAATTTGACCAAGGCGAGTTGCTGTAAAGTAGGTTGTCGCATCATCGAACTGATCCACTACTTCTGCATAGAGGATTTCTTCGTTCGTTTCGAAGTTTGTAATGGTCTGGCTCAGATGCTCTCCGATATCCTTCCAACGAATATCTGCCAATTCATGGATTGGTCTGTAGATGACATTTCCGAGACTTGTGAACATCAAGAGGTGCTGGGTTGTCTTGGCAGCTTGCACAAAAATCAAACGATCGTCATCACGTTTGCCAATTTCTTCCAAGGTGGAAGCCGCAAAGGAACGTGGACTAGTACGCTTGATGTAACCTGCCTTGGTCACGCTGACGTAGGTATCTTCCTCAGCAATAAGACTAGCTGTATCAATCTCGATTGCTTTTGCAGTGTCTTCCAAAGAACTCAAACGCGGAGTCGCAAATTTTTTCTTGACCTCACGAAGCTCTTTCTTCATGAGATTGTACATAGTCCGCTCATCACCGATAATAGCTGCCAGCATGGCAATCTTTTCACGAAGTTCTGCTTCTTCCTCCTGCAAGACAACAACGTCTGTATTGGTCAAGCGGTAAAGTTGCAAGGTAACGATGGCCTCAGCCTGCTCTTCTGTAAAATCATAGCTGATTTTAAGGTTTTCCTTGGCATCAGCCTTATTCTCAGAAGCACGGATAAGAGCAATGACTTCGTCTAAAATCGAAATCACGCGAATCAGACCTTCAACGATATGGAGACGTTTCTCAGCCTTTTCCTTGTCAAAGCGAGAACGCGCCAAAATCACCTCACGACGGTGGGCGATATAGCTAGACAGGATTGGAACAATCCCAACCTGACGAGGTGTGAAATTATCAATCGCCACCATGTTAAAGTTGTAGTTGATTTGCAAATCAGTATATTTGAAGAGATAGTTGAGAACAAGCTCCGTATTGGCGTCTTTCTTGAGTTCAATCGCAATACGAAGACCATCACGGTCAGACTCATCACGAACCTCAGCAATACCTGCAACCTTGTTATTGACACGAACATCATCGATTTTCTTAACCAGATTGGCCTTGTTGATTTCATAAGGAATCTCAGTGACAACGATTTGTTCCTTACCACCTTTTAGCTTTTCAATCTCAGTCTTGGAACGAACAACCACGCGCCCTTTTCCGGTTTCATAAGCTTTCTTGATTTCATCACGACCCTGGATAATCCCTCCAGTCGGAAAGTCTGGTCCAGGCAAGAATTCCATGAGTTTATCCACCTTTGCAGTTGGGTGGTCAATCATGTAAACCGCCGCATCAATGACCTCAGCCAAATTATGGGGAGGAATGTCTGTAGCATATCCAGCCGATATACCAGTCGAACCATTGACCAAAAGATTTGGAAAGGCTGCTGGCAAGACTGTCGGCTCTTTCTCCGTATCGTCAAAGTTCCAAGCAAAAGGAACGGTCTTTTTATCGATATCCTGAAGAAGATAGCCTGCAATCTCAGACAAACGCGCCTCGGTATAACGCATAGCCGCAGGTGGATCTCCGTCCATAGAACCGTTATTACCGTGCATTTCAACCAATATCTCACGATTTTTCCAGTCCTGTGACATACGAACCATGGCATCATAGATAGAACTGTCACCGTGTGGGTGGAAATTCCCCATGATGTTACCGACAGACTTGGCCGACTTGCGGTAACTCTTATCAAAGGTATTACCATCCTTATTCATCGAATAAAGAATACGGCGCTGAACCGGCTTCAAGCCATCACGAATATCTGGCAAAGCCCGGTCTTGAATAATGTACTTGGAGTAGCGACCAAAGCGCTCTCCCATGATGTCCTCTAGGGACATGTTTTGAATGTTAGACATAATAATTCTCTTTTTAGTGTTTTATTGTAAAGTAAATCTATATTTTATAAATTTAACTGTTTCTTTGTAGGTAGTGAGAAAAGAAGAGCAATCCTACTAATCCTAGAATGAATAAAAGATTAATTTTAATAACAAATAAGCTAAGTAGGGTATTAATTAGGCCGTGAAAAATGGCGCAAAAAAGGACCGACTTAGTCTTTTTGAAAACAGCTGCTAGAAGAATACTGAGATAAATTGCAAATAGACTGAATAATATAAAAGGCATCCCACTTTGGGAACTTCCAATCACAAACCATAAAGGTACATGCCAAATTGCCCAAATACAACCTGTTATCAAACCGGAAATCCAAAAGGAGAATCTAGTTTCCAAAGTTGGTTGCAAGATGCCTCGCCATCCCAATTCTTCTTCGCCACCATAGATACAGATTGCACTCAAAAAAACAACAAACAAATTTCCTAGTGGAAAAGCCGGATTAAGTTCCTTAGAGGAGAAAGCGATGACACCTGTCTGCACGAAAATTAGTAAAAGAAATAGCAAAATATATTTCTTTGAGTCCCCTAAGATAAAAGAGACTATGCTTTTAATGGATTTTTGAGGCAAACAAGAAATGGCTGCAATGGTTGGACCGAAACCTCCTAGTAAATGGAGAAAAACTCCTAGTGGACTTGTTAGACTTAAGAGGCTCATTTGCGTCAGAAAAGCGAGCAATCCCCAACCAAATCCCCAAGAAATGAGAAAACTAATCAGTAAAAATTTTGTTATCTTATTATTTTGTAAATGTTTCATTTGTTTCGAGTCTCTCCTTAGCATACTCAATCATCTTCTCAGCAGTTACTTTGTCATAGTGGAAGCCGGTTTTAAGAGAGAAGGCCTGCGCTTCTTTATGGAAAAAGTTCATGGTAGCGAAGAGAGACTTGGTGAGGCTTTTCTGGTCAAAAAAGTCAAGCAAGGCTGTAAATTCTTTCTCTTTCTCAGCAGGCAAATACTGAAAGAGGTACTTGTAGTTCTTGCCGATATCGACTTTCCCCCTATCACTTGCAACCTGCCAAACTAAGATTTTTAGGAGTTCTTGTTGACAAATGCCATAGAGATGATCGGTCGCATAAATAACTTGCTTACGACAGATTCCTTTGACCACATAGGCGGAAACCCACCAAAATTCATTGCAGGCTTTTTCGAAATCTATCTGACTAGCTGGATTCGTCCAGTAACGTTGAGGATTTGGAGAATAAGGCGCAAACAAGCCCTTAGGGTCCTCTAACACCGTGAAATCCGCTTCGCTTTCTATCCACTCCTTGATATATTCTTTAGGACATAGAGTCAAATCAATCCTATTGCCATCTTCAAAGAGCATAAGAAATAGACGGCGATGTCCCAACCTAACCTCTTGCTCGATAATACGTTTACCAAACTGATCTGTCCAAGATAAATCTGAGATCAGCTCGTCCAGATTCTCTACAACATAGACTACATCGTAATCTTGAAATTCATCTTTTAGGGCCTTTGGGTTTGTCCGCGAACCAGACATGGCGACAGCCGCAACTTGTAAGGTTTCAGCAGTCTTTAAGATTACATCGAGCATTTCTGTTTCAGTTCTCATGTTTATACCCATTCATTAAAAACTAACTTAAAACACTGTCGCTTCCTCCAGCGTAAACTTGACATTGTCTTCAATCCACTTACGACGTGGTTCGACCTTATCTCCCATGAGGACATTGACACGGCGTTCGGCGCGTGCTAAGTCTTCGATTGTAACACGGATAAGAGTACGCGTTTCTGGATTCATGGTTGTTTCCCAGAGCTGGTCCGCATTCATCTCACCGAGACCTTTATAGCGTTGGAGGGTAGCGCCTTTACCGAGCTGCTTGCGGAGTTCTTCAAGTTCTCCGTCTGTCCATGCGTAGGCCACTTCTTCTTTCTTGCCTTTACCTTTGGACATCTTGTAAAGAGGCGGGAGGGCGATATAAACATGTCCTGCCTCAACTAGCGGACGCATGTAGCGGTAGAAAAATGTCAAGAGTAAAGTCTGAATGTGGGCACCGTCGGTGTCCGCATCGGTCATGATAATGATCTTGTCATAGTTGGCATCTTCAAGGGAGAAGTCTGCTCCGACACCTGCACCGATGGTATAAATCATGGTGTTGATTTCCTCATTTTTGAGGATATCCGCCATCTTGGCCTTGGCTGTATTGATAACCTTACCACGAAGAGGTAGGATAGCCTGAAATTTACGGTCACGACCTTGTTTGGCAGAGCCACCGGCAGAGTCGCCCTCGACGAGATAGAGTTCATTCTTAGCAGGATTCTTAGACTGGGCTGGGGTTAATTTACCAGACAGCAAGCCCTTATCTTTTTTATTTTTCTTCCCATTTCGGCTCTCATCACGCGCCTTACGTGCCGCTTCACGAGCATCACGGGCCTTAATAGCCTTGCGGATGAGGTTAGAAGCCAATTCACCATTTTCCATAAGGAAGAAGGTCAACTTATCCGCTACAATTCCATCCACAACGGGACGAGCTAGTGGACTTCCTAGTTTGTCCTTGGTCTGACCCTCAAACTGCAAATGTTCTTCAGGGACTAGAATAGAGAGGACAGCCGCTAGCCCCTCACGATAGTCTGACCCTTCAAGGTTTTTATCTTTTTCCTTGAGAAGACCTGTCTTACGCGCGTAGTCGTTCATAACCTTAGTAATGGCAGACTTAAGTCCAGTCTCATGCGTTCCACCATCCTTGGTACGAACGTTATTGACAAAGGACAAAATATTATCTGAAAAACCATCATTGTACTGGAGAGCTACTTCCACTTGGAAACCATTGTCTTCACCTTCAAAGTAAAGAACTGGCGTTAAGGTCTCCTTGTCTTCGTTCAGATAAGAAACAAAGTCCTGCACCCCATTTTCATAGTGAAACTCGATCGCTTCATCTGTTCGCTCGTCCGTCAAAGACAAGGTCACATTTTTCAAGAGAAAGGCTGATTCATTAAGACGCTCTGAGATGGTATTGTACTTGAAATCTGTCGTAGAGAAGATCGTCGCATCAGGCATAAAAGTAACCTTGGTACCTGTTTTAGACTTGGGTGCTGTACCGATTTTCTTCAGAGTCGTGACAGGTTTTCCACCATTTTCAAAACGTTGCTTGTAGATTGCACCATCACGAGTGATTTCAACTTCTAGCCAGCTAGAAAGGGCATTAACAACGGAAGACCCCACCCCGTGAAGTCCACCTGATGTCTTGTAGCCTCCTTGACCGAATTTCCCTCCTGCATGAAGAATGGTAAAGATAACCTCAACAGTTGGAATTCCCATCGCGTGCATACCAGTTGGCATTCCACGTCCGTGGTCTTGAACCGTTAAACTTCCATCTTTATTAATGGTCACATCAATACGATCGCCAAACCCAGACAGGGCTTCATCGACCGCATTATCGACGATTTCCCAGACTAGGTGGTGGAGACCAGCACCATCGGTCGATCCGATATACATTCCTGGACGTTTACGGACCGCATCCAACCCTTCTAGCACCTGAATGGCATCATCATTATAATTGTTAATATTGATTTCCTTTTTTGACACAAGGAACCTCCTATTCGTTCATCTTTACTATTCTACAAGTTTTCCAAGGATTTTGCAAAATTTTTCTTTCTCCGCTGTGACAATTTCAGAAGAGATTCTCTGCCTTTCTTCTCCATTTCATGATATAATAGGAGTATGATTACAATAGTTTTATTAATCCTAGCCTATCTGCTGGGTTCGATTCCGTCTGGTCTCTGGATTGGACAAGTTTTCTTTCAAATCAATCTGCGAGAGCATGGTTCTGGTAACACTGGAACGACCAATACCTTCCGCATTTTAGGTAAGAAAGCTGGTATGGCAACCTTTGTCATTGACTTTTTCAAAGGAACCCTAGCAACGCTTCTTCCGATTATGTTTCATCTACAAGACTTTTCGCCTCTCATCTTTGGACTTTTGGCTGTTATTGGCCATACCTTCCCTATCTTTGCAGGATTTAAGGGTGGTAAGGCTGTCGCAACCAGTGCTGGAGTGGTTTTCGGATTTGCGCCTGTCTTCTGCCTCTACCTTGCGGTTGTTTTCTTTGGAACCCTCTATCTTGGTAGTATGATTTCGCTATCTAGTGTCACAGCATCTATCGCGGCTGTCATCGGAGTTCTACTCTTTCCACTTTTTGGTTTTATCCTGAGCAACTATGACCCTCTATTCATCGCTATTATCCTAGCTCTTGCTAGTTTGATTATCATTCGTCATAAGGACAATATCGCTCGTATCAAAAATAAAACTGAAAATCTTGTCCCTTGGGGATTGAACCTAACCCACCAACATCCTAAAAAATAAAACGCCAGTTCATTCTGAACTGACGTTTTTTGTATGCTTATTTTGATTTGATATAGTTGATACCATCTGCTTTTGGTGCAACTGCTTTTCCAAAGAAGGCTGCCAAGACAAGAATTGTCAAAACATAAGGTGCGATTTGAAGATAAACCGCAGGCACTCCTTGTAGGAATGGCAATTGAGATCCGATAACAGCCAAACTTTGTGAAAGTCCAAAGAAGAGACTAGATAGCATGGCTCCGATTGGATTCCATTTCCCAAAAATCATCGCAGCAAGAGCGATAAATCCAGGTCCAACAATAGTTGTCACTGAGAAGTTAACTGAGATGGATTGAGCATAAATCGCTCCGCCAATTCCACCTAGGAAACCGGAAATAATGACTCCAAAATATCTCATCTTGTAGACATTGATTCCCAAGGTATCAGCTGCTTGAGGATGTTCACCGACAGAGCGGAGACGAAGACCAAATCGAGTCTTGAAGAGGATAAACCAAGCAAGGAAAGAGAAGGCAATCGCCAAGTAACCAAGAAGACTAGTTGACTTGAAGAAGATATCACCAATCACTGGGATATTTGCCAAGACTGGGAAGTCAAAGCGTCCAAAAGTTTGACTTAAGTTGTCGGTTTGTCCTTTGTTATAAAGAACTTTCACCAAGAAAACAGCCAAGGCTGGCGCCATCAAGTTCAATACCGTACCGCTGACAACATGGTCTGCACGGAAATGAACCGTCGCTGCTGCGTGGATGATAGAGAAGAGGCCTCCAACCAATCCTGCTACAAGCAAGGATAGCCATGGAGTTGCTGCTCCAAATTGTTCTGCAAATTCAAGGTTAAAGACAACTCCAGAAAAGGCACCCATAACCATAATTCCTTCAAGACCGACGTTTACCACACCACCACGTTCAGAGAAAACACCACCGATACTTGTAAAGATGAGGGGCGCTGAGTAAATCAGCATAGAAGACACCAAGAGGGTGAGCAAGGTTGTAATAGACATCTTTACTTACCTCCTTTAACTTGTTTTTTCGGTTTGACAAAGCGTTCAATAAGGTAATGAACACTGACAAAGAAGATAATAGACGCTGTTACAATGCTGACAAGCTCAGACGGTACCTGCGCCGCATTCATACCAGGAGCTCCAACTTGGAGAACACCAAATAAGAAGGCTGCAAATAGAATACCAATTGGTGAGTTGGCCGCAAGCAGACTAACCGCCATTCCGTTAAATCCGACAGCTAATGACGCCCCCTGAACATAAACGTTCTGGAAGGTTCCCAGACCTTCAACAGCTCCACCAAGACCAGCCAAGGCACCTGAGATAATCATTGAGAGGATAATCGTTCTTTTTGCAGAAATACCAGCATATTCTGAAGCATGTGAATTAAGACCAACAGCACGGATTTCAAAACCAAGAGTTGTTTTCTTGAGCATGAACCAAATAACTGCAACGGCAATGATGGCAAAGAAAATACCAATATTCATCCGCGAATTACCAGTCAACTCAGACAACCAAGGTGTCTGATAGGTTGCATTAGCCCCAACACGAATGGTTGAATCTGTACTTTGCATGAAGTCTTTAGGAAAGGCATGGATAAAGGCATTTCCTACATACAAGACGATATAGTTCATCATGATGGTTACGATAACCTCTGACGTCCCTAGATAAGCTCTAAGAATACCCGGAATCGCTCCGACAATCCCTCCAGCAATCAAGGCAATCACGATAGTTGCTAGAATCATCAAAGGACGTGGCATATCTGGATGTGACAAGGCAAACCAACCACTGAGAATCCAACCTGCCAAAGCCTGACCAGGAAGTCCAACGTTAAAGAAACCAGCACGACTGGCAACGGCAAAACCAAGACCAATCAAGATTAGAGGCCCCATAGCACGGAAGATCTCCCCAATCCCACGTAGACTACCAAAGGCTGTATAAAACAATTCTTCGTAGCCCCAAATAGCATCATAACCGAAGATCCACATGACAATGGCTCCGAGCAAAATTCCTAGGAAGACAGAAATCAAGGGAACCGAAATTTGTTGTAATTTTTTAGACATCACTCTTCTCCTTTCCCAAGTTTCCACCAGCCATCAAGACACCAAGTTCTTGTTTATTGGTTGTTTCTGGTGATACAATACCTTGAATCTTACCATCGTGGATAACGGCAATACTGTCTGAGACGTTTAAAATCTCATCCAATTCAAAGCTGACAACAAGGACAGCCTTGCCATTATCACGCTCTTCAATCAAGCGTTTATGGATATACTCAATGGCACCGACATCCAACCCACGAGTTGGCTGGCTGACGATAAGGAGATCAGGATCACGATCAATTTCACGAGCAATAATTGCTTTTTGTTGATTTCCTCCTGAGAGTGCTGCTGCAGGAACAAATTCACTGGCAGCACGAACATCAAACTCTTCCATTAGCTTTTTAGCATAAGAAGTAATATTTGAATAGCTCAAAATTCCATTTTTACTATGTGGTTCTTTATAGTAGGTTTGAAGGGCAATATTTTCAGAAATCATCATTTCCAAAATCAAACCATCACGGTGACGGTCTTCTGGAACGTGCCCAACACTCAACTCTGTAATCTGACGTGGGTGTAAACCTACAATTGAATCTCCTTTTAGCTCGATGCTACCAGATTCAACCTTACGAAGACCTGTAATGGCTTGAATCAATTCAGACTGACCATTTCCATCAATCCCCGCAATACCGACAATCTCTCCAGCACGAACATCCAAGGACAGATTTTTAACAGCTGGGACACCGCGGTTTTCATTGACCACCAAGTCTTTAATAGACAAGACCACTTCTTTTGGTTGAGAGGCTTGTTTCTCTGTTTTAAAGGAAACAGAACGACCCACCATCATTTCTGCTAAATCAGCATTTGTAGCTCCTGCAATTTCGACGGTTTCAATTGATTTCCCACGACGGATAACTGTAACGCGGTCAGAAACTGCGCGAATCTCGTCCAACTTGTGGGTAATCAAGATAATTGATTTCCCTTCTTTGACAAGATTTTTCATAATAGCCATCAACTCATCAATTTCTGATGGAGTCAAAACGGCCGTTGGTTCGTCAAAGATAAGGATATCAGCCCCCCGATAAAGGGTTTTTAAAATTTCTACACGTTGTTGGGCTCCAACTGAGATATCTGCTACCTTGGCAGAAGGGTCAACAGCTAAGCCATAACGTTCAGAAAGAGCCTTGATTTCTTTGCTAGCTCCAGCGATATCTAGCACACCATTTTTAGTCAATTCACTACCTAAAATGATGTTTTCAGCCACTGTGAAGGCTTCTACCAACATAAAGTGCTGGTGAACCATTCCGATTCCCAAGCTAGCTGCTTTAGAGGGTGAGTCGAGGTTGACAACTTGACCGTTGACCACAATTTCACCACTGGTTGGTTCAAGAAGCCCTGCTAACATGTTCATGAGCGTGGACTTTCCAGCCCCATTTTCTCCTAAAAGTGCATGAATTTCACCTTTTCGTAGGTGCAGGTTGATTTTGTCGTTGGCAACAAATTCACCAAACACCTTGGTAATATCACGCATCTCAATGACATTTTCGTGTGCCATGTGCTCTTCCTTTCAGAGTCTTATTTTATTTCAATAAAACTTGCTAGTTTCTCTAGTAGCAAGCTTTACTGAGACAAAATGACTTTGTCTCAACTCTTAAAAAAGCGGCCCTTGGCCACTTCCTAAGAAATGACTTCCATCCATTATTTTTCAGGAACTTTTACGCTTCCATCAAGGATTTTAGCTTTAGCATCTTCAACAGCTTTTTTACCTTCTTCTGAAAGGTTTGTTACTGCCAAGTCAACCCCTTTATCTTTCAATGAGTAAACGATCACTTGACCGCCAGGGAATTCACCTTTTTCTGCTTTGTTAGCAATATCTTTTACAGTTGTACCAACTTGTTTCAAAGTAGATACAAGAACGAAGTTTGATTCTTTACCATCTTTAGAAGTGTACTTACCTTCTGCTACTTGGTCGCGGTCAACACCGATAACCCAAACTTTTTCACTTTCAGAACGGCTTTCATTGAGTGATTTTGCTTCTGCAAAGACACCAGCACCTGTTCCACCTGCTGCTTGATAAACAACGTCTGCACCAGCTGCGTATTGTGCTGCTGCAATTGTTTTACCTTTAGCAGCATCACCAAATGAACCAGCATAGTCAACTTGTACTTTGATAGATGGGTCTACTGACTCAACACCAGCTTTAAATCCAGCTGCAAAACGTGAGATAACTTCAGACTCAATACCACCTACAAAACCAACTT
Organism: Streptococcus sp. 2342; assembly: GCF_013276795.1. GTDB lineage: Bacteria > Bacillota > Bacilli > Lactobacillales > Streptococcaceae > Streptococcus. The sequence continues at coordinate 88,534 of NZ_VMLR01000002.1, forward strand.
GTTTTGTTTTAGTTGTTTTTGCCGCTGCAACACCCGCAAGGTAAGCAGCTTCGTTATCAGCAAACGTTACGCTAGCAACATTCTTTTGATCTTTAATCACATCATCAATCAAGACATAGTTCAAATCAGAGTGGTCTTTTGCTGCTTCTTCAACCGCATTGTGAAGGGCAAAACCAACACCGAAGATTAGGTTGTAACTTCCTGCCGCTTGTTGCAAGTTGTTAGCGTAGTCAGCTTCACTTGTTGATTGGAAGTAAGTGAAACCGTTATCTTTTGAAAGATTATGTTCTTTACCCCAGTCTTGCAAACCTTCCCAAGCTGATTGGTTGAATGATTTGTCATCAACACCACCAGTATCAGTGACGATTGCTGCTTTTGTCTTCACATCAGAAGATGAAGCTGCGTTACGAGAAGAGCGGTTACCACATGCAGCAAGTCCAACTGCTGCCACTGCAACTAGACCAAGGCCTAGCCATTGTTTCTTGTTCATTACTGAACCTCCTAAATAAGATGTGCAACGATGTTGCAAGTATGGATTGATTGGTCACAAGGACCGTGCCACTCAAAGAGCGACTCAGACTAGTTTAAGTCTGTAAAAGAATATGGAAGTAATTCCCCGACCGTCATCTCGACCGTCGATTTATCTTTTGCGACTAAGGTCACTTTTAGATCTTGTTCAAAAAATTCGACCATTACTTGGCGACAAGCACCACATGGTGAAATCGGTTTTTCAGTTTGACCATAAACAATCAGCTCTGAAAATTCTCTTTGCCCTTCAGATACAGCCTTAAAAATGGCTGTTCTCTCACCGCAATTGGTCAAAGGATAGCTAGCATTTTCGATATTCACTCCCGTGTAAACACTTCCGTCTTTGGCTACTAAAACTGCTCCGATAGGAAAGTGAGAATAGGGGACGTAGGCATGTTTGCTGGTTTCAATTGCCAGTTCAATCAACTCAGTAGTCGCCATCAGCCAATTCTCCTTTTAAAATGGCTACCCCAGCTGACGTTCCGATACGGGTCGCCCCTGCTTCCACAAATGCAAGAGCATCTGCATAAGAACGAGCTCCACCAGCAGCCTTGACACCCATATCAGGACCAACTGTTTCACGCATTAATTGAACATCTGCTACCGTAGCACCACCAGTTGAAAAGCCAGTAGATGTTTTAACAAAATCAGCTCCAGCTTTTTGAGCTAATTGGCAAGCCACAACTTTTTCTTGGTCTGTCAGAAGGCAAGCTTCAATAATGACTTTCACTAACTTGTCACCACTTGCTTCTACTACTGCTCGAATATCCGACTCAACCAAATCAAGATTACTTGTTTTGAGAGCTCCAACATTGATCACCATATCAATCTCATCTGCACCATTTTGGATAGCTTCTTTTGTTTCAAATGCTTTCACAGCTGAAGTTGTTGCTCCCAAGGGGAAACCTACTACTGTGCAGACCTTGACATCTGTGCCTTCAAGCCCTTTTTTAGCATGTTCAACCCAGGTCGGATTAACGCAAACACTGGCAAAATCATACTCTCTAGCTTCAGACAACAAACAATCAATTTGATTTTCTGTCGCTTCTTGTTTCAAAAGTGTATGATCGATATATTTATTTAATTTCATATTCGGATTCTCCTGCAGTTTATGAGATTATTTCTATGATTTCTCGTAAACTTTGCACACTATCATTTATTCTAACATATTTTTGAAAATCTGTAACTAGCTGAGGAGAAATTTTTCCATTTGTGTATACTTTTGCAACAATTTCTCCCTTTTGAACGGAATCTCCAACTTTCTTTTCAAAAACAATTCCTGTTTCATAGTCCAAGGCATCAAACTTGACTGCACGACCTGCCCCCAGTCTCATAGCATAAAGTCCAAGTTCCATAGCTGGAAGAGCTGAAATGACACCCGTTTCCTGAGCAGGGATGTCCACCACATGGGCTACATTTACAGGACGATAGAGGTCTTCCAAGTCTCCACCTTGGGCTTGGACCATCTCCTCAAACTTAGCCAGTGCTTGACCATTTTCAAGATGTTGGTGAACTTCTTCAACTGTCTTGTTAACATTTGCAAGGCCAAGCATAATTTGAGCCAGTTCGCATATAAAATGGGTAATATCCTGACGTCCTTGACCTTGTAAAATCTCCAGTGCTTCAAGAATTTCTAGACGATTTCCAATCGCTCGTCCCAAGGGCTGACTCATATCGGTAATCACTGCTACCGTTTTTCTACCAACTGCCTTACCTAGTTCCACCATGGTTTGAGCCAGTTCACGCGCCTCATCAACCGTCTTCATGAAGGCACCCTCACCGACAGTTACGTCTAGCAAAATAGCATCCGCTCCTGCCGCGATTTTCTTGCTCATCACCGAACTCGCAATCAAAGGAATCGTGTCGACAGTTGCGGTCACATCACGGAGGGCGTAGAGAAGCTTATCTGCTTTGACAAGCTGGTCTGATTGCCCAATGACAGATACACCAATATCCTGAACCTGACGAATAAAATCTTCTTGACTACGCTCTACTTGATAGCCCTTAACGGACTCCAATTTATCAATTGTTCCGCCAGTATGGCCGAGACCACGACCACTCATTTTTGCCACAGGAACACCAAAGCTTGCAACAAGAGGAGCCAAAATCAAGGTCACCTTATCACCAACACCACCCGTAGAATGCTTGTCAACCTTAACCCCATCAATAGCTGATAAATCAAACTCTTGACCTGTCTGAACCATTTTCATGGTCAAATCAGATATTTCTCGAGTCGTCATTCCTTTGAAATAAACTGCCATAGCAAAGGCAGACATCTGATAATCAGGGACAGTTCCTAACACATAGCCTTCAACTAACCACTCAATTTCACTCGAAGTCAGCTCTTGACCATCTCGTTTCTTTTGGATTAAATCAACTGCTCTCATTCTTTCACACTTCTAAGGATATAGTATCCCTTATCTTTTTTGACGATTTCACAATTGCCAAACACTTCCTCCATCTTTGACTTGGCGCTTGGAGCCCCTTGTTTTTTCTGGATAACAATTGTTAAATCCCCACCAGTTTCCAAGAAATCTTTACTTTTCTCAATGATTTCATGAACTACTTGCTTGCCCGCACGGATAGGAGGATTTGAAATGACATGGTCAAATGTGCCTTCAACTTGTTCATAGATGTTGGACTGGAAAATCGTCGCTTCTACTTTATTTCGTTCAGCATTTTGTCGCGCCAAATCCAAGGCACGATTATTAATATCGACCATGGTAGACTGAACGCCATAAGCCTTAGCTAAAGACAAGCCCAAAGGTCCGTAACCACAGCCTACATCCAGGACAGTTTCTCCTTGGTTGACCTCAAGACACTTGAGCAAGAGTTGACTTCCAAAGTCAACCATTTTCTTGCTAAAAACACCCGCATCTGTCAAAAAGGTCATTTTTTCTCCCAACAAGTCCACTCTCAACTCATGAATGTCGTGAGCAGCGTCAGGATTTTCTGCATAATACATTTTACTCATGAAACTATTTTACCATAATTTGACTTAAATTGTAAATCGTTTACAAATTGATCATAAAACGAAAAAGACTGAAGAAAACTAGTCAAGAAGACCTTTTCTTCAATCTCTTTAAACACTTATAAATAATAAGCCATTTAGAACTAGAAATATCATAATCAGGATAAAACAACAAATTTATCATTTATAATTAGGCTCATTTTTATGACTATTGCTTAACCTTCAGATATTTAATTATCAACAAAATTCCCAACAAGATGTTTAGATAAAAGCCCAACTGATACGTTTTTGTCAGGATTTCCCAACTTGTCCAAAGCCGTACCAAATCTTCTAGCGACATACGGAAGAAATAACCCTCTGTAGCAATCCACAAAATCAAAAATAGATAACTACCAGCAGCAAGCCATTTCGTCCACCGTTTTTTTAGTAGGCAAGCAATCAAGAGCGAACAGATAAAGATAGCTGTTACAATAGCATGTTCCATCAAAAAAGTAAAACCGTAATAGATTTCCACAAAGCGTCTACCATTATCCGCATTCGCCCCTTTTATAAAAGGTAGTGCAAAACTTAAAATAAAACAGAGTTCCAGTATATAACTTTTTAAGATTTTCATAGTACACCTCCTATAAATTGTGAATCCCAAAGCCCCCTTTATTGGCTTATAAGTCAGGAGAAAGTAGCTCCTACCTCATCAATAAATTGGTCAACCCTATCTACTTCTATTATACGATATTGGTTTACTATCATCAAGAAACCGCTTTATTTTTTTAGCTTTTTATGGTATGATAAACAAAATATCTAGGGGAAAACAAATGACCAACGAATTTTTACATTTTGAAAAAATCAGCCGCCAGACTTGGCAATCGTTACATCGAAAGACAACACCTCCTTTGACAGAAGAGGAATTAGAATCCATCAAGAGTTTTAATGACCAGATTAGCTTGCAGGATGTTACCGATGTCTATCTCCCCCTAGCCCATCTCATCCAGATTTACAAGCGTACCAAGGATGATTTGGCCTTTTCAAAAGGGATTTTCCTTCAACGTGAAAGCAAATCCCAGCCTTTTATCATTGGGGTTTCTGGGAGTGTCGCCGTTGGAAAATCCACAACCAGTCGCCTACTTCAAATCCTACTGTCCCGTACACTTACAGATGCTACGGTTGAGTTGGTAACAACCGATGGCTTTCTCTATCCCAACCAGACCTTGATTGAACAAGGGATTTTAAATCGCAAGGGATTTCCTGAAAGCTATGATATGGAAGCTCTTCTCAACTTCCTGGATCACATCAAAAATGGACAAGATGTAGATATTCCTGTCTATTCTCATGAAGTCTACGACATCGTACCTGAGGAAAAGCAGAGCGTCAAAGCTGCTGATTTTGTCATTGTTGAGGGAATAAATGTCTTTCAAAATCCACAAAACGAGCGTCTCTACATTACTGACTTCTTTGACTTTTCCATCTATGTTGATGCTGCAGTCGATGACATTGAGAGTTGGTATCTAGACCGTTTCTTGAAGATGCTGAGCCTAGCCCAAAACGACCCTGATAGCTACTATTATCGTTTTACACAAATGCCGATTGGGGAAGTGGAATCCTTTGCCCATCAGGTCTGGACCAGTATCAATCTCATAAATCTACAAAATTATATTGAACCGACAAGAAATCGAGCGGAAGTGATTCTTCATAAAACAAAGAACCATGAAATCGATGAAATTTACTTAAAAAAATAATTTTCCCTTGTCAAAACGTAAGTTTTCAGATATAATGGTATAGTTAGTAAATATGGAGGTAAGAACATTGGCAAACATTAAATCAGCTATCAAACGCGCTGAATTGAACGTTAAACAAAACGAAAAGAACTCAGCTCAAAAATCAGCTATGCGTACTGCTATCAAAGCTTTCGAAGCAAACCCATCTGAAGAACTTTTCCGTGCTGCTAGCTCAGCTATCGATAAAGCAGAAACTAAAGGTTTGATTCACAAAAACAAAGCAAGCCGTGATAAAGCTCGTCTTTCAGCTAAACTTGCTAAATAAGAAACAGTCCATAGAGGCTGTTTTTTTGTCCTCAAATAGGAAAAGGTAGAAAATGAAAATCGCAATTATCGGATATTCTGGTGCTGGTAAGTCAACTCTAGCCGAAAAGTTGTCTCACTGCTACTCCATCCCAAAACTTCACATGGACACACTCCAATTTCAACCTGATTGGCAAGACAGTGATCGCGAATGGATGTTGACCGAGATGAAAAATTTTCTCACCAAGCATAAAGCTTGGGTTATTGATGGCAATTATTCTTGGTGCTATTACGAAGAAAGAATGCTGGAAGCAGATCAAATCATCTTTCTCAATTTTTCTCGCTGGAATTGTCTGCTACGAGCCTTTAAACGTTATCTTAAATACCGGGGAAAAGTAAGAGAAAGTATGGCAGCTGGTTGTCAAGAACAATTTAATTGGGAGTTTATCAGATGGATTCTCTGGGATGGGCGGACAAATAATGCTAAGGAAAGATACCAAAAATTAAGTGATACCTACCCTGAAAAGATGCATATTCTCCATTCTCAAGCAGAAATTGATTATTTCTTGCAATCTCTTAAAAAATAGACAATAGAGTAACATTCATTAAGGTCAGTATGTAGTGAATGACTAAAAAAGGAAGATTTTCATTCAGAAAATCTTCCTTTTGTGTTCCCTTTTATTCAGCAATTAAGGTTTCTAGGCCAACCTTCATCATATCGGTGAAGGTATTTTGACGTTCTTCCGCAGTCGTGTCTTCATCTGGATTGACCAAACTATCCGAAATAGTCATGATAGCAAGCGCGTCAACATGGTGTTGGGCTGCCAGATAGTAAAGGGCTGCTGCTTCCATTTCCACAGCCTTGACTCCCCATTTACCAAGTTCGATGTTCTTTTCAAAGTAGTTTGAATAAAAGACATCAGAAGACAAAACGTTCCCAACGTGGGTAGTCATACCGAGTTCTTTGGCGATATGGTAGGCCTTGTCCAGCAAATCAAAGCTAGCGATTTGTGGGAAATCGTACTGTGGCCAGTCATTGCGGATGATGTTAGAGTTGGTTGCAGCTGCCTGCGCCAAAACTAATTCACGGACGTGAACATCTTCATTCAAAGAACCTGCAGTTCCCACACGAATCAATTTCTTCACACCGTAGTCCACAATCAACTCACGCGCATAAATCGAAATGGATGGCATCCCCATCCCAGTTCCCATGACAGATACACGGTGGCCCTTGTAAGCACCAGTGTAACCAAACATGTTACGCACTTCGTTAAAACAAACAGCATCTTCAAGGAAATTTTCCGCAATAAACTTAGCACGAAGAGGATCCCCAGGAAGAAGAATTTTATCAGCAATTTCACCCTGCTGAGCAGCAATATGGATAGACATAATTAAGATATAAAGGGCGACGGAGAACAAAGGAAAAATAGGAAACTGACGACACATCGCAGATGCTAGAAAGTTTATCTTTTTTACACAGTTCTCCGCCCGTATTCAGTTCAATGAATACAGTTAACCCATCCTTTCTTTATTCTAAAATTTATAATCAGAAAGATACCAAACCCGTCAAAAAGCAAAGGGAAAATAGGAGTTGGGTGCAGTGAGCGATGCTCGCTAGACCAACTATCTTTTTCCCACTGCTTTTAGGGTGGGTTCAATTCCTTTCTTTCTTAATTTTGATGATATTGAGAAGATTAGTCTGGCTTCAATTCAAACCCGAACTTCTCTTCTCTTCTGAGTTTTTAGAAAAGTTTTCCGCTCGTGTTCTAATCAAAACACACGCTCTACCTTTCTTTTTTTATTTTTATATTTCATAGCTAGGAAAAATCGGATTCAACCATGACTCCGATAAGCCTACTTCATTTTTATTTAAAACAGTTATAAATAAATTGAGAGTTTTTTTAATATTTTAAATCAAATCATTGACTAGAAGAAATGGGCATTTCCTACCTAATTACTTTATTATTTGACTTCTGACACAGTATGTTAGCCCAAGAAAAACGGTCTAATATTTTTGCAAATTCATAGGCTAAAACAGCTGTTACTAAGAGATACAGAAGAGAATCCAAACCTAGCCCAGTGAAACCTATTACTAATCCAGTTGCAGACCAGGGGGCCCTCAAGGTCACAGACAAAAAGCAAACCGATCCCAAAAGTAAAATGCTAGGCTGACTATCCCCACCTAGAATCATTCCAAAGAGAGCAGCTCCAGCCATCCCCAAGGCAAAAGATGGCGTAAGTGTACCACCATAGGCCCCTGCCCACAGAGTAATAAGAACGACCAGTGCTTTTAGGATAAACAAGAGGAATACTGTTTTGCCATTGCTACCATTCAATACTTCCTGAGCCATCATACGTCCATTTCCAAGTAGATGTGGAAAATAACTTGCCAACCCAGCAAGAAAAAGAAAAGCTGTAGGCAATGTGAGAAGTACTCGTTTATCTTTTATCCTGTTTGAAGACACTTCTTTACTCAAGCGACCAAAAAGCCAAGCTAGTGGGGTTAAGAAAAAAAGTAATAAGGGAATAATCCACATTTCCTTTAATGACCATGCGATGGCTGGAATCTGGTAGAGAGCCTGATCTGAAATAACCAAGCCTGCTGTATAGGTTGAGACATAGGTAGTCAAACCGACTAAGACAACTCGTTTAATAGATAGAGCAATTCCTAGAGTTTCAAAAACAAAGAAGACACTTGTTAATGGAACCTGGTAGACAGCTGCTAAACCAGCACCAGCACCACAAGCAAGGAGAAAGATTTGATCCTTCTTAGAGAGAGAACATATTTTTCCAATTGGTCCTGCAAATAGAGTTCCAATCTCTCGTGGTGCAGCTTCTTTACCAATAGGTGCTCCCCCTCCAACTGCAATAATTTGCCAAATTGAATGAAATAGCTGTTTTAAAAAATGAAGTTTGTATTGTGAAGTCTCATCCTTCATCTGCGCTTTAATGGAAAAAATCTGTGATTTTTTTTGCAAGTAATACCAGACCAAGGATGAGCTGACACCCACGATTATTAAACTTAATCCTATCCGCGACGAGGAAACTCCATCTGTCAAGAATACAGTTTGATGCTCTGATTGACCAAAAGCTATCCCCTCTATCATCTTTAAAAGATAATGTAGAAAAATACCAGATAAAGCTGAAACTATTCCTTGCAAAATGACTGCTAGGAATAATTTAAGATTATAAGGGATTTTCTGAAAAATACTCCTCAATTCTTTTAACATAGTAATAATTCAGCAAAAACGGCTTTAAGTAAGCCTTTAAAATCACCTTTAACACACTCAGTCACTTCTATAACCTCTTCGTAGTTAATCTCTTCTTTGAAACCAGTAGTATAGTTAGTAATACATAAAATTCCTAGAAGTTTCAAAGCTGAGTAGGCTACAACAATAACTTCAGGAGCAGTTGACATTCCGACCACATCTGTTCCAAGCATCTTATAGGTACGAATTGCTACTCGTGTTCAAATTAGAACACGTGCTCTACCTTTCTGTTTATACTCTTCGAAAATCTCTTCAAACCACGTCAACGTCGCCTTGCCGTATATATGTTACTGACTTCGTCAGTTCTATCCACAACCTCAAAACAGTGTTTTGAGCTGACTTCGTCAGTTATATCTACAACCTCAAAGCAGTGCTTTGAGCAGCCTGCGACTAGTTTCCTAGTTTGCTCTTTGATTTTCATTGAGTATTAATTTTGTTCTTTCACAGAGAGCTACCTGAGTTCTATTCAAGCTCAGGTAGTTCTTATCTTATAAACTAAATCATCCCATTATTAAATAGTAGGATTTTTTACAAGACATCGTCATCAGAAATCTTAGAATTTAATGTTGTTCCCCAATGGGTAATTTTACGGTGGGGTTGAGCTAAAATTGGTCTGTTTTCATAGATTGTTTGCCATCTATTCCATAGTAGACCTGTCTTTTTCTCAATCTTAATTCGCAGATTTCTCATATTTTCTTTGATTGGGAGGTTGAGGACAAAACCTGCAGTCTGGTTGCGACCGTTTCCTTCCCAAGAACGACTACGAACAACTTGGTGTCCATCTTTATCTACTGTAACTTCTTCCCAAGTTATAGAGTAGCGGGCAATATAAGCTCCACTATGTTGAATTGTCAATGTTTTGTCTTTCACAGGCGTCTGACTGATTGGTTGAACTGGCTTAGAAACTTGTGTCGCCGTCTCACCATTCGTAGCGATAAAGCGGAAAACTTCTACTTCTGCAAGACTGAGGGCTTGATTGTTCTTACGTAGTTGCACACGAACACGGCGTCCCAATTTCCCATTTAATTGAACATCCAAGCTCGTTCCGTCAAGTTTAGAAACATACTGTCTAGCAACTTCTTTCCCTTTTTCATCATACAAAATCACATCAAAGTCTGACAGACGTTTAGAAAGTTCTCCATCCCCACGGTTATGAAGGCGAACAAGTCCTACCTGTTCTGTACGACCTAAATCAACTTCCCACCAAGGCTGGTTTTCAAATTTTGTATGGGTAATTGATTGCTGGCTATAACTACTATTGGTATTGCCATCCAAGGCACGACTAGCATCTCCTCCAAAATCAGTAGAACTTTGCTTAGCTTGTTTTTTCCAAGCGATATTCTCAGCACGATACACTTGGACTTCTGCAAGACTGAGAGCATTATAGCCTTCTAGCTCAATTCGAACATAGCGCGCTTTTTTATGGTTAATCGCAATTTGTGCTGACACATCTTTAAGAGATGTTATGCGTTTTCTCTCAATTTCTTTACCAAAACTATCTAAAAGAATGACATCAAAGTTTGCCAATCTATCCTGGGCAGTGTCTGTGCGGTTGTAAATATTGATTTGGCGAATGGTTTCTTCTTTAGCCAAATCTACTTGCCACCAAGGTTTAGATTGGAAATTGGTATGAGTGACAGAATTGTGACCATAGTTACCATCAACTTTGCCATCCACAGCTCTTCTAGCATCTCCTCCGAAAGCTGTCGAACTTTGAGTAACCTGTTTTCCTAAGGCAATATTTTCCATTGGTTCAGCGCTTGGTTGACTAGAAGATTGAGGCAGAGTCTGTTTCTTAAAGAATCGCACTTTATCCAATTTCGGATCACGATAACCATGTTTATCCAAGGTAGCTCGTTTACCAATATTAAAGTTAGGAATATCATTCATTCGACTTTCAAAATAGCCACGAGAACGGTGTTTAAAGCGTGAATTACCTGTAAATGTAACAATATCACGATCATTATGAATCAAGGGAGTCACAACATTATCATTATCAACCACATAATGCTTAATTTTTCCACTAACAGCTAATTTACGGCTTTCCAAACCAACATCCCAGAAACCATTCTTAGCATTCCAAACAGTTCTGGAAGTAATCACTTTAGGAGCACTGAAAGTCGTCACTTTCCGTAATACATGGTTATAAAAATCAGGATATTTTTGGTAAGCTTCAACCGCTGCAATCTGAGCTAGGTAGCCTCCAAGAGAATGACCTGTCATATACAACTTGGTAATACTTGTATCCTTGGCTAATTCCCCAACAATCTTACGGATATCATCCGCTTGAGCTGGTTTATTTCCGCCTAATAAAACCAAATCTGCACTTAAGTCCTTGGCGTCATTAACTCGCGTTCCACGAATAGCCAACATGTGCACCGTTCCATCTTTGAGATAAGGAAGGTCGCTCTTGGTCTCAAATAAGAAAGCATCCAAGCCACTATCTGTATGGTAGGCTTTTTTCATCTTCCAGAAAGGAGCCAATTCATTGTGCATGAGTTTGTATTCTTGACGGTCAAGATAGAGACTAGGGAAAGGATTCTTATGATCTAAAATTTTCTCAATATAATCATCGTCTCGATAGGCTAACTCCATAAAGAGAAGAGAATCACGGTCTGTGACATACCATTCTTTCTTATTGTCATCTTCTCCATCTGCCAAACCATCCCCATCACTGTCTGCTAGCAAGGGATGACTGTTATATCCTAGATAATCCTTACCATCTTTGTTGTAAACATAAAGTTCATCTTTGTTTTTGAGGCCATCTTGGTCATCATCCCCTTCCAAATCAAGAACTTTTTCACCATAGAGAGATTCATCAATCAAATCATTTTCTAAATGCAATTCCCCTTTGGAAATCTTCACCAAATCTTCTGCGGTTAGAGAACGAGTATTTGTTGGTTTTTCTGTCACAACTTCTTCTTTAGTTTCTTCTACAGGAGCATGAACAGGTGAGTCTTGAACCGGCTCGGTTATCTCTACTTTTGACTCTTCCCTTTTGTTTTCAAGAACTTCACTTGCTTCCGGAAGCGGTTGAGGAGCTAGTCTTGGCTCCTCTCTAAGAGGAGTTTCTCGTTTTGGAGCAACATTTTCCGGCTCTCTCAATTCCTCCTTAGAATCTGGCACTCTTGTTGCCACTTCAGATGTTACATCTTGTTTTACTTCATTGGCTGAAATTCCAGCTGGAGCTAGAAATGCGAAGCCGACTGCAACAGATACAACTCCGATACTTAATTTTTTTATGCCAAAGCGCATAATTCGTTGACCAATTTTCATTATTTCTTATCTTTCTTTTCGTTTATTTATAAGCAGACTCAAACTAAATCTCCTTGTCCCCTATATAAGACAAGGTTGAGAAATTCAGAAAGTAATACTCTTCGAAAATCTCTTCAAACCACGTCAGCGTCGCCTTACCGTAGATATGGTCACTGACTTCGTCAGTCTTATCTACAACCTCAAAACTGTGTTTTGAGCAACCTGCGGCTAACTTCCTAGTTTGCTCTTTGATTTTCATTGAGTATAAATTCATTCTTATCTTTCCTTATCATCCTAGTCTGCTTGGTAGGAAGCTAATGCTAGTATCCTAGAATCTTGTCTTTCACAATGCTAACTGTCAGACTCTTTCAGGTACAAGAGTAGGAAGAAACCCATAGTCTACCTATGTTTCTTCTTTGTTCCGAATAGTCAACCATGAAAGGAAAGAGGCATTCCCCCTTTTAAATCTTTTTTCTTACAATTCTGCAAGAATAGCTTTAAGCAAGCCTTTGAAATCACCTTTGACACGTTCGGTTACTTCTACAACTTCTTCGTGATTGAGTTCTTCTTGGAAACCAGCCGCAAAGTTAGTAATACATGAAATTCCTAGAACTTTCAAACCTGAGTGGGCTGCCACGATCACTTCAGGAACCGTAGACATACCAACCGCATCTGCTCCCAGTGTCTTATAAGCACGGATTTCTGCTGGTGTTTCATAAGTTGGACCGGTTACACCGATATAGACACCTTCATCAAGCTTGATACCAAGTTTTTTAGCCACTTCATGGGCAGTAGCACGGTATTCTAGAGTGTAGGCCTTAGACATATCTGGGAAACGAGGACCAAAGTCATCCAAATTTTCACCCATCAATGGGTTTTGCCCCGTCATATTGATATGGTCTGAGATAGCCATCAAGGTACCAGGGCCATATCCAATACCACCAGCTGCATTGGTTACAATGACACCTTCACATCCAAGAACTTTCATGACACGTACTGGGAAAGTCACCACTTCCAGAGGATTCCCTTCGTAGAAATGGAAGCGACCTTGAAGAGCCAAGACCTTGCGACCTGCCAGCTCACCATATACCAATTTCCCAGCGTGACCAACTACTGTTGAACGGCCCCAGTTTGGAATCTCAGCATAGTCTACTACAACTGGATTTTCGATTTCTTCTGCCAATTCTCCAAGACCTGACCCAAGGATTAGACCGAACTCAAGTGCTTGAATTCCCTTGTCTTTCAGGAAGGCAGCTGTTTCATTGATTTTATCTAAAAATGTCATTGTGTGTCTCCTTTATTAGTTTTTAGCATTTGACCGATTTTGTCAAAGGTTTTGGCATTGCGAATAGTAATATTGCGATAGAAAGGCACCTTCAGCAAGTACTTGTGATAGGCAGTTTTAGAGTAGGTTTCTTCAGAGAATTTTCCCCAGAAAATACCAAGTCTTCCAAAATGAAGCACCTCATCTTTCAGCTCTAAACTTTCAACTGTCGCGATGACTTGCTCCACGTCCAAGCCCTCAGTGTAAAAGAGGACGTCTTTTCGTGCCAAATCTTCATTCCACCAAGCTGGTAGATTCTCCACTTCTGCTTCATAGTCTTCTTGACTCATTAGGGAAAATCTCTGAATAAATGGATAATGGACTGCAAAGAAAGTCTCTAATTTTTCAATCAATTGGGATTTTGAGTCTGCCGAAGTAAAGAAAATATTGCCACTGTTGATGTAGCTTTCAACCTTTTCCAGTTCCAATTCTGTCAGTTCTTGACGAAGCTCCGCCATGACGACCTTATTCTTGCCACCAACATTAATACCCCTCACCAGCAAAGCATAGTGCGTCATTTTATACCAATTTATCTAAGAAACTTTCCCCAATCATGGCTGTTTCAACACCAAAGTTATCGGCAACAGTCGCTGAAATATCTGCAAAATGTCCTACTGGAATGACACCATGTCCTTTAAAAGCAGGACTGTAAGCCAAAAGTGGGATATATTCCCGAGTGTGGTCTGTTCCTGCATAGGTTGGGTCATTTCCATGGTCAGCAGTAATCAAGAGAAGGTCGTTCTCTCGCATGGCTGCGATAATTTCAGGCAAGCGTTCATCAAACTCATGCAAGCAATCACGATAGCCATGAGCATTACGACGGTGGCCGTAAAGGGCATCAAAGTCAACCAAGTTTGTGAATGAGAATCCTTTTTCAAACTCAGCAAGGCCCATGGTCTTCAATAATGTATCAATTCCGTGGCTGTTTGACTTGTTGTGGCCCATGTCATGATTGATACCAGCTCCGTTAAAGATATCGTTGATTTTACCAACAGCATAAGTATCGATACCAGCCTCATTCAATTTATCCAAAACAGTTGGGGCAAATGGAGAAACGGCCAAGTCACGACGGTTAGCTGTACGAGTGAAGTTACCTGGCTCACCCACATAAGGACGGGCAATGATACGACCTAGAAGAGCAGGACGCTCAAGGGTAATCGAACGAGCGTATTCACAGATACGGTACAATTCATCAAGAGGAATGATGTCTTCGTGGGCAGCAATTTGCAAGACTGGGTCAGCTGAAGTATAGATAATCAACTCTCCAGTTTCCATCTGACGTGGTCCAAAATCATCGATAACAGCTGTTCCTGAGTAAGGTTTGTTTGCTTCACGAATGACCTTGCGTCCTGAAAATTCTTCGATTTTTGTCAAGATTTCTTCTGGGAACCCGTTCCAGAAAGTATCGAAAGGCTCCGTAATGTTGAGTCCCATGATTTCCCAGTGTCCAGTCATAGTATCCTTACCAAGAGATACTTCCTCTAATTTTGTTGCATATCCTGTTGGACTGCTTTCTGCCGGTACAGTCTTAAGAGGAGTTTCACGAGGAATATTTCCAAGACCGATTTTAGCCATGTTTGGCACATTCAAACCAACTGATTTGGAAATGTGTCCCAGTGTGTCAGAAGCTCCATCTGGAACCCCTGCATTGACAAAGTTATTAGCATCTGGTGCAGCACCGATTCCTACAGAATCCAGTACCACCAAATGAATACGATTAAATTTAGACATCTTATGCCCCCTTCTATTTTTCTTTTCTTGAGGTTAAAGTCTGAACCCCATCTCGTCCAGCAACGATGACCTTGTCCACCATTTGGTTGAATAAACCGTGCTCTACGACACCAACGACATGGTCCAATTCTTGTCCGAAAGCAATTGGATCTTCAATGACATCCAAGGCAAGATCGATGATAAAATTCTGCATATCGGTCACAAAACGTTGGCCATCTTTTTCACGGAAACTTGGTTTGTAGCCAGCTCGTTCAAAATGACGAAAGACCTGCTCTGCACCATACTGAACCACTTCTACTGGCAATTTAAAAGCACCTAGTTTCTCGACCAGCTTGCTTTCATCAACTACCCAAATGTATTCTTTTGAGGGCGTTGCTACAACTTTCTCCATCAGAAGGGCACCACCACCGCCTTTGATTCCGTTAAACTGACTATCCACTTCATCTGCACCATCAACCGTCACATCGACAAAGTCTACTTGGTCAATAGACTTGAGTGGGATATTAAGGCCTTCTGCCTGTTTAGTGGTCACACTAGAAGTTGTTACAGCTGTAATCTGCAGTCCTTCTTCCTTGATACGACGACCGATTTCTTCGACAAAATAATAGGCAGTCGAGCCTGTTCCAAGTCCAACGACCATTCCATCCTTGACAAACTCAGCAGCCTTGATACCTGCCATTTTCTTCAGATTTTCCACTCAAACACCTCCATTAAAGAGCTATTTCTATTATAACATGTATCCGTTTTTATTTCATGGATACACTAGAAAAAACCGAACATTTTTATTTTTATGTCTACCTTGTTTTGGTAGTTAGAATCTTAGTTATGAGAACTTGTAGATAAAAACAGGTCCTAGCCAAAAGTAGCAACAGTTGATTTTTTACCATAAAGATGATTAAATAGGTAAGTATAGAAAAGGAGAAATAGGATGAACCCATTAGATTTGTTTAACCAAGTAAAAGAATTAATCGAAACAAAAGATTTCGAAGCTGCAAAGACATTTGTTGCAGAAAACCAAGACCAACTTGGAGAATACTTCTCTCAAGCTCAGCAGTTGATTTCTGGTTCTGAAGGTCTTGATGGCCTCGTTGGAAAGATTAAAGGATTTTTCTAAAAATATAAGAGGCTGGCAAAACTCAATTTCAGTAGAAAATGAAATTAATTTTCCCACAATAAAGCGCATAGTGTCAAATTTTTTGTAAATCTGATACTATGCGTTTTTATAATTAACTATGTTCTGTGATAAATTTATAAGCTTCTTGACCAGCGATAGCTCCATCTCCAACTGCTGTTGTTACTTGGCGAAGATCTTTCAAACGAACATCTCCAACTGCAAAGATACCATCAACTGCAGTTTTCATGTGGTTATCTGTCACAATCCAACCTGCCTGATCTTGAATATTCAATTCTTTAACAAAATCGCTAAGAGGGTCCAAACCAACATAGATAAAGACACCACCGAAGGCTTGCTCTGTCACTTGACCTGTTTTCACATTTTCAAAAACGACAGATTCTACTCTGTTTTCACCCTTGATTTCCTTAACTACAGAATCCCAGATAAAGCTAATTTTCTCATTCGCAAAGGCGCGATCTTGTAAAACCTTTTGGGCACGAAGTTGGTCACGACGGTGAACAATGGTAACAGTCTTAGCAAAGCGAGTCAAGAAGAGGGCTTCTTCAACAGCTGAATCTCCACCACCGACTACCAACAAATCTTGGTCACGGAAGAAAGCGCCATCACACACGGCACAGTAAGAAACACCACGACTATTCAGTTCTTCTTCTCCAGACACTCCCAAAGGACGGTGTTTAGAACCAGTTGCTACGATAACGGTACGTGTTTCATATGTTTGGTCATCAGTCATCACTTTCTTAAAATCACCATGGTCTTCTATATTTTCAACATAACCATAAATGTGCTCAACACCAAGATTTTCAAGCGGCTCAAACATCTTCTCTGCCAATTCTGGCCCACTAATATTAGCGTATCCTGGGTAATTTTCAATATCAGATGTATTATTCATCTGACCACCTGGCAGACCACCTTCAATCAAGGCTACTTTCAAATTGCTTCGAGCAGCATACAAGGCTGCAGTCATACCTGCAGGTCCAGCACCGATAATAATAGTATCGTACATATAGATTCCTTCTTTCTTGTTGTAACTATCTTTATTCTAACTCTTTCTTGTCAATCACGCAAGGATTATGCTTTGAAAACAAGAATTAAACTCATAACCGCAAAGGATAATACTGGAACAACCAAGACACCAATCATAATCATATCATAGAGATGGGCTTGGCGAGCCTTGGCTGTCTTATCCACTCCCGACATGGCTCTCAGTCCAATCCAAATCCCTAAAAAAATCAGGACGAGGATGGTGGTCAAGATCAAACTCTCGAAATATAAAGAAAATAGTTGCAGTAGCATGATTTCTCTCATTTCTATCTTTTTTAAAGAGTAAACTCAGCTAGTCCAGCTAACTGAGTTTTTCTTTATCTATTATATCAAATATAAGTCCGTTTGTAACTAGCGAAGAATTCTTTTGTCCGCTCTTCTTTAGGATGGTGGATAATCTCATCTGGTGTTCCAGACTCGATAATTTTCCCCTTATCTAAGAAGAGAATCTTATCAGCCACTTGGGCTACAAAGGACATGTCATGACTGACCAAAATCATGGTTTGACCTGACTTAGCAGCATCTGCAATAGATTTTTCTACTTCACCAACCAATTCTGGGTCAAGGGCTGAAGTTGGTTCATCTAAGAGCAAGACATCTGGTTTCATGGCAAGAGCACGCGCGAGGGCAACCCGTTGCTTCTGTCCACCTGATAAATGGCGAGGATAATGGTTTTCACGGTCCGAAAGCCCAACCTTAGCCAACTCTTCCTTGGCAATCTTAGTCGCTTCTTGGTCGGATAATTTCTTAACAACAACCAAGCCTTCTTTCACATTATCAAGTGCTGTTCGGCGTTCAAACAAATTAAACTGTTGGAAAACCATGGACAGCTTACGGCGTAGGGCAAGTATTTCTTCTTGAGTAATCTTAGAAAAATCAACTGAGAAATCATCAATCTGAATAGAGCCACTGTCAGGTGTTTCAAGATAATTGAGACTGCGAAGGAAAGTTGATTTTCCAGCTCCTGAAGAACCAATCAAGGCTACAACTTCCCCTTTTTGAATATCCAAGTTCAGATGATCCAAGACAGTCTGTCCTGAAAAGGATTTGCTTAAATTCGAAATCTTAATCATTAACGAAGGTCTCCTTTCACATCTGTTTGCACTGTATCGGGTGCAGAAATAGCCATTTTTCTCTCGATGAAACGACCGAGGCTTTCAATTCCGATATTGACTACCCAATAAACAAGGGCAACGGAGATAAAGCGTTCAAAGTAACGATAATCGGCACCACCCAAAATCTGAGCTTGGGCAAATACTTCCACAACACCCGCACTAAAGGCTAGGGAAGTTCCCTTGGTCAAGCCGATTAGGGAATTGATTAAGGTTGGAGTCGCCACAACGGCCGCATTTGGAATAATCACGCGACGATAAACTTGTGCTCGGGTCATGCCCAGACTGCGTGCCGCCTCAATCTCACCAGGATTGACTGAGAGAATGGCTGCACGAATGGTTTCACTGGCATAAGCCGCTTCATTAAAAGCAAAGGCTACAATCGCAAAAGCAGCGGCTGGAATCGCATTGATATTGAGACCAGTCCCCCATTGCTGATTAAGGGCTTTCAAAGCCAAAGGAATTCCGTAGTAGGTCAACATGAGTTGCACCAAAATCGGTGTCCCTTTTAAGAAACTAACAAAGAAGGCCTGCAAGGGATATAAAATTTTGACACGATTGATTTTCACAATGGCAAAAAGAAGTGCCAAAACCAAGCCAAAAAGGGCACCACCAATTGTCAACATAATCGTTGTTGGAAGTTGTTGGACAATTCTCGGAATTCCATCAAAGACCGAACGCAGGCTAAAAAGCTTGCCATCCGGAATCAATTGCATCAAGTTTTGGTACCAATCTGATGCTAAAATCGTTGTAACATTCATAAAAACATCCTCTCCTGATAATGATTCATTCTACCATACTTCTGCCGTCAATGAAATTATTTGCTACGGTCAGATACAGACTTTGTCTACCTACTAGTTTATCATACTTTGAAACAGGGAGGTTATATATTTTATCTATCAAAGAGATAGATAAAAACTATTTCAATCCCAATTCTTCATAAGGTTTTCGATAACCGATTTGCTTAACAGTTCCATTTTCTACTAAAATGGGCCGTTTTAACAACATACCGTCACTTGCTAGCAACTCAGCCGCTTCTTGGTTCGATAAACTTCCTACCTTATCTTTCAATCCTAATTCACGGTATTTGATTCCACTGGTGTTGAAAAATTGCTTCAATTCGAAACCTGAGGTCTCTAACCAGTTTAAAATGACTTCTTGGCTAGGTGTTTCTTCGACGATGTGGACTGCTTTATAGTCCACACCGAGTTGGTTTAATTCTTGTTTTGCTTTTTTACAAGTTGAACATTTTGGATATTCGATAAATTCTAACATGTCTTTCACTTTCTATTTTATATCTTTAAAATCTGCGTCTTCATGCTCCAAGAGCCAAGCTTTCTTTTCCACTCCTGCAGCATAACCTGTCAGACGCTTGCCTGCTCCTAGCACACGATGACAGGGTACTAGGATGGACCAAGGATTGCGTCCTACCGCTCCGCCAATTGCTTGAGCAGAAGCCACTTGCAGGTCTTGGGCTATTTGTCCATAGGTCACTGTCTGACCATAAGGAATTTCCTGTAAATAGGACCAAACTCCCTTTTCAAAATCCGTTCCGATTGGAGCCAAGGGCAAGTTGGATAAATCCTGAGACTTGCCTTTAAAGTAATCATCTAAGCAAGCAATAACTGGGTCTAAAATGGGATGACTAACAACTGCTTCTATCGGCTCATCTCCTAGCCCTCTCTCAAAATGCTTCTGCTCCTGCACCCAAATTCCATACAGATATTGCTCGTCGGCAACCAAAGACAAGGTTCCTATTGGCGAAAAGTAGTGCATTTTTACATACTTCTTTTGCATTATTTCTTCAATTTTTGATAGGCCAAGCGTTCGCCATCAACTGGAACCTTACCAACCTGTTTAAATCCGAGTTTTTCAAAGATATGCTGCATGGCCTTGTTTGCAACATGCGTATCTGAGCGAAAATCTAGATAATCAAATCCTTCAATCAAGCCCTCTAAGAAGGTTTGAGCAACTCCTTGTCCCTGCACATCTGCTGCCACAGCGATACGGTGAAAGACTAGGTACTCTGACTCCCCAGCTTGCCAGTTGCCTTCATAAATGGCTTCATAGGCTGCCTCTGGACTCTTGGTTACAGCAGCATAGGCTAATAGTTCTCCTTCTTCCAAGGCTACATAGGCTTGGCCTGAGATAATATCATCGATAATAATGTCTGCTTTTGGATAGCCATTTTGCCACTGGTCACTACCAGCATCCGCTAAACATTTTTTAGCATCCTCCATCACCTGCATGATGGCATCTACTTCATTTGGAAAAGCTAATCGAATCTCCATCTTTTCTCCTCATTTCTGACTAGTTTCTCCCATCATAGCATAATTTAAGCCTTTTCACAAGCAGTTAAAACTTGACTTTTTGTTTTTGTTATTTTATAATCTGTTTATCAAAACTAGATAAAAAGGAGTTTGAAATGAAAAGTACCTTTTCCTACCCAAAATGGGCAGAAATTCCAAACATTGACCTCTATCTGGACCAGGTTTTGCTCTATGTCAATCAGGTCTACGCCCCTATTTCTCCTGATAAAGACAAGGGCCTAACAGCATCTATGGTCAATAATTATGTCAAACATGGTTACCTGACAAAGCCTGACAAGAAAAAATACCAACGCCAACAAATTGCCCGTTTGATTGCTATCACAAGCCTCAAGTCTGTATTTTCTATTCAAGAAATAGCCCAGACACTTAATACTCTCCAAACTCAAGCAAGTTCAGACCAACTCTACGACGCTTTTGTGGATTACATGAACCAAGGAATTGATCCAGCTAACCCCATTATCCAAACCAGCTGCCAAACCGTTAAACTCTATCATCAAACTCTAGCCTTAATCCACCATACTGAAGAGGAGGTAATCCGATGAACAATAGTCTTAAACTCAGCAAACAACTCAGTTTTGGAGAGGAGATTGCTAATAGCGTGACCCATGCCGTAGGTGCAGTCATCATGCTCATCTTACTCCCCATTTCATCCACCTATAGTTATGAGGCACACGGATTTTTATCATCTATCGGCGTTTCCATTTTCGTTATTAGTCTCTTTCTCATGTTTCTATCATCCACCATTTACCACTCTATGGCCTATGGTTCTACCCATAAATACGTTTTGCGAATCATCGATCATTCTATGATTTATGTTGCCATTGCTGGCTCTTATACGCCAGTCGTATTGACTTTAATGAATAACTGGTTTGGCTATCTGATTATTGCCATTCAGTGGGGAACGACCATCTTTGGTATTCTCTATAAAATCTTTGCTAAAAAGGTCAATGAGAAATTTAGCCTTGCTCTTTACTTGATTATGGGCTGGTTGGTTCTAGCTATCATTCCTGCCATTATTAGTCAAACGACACCAATTTTCTGGAGTCTCATGGTAATTGGCGGACTCTGTTATACAGTTGGGGCTGGATTTTACGCCAAGAAAAAACCTTATTTCCACATGATTTGGCATCTCTTTATACTAGCTGCGTCCGCACTCCAATACATCGCCATTGTTTATTACATGTAAAAATAGGTCGGGACAAAAAATCCCAACCTCATTTTTTTATTCTCTATGATGTTTTATACTCAATCAAAATCTAAAAATCACTCTAATCCATTTTATAATATCTACTATCGTGCCGTCGATTATGGAATACTACTTCCCTACCAGTATATAAATCAGAATAGTTAAATCATAATCATCCGTTGATGAACCGTACATAACGAATCAAGACAGACAAATGGTCAGATAACAAAAAAATGTTTTCCAACGTTTTTTTGACTGTGATTTCTTTAAATGCATTTTTTCCTAAGGCAAATTATTCCCTGCAGCAAGATAAATTTCATACCATTCTTTTCTTGTTAAGCTAAAGTTTCCCGCTTGGCTAACTTCTCTCAAGTGCTTAGGATTTGTTGTACCTACGACTGCCTGCATTTTGGCTGGATAACGTAATATCCAAGAAATGGCAATAGTTGAAGGGGTTACTCCATATTTAATAGTTAAGCGATCAAGTACTTGATTTAAAGCTTGAAATTTCTCATTGCCAACAAAATTCCCTCTAAAATACCCGAATTGTAAGACAGACCATGCTTGAATGACCACATCGTGTAATTTGCAATATTCAAAAATGCTGCCATCTCGCATAGCTGCTTGACTATCTTCCATATTAACATGAAAACCTGATTCGAATCCTGGAGTAAAAGCCGCACTCAATTGTAGCTGATTAACAGCTAACGGCTGCTTGACATCTTTTTTAAGCAACTCCATCATCATGGGATTTTGATTAGAAACTCCAAAATTTCGAACCTTACCTTGTTTATAAAGGAGATCAAAGGCTTCTGCTACTTGGTCAGATTCCATCAAAGCATCTGGTCGATGAAGAAGTAAGCTATCTAGATGATCAATCTTCAATCTTTGCAAAATTCCGTCAACTGATTTTATAATATAGTCCTTAGAAAAATCAAAATAGGTAAATTCTTCAATGCGAATGCCACATTTTGACTGAATCCACATTTCTTCTCTTAAATCTGGACGATTTTTTAGGACAAGGCCTAACAGTTCTTCACAACGACCACGACCATAAATATCAGCCAAGTCAAAAGCATTGATTCCAACAGAGAGTGCTGTTTCTACAAGCTCTTCAACTTCTTTTACAGACTTATCTTCTATTCTCATCATTCCGAGAACAATTTCTGATAATTCTTTGTCATCTTGACCAAGAGTTATGTATCTCATCAAATTTTTCTCCTTAAATTTCTAACATTCTTCCCTTCATTATAACAAAAAAACCGCTTTGCAACGGCTTTTTGACTATATTTCACTCCATTTTATCTTCTTAAACCCACGGAATAATAGAAAAATGCCAATAAAAAGAACAGCTAAAGGAATAATCTTTGTAAGAAAAACATTTGAAATTCCCATCCACTCATAATAACGGAGTAGAGAACCCACCACAAGATGGGCAATAATCATACTGACAAAGGGACGAAAAATCGGTTCTTTCCAATTCCAAATACTGATGACTAGGGAAATCATAAAGACAGACAAACTATCCCAGGGAGCAGGAAGATAAAATGCTCCTTCTTGTACAAAACTTCCTATTCCTACATATCCCAGAACAACTAGCAGAACAAGAATCCCAACGACAATATAGGTGCCAATTTTCATCTTAGGAGAATCTTGGACTAGCCCCCAACGTAAGATTGTGGCCACAAGTCCAAATCCAATCAGAAAAAGAAGAAGTTGCCCTAAAAATGTGAGCAAATTGACTGTTAAGAGAGGACCTTTAGAAAAATCACTTAGTAGTTGATAATAACGTAATATCGCTAGGACAAGAATTGGCGTCAACAGTGACTCCTTGATAGAACTGCGTGGTGCTTCCTTGAGTATCTCTTTCATTATTTTTTTAGGATTCTTACCTAGATAATCCTCTGCACTCATGCCATCTCGTTCTGCTTCTGAGAAATCTAACATCATCAAATAGATTTGCTCTCTGAGATAGTCCTCATCATAGAGAAATCCAGCAAGATTAAAACTATCCCACAGTTCCTCAAAATACTGCTGATTCTCCTCAGAAAACTGATGTAACAAAGCGCTTGTTTCTTCGTAATACTTCATTTTCTTCATGGTTTATCCTCCATTCTTAATTCCTTCTACTTTTTGACTCAAATCGTCCCATTGTTGCCAAAAGACCGAGACACGCTCTTCTCCTTCTTTAGTTAATGAAAAATACTTCCGATCTGGACCATCTGCCGACGGGCGCATGTCGCCTCTTATCCATTGATTTTTTTCTAACTTTTGCAACAAAGGATAAATAGTTCCTGGAACGATAGTGTCAAACCCAGCCTCTCGCAAAGTCTGAACCAACTCATAACCATACCGCTCTTTTTGACCAATCATATCCAAGACACAACCTTCAAGAACACCTTTTAATAGTTGAGTTTCCTTCATCCCTTCCCCCTTCTATCTATTTTGTAATACCTACTAGTAACTTCATCTATAATATACCACTTTCACACTAGTTTGTAAAGCATAATAGTTAATACTCTTCGAAAATCTCTTCAAACAACGTCAGCGTCGCCTTGCAGTAGATATGGTTACTGACTTCGTCAGTTCTATCCACAACCTCAAAACCATGTTTTGAGCTGACTTCGTCAGTTTCATCTACAACCTCAAAACCATGTTTTGAGCTGACTTCGTCAGTTTCATCTACAACCTCAAAACGGTGTTTTGAGCTGACTTCGTCAGTTTCATCTACAACCTCAAAGCAGTGCTTTGAGCAACCTGTGGCTAGCTTCCTAGATTGCTCTTTGATTTTTATTGAGTATAAATAAAAAAAACAGAACTAGCCTGAACTAGTCCTGTCTACTTTTACCCAATCACACTTCCATTTGGTACAGCTGGATCAACTGTAAGAAGGGTTAATTGTCCATCATGTTCAGCTGAGAGAATCATACCTTGGCTGATATATTTCTTCATCATTTTACGAGGTTTGAGGTTGGCAACGATTTGGACTTTCTTGCCGACCAATTCTTGTTCATTTGGATAGTATTTTGCAATTCCTGAGAGGATTTGACGATCTTCTCCATCACCAGCATCCAAGCGGAATTGAAGCAACTTATCAGAGCCTTCAACTTTAGAAACTTCTTTGACTTCTGCGACACGGATTTCAACCTTGTCAAAGTCTTCAAACTTGATTTCATCCTTGTTTAATTTGAGTTCAACTTCATCTGGATTCCATTCTTTTTCCACAGCTGGCTTGTTACCTTCCATTTGTTCCTTGATATAGGCGATTTCTTCTTCCATATCCAGGCGTGGGAAGATTGGTGTTCCTTTGGCAACTACTGTTACACCCTCAGGGAAAGCAGCCAAACTCAAGTTTTCAAGGCTAGAAACTTCTGCTAGACCAAGTTGAGTCAAGACTGCACGACTGGTTTCCATCATAAATGGTTCAATCAAGTGAGCAACGACACGAAGGCTGGCTGCCAAGTGGCTCATAACACTTGCCAATTGGTCACGAAGAGCTTTATCCTTGGCCAAAACCCATGGTGCGGTCTCATCGATGTATTTATTGGTACGAGAGATAAGGGTCCAGACCGCTTCAAGGGCACGTGGGTAGTCAACTGCTTCCATGTATTTATGGTAGTCAGCAATTGATTCAGCAGCTACTTGAGCAAGAGTATTATCAAACTCTGTTACACCCTCTACATAGGCAGGAATTTGTCCATCAAAATACTTGTTAATCATAGAAACCGTACGGTTGAGGAGGTTCCCAAGGTCATTGGCCAATTCATAGTTGATACGGCCTACATAGTCTTCTGGAGTGAAGGTTCCGTCTGAACCAACTGGAAGGCTACGCATGAGGTAGTAACGAAGTGGATCTAGTCCAAAACGCTCTATCAACATTTCAGGATAGACAACATTCCCTTTAGACTTAGACATCTTACCATCTTTCATGACAAACCAACCATGACCAATTAAACGTTCTGGCAATTTGATATCCAACATCATAAGAAGGATTGGCCAGTAGATTGAGTGAAAACGAAGGATGTCTTTTCCAACCATATGGAAGACTGTTCCGTTCCAGAACTTGTCAAAGTTAGCGTGTTCGTCTTGATCGTAGCCAAGAGCTGTCACATAGTTGAGTAGAGCATCAAACCAAACATAGACAACGTGTTTTGGATTTGATGGGACTGGTACACCCCAGGTAAAGGTGGTACGAGATACCGCCAAATCCTCTAAACCTGGCTCGATGAAGTTGCGTAACATTTCATTGAGACGACCATCTGGAGTGATAAATTCAGGATGGGACTTGAAAAAGTCTACCAAACGATCTTGGTATTTGCTGAGGCGAAGGAAGTAAGACTCTTCAGATACCCATTCCACTTCGTGACCTGATGGAGCAATTCCACCAGTCACATTTCCAGCTTCGTCACGGAAAACTTCCGCAAGCTGGCTTTCTGTAAAGAATTCTTCATCTGAGACTGAGTACCAACCAGAATATTCACCTAAATAGATGTCATCTTGAGCCAGCAAGCGTTCAAAGACTTGAGCCACTACTTTTTCGTGGTAGTCATCAGTTGTACGGATAAATTTATCGTATGAAATATTTAGTAATTGCCAGAGTTCTTTAACTCCAACTGCCATTCCATCAACATAGGCTTGTGGTGTAATGCCAGCTTCTTCCGCTTTCTGCTGGATCTTCTGACCATGTTCATCAAGACCTGTCAAATAAAAGACATCGTAGCCCATCAGGCGTTTGTAGCGAGCTAGGACATCACAGGCGATAGTTGTGTAGGCAGAACCGATATGAAGTTTACCAGATGGATAGTAAATCGGCGTTGTAATATAAAAATTCTTTTCAGACATAATTTTTCCTTTCCAGGCAAATGAAACCTGTTTTTCTAACACTTCATTATATCACATTTTTAAGGATTTTTGATAGGGAAATCTATACAAAAACAAGATAGACGAGTGTCCATCTTGTTGATCTTATTCATAACGAAGGGCTTCGATTGGGTCAAGTTTCGATGCCTTGTTGGCTGGCAAGACTCCAAAGATCATACCCACGCTAGCCGAAACTGCAAGACTAAATAGGGCAACTGGGATTGATACTCCAACTTCTATACCCGTAATCAAGCCTTGCAGTAACAAACCTGCTAAGGCAGTTAAACCACTTGCAATTGTCAAACCAATTAAGCCACCTAACAAGGTCAAAATCATGGATTCAATCAAAAACTGGATTAAAACATTGGCACGCGTTGCACCCAAAGCCTTACGGAGACCAATCTCACGGGTACGCTCTGTAACAGAAACCAGCATGATGTTCATAACACCAGTTCCTCCAACAAAGAGGGAAATCCCTGCGATGGAACTGATAATCGTCGTCATAAAACTAAACGATTGTTGAATTTCTGCAAATGTAAGCGACTCATCTGCCACCTGATATTCTCCCTGTTGCAAGCCTGCAAGTTCTGTCATTTTTCGTGCCAGTTCTGGACCCAGAGTTGGAGTTAAACTGGTATCATTCACTCGAAAGACAATACTAGCTATTTCATCTACATTAAAATTCGCAGCAAGGGAGATATTGGTAGTAATAGGCAAGCCACCAAACCCATATATTTTTGACCTTTTAGCCTCTGGACTAGTATAAACCCCAATGACTCGGTAACTAAAATCATTGACTTCTACAACCTTGTTAATAGCCTCTTGTGGAGAGCCAAATAAACTAATGGACAATTCCTCATCTAGCAAAATGACACTTGCAAACTCTTTGAAATCTTGCTCTCTTAGACTACGACCTGCAATAATTTCATTCTTAACAGCGTCCATGTAAGTTCTGTTTCCACCTGTCAAATTGGCATTTTCAACTTTTTTATCTTTATAAGTCAAGATGGCGTTCGTTGAGTTGGTTACATAGTAATTATCCACTCCCTTGAGTTTGGCTGCCTCCTTGACCCAAGATTCTTGCGGTTTTGGTGGTTCAACAGGAACTTCCTCTTCTTTTCCAGAAACCGTAAAAGCTGATTGTTTCTGAGTAAAAGACCCATCTTTACTTTTTTTAGGAGAGAAGAAGACGCTAATATTTTTCTGAGATTTGGTCATATCTTTATTGACTTGACGAGATAGGGAATCTCCCAAAGCCATAATCACAACAACTGATGAAACACCGATAATAATCCCAATCATGGTAAGCAAAGAACGCATCTTGTGAGCCATGATAGATGAAAAGGCAAATTTCAGATTCTGCATCTTAGTTTTCCTCCTTTCCTAACTGAGCACTGTCAGACGAAATGACTCCATCTCGAATGACAATCTGACGTTTAGCATAGGCGGCAATCTCAGGCTCATGCGTTACCATGATAATGGTTTTTCCTTCTTTGTTCAAGTCAACCAATAGTTGCATAATTTGGTTCCCTGTTTTGGTATCCAAGGCTCCTGTCGGTTCGTCTGCTAGAATAATAGAAGGATTGTTTACCAAGGCACGCGCAATAGCCACACGTTGCTTTTGACCACCAGATAATTCCGAAGGCAAATGGTGACTACGTTCTGTCAATTCAACCTTGTCTAAATACTCCTCAGCCAACTTGCGACGTTTTGAAGACGAAACTCCTGCGTAAATCAAGGGCAATTCTACATTTTGCAGAGCATTGAGTTTCGATAGAAGAAAGAACTGCTGAAAGACAAAACCGATTTGTTGGTTGCGAACCTTAGCTAGTTGTTTTTCACCCAATCCAGCCACTTCTTGACCTTCAAGATAATACTCTCCACTACTTGGTGTATCCAACATCCCAATCGTATTCATGAGAGTAGACTTACCTGAACCAGATGGTCCCATGATGGCAACAAATTCACCCTCATTCACTTCTAGGTTGATATTTTTGAGAACCTGCAGTTCTTGATCACCGTTACGGTAGCTTCTGCAGATATTTTTTAGACTAATTAGTTGCTTCATCAGCCTTCACCTCTTTTCCTTCTTCCAAGGAAGATGTTGGGTTACTGATGACCTTGACTCCATTTGTCAGACCTGAAGTGATTTCTTGGTTGTCTGCATCAGCATTGCCCAAACCAACTTCCACTTTCTTGGCCTTTTTCTGCTCGTCAAGCACCCAGACATAGTTCTTATCATTTTCAGTCACAACACTTGTTAGAGGAACCAAAATGGCTTTACTCTTATTTTTGACCTCAACACTTACTGAGAATCCTTGTTTCAAATCACCGATTTCACTTGTAACATCGATGGTATATGGATATTTAGAGCCAGAATTACCGCCTGCTGCTACAGCTGTACTTGCTGCTTCGCCATTGTTTTTAGGATAGTCAGAAATATAGCTTAATTTCCCAGTCCATTTTTTATCAGGATACACTTTAGAAGTAAAGCTTACTTCTTGACCTACAGATAGGTTGGCGAGGTTATATTCAGACAGTTCTCCCTTAACTTGCAAGTTTTCATTACTTACGACATGAACGACTACTTGGCTAGCTCCTGTTGGAGATTTAGAAACATTGTGGTTGACTTCGACCACAGTTCCCTCTAGGGTACTGAGAACCGTCATTGCATCTAACTGACTTTGAGACTTACTTAATTGTGCTGCTGCATCTGCACGAGCATCACGGGCATCACCCAACTGAGCGTCAATAGAAGCAAGAGAATTTCCAGCCACTGGAGTTGGACTTTGCACCGTTGCATCTTCTCCTCCTGCTGGCGCAGAGGCTTGAGGAGCCGGAGCTGAAGCGGCTTCATTTCGTGCTTGATTGAGTTCATTGATATGACGATCTGCCTTAACTACTGCTCGGCTAGCTGAATCATAGGCCGCCTGCGCTTCTGAACTACTGTACTTGACTAGAGCCTGCCCTTCACTAACCTTATCGCCCACAGAAACAAGGATTTCATCTAAATCTCCCTTGCTAGCATCAAAATAAACGTATTGTTCATTTTTTGCCGTTACTGTTCCTGACAATAAAACCGACGAAGCAACAGTTCCCTCTTTTGCCACTACTAGATGTGGTATTTCATCCTTAACATCGGTTTGCGAGGGTTGTCTAAAGAGTAAAATCCCCCCGGCACCCAATACAACTACACTGGCAGCACCGATTGCTGCATACAATTGCCACTTTTTAGCTTTACCATTCTTTTTCATAATGAAACTCCTTTTCTTTTTTACAATACTTTGCTATTATACCAAATTCCCCTCCAGCAAACAATGCAGTTCAGATGGAAATAATGACAGTTCAGGATTAAACAATCGTTCGGAAATCCTCCTTTTCTATTGTACTAGTTATATAATACATTATTTCAACTTATTTGGCAAGCTTTTTTGCAATTTTTTGTGCGTAGCAGATTTTTGCAATCAAATCAAAAAAAAGATAGAATATGACTATCAAAAAATGACACTCTATTATTTAAAAGAGTACGAAGGAGTTTTCAATGAGAGAATACGATATCATTGCTATCGGTGGAGGTAGCGGAGGAATTGCCACCATGAACCGTGCTGGTGAACACGGAGCCAAAGCGGCCGTTATTGAGGAAAAGAAATTAGGTGGAACCTGTGTCAATGTCGGCTGTGTTCCTAAAAAAATTATGTGGTACGGGGCGCAAATCGCTGAGACTTTCCATCAATTTGGAGAAGACTACGGCTTTAAGACTACTGATCTTAACTTTGACTTTGCAACCCTACGTCGTAATCGTGAAGCCTACATTGATCGCGCTCGTTCTTCTTATGATGGCAGTTTTAAACGCAACGGTGTAGACTTGATTGAAGGTCATGCTGAATTTGTAGATTCTCATACTGTTAGCGTAAATGGTGAACTGATTCGTGCTAAACATATCGTGATTGCTACAGGTGCCCATCCAAGTATTCCAAATATTCCTGGTGCTGAGCTAGGCGGCTCTTCTGATGATGTATTTGCCTGGGAAGAATTGCCAGAGTCAGTTGCTATTCTAGGCGCTGGTTATATCGCCGTTGAATTGGCTGGCGTACTTCACACCTTTGGTGTCAAGACAGACCTCTTTGTTCGCCGCGATCGTCCTTTACGTGGTTTTGATTCTTATATCGTTGAAGGTTTGGTCAAGGAAATGGAAAGAACAAACTTGCCACTTCATACTCACAAAGTCCCTGCCAAGTTAGAAAAAACTGCTGAAGGCATTACTATTCATTTCGAAGATGGTACTAGTCACACAGCTAGCCAAGTTATCTGGGCTACGGGTCGCCGTCCAAACGTTAAGGGCTTGCAACTTGAAAAAGCTGGAGTGACTCTGAATGAGCGTGGCTTTATCCAAGTGGATGAATACCAAAATACTGTTGTTGAGGGAATCTATGCTCTAGGTGATGTAACAGGTGAAAAAGAACTGACTCCAGTTGCTATCAAGGCTGGACGTACCCTATCTGAACGTCTCTTTAACGGAAAAACTACTGCAAAAATGGACTACACAACTATTCCAACTGTTGTCTTTTCACACCCTGCTATCGGAACTGTCGGCTTGACAGAAGAGCAAGCTATTAAAGAATACGGCCAAGACCAAATCAAGGTTTACAAATCAAGCTTTACTTCTATGTACTCTGCTTGCACTGGCAACCGTCAAGAAACACGTTTCAAATTGATCACAGCTGGTTCAGAAGAAAAAGTTGTTGGACTTCATGGAATTGGCTACGGCGTTGATGAAATGATTCAGGGATTTGCCGTTGCTATCAAAATGGGAGCAACCAAGGCTGACTTTGATGCAACTGTGGCGATTCACCCAACTGCATCCGAAGAATTTGTAACCATGCGTTAATCAAAATAAAAGAAGCAAAGCAAAAAACACTTCTAAATATCAAAAAGCGAGTATTTCCGTAGTTGGAGATACTCGTTTTCTTATGTTTTATTTTATAGTATGTTGAAATAAGATATGCAAAAATCAATTAACAAACCATAGCAAAATACAAGGATTATAATACAATCATTTATTCTTTTCTTTAAAAGATTCATATATTTTTTTATATAACTCTTTTATATCTTTTTTCTGAGAATTCAACTCTTCTTTACCGTAGTCAAAGTTTGCTACTACAAATCCCTCGTCAGCATCAGAAAAAGTAAAAAACTCTATTTCAATTAGTTTATTATGCTTAGAGTCCTCTATAGTGTCTCCTAAATCATTATTGAATTTCTTCACTTCTTCTTCACGAACTCCGAACCCCGTAGCAGCTCCATTTGCAATGATGTTTGAAAATACTTCTTCAGAAGACTCTGCTTCTTTCACAGTTATGAAGTATATAGCCTCTTCCGTTTCTACTTGTCTCACTTTATTCCATTTTTCTGTATCACTAGAAGAAAGCGTATAGACTGTTAACTCTACCGTTGGCTTATTGATATTTTCTTTTGTAATCATTTGTTTTCCAAAAAAGAAGAAGGCAAGTAACCCAGCTACAAAGATCAAAGCAATATAAATTATCTTTTTCATACATTATACCCTATATCTTTCATGTCAATTATCACATCAACTTCGTTATAGACAGCTGGATCATGCGTCGCTATTATAACATATTTGTCTTCATCTTTTTCATTTAATAACAAACGAATGATTTCTTTTCCAATCTCACCATCTAAAGCTCCTGTGGGCTCATCTGCTAAAATAATTTTACGTGGTTTCATTAACATTCTGGCAATAGCTACACGTTGAGCCTGCCCACCAGACAATTCGTATATTTTTTGATGTAAATAGTCACTTGACAGTCCTACTTTTTCAAGTACGTCAGTTATTGTTTTTTTGTCTTTAGTGATAAGGCTCAGATTATCATATACTGTTTTGTTATCTATTAAAGAATAATTCTGAAATACATATCCAACAGTATTTTTAAAAAAAGTTCTTTCTTTTATCTTCCAAATATCTTGTTTATCAACTAAAACATTCCCACTGTCAATTTTTTCTAATCTTCCTATAATATTAAGAAGGGTACTTTTACCGGAGCCAGAACCTCCAATCAATGCATAGCTTTTTCCAGATTCAAATATTAAATTTAAGTCTGTAAAGATCTTCTTTGAGCCGAAACTTTTTGAAACGTTCAAAAGGTCAATTGTCATGATTCATCTCCTTTTAAAATTTTAGTGTAGCTTTCAGATAATTTTCTAAAACTCATTATGATTGACAACATCAAAACTAGCAGAGAAGCCGCTCCAATATATAGCAACTCTATTTGCCCTGTCACAAGAAATGTAAATAGAATAACCATTGTAATAGTCATCATAAAATATTTGAGACTTGAAATTGCTATATATGTTTTTGAAAGACCCAAAATGATTTTTTTCACATATTCATTCTGTTTTAGAGTAATAAAAAGTTGGACATATTGATAAATGAGTATAAAGATAATACTGTAAATTATCTTCTGCAAGATTTGTGAAAGTAAAATTTGGTGCTCTAAGGATTGAATCTTTAATTTCACAATTTGGTAAACATCTACTGGATTCATTGAGAAATTCAACGGGACAGTCATCTCATTTATTTTTTTTACCGCTTCAGGACTAAAAAGAGACTTATTAGTTATATTACTAGCCAAAGTAAACTTATTATTTTCCATCATTTTGTCCGTATCTAACACAACAACAATGTTATCTTGGCTATCTGCTACACTTGCCAGCGGTAAAATATCTTTATTTTTATGATCGATATCAGCATCCTCATTAAAATAAAAAATTTTTTCCCCATCAGGAATTATTTGTACTGCAAGCTGTTCTTTTGTATAGTGTGTTCCAATAAATTGTTCTGCTACAACTGTATTCTCAATAGATTTCTGGTTTTCTTTCCATTTCTCAGGAATATAGATGGTTGCTATCTTATTATCTAAAAGATGATAGTTTGTCCCATTCACTTTATTTTGTAGGTTAGCACCTGTTTGATTAATATAAATCAACTCTTTATTTATTTCTGGATTCGTTATTCCGTCATTTTCTAATTGTTTAGAAAAGTCTTCTAAAACATGAGATGTTTTCATAAAATCTGGAACATATGCTGAAGATCGTTCTATATATAAGAAATCTAAGTTTTTTAAGGCAGCAACTATCTGTAGATACTGACCATCTGAATCATTAACTTCTCCATTTTTAGCAGAGTTACTTTCAATTCCAAGGAACTCAATCCTTCTCCAGTCTTTTACTGTGTCCCACGGTACTAAATTCTGTATTTGTATGTTCATACTAGATTGACTACTCTTTGTTTCTTGTAAAAAAATTCCTGAGACAAGGATGATAATCGAAATAATGACAAGCCATACGACAAAAATAAGCTTGTTTTTTGCCTTGTTTTTAATAATTTCAATGGGCTTTTCAATCTGAATCGTCAACCAAAATAAAACAAAGGTGATGAGATCAATGATTTGAAATAGTATAAAATTCGTTAAAAGCAGAGAGAAAAATAACTTAGAGCTATAGGTGAAGAAACCATTACCCAAAAAAGAACTGTAAGAAATCATCAATAAAGCCATCATAATCAGTTCAAAAATAAGAGAAATGCCATACTCTCTTCTTAGATCGTATACAGTCAAGCCCAAAGAACGTCGTATCACTCCTTCTTTGATCTGCCTCGTCCTAACAACAAATAAAACAACTAATAAAGTTAAGTAAATTGAACCCATTAACAGTATTCTTAAAGTTCCAGTGAATTGTAATATTCCTCCTATATACCAAGGATAAGCCATATAGACTGTTTGCAGCCCCGTCATCGTAAGTGGTTTCAAACTATCTACATCCATTTTCCCAAGGGTATAATACATCCCTATTATTGGTGCTGACTTTAATTGTTCATTATTTACATCATCAAAATTTACATACTTCAACTGACCCGAACTCTGAACGATTGGCTTGTAAATGGTAACCTTTTCCGTTTTTGACAAGTCACGAACCATTTCGTATATTTCGTTATTAGAAAGATTACTTTTTCCTTGGATAGAAAAAGCACCATCAATTGGTAAAGGTATGGGGATTTCGGTATCACTAATAGTGACCAGTCCAATTGTAGCAATCAAACAAAAGAAGAATCCAATGATACATAATTTTAATTTCATAAGCAATTACCATATTACAAAAGACCCAATCTTATAATTGGGCCTCTTGTTTTCATAAATTATTTTTAAAATCTATAATAATCCCAATATGCATTTAATCGAATATCGCTCCAAGATTTTTTTGCACTTGAATATGCCCATCTATAATCTTTTTTATCGTGAACTTTAACGTTCCCAAAATATTCGTTACTGAAGACTCTGAACTAATATTATTTGAAGAACTAACAAAGAATTCGAATAACCATAGCTATCACTTACACCATACTTCCATAAATCAATAATCGGATATAGAACTGGGATTGCTGTAGTTACACTACCAACACTAGCTGTAATAGCAAATCCAAAACTGAAAAAACTTGTAGCCAGCAAAATGAACTTCTTCTTAGTAAATTTTTGGTATTTTACTTCTCCTTGAATTATAATATTTGACAAAAACTCAGTAATAATTCTCTATTTTAAAATTGAACACATTTATTTGTAAGTGTTTACAATATTAATTTAATACTAATATTTTAGTTTGTCAAGTATTTATAGTATATTTTTTATTGATAAAATGGGATTATCTATAAAGGCGATTTACAAATCGATAAAAAACAATTATCCAACTTCTCTTGTGAATCAAATCGGCTGTTACAGTGTTTGTTACCTTTGTTATAAAAATTGGTTGACAATGATTCCTCTATGAGTATAATAGTTACTATACATCAGAAAAGAGGTTAACTATTTTGAAAAAAGCTCACGTTTATGCTATCCCTGCTATTGGGGCTGCTCTTATTGCTGTTTTAGCACAAATCAGTCTTCCAATTGGACCCGTCCCCTTCACTCTGCAAAACTTTGCAATCGGCTTGATTGCTACTGTCTTTAGACCGAGAGAGGCTGTACTTTCTGTTGGACTCTATCTTCTTCTAGGTGCTATCGGTCTTCCTGTCTTTGCAGGAGGTGGAGCTGGTTTTCAGGCTTTAGTTGGCCCTACTGCAGGCTATCTTTGGTTTTATCTCGTTTACTCTGGACTTACTTCCTCTCTAACCAACAGCAAGAGTGGTGTTGTCAAGATTTTTCTTGCAAACCTCTTGGGTGATGCCCTTGTCTTTGTCGGCGGGATTCTCAGCTTACATTTTCTTGCTGGAATGGCATTTGAAAAAGCTCTTGTTGTGGGGGTCATTCCCTTTATCATTCCAGACCTTGGTAAACTTCTGGCTATTAGTTTTATTAGTCGTCCCCTACTTCAACGCCTTAAAAATCAGGCTTACTTTGCTAACTAAAAAAGATATCGAGTTGTCATGACTCAATATCTTTTTCTTTCATTTTGAAAACTTAATTGCCTTTAAAGGCATCCACCATTGTTTGAAATTCTTCATTGGAGAGAGTAATCCCTTTGCCCATTTTAGTATGATCTGGACTCCAAGCACGAATATCAAACTTTGCAGGAGCACCATTAAAGCTCACACGGTTGATTTCCTTGGTCCAACCTTTTTCGTTTTCAGAAAGAGTCAACAAGTGCTCTTCGATTTCAAATGTAAATTCTGCCATTTTCTTCTCCTTTTTTAGCTTTCATTTGATTATTCGTAAAATCTTGTAGATTTTAGGAAAATTTTATATAATATTGATATAAAAGAAGGGAGGCCAATATGAGACATAAATTCCAGCAAGTTCTAGGTAAAATACATGATTTTTTAAATGGACATGAAGAGTCAGACCAGACTGAAAGCAACTCCCTTACAGCTACTATTGAAGAGGCTATCCAGAAACAAACCGCTGTTCACCTTATCTTGTCTGAGACAAGCTTTACAGGTGACATCATCAAATACGATCAGCAGCGCCAGCAAATTATCGTGAAAAATTTTGCCAAAAATGTGACCCGTATTATCCGCATAAGCGATATTCAACGCCTGCGATTTGTCCCTTCAACTGTCCAGACAGCCCAAAAAAATAGATTTAAGAAAGAGTGAGATGTAGTTGCTTCATCCCACTCTTTTTTCTTAGCGAACTTGTTCAAAATGTAAATGAACGGCGATATGATCTCCATAACCACTTCTTTCCAAGTCACGTTGTAAACGATAGGAAATGTAGTGTTCAGCAATGGTAATGTAACCTGCACCCAATAAACGATGCTCAACCAAAGACTGAATCATGCTAATAGTAGCACGTTCCACCTTGGCTTCTTCCAAATCCAAAACCACTTTTTTAGTGACTTGTGCAAGGTTTTGACGCAAATCATCTGTTAATACATAGACAGTCTGAGCTGCCTTTAAGATAGCTTGGTAAATCTTATCTGGATTAAATTCAGCAATTTCTCCATCACGTTTGATTACTTGCATAGGTTTCTCCTTTATTCTTTGTTTTCTTTGACTTCTGCCAGCATTTTTTCTTCTTCTGCTGTCAGTTGATAATGTTCAAGCAAATCCGGTCTGCGTTCATAGGTTTTCTTTAAACTCTCATACAGGCGCCACTGACGAATCTTTTCATGGTGACCGCTCATCAGTACATCTGGCACGACCATGCCTCGATAATCATAAGGGCGTGTGTACTGAGGATATTCAAGAAGACCAGAAGAAAAACTATCATCTTGGTGGCTAGATTCCTTGCCAATCACTTCTGGAATCAGGCGAACAGTCGCATCAATCATAGTCATTGCCGCCAATTCTCCTCCAGTAAGGACATAATCACCTAGAGAAATCTCATCTGTCACCAAGGTCTTAATGCGCTCATCATAACCCTCATAGTGGCCACAGATAAAAATAAGTTCTTCCTCTTGAGCCAAATCCTCAGCATAAGCCTGATCAAACTGTTTTCCAGCAGGATCGAGGAGAATGACGCGCGGATTTTTCTTTTCAATAGCATCAAAGGCATCGAAAATAGGTTGAGCTCGGAGCAACATCCCCTGCCCACCTCCGTAAGGCTCATCGTCGACATGGCGGGCCTTTTCAGCATTTTCTCGAAAATTATGATACTGGATATCTAAGAGCCCTTTTTCTCGAGCCTTTCCAACGATTGAGTGCTCCAGTGGAGAAAACATCTCTGGAAAGAGGGTTAAAATATCAATTTTCATCATCTAGCCCTTCTAAGATTTCCACATCGACTCGTTTATTTGGAATATCAACATTGAGAACCACTGGTGGGATATAAGGCAATAACAAGTCACGCTTGCCTTTTCGCTTGACCACCCAGACATCATTAGCACCTGGCTGCAGGATTTCCTTGATGGTTCCAATCAAGTTATCTCCCTCATAGACTTCCAAACCGATAATCTCATGATAGTAGAATTCACCATCATCTAGGTCATTCAAATCTTCCTCAGCGACCTTGAGACTGTATCCCTTGTACTTTTCGATAGCATTGATATGGTACATATCTTTAAATTTGATAATGTCAAAGTTCTTCTGTTTACGGTGGCTAGCGATGGTCACTGTTTGGACAAACTGATCTTTTTCATCAAACAAGGCCAGCTCAGCCCCTTTTTTAAACCGTTCTTCTGCAAAATCCGTCACAGACAAGACTCGCATCTCACCCTGCAACCCCTGCGTATTGACGATTTTCCCAACATTAAAGTAGTTCATCTTGTCTCCTGTAGTCTCCTTCTTTCCATCTTATACTGACAATTCTCGAATAATAGCCGCAATTTTTTCGGATTCAGACCACTGTAAATAATGGTGATTCCCTCCTAAAATGAGTTTAGTATTGGAAGTCCAATATTCTGATTCTCTGTACTCTTTTTCTCTATAAGCCTGACAAAAAATAAATACAGGGATATAAGATTCTATAGATACATTCTCAAAATCTTCCTCAGTAATCTCTCCAGATATCTGAAATCCTGGATCTTGATTTTCCAACTCTAAGCCTTTTTCTTGCATTATTTCCCAGATTTCTTTATTAATTTCAGGGCTAAATGTTGCTTGAGTTAAGTTCTTAAAATAAAGTTCAGGACCACACTCGTCAATCAGCCTCATCTGCTCTTCCATTTCTGGATAAGGATTTTCTAAAAAATCAGCAAACATGACGTTTTTAGTTGTCGGTTCAATTGCTAGTAAAGCCTGATACTTAATTGATTTGTTGAGCAATTTGCAAGCTAAAATTCCACTCAAACTATGTACACAAAGTATATATTCAGAAATCCCTAATTCTTCAAGTACTTCATAAACCGCATCTGCAAGATTATCTAGATTTTTTCCAGCTTGGTCATGAATCGGACTCCTACCTGTGTTCGGAAAATCAATTGTCAAATAACCAATTGTAGGAGGAAGTTTTTCAAGTATAAGTGAAAAATTTTCATAACTTGGTAGCAAACCTGCTCCATTTAAACAAACTAGCACTTTCTTTTGCTTTCGATAAGTAACAGAGAGACTACCAATTTTCGTATATACTTCAATCCTCTTCATAAAGAAATCCACTCGTTCTATATAATGAATTATTAAAAATCCTTATCCTTTATTTTATCACGTTCCAAGGATTTTCTCAAGTTGGAGGAAGGGGACAACATCTCTACTTTCCATTCAAAAATCCTTCCAAATCTCGTTCATGCTGATATTTGATAGCCGCCTTTTTGTCTTTTTCAAAAATGGTCTTGGTTAGATCTATGTCGTTGATGGCCGCAATTGCGACAGTGTAGTGAATGATATCAGCCAGTTCTTTTGCTAGTTCCTCGTTAGAATCTTGAACGCCCTCTTTTCGACCAGAGCGACCATTCAAAACTTCAGCTACTTCTCCGACTTCCTCCACTAACTTCATAAAGAGACCTTCCTCAGTTCGAGATTGCTGGTAATGTTCGAGTAGGTAGTCTTGTAATTGTCTAAACGTTAAATCCTTCATATCCTGCTCCTTGCAAAAAAAGCGAGACATCCGTCCCGCCCTTCTTATTTTTCGTCAATAACGATTCTTACTTTTTTGTCTTCAGTTGGGACAGAGTAGACAATCGTTCTTATCGCAGAAATAGTGCGACCCTTACGACCGATTACACGGCCCACATCGCTTTGATCAAGATCCAAATGATATTCCAAAAACTCTGGTGTATCTTCAATCTTGATAGTTAAGGTATCTGGTTGTGAAATCAAGGGTTTCACAATCGCAATAATGAGATTTTCAATCGTATCCATCTGTCAACCTACTTTAAACTTATTTTGAGAATTTAGAATCGTGGAATTTCTTCAATACACCTTCTTTTGAAAGGATGTTGCGAACTGTATCTGAAGGTTGAGCTCCATCAGCCAACCATGCAAGAACGCGGTCTTCTTTCAAAGTTACTTGGTTTTCAGCAACAAGTGGGTTGTAAGTTCCAACTGTTTCGATGAAACGTCCGTCACGTGGTGAACGTGAATCTGCTACGTTGATACGGTAGAAAGGTTTTTTCTTAGAACCCATACGAGTCAAACGGATTTTAACTGCCATTTTTAAAGTCTCTTTTCTTATTTTTTATTTCGGTGAAATAGCTGAGCTATTTAGCACATGTTCTATTATAGCAGATTTCTGACAGGTGTCAAGAAAAAAACTTGACAGACTATAAAATTTTTAAACCATTTATAAATTTGTTAGAAGTAGGAAATAAATGTTTGAAAGAGGCTATCAGTGAATACTATTTTAGAAAAATGTGATAAAAACCACCAAGTTAAGCCCTTCATCTCACCTGAACGTGATTTGAATGCTTGACTCCTAAATCCCAAGCGAAATATCAAGGATTTTAAGAATGATATCTACTAATTAATTCATAAAATATGAATGAATAGATTCTAAATAGAGGAATAATTTAGTTCTGTAAAAATTAACTTCTACACCTACAACGCCTATTCTGACAGACTTTGTAACAGTCTAAGAAAAAAAGTAGATATTCATACAGTATCTAGATTTTTCAAAAATTCTTTATCATCAAATATGATTAACGAAACTATCCAAACCAAATCCGATGCATTGCTTCAAAGAATTCTTTAGTTGTTTGACTATCATGGGCTTTTATTAAAAAATTTTTTCAAATAATTGCCACCTTGGCACATAAATTCTTGCTTTCCGAATTTAAATGTGATATATTTATAACATAAAATTTAAGTGTTATATATTTATAACACAAAAAAGGAGTCTATCATGAAAAAAAGTCAAAAAATGCATGGCCTCATTGCAATGATTGCCGTAGCTCTCTTTATTGATTTTATTGTTGTATTTGGTTCTAATCTTAGTTGGGGACCCAAGTTAGTTATTACTGGTATTTCAGTGTCAGGTCAAATTGTAGCTATATCGAGCTGGCTACATAAGAGTCAGAAAGGTAAGAGAAAAATTATTTTTGACTTGTCTGCTAAGCTTTACACGATACTTGTGTTTGCAGCAAGCATTTTTTATACAGTAGGAATTTGGGTTGCGACCCCAAGCGAAAGTTCTGGTATTAAAGAATGGATTTTGGGAATTGGCCTCGTTATTGAAGTGATTCTATTTGGTTTTTTCTCTTTAAAAAATGTCAAGGAAACTCCGGACGAACGCTTTTATGCTAATTTAGCAAAGGCAGCTAGCTTGATGTTGGTTTTTATACTAGGCGCACTGATGATCCTAGCAGTTATCATTGGGTATATGGGGCCTTTCACTCTTTACATGGGCCAGATCTTTATTAGCATAGCTACCTTGATTTGCATCTTTGCGGTTGTCTATCTTATCTTGGAACGGAGAGGATAAGCATGGCCAAAGAAAGTAAGATTATTACTAATCTCAAATCTGTTCGTGAGTCCACAGGCATGACCCAGCAGGAGTTAGCCGACCTCATCGGCATGCGACGCGAGACAATTCTGCACTTGGAAAATAACCGTTACAATCCTTCGCTGGAAATGGCTCTTAAAATTGCTCAGGTTTTTAATCTGAAAGTAGAAGACCTCTTTGAACTCAGACAGAAAGAGGAAGCATAATTCTTTTCGAGACCTAGTATTAAGTTCATTGATTAATTAGGAATTGAAGCCAAAAGAAAAAATCCTTTGAAAATGTGCTCTTTTAAAATATAGTATTTCTTTCGAATTAACGTTTACTAATTGTGATGCTTTACGAGCTTTCTTAAGATCTGGTTCCCAAAATACTTTGAGTACACTTATGGTATTGATACCCCTAAACATCTAAAAACTCTGGTAGAAAAAGGGTATGCTCTTGTCGAAACTTCTTTTGACTCACTTGACCATCTAAATACTACCATGAAAATGAATATTCTGAAAAGCAAGGGAATTACAGGACTTTCTAAAATGAAGGCTACCAATCTGGAGCAAGCCCTTCATGACCATTTTTCAGAAGAAGAATTAGCAATCGTGGCTACGAATTGACTCCAAAGGGGGAGCAGATACTGGAACAATACAAGGGAATTATCGACCGACATCCAAAGAAGAATCTCTAATCAAGTGATTTTTTAGTTGATTTTCTCTAAAATTGTCTTGTCACTAATATTTGAAATCCACTTCCTTTTAGGGTACAATGGTAGAAATAAATTTTTGAGAGGAACAGAATGAA
Source organism: Streptococcus sp. 2342 (assembly GCF_013276795.1). Lineage (GTDB taxonomy): Bacteria > Bacillota > Bacilli > Lactobacillales > Streptococcaceae > Streptococcus. Next base: position 130,905 of record NZ_VMLR01000002.1, read on the forward strand.
AAAACTAGCAACCCTTCTTTTACTGTCCACTGTAGCCCTAGCTGGGTGTAGCAGCATCCAACGCAGTCTGCGTGGTGATGACTATGTAGATTCTAGCTTGGCCGCTGAGGAAAGCTCCAAAGCAGCAGCCCAATCTGCCAAGGAGCTAAACGATGCTTTAACAAACGAAAACGCCAATTTCCCACAACTATCTAAAGAAGTTGCTGAAGATGAAGCTGAAGTGATTCTCCACACAAGCCAAGGAGATATCCGTATCAAACTCTTCCCTAAACTCGCTCCTTTAGCGGTTGAAAACTTCCTCACTCATGCCAAAGAAGGCTACTATAACGGCATTACCTTCCACCGTGTCATCGATGGCTTCATGGTTCAAACTGGAGATCCAAAGGGAGACGGTACAGGTGGTCAGTCTATCTGGCATGACAAGGATAAGACTAAAGACAAGGGAACTGGTTTCAAAAACGAGATTACTCCTTATCTCTATAACATCCGTGGTGCTCTTTCTATGGCTAATACTGGTCAACCAAACACCAATGGCAGCCAGTTCTTCATCAACCAAAACTCTACAGATACCTCTGCTAAACTCCCTACAAGCAAGTATCCAAAGAAAATCATCGAAGCCTATAAAGAAGGGGGAAACCCTAGTCTAGATGGCAAACACCCAGTCTTTGGTCAAGTGATTGACGGTATGGATGTTGTGGATAAGATTGCCAAAGCCGAAAAAGATGAAAAAGACAAGCCAACGACTGCTATCACAATCGACAGCATCGAAGTGGTGAAAGACTACGATTTTAAACTCAATGAAAATCAAAGAGCAAACTAGGAAACTAGCCGCAGGCTGTACTTGAGTACGGCAAGGCGACGTTGACGCGGTTTGAATTTGATTTTCGAAGAGTATTAAATCTTAAAAACCTAAAAATACAGTACCCACATACGGTACTGTATTTCTTTTATCCTCATTTTTAAGTTAGATTATTAAAATCCCAGATTTGGTCCATCCAGCCTTCATAGAAGTCTGGTTCGTGGCAGACCATAAGAATAGATCCCTTGTATTCTTTAAGAGCACGTTTGAGTTCACCTTTGGCATCCACATCCAAATGGTTGGTCGGCTCGTCCAGCACTAAAACGTTGTTTTCACGATTCATCAAGAGACAGAAACGAACCTTGGCTTGTTCCCCACCTGACAAGACCTGAATTTGGCTTTCGATATGCTTGGTTGTCAAACCACAACGAGCAAGGGCTGCACGAACTTCTGCTTGGTTGAGAGCTGGAAAGGCATTCCAAACAGCCTCTAGTGGTGTTTGGCGATTGCCTCCTTCTACTTCCTGCTCAAAGTAACCAAGTTCTAGGTAGTCACCGCGTTCAACTTCCCCAGCGATTGGCGGGATAATGCCCAATAGAGACTTCAATAGAGTTGTTTTACCGATACCATTGGCACCAATAATAGCAACCTTTTGATTGCGTTCAAAGGTAAGATTTAAAGGCTTAGTGAGAGGACGGTCATAACCAATTTGCAAATCCTTGGCTTGGAAAATAAAGCGTCCTGGCGTACGAGCTGGTTTGAAATCAAAGGACGGCTTTGGTTTCTCACTTTGCAACTCGATAATATCCATCTTATCCAATTTCTTCTGACGAGACATGGCCATGTTTCGTGTTGCAACACGCGCTTTGTTTCGTGCGACGAAGTCCTTGAGGTCTGCAATTTCTTTTTGTTGACGTTCGTAGGCAGCCTCTAGCTGAGATTTCTTCATAGCATAGACTTCTTGGAACTGGTAGTAGTCACCAGAGTATCGTGTCAACTGTTGATTTTCCACATGGTAGACAATATTGATAACGTCGTTCAGGAATGGAATATCGTGTGAAATGAGAACAAAGGCATTCTCATAGTTTTGGAGATAGCGCTTGAGCCAGTCAATATGCTCAGCATCCAAGTAGTTGGTCGGCTCGTCCAAAAGCAAGATATCGGGCTTTTCAAGGAGGAGTTTAGCCAAAAGTACCTTGGTTCTTTGCCCACCTGACAAAGAGGTCACATCCGTATCCATGCCAAAGTCCATAACACCAAGGGCACGCGCTACTTCGTCAATCTTAGCATCCAAGGTATAGAAATCACGACTCTCCAGACGGTCTTGAAGTTCACCCACTTCTTCCATGAGAGCATCAACATCCGCACCGTCTTCAGCCATTTCCATATAAAGGTCATTGATACGAGCTTCTGCTTTAAAAAGCTCATCAAAAGCTGTACGGAGCACATCGCGCACCGACTGCCCTTCAGCAAGGACTGAGTGCTGATCCAAGTAACCAGCAGTCACATATTTGGACCACTCAACCTTCCCTTCATCTGGCAACATTTTACCAGTCACGATACTCATAAAGGTTGATTTCCCTTCACCATTAGCACCAACCAAACCGATATGTTCCCCCTTTAGGAGACGGAAGGACACATCTTCAAAAATTGCACGGTCACCAAAACCGTGACTCAGATTTTTAACTTCTAAAATACTCATTTTAATTCCTTATCTTGTTTTTATACTCTTCGAAAATCAAATTCAAACCACGTCAGCTTCACCTTGCCGTACTCAAGTACAGCCTGCAGCTAGCTTCCTAGTTTGCTCTTTGATTTTCATTGAGTATTATGTAATTGTTTATAGAGGAGCCAAGCCAGATAGCCACCCAAAGTATTGGTCCACAAATCATCAATCTCAAAGACGCGATTGAAATCAAAGAAAAAATCCAAGACTAACTGCGTACACTCGATTCCAAGACTCACTAGAAAACTAAAAAGAAGGACCTTTTTTGTTTTCCGCAAATTTGGAAGGAGATAAAGGAGTTGGAAAATTAGAGGAAAAAGTAAGAAGACATTGAGGATATTTTGTAGAAAAATCCAACATAATTGTCCTATGTCACTCACTTGGCCCAGTTTCCAGAGAGAATTGAAAGGAGTCAAAAGAAAAACCAGGCGTCCAAGATGCTGAATACCTGGAGTTTCCGCCCCCACGGGAGAATGTTCTTGAGGAGTAAAGCAAAAATAGACAATGCAAATGCTATAGAAAATGACTCCCCAGACCAAAACATGATTATAAGTTTTCTTCATCATTAAGGATTGACTGTTGCGACTGCTTTCTGGCGGTCACGTTTCATTGTATTGGAACGCAATTGTCCACAAGCTGCATCAATATCTGTTCCGTGCTCTTGACGAACCACACAGTTAACCCCTTTTTTCTTAAGCGTATCATAGAAAGCCAGGACTCGCTCTTTAGGACTACGGCTATATTGGTCATGCTCACTAACTGGGTTATAAGGAATCAAGTTTACATAAGACAATTTCTTGATATTCTTGAGCAATTCAGCCAATTCCAAGGCTTGTTCTACACCATCATTGACTTCATTGAGCATGATATATTCAAAAGTCACACGACGATTGGTTGTTTCGATATAATACTCAATAGCAGCAAAGAGTTTTTCAATCGGAAAGGCACGGTTAATTTTCATGATACTTGAGCGCAGTTCATTGTTAGGTGCATGAAGGGAAACGGCAAGATTGACCTGAACCCCTTCATTAGCAAAGTCACGAATTTTATGGGCCAAACCTGAGGTTGAAACCGTGATGTGACGAGCACCGATGGCCATTCCTTTATCATCATTGATAGTACGAACGAAATTTAAGACATTGTTGTAGTTATCAAATGGTTCACCAATTCCCATGACAACAATATGGCTGACGCGTTCGTCCTGACCACGCTCATCAAAGTATTTCTGAACCAGCATGATTTGCGCTACGATTTCACCGTTATTGAGGTCACGTTGTTTCTTAATCAAACCAGAGGCACAGAAGGTACAACCGATATTACAGCCCACCTGAGTGGTCACACAGACAGATAAACCGTAGTGTTGACGCATGAGTACTGTCTCAATCAGCATTCCATCTGGCAATTCAAAGAGATATTTAACGGTCCCATCAGCAGACTCTTGCACGATACGCTGTTTCAAGGGATTGACCACAAACTGATCATTAAGCTTAGCAATCAAATCCTTGGAAAGGTTGGTCATCTCTTCAAATGACTGGACACGTTTACGGTAAAGCCATTCCCAGATTTGATCTGCACGGAATTTCTTTTCTCCCTGCTCCAAAACCCATTCCTGCATGGTTTGACGTGTTAAACTATAAATTGACGGTTTCATTTCTTCTCCTTATTCTCTACTCACTTCTGACGAATGACAAAATGACGTTGCCCCTTGTCCTCTTTCTGAGAATGCTGGTCCTTCTGACGACGTCTATTTTTCTTATCTGCATTCGGTTTTCGTTTGGTTTGAGTCGGTTTCTTTCCTTTTTTAGAAGGTGTTTCTTCTTCCTTCTTACGCATTTTCTTGTCAAATGATGCTCGCTTAGGGGCTTCATTTTCTAAGACAAAATAGGCACAACCATAACTACAATACTCTAAAAGGTAGTCTTGTAAACGACTGATTTTTTCAAGTTTTTCTTCTGTTCGATCATCTTTGTAAAAACCTCGTAGGCGAAGCTGTTCGTTGCTCCAGTCTCCCACGATATAATCAAACTTGGTTAAGACTTCTGAAAAACGCTGATTAAAAGCCGTCACATCAAAGGCATCCTTGATATTTTCCACCAAGGAAAAAGCTATCCCTTCCGTTTCAACCTTGTCCCCGTGTAAATGGAACTCAGGACCAGGAAACTTGTTATAGTTGTATAATTCAGGTGCAATTTCTTTTCGCATAGATATCCCTTTTCCACGATTACTTAATACTTTATTCTACCATAATTTCTAGCAGTTAGCACGTTTCTCATAAAAATGAAAAAAGTCTGACGATTTTGTCAGACCAAAATAATATAACCTTAAAAAGAGAAGAACAATTCTTCCCTCCAACTATCATTATTTAGCAGCTGCGTACAATTCATCTACTTTGTTCCAGTTGATCACTGAGAAGAAAGCTTTGATGTAGTCAGGACGCACGTTGCGGTATTTCACGTAGTAAGCATGTTCCCAAACGTCCAAGCCCAAGATTGGTTTTTTACCTTCTGAGATTGGTGTGTCTTGGTTTGCTGTTGAAGTCACTTCAAGCTTCCCTTCTTTGTTGACAACCAACCATGCCCATCCAGAACCGAAACGAGTTGTTGCTGCTGCAGTGAAGGCTGCTTGGAAGTCTTCAAATGAACCAAATGTTGCATCGATTGCTGCTGCAAGTTCTGCTGATGGAGCTGTTTTTTCAGGAGTCATCAATTCCCAGAAAAGAGCGTGGTTCAAGTGTCCGCCACCATTGTTAATAAGCGCTTGACGGATATCAGCTGGGATAGATTCTACATCAGCAAGCAAAGCTTCAAGCTCTTCACCAATTTCAGGGTGTTTTTCAAGAGCTGCATTAGCATTGTTGACATAAGTTTGATGGTGTTTGTCATGGTGCAAGTGCATTGTTTCCGCATCGATGTATGGTTCCAAAGCGTCGTATGCATATGGAAGTTCTGGTAAGATAATAGCCATCTGTAATACCTCTTTTTCTTTCTATATGAAAATGATAACGCAAACATTCACTTTTTTCAAGTTTTTTGCTTATAGATAAGGAAATCACTGAGATACTTTCTAATAATACTCTTCGAAAATCTCTTCAAACCGCGTCAACGTCGCCTTGCCGTAGGTATGGTTACTGACTTCGTCAGTTCTATCCACAACCTCAAAACAGTGTTTTGAGCTGACTTCGTCAGTCTTATCTACAACCTCAAAGCAGTGCTTTGAGCAACCTGCGGCTAGTTTCCTAGTTTGCACTTTGATTTTCATTGAGTATAAAACAAGCAAATTAGCAAGAAACCCACGACAAAATAATATTGACGCGGGTTTTAGTTTCAAAAAAATGTCAATTGACCTGACTAGCAATCTGTAAGAGTGCCTTTTCAAAAAGGAAACTCTTTTCATAAAGACCTGTCTTAATCTGATAGTCTGTCTCAATCAAATAGGAAATAGCTTGCTTCAAAAAGCTCAAGGAAAGTCCTCTTGAATCTCTCAGCGCAAACTTGATTTGATAGGGATTGGGATTGCGTCCGAGAAAACTTCCTAAACTACTTGCAATCTGCGATTCTGTTTGCCCAGACTCCGCCAAAATCTTCACCTGAGTAAAAGTCCGAAATTGTCCCAGCATGACTGCAATCAGTTTGATTTCATCTTCACCTTGCAAGGTCAAGTCTCTAACCAAATCACGCGCCTGGTCCATCTTTTTAGTCAGAATAAACTGAGTTAAATCAAAAATATTGTCCTGCAAGGTCTTGGGAATAGCATTGACAATATCCTCTTCCTCGATAACAGAGTCTTCCTTATAGGACTGTAAAAAGAGGAGATTTTTCTGAATTTCGCTAAATTGAAAACCCGACTTGACGAGAAGATTTTCAAAAGAATGATTGGCAAACTGCAGACCTTGTTTCTGACTCCACTTTTGGAAATACTGGCGCAATTCTTGTTCTTTGGCTTCTACTGCATCAAAGACCTTGGCATCACGCTTAAGTAATTTAACCAACCGTCTTTTGCTATCCAGCTTTCCTTCTGCAAATATTATCAACTTGGTTGTTGGCGAAGGATTGTCAAGATATTCCTCAAACGACTTAAGCTCATCATCTGTTAAAAAGCGTTTCTTGGTTGTTGTAATATCGACAAAATGGTCTAATATCACGATTTTTTCATCGGCAAAGAAAGGAAGACTGACCAACTCCAGTTCCACATCCTTGTAGACCACTTCTTTCATATCAAAGTAGGCAAAGTTGAGGTCGGCAGAATCATACCCAATCTGTTTCAACACTTGACTCTTCATAACTTCAAACTGACCCTGGTCTGTCCCTGTAAAAAGGCTCAAACTAGGTAAATTTGATAAAGTCAACTTCTGACTTTCTTCAATAGCTAGCATCCTCTCTCCTTTCTTCTGATTTTTCGATTGAATTTAGTCAATATAGCGCAATTTCCCACGGAAATCTTCTAGGTTCTCGTACCCTTTTTCCACCATGATAGCTTTTAGTTCATTGGTAATACGTTCGAAAGCACCAACTCCTTCTTTGTGAAGGGTGGTTCCCACCTGTACCATACTTGCTCCACAGAGGATGTGTTCAAAGGCATCACGACCAGTCAACACGCCGCCTGTTCCAATGATTTGGATTTGAGGATTTAAGCGTTGATAAAAGGCATGAACATTAGCTAGAGCAGTCGGTTTGATATACTCACCACCAATGCCACCGAAACCATTTTTAGGACGAATAACGACGGACTCATTTTCTATATATAGGCCGTTTCCGATTGAGTTGACGCAGTTGACAAACTTAAGAGGATACTTATTGAAAATAGCTGCCGCTTGGTCAAAGTGAACAATGTCAAAATATGGTGGCAATTTAATTCCAAGAGGTTTGGTGAAGTAGGAAAATACTTCTGCCAAAATCCGGTCTGTTGTCTCAAAATCATAGGCAATCTGAGGTTTTCCTGGAACATTTGGACAGGAGAGGTTTAGCTCAGTCAGACCACGAAAATCACTCTCTTGGACTTTTTTCAAAATAGTATGGGTTTCCTCTGGAGACATACCAACTAGAGATAAGAAGAAAGTTCGATTTGGCTCTTTTTCCTGCAGATCCAAAAGGTAGTCCAGATAGTAGTCTAAGCCCTTGTTTGGCAAACCCATAGAGTTGATAGAACCAAGTGGAACATCTTGATAACGTGGTTCAGGGTTCCCCTGACGAAAGTCCAAGGTCGCAGTCTTTGTGACAAAGGTTCCTGCAACTGAGTTTTTAACCCCTTCTAGCTCCTCTATCGTCATACAAGCCACACCTGCTGCATTCATCAAACAATTGTCAAACTCAAAACCAGCAATTTGCGTTTTCGTTGATACCATGATTCTGATCCTCCAGATTCCTTTTATTGCTAATATTATACCATATTTTCAGATTTTCTCTTTGAGAAAGGCATTTATAAGAAAAACGTTCGTTTTTTATCTACTTTCAAAAAATCCCAAAAACCAAATTGAAAGAATTTTTAGAAAATTTTTGTTTTTTCTCTTTACAGTTAAAAAAAATTCTGCTATAATGACACACATAATTAAATTAGAATTTAAGGAGAACGATATGACATCTGCTAAAGAATATATCCAAAGCGTGTTTGAAACTGTAAAAGCTCGTAACGGGCACGAGGCTGAATTCCTCCAAGCTGTTGAAGAATTTTTCAACACTTTAGAACCTGTATTCGAAAAACACCCTGAGTATATCGAAGAAAATATATTGGCACGTATTACTGAGCCTGAGCGCGTGATTTCTTTCCGTGTTCCTTGGGTTGACCGTGATGGAAAAGTTCAAGTAAACCGTGGCTACCGTGTTCAATTCAACTCAGCTGTTGGACCATACAAAGGCGGACTTCGTTTCCACCCAACTGTAAACCAAGGGATCTTGAAATTCCTCGGATTTGAACAAATCTTTAAAAATGTCTTGACTGGACTTCCTATCGGTGGAGGTAAAGGTGGATCAGACTTCGATCCTAAAGGTAAAACAGATGCTGAAGTGATGCGCTTCTGCCAAAGCTTCATGACTGAATTGCAAAAATACATTGGGCCATCACTTGACGTACCTGCTGGTGATATCGGTGTAGGTGGACGTGAAATTGGTTATCTTTACGGTCAATACAAGCGTCTTAACCAATTTGATGCTGGTGTCTTGACTGGTAAACCTCTTGGATTTGGTGGTAGCTTGATTCGTCCAGAAGCAACTGGTTACGGTTTGGTTTATTACACTGAAGAAATGCTCAAAGCTAACGGTAATAGCTTTGCTGGTAAGAAAGTAGTCATTTCAGGTTCTGGTAACGTTGCCCAATATGCTCTTCAAAAAGCGACTGAACTTGGTGCAACTGTTATTTCTGTTTCTGACTCAAACGGCTATGTCATCGATGAAAATGGTATCGACTTCGATCTTTTGGTTGATGTTAAAGAAAAACGTCGCGCTCGTTTGACTGAGTATGCAGCTGAGAAAGCAACCGCTACTTATCATGAAGGTTCTGTATGGACTTACGCTGGAAACTATGATATCGCTCTTCCATGTGCGACTCAAAACGAAATCAACGGTGAAGCAGCTAAACGTTTGGTTGCTCAAGGCGTGATCTGTGTATCTGAAGGTGCCAACATGCCAAGCGACCTTGATGCCATCAAAGTCTACAAAGAAAATGGTATCTTCTACGGACCTGCAAAAGCTGCCAACGCTGGTGGTGTAGCCGTTTCAGCCCTTGAAATGAGCCAAAATAGCCTTCGCCTCTCATGGACTCGTGAAGAAGTTGATGGCCGTCTCAAAGACATCATGACAAACATCTTCAACACAGCTAAAACAACTGCTGAAACATATGGTCTTGATAAAGAATACCTTGCAGGAGCTAACATTGCTGCCTTTGAAAATGTAGCAAACGCTATGATTGCACAAGGTATTGTTTAAGATTCATTTGCTTAATCCTCAATCGCTTCGATTGGGGATTTTTAGTTGAGTTAAACAGTTGGTAAATTATTGTTAAATGAAATAAAAACCGAACAACTGGATTACGGAATTCAGACCAATTTCTAACAATGTTTTATAAAACTCGATGGACTATTCTAAATTCAATCTATTTTATACTTTTCGAAAATCTCTTCAAACCACGTCAGCGTCGCCTTACCGTATGTATATGATACTGACTTCGTCAGCTCTATCTGCAACCTCAAAA
>NZ_VMLR01000002.1:140644-303912 GCF_013276795.1 Streptococcus sp. 2342
AGTGTTTTGAGCAACCTGCGACTAGCTTCCTAGTTTGCTATTTGATTTTCATTGAGTATTACTTACTCGCCAACTTTTTTATACAAAAAGAAAAACCGCTACTCCTAAGAATAGCGGTTTAATCATGTTTTTAAGCTATTAATGTAGTCGCTCTCTTATTTAAGAGTAACTGAAGCTCCAGCTTCTTCCAATTTAGCTTTGATTTCTTCAGCTTCTGCAGTTGCAACGCCTTCTTTAACAAGTGCTGGTGCACCGTCAACAAGTTCTTTAGCTTCTTTAAGACCAAGACCTGTGATTTCACGTACAACTTTGATAACGCCAACTTTTTTGTCGCCTGCAGATGTCAATTCAACGTCGAATGAATCTTTAGCAGCACCAGCGTCAGCAGCACCAGCTGCAGCAACAGCTACAGGAGCAGCTGCAGTTACACCAAATTCTTCTTCGATAGCTTTTACAAGGTCGTTCAATTCAAGGATTGAAGCTTCTTTAATTTCAGCAATAATGTTTTCAATGTTCAATGCCATTGTTATTTCCTCCAAATATGTTTTTAAATTTATAATAGATTTTTCGTAGCTAGGCTACGATGCGTAGCTTAAGATTAAGCTGCGTCTTCTTTGCTTTCTGCAACCGCTTTGACTGCAAGAGCAACGTTGCGCACTGGCGCTTGAAGTACAGAAAGGAGCATAGAAAGAAGTCCTTCGCGATTTGGAAGAGTTGCTAGAGCAAGAATCTCTTCTTTAGATGCGACAGCGCCTTCGATTGCACCACCTTTGATTTCAAGTGCTTCAGCGTTTTTAGAAAAGTCGTTCAAGATTTTCGCTGGTGCGATAACATCTTCGTTAGAAAATGCTACTGCAGATGGTCCAACAAATACAGATGCAAGATCTTCAAGACCAGCTTTTTCAGCTGCACGACGCAAGATTGAGTTTTTAATAACTTTGTACTCAACTTCGCTTCCACGAAGCTCACGACGAAGAACTGTATCTTGCTCAACTGTCAAACCACGAGCGTCAACAACGACGATAGATGCAGCAGCTTTCATTTTTTCAGCTACTACGTCAACTAGTTCCGCTTTTTTAGCAATAATTGCTTCACTCATTAGTGTGTTCACCTCCGTAATTATTTTGCTTGGGGAAATTTTTCAAAAGAAAAACGCGCCCAAACCTAGACACGAAAGTACAATACGCTTCTTTTTACATGATACGTTTTGTCCTCGGTAGGATCCTTATGAGTCGAACTCCCCTACTGTCTTAGGCAGTTTTTTCAAACCGTATATAAGTATAGCATAGTCAAAAAAAGAATGCAAGATTTTTGCAAACTTTTTTTAAACTTTTTCGTGACGTAACTTCTCAAAGTAACTTCCACCTCTCTCCCAAAACTGGAAGTTAGTCTCAGACGACGAATGATGCTTAAATTAAGTCTGAGACTTTTCGGACCTCATTTCTAACTCAAACATCTCACACTTAATTCCACCATAAAAATCCGTTTTAGACTAATTTCCACTTCGGCAAGTCAAGTGGAAGTTACTTTGAAAAGTTAGCAACTAGCAGAATTAGCGAGAAATCTTAGTTTTTTTCTAGTCAAGTTGGCCTCCTTTATGGTAAAATAGTAACGATAAGAAATGAAGGAGAATCAAAATGGAATCACATTTGGTTAGAATCATCAACCGCCTTGAAGCAATGGCAAACGATGGCGGAAATTTAAAACGTAATTTTGAACGCGAAGGAGTTGTTGTTGCAGAAGTTGCGTACAGCCACGACGAAGAAAACGGCTCAATCTTTACCCTTCGTGATGTAGAAGCTCGCGAAACATATACTTTTGACAGCATTGACTTAATTGCAATGGAGATTTACGAACTCCTCTACTAATCTAAAACAAGCTGGGATTGTCCCTGCATGTCTAACCAAAATCCTTTTTGTCTCACAAATAGGATTTTTTTATAGTCCAAATTCACAAAGATCTTCATTGTAACAACTTCTCAAAGCTGCAATCTTTTTACTTGCTTTACACCCCAATCCTGTTATAATGAGAGTATAGAATTTGACTATTTTTGACCTTTAAACAGGTCAAGCTAAAGAAAGAAATGAGGTAGATGTATGCTTTGTCAAAACTGTAAAATCAATGACTCAACAATTCATCTTTATACCAATCTTAATGGAAAGCAAAAACAAATTGACCTCTGTCAAAACTGCTATAAGATTATCAAAACAGATCCTAACAATAGCCTCTTCAAAGGTATGACGGATCTGAACAATCGTGACTTTGATCCCTTTGGTGATTTCTTCAATGATCTAAACAATTTCAGACCTTCTAACAACACTCCTCCTATTCCCCCAACCCAATCAGGTGGAGGTTACGGTGGAAACGGCGGTTATGGTTCCCAAAATCGTGGATCCACTCAAACTCCGCCACCTAGCCAAGAAAAAGGGCTGCTGGAAGAATTTGGTATCAACGTAACTGAGATTGCCCGTCGTGGAGACATTGATCCCGTTATTGGGCGCGACGATGAGATTATCCGTGTCATCGAGATTCTCAATCGTAGAACCAAGAATAATCCTGTTCTTATCGGTGAACCTGGTGTCGGAAAAACGGCCGTTGTCGAAGGCCTAGCTCAGAAAATCGTTGATGGCGATGTTCCACATAAACTCCAAGGTAAACAAGTCATCCGTCTGGATGTGGTTAGCTTAGTTCAAGGAACGGGTATTCGTGGACAATTTGAAGAACGCATGCAAAAACTCATGGAAGAAATTCGCAAACGTGAGGACATCATCCTCTTTATCGATGAAATCCATGAAATTGTCGGTGCTGGTTCTGCAGGCGATGGCAATATGGATGCAGGAAATATCCTCAAGCCAGCCCTTGCTCGTGGGGAACTGCAACTGGTCGGCGCTACTACTCTCAATGAATACCGTATCATTGAAAAGGATGCTGCCCTAGAGCGTCGTATGCAGCCTGTCAAAGTCGACGAACCAACGGTGGACGAAACAATCATTATCCTCAAAGGAATTCAAAAGAAATACGAAGACTACCACCATGTTCAGTATACCGATGCTGCAATTGAAGCAGCTGCAACTCTTTCCAATCGTTACATCCAAGATCGCTTCTTACCTGACAAGGCCATTGACCTCCTAGATGAAGCTGGTTCCAAGATGAATTTGACCTTGAATTTTGTAGACCCTAAAGTCATTGATCAGCGCTTGATTGAGGCTGAAAATCTCAAATCTCAAGCTACACGGGAGGAAGATTTTGAGAAGGCCGCCTATTTCCGCGATCAGATTGCCAAATATAAGGAAATGCAAAAGAAAAAGGTCACAGACCAAGATACTCCTATCATCAGTGAGAAAACCATTGAGCACATTATCGAGCAGAAAACCAATATCCCTGTTGGCGATTTGAAAGAGAAAGAACAATCTCAACTCATCCATCTAGCCGAAGATCTCAAGTCTCATGTTATTGGGCAGGATGATGCAGTCGATAAGATTGCCAAGGCTATTCGCCGGAATCGTGTCGGACTTGGTACCCCTAACCGCCCAATTGGAAGCTTCCTCTTTGTCGGACCAACTGGTGTCGGTAAGACAGAACTTTCCAAACAACTAGCTATCGAACTCTTTGGTTCTGCTGACAGCATGATTCGCTTTGACATGAGTGAATACATGGAAAAACACAGCGTAGCTAAGTTGGTCGGCGCCCCTCCAGGTTATGTTGGCTACGATGAGGCTGGGCAATTAACTGAAAAAATCCGTCGTAATCCCTACTCTCTTATTCTCCTGGATGAAGTGGAAAAAGCCCATCCTGATGTTATGCACATGTTCCTTCAGGTCTTAGACGATGGTCGTTTGACAGATGGGCAAGGACGTACCGTTAGCTTCAAGGACACAATCATCATCATGACTTCAAATGCAGGTACAGGTAAGGCCGAAGCCAGCGTTGGTTTTGGGGCAGCTCGCGAAGGACGTACCAACTCTGTTCTCGGTGAACTCGGTAACTTCTTTAGCCCAGAGTTTATGAACCGTTTTGATGGCATTATCGAGTTCAAATCTCTCAGCAAGGATAATCTCCTTCAGATTGTCGAGCTCATGCTAGCAGATGTTAACAAGCGCCTCTCTAGCAACAATATCCATCTCGATGTGACAGACAAGGTCAAGGAAAAATTGGTTGACCTCGGTTATGATCCAAAAATGGGAGCACGCCCACTTCGCCGCACTATTCAAGACTATATTGAGGACGCAATCACTGATTACTACCTTGAAAATCCAAGCGAAAAAGACCTCAAGGCAGTTATGACCAGCAAGGGCAACATTCAAATCAAATCTGCCAAAAAAGCTGAAGTAAAAACTTCTGAAAAAGAAGTATAAATCCTATAGAAAAGGAGTAGAAAATGAAAATTTTCTGCTCTTTTTTACTAAAATAACTATAAGTTCTTGACAGCTTGCCCTTTGTCCATTATGATAATAATAACGATACTAGATAATGAGGAAAATGCAATGGCAAACCCAACTTTCGGAGAAAAAAAAGCGAATACAGACTATGTTTCACGTTACGGTGTATATGCAGTTATTCCAGACGCTGAACAAAAACAAATAGTTTTAGTTCAAGCTCCTAATGGTGCTTGGTTCTTACCGGGTGGCGAAATTGAATCAGGTGAAAATCATCAGGAAGCCCTAAAGCGTGAATTGATTGAAGAGCTTGGTTTCACAGCTGAAATTGGTACTTATTACGGACAAGCTGACGAATATTTCTACTCTCGTCATCGTGACACCTACTACTACAATCCTGCCTACCTCTATGAAGCGACTTCTTTCAAAGAAGTTCAAAAACCACTAGAAGACTTTAATCATATTGCTTGGTTCCCTATTGACGAGGCTATTGAAAATCTCAAACGTGGTAGTCATAAATGGGCCATCCAATCTTGGAAAAAACAGCATAAGATTGACTAATACTCTTCGAAAATCTCTTCAAACTACGTCAGCGTCGCCTTACCTTAGATATGGTCACTGACTTCGTCAGTCTTATCTACAGTCTCAAAACTGTGTTTTGAGCAACCCGCGGCTAGCTTCCTAGTTTGCTCTTTGATTTTCATTGAGTATAAATCAAGCGACTTTATTCAAAAAGTGCTATAATAGAATTAGAAAATCGGAGGAAATATTATGAAGCTTATCAATACGACAAACTCACACTCGCAACTTGTAAAAAGTCAGCTAGAAAGTACCGATGCAACCCTTGTTGAGGTTTATTCTGCAGGGAATACAGATGTTATTTTTACCCAAGCTCCGCTTCACTATGAAATCCTCATCTCAAATAAACACCGTGCTATTCGTGAGCCTGAAATCGAAACCATTCAAGAATTTTTCTTGAAACGTAAAATTGATAAGGAATCTATTGATGAGGCCAATATCAAGACACTCTACTCAGAAAAATTGATTGGAATTTCAATTCCAATCAAATAAAGAACTTGAGTAAAAACTCGATTTGAGAGAAAGTCCAATAAGTCTTTCCATAATAAAACGCATAGTAGCAAGAGTTCCTAAACCCGCTATTATGCGTTTTTATCATTTTGAATTCTTTTGCTCATGATATTACTATAGAAAAAGATTTGATTCTGTTTCTCACACAATCAAATCTTTTTCTTTTATTAAAAACGAATCGTTTCACGTGTTTTCTCATATGAGGTAACAAAGCGATTGGTTACACCAGGCTCTGCCACTTCCAATGCTTGAGAAATCTTGTCAAATGAAGCGTGATAATCAAATTCTTTTTCAAAAATATCTAAAGCTTCGTTAAATGCTTCTTGAATGCGTTCATCAAATGAGCGATAGCGGTTAGAATATTGTAATAATTGTTCTGTCAAAGTTGCATATTGTACAATATTATAAGTTTCCGTTTCTAAAGCTTCCATATCATTCGTTGCAATTTCAAGAACTCGGGTAACAGATTCAATGTTAATCATTTTTTGTTCTAACTCAACCATTAAATCCTCGGTATTATTGCTTGCCGTAAAGAATAACTTCAAGAAAGTTTGTGGAATACCTGGCAGATTGCGTTTTTCCATGTATCGCTTGATAGTATGGAGACGATTGACATAAACATTGGCCTTTTGACGTGCATTGATATCATCTTTCTCAATTTGTGTCAGGCGCTCACTAACTGAAATTTGCTCATCTTCAATATCTTTTAGTTGAGTTTGTAAATCCTCAAGATTTTCTTCAAGAATTGAATAAGCTTGGGTTGGTTCTTCTTGATTTGAAGTTACCTCAACAATAGCTGCCTCAAAACTCTCTAATTCTGTCTGAATACGACGAACATGGCTTGCAGCTGTCTCAGGAAGTAAATAGGTCTTGCTCAAACGTGCAATATCTTCTCCCAATAAAGTATTATTCTCTTTCATATGTTGAAGGTAAGTTGGAAGAGTTGCAAGTAGATTTTCCACTACTTTCTGAGCAGCAATTTCTCGAGTAAAAATATCATACAAGGCATTGATTTCCTCTTGTGCCTGTCCATTCTCATATTCGGCATTATCCAATTCCAACTGACGAATATTCTCTTGGTTTTTCTTGAATGCTTCATAAAGCAAGTGGAAACGCGCTTCAATATCCGTTTCAACAAAATGATAATTAGCATCTAAGAGCTTACGATAACCATCTTCTAAATCTTCTAGTTGATCTGGTAGGTCTTTAGATAATGTTGTTACAATTGCTGGTATACGATCAACAATATGTGTCAAAGCCAAGATATGATTTTCAGCATTATCCAAAATCACAGCAGCTTCTACTGGGTCACCCGATGAATTCAAGGTTACAAATTGTGAAAATTCAGATTGGATATTTTCTAATTGTTTTTCAATTTCATCCAAGGCTTGACCATACTGTTCTGAATTTTCAGCAACTCTATGCTGAAGTTCCTCAAATAAATCCAAAGTATGAAGAACACGACCACTATTTTTAGATTCTTGCTTCTCTAAGTCTGCCAAAGCATTGCGAATTTCAGCAATATCTTCTTCAATCAAAGTAATTTGACTCTCAATTTGGTCAATTTGATGACTGGCCTTGAGAAAACGAAATGAATGGTTATAGCCTTCTGCTTCAAAGAGATTATTTTCAATATCGGCAAAAGAGTTGAGAGATAAATCGACCCATTTTTGATTCCATTCACGGAAAGCCACTTGACTTTGTCCAATCAAGTGCATATTTTTTACAGCTTCTACTTCATCATTTACTGGAAGATTGTATAGTTCTTCTTTTCTTTCTTCTAGCGCCTCTAATCTTCCCTCGTTTCGCTTACGTAGAAAGATTGCCACTACATAAGCCAGAACTAAAATGACTGCAATTGCAACCATTAAATAAATTAGTTGTCCATTAGACATATCAAACTCCTTTTTTACTTGAAACAATCGTAATGATTATATCATATTTTTTAGACCAAGGGAACTACTTCTCCCAATTTTTTAGACATCCAACGTGCTATAGACAGCATTTTCTTCGATAAACTCACGACGAGGTTCTACTCGATCCCCCATCAACATATCAAAGATTTTATCTGCTTCTGCAGCATCGTCCACAGAAACTCTGGCCATCAAGCGATGTTCGGGATCCATGGTTGTTTCCCATAATTGGTGATCATCCATTTCACCCAGACCTTTATAACGCTGAATGGTTGGTTTGGCACGTCCTTCACTATGGCGAGCCAAGGCTTCTTGGAGTTTAATTTCTTGATCTGCTCCTGGCTGAATATATTCTTTAATCTCGCTTCCAACCTTGACACCATAGATTGGTGGTTGGGCAATATAAACATAACCAGCTTCTAGGATTGGTTTCATATAACGATAAATCAAGGTCAAAAGAAGGGTACGAATGTGGGCTCCATCGACATCGGCATCGGTCATCAAAACGAGTTTTTGGTAACGGGCTTTCGAAACATCAAATTCTGCGCCAAATCCTGTTCCCATGGCTGTGAAAAGACTACGAATTTCTTCGTTAGCAAGAATCTTATCCATACTTGCTTTTTCAACGTTCAAAATCTTACCGCGAATTGGAAGGATAGCCTGAAACTCACGGTTACGACCAGATTTGGCTGATCCACCAGCTGAGTCTCCTTCGACGATGAAGAGTTCTGTTTCAGCAGGGTTATTAGAAGAACAGTCTGCTAGTTTCCCTGGAAGGTTGGAAATTTCCAAACCAGATTTTTTACGAGTAACTTCACGCGCACGCTTGGCAGCCACACGAGCCTTAGCAGCCAAAATCCCTTTTTCCACGATACGTTTGGCAATCTGTGGATTTTCCATGAGGAAATCGGAGAAGGCTTCACTGAAGAGGCGATTGGTAATCTTGACCACTTCGCTATTCCCCAGTTTTGTCTTAGTTTGTCCTTCAAACTGTGGATTTGGGTGTTTAACTGAGATAACTGCAGTTAATCCTTCGCGGACATCTTCCCCAGTTAGGTTGTCTTCATTGTCTTTCAGTAACTTATTCTTACGAGCATAATCGTTGATAACACGAGTCAAAGCTGTACGGAAACCTTGTTCATGCGTTCCACCTTCATGTGTATGAATATTATTGGCGAAACTCATGACATTTTCATGGTAACCAGTTGTGTACTGCATGGCTACCTCAACTGTGATATCATCCATCTCACCATCTGTGTAAATTGGTGTATCAAAGATAACATCCTTATTCTCATTGATATATTCAACGTAACTAGCAATCCCACCTTCATAATGGTAATGCTTGGTTTGTTCCAAACCTTGGCGCTTATCTGTGATGGAGATTTGAAGACCGCGATTTAGAAAGGCCAACTCTTGAATCCGTTTATTTAATTTATCAAAATCAAAGGTTGTTGTTTCAGTAAAGATTTCTGGATCTGGTGTGAAGTGAACCGTTGTTCCAGTTCTATCTGTATTCCCAACCACCTCAAGGTCTGCGACAACATGACCACGACGGTATTCTTGGTAATGAATCTTACCGTTTTTGTGGACATGGACGTCTAATTGAGTGGAAAGAGCATTAACGACTGATGACCCTACTCCGTGAAGACCACCTGAAACCTTGTATCCGCCACCGCCGAACTTTCCTCCAGCGTGAAGGACTGTAAAGACGGTCTCAACAGCAGGACGGCCTGTTTTTTCCTGAATATCGACTGGGATACCACGCCCATCATCGACAACAGTAATCGAATCATCTGGCTCAATAAAAACTTGAATATGGCTGGCAAATCCTGCCAGGGCCTCATCAATTGAGTTATCAACAATTTCCCAGACTAGATGGTGAAGACCTTCTTTTGAAGTTGACCCGATATACATCCCTGGACGCATCCGAACAGCCTCTAAGCCCTCTAAAACTTGAATTTGACTGGCATCATAATCCTGTGCCTGCAGATTTTTGATTTCTTCTGTCATCTTATTCCTTTTTCTTATATGTCTAATACTTGTCTTAAATTCACGATACTGGTAAACAAGTGGGTAGCTAGTCCTGCAGATTGACCTGCTTCGATATCAATCGGTCGATCACCAATGACAAGACCTGAACTAATTTGATATTTTTCTCTTAAATAAATCATGGACTCTGGACTTGGTTTTCTCTTAAAGCCTGAGCTAGAAGTCACCACTTCTGTAAAATAGGTTGCTATAGAAGTTTTTTCTAAAATTTCTAAGACCTGATTATTTCGATGAGAGACCAAAAAATGACGCCCATCTTGTTTTGAAATATCTTCCAATAAGTCAGAAACTCCTTCAAATAAAATCGGGTGTTCTAGCTCTCTGGCTTCATTTTCCTTGTATTTTTCTAAAAAATGCTCTAAGTTGGGAGCGAATGTCTCAATCGCAAAATCAGTAGAAACCTTTAAAGCCTGATAAACACTGTCATGGTCTTGTGTGATGCCATACAGTGCCAATGTTTCAACAAATGCAGCTGTTGAAGTTTCATAATTATCCAGTAAAGTTCCACCTAAATCCCAGATATAATCGTGATATTTCATACCCTTCATTATAGCATTTTTTTATGAAAAAAGCGATGATTTCCCTGATTTTTCCACATAAAAAACGAGAGAATAACTCCCGTTTTACTGATTTTTACCAAAGACATCTCGATAGAGCATTCCTGTTCGTAAAGTCTCTGCGTCTCCTCCTAGTTGCTCCACCAACTCGTAGGCAAAGGCAAGAGCTGTCGAAGGGCCTCGACTGGTTGTCAACTGACCATCTACCACTACTGTTTCCTTGACGTAGTGACCATCAAGAATTTGCTCTTGAACGCCGTCATAACAAGTGTACTGCTTGTTTTTCAATACTCCAGCTTGATTGAGGGCAATTGGTGCCGCACAAATGGCCGCCAGTTTCTTCCCTTCTTGTTCGAAATTTTGCAATTCTTGAATCAAAGCCTGATTATCACGCAAATGTGCAGAACCAGGCATTCCGCCAGGAAGGACAATCATATCATAGTCTGATAAATCTCCATCAAAGACACGATCTGCTCTTACTTGGATTTCATGCGAACCCGTTACTTGCTTTTCAAAACCAACCATATCACAAGTAATATTTGCCCGACGCAAGACATCCACAACTGTCAAAGCTTCAATTTCTTCAAAGCCCTGAGCCAACATAACTGCTACTGTTACCATGATTTTCTCCTTATTTAATTTGTTTTAATACAACCTTTTTCCGTTTGAATGGGACTTTTCCACTCTTTTCTTCAGCTAGATTTGTCTGGTAACTCATCGATAAAAGCAAGCCAACACCGATCAAGTTACTGATAATAGCCGATCCCCCTTGCGAAATAAAAGGCAGTGGAATCCCGGTCAAAGGAAGCAAGCCCGTCACAGCACCGATATTTTCAAAGATGTGGAAGAGCAACATCATAATCAAACCTGTGGAAATATAGGTGTAGAACTGGTTATTTGATTTGAGAGTAATCTTCAACATACGATAAATCAACATGAGATAAAGGGCGATAACAAGGACAGAGCCAATAAAGCCAAAATCTTCTGCAATAACCGTAAAAATCATGTCTGACTCTCGAACTGGGATAAGCAGATTCGAAGCATTAAATCCCTGACCAAATAAGCCACCACTCCCAATGGCAATCTGCCCTTGAGCCTGCTGGTAAGTCGTTGTTTGGGCAAACTCAAAGGGATTGAGCCAAGCCAAGATCCGATTGATTTGGTAGGTCGGCATTCCAATCTGGTGAAGAAAAGCTCGTCCGTCCTTGCTAATAAAGATGGCTAAGAAACCAGCAACTCCTGTTACAGCAGTCACAAATACTGGGATAATAATTTTCCAAGAAACCCCTGATAATAAAACGATTCCTGAGAAAATGGCTACAAAAACCAAAGCCGTCCCTAAGTCACTTTGAAGTGCTAAAAGAACTAGGACTGGAATAGTAAAGAGAATCATCCAAAAAATTAACAAAAAGTCCAGCGGAACCGTGCGTCTCCATTCCTTATGTTTTTTGGTAAATTGGACAATGACACGAGCCAACATGAGGATATAGGATATCTTCATAAATTCTGACGGCTGGAACAAGGTGATACCATTTACCGATACCCAGTTTTTGGCACCCGTTGATGCAACTAAGCTTGGATTATAAAAGACAATCGGCAAGACCATAAGTCCCAAGCCTAAAATATACAGAAAGGGAGTCACTTTCCAAAGAAATTCTGTATTAAAGAGCATGACGATAAAACCAATCACAAGCCCCAAGGTGATCCAGGCGACCTGCTGCCCTAAAATGGGCAGAATATTATTTGGATAATCATGACTAACGGCTATATAGATAGCCACCACACCGATGACCAGTAGAAAAAATACTGGCAAGAGCAAACTATAATCGACTCTAGAGTCGAGAGAACGTTTCATATACACTAACCTTATACTTTCATACAATACTATTTATCAAAGTTCATTTAAAAAATTATCAACAGCTTCATCAACTTCGGATCGAGAGACGGTTTTAACAGTCGCTTCTTTTGCTAGAGAAGTCACTATTTGCTTACCATATCGTTTTCCGACAATTCTCCTATCCAAAATAAGAGTTAAGGAACGTTGGTGTTCACGTCTCATACTTCTTCCCAAAGCCTGTTTTAAACGAATAATGGCCATTGGCAATTGATAATCATAAAAGGCATTTTTCCCTTCTTGAATTAGTTCCTTATTGATCTTTTTCGTCAAGGGCTCTTGAGGATTTTGGAAAGGAAGTCTTGGTACAACTTGAATCACAAAAGGATGACTTGAAAAATCAACTCCCTCCCAGAAACTTGCTGCACCAAGCAATATTTGTTGTTCTCCTTTTTCAAAGCGTTTCTTCAGTTGATGAACATCGCCATTTTTATACTGGGACAGATGGCTAACTGGAAGTAAATCCGATACTGCTAGAAGCATGTCTTTGGCAGTAAAGAGAGCCAAAATCGGTTGTTGGAAAGCTTGAACTCCCATCAGCAAATCAGCTACCTCCTTGGCATAGACTTCTAAGGAAGTTTCTGTTACTAGAGGAAAATCTTTGACCAAGACCACTTCTTGGTCCTGTTTTCTACGAGCTTCAATCTTGACAAATTTGGCTTCAGGATAGCCTAAAAGGTCGGCCAAAGAAACTCTCTGACTAATCTCAAGAGTAGCCGATACTCCCAAGACTTGGCAACTCTCAGGAACTAAAGAGGACAGAAGAATACGACCTGATTTCGTAGAAGAAATCTGAATTTTCTTTTGACTCGTTTCAGTTGTTTCGAGCCAGTAATCACCTTCAGCTGTAAAATAGCGAACCAGCTCCTCAAAGCCTTCTACTTCTAATTCTGAAAAATACTGATGTAGATTTGCAAGAGAATCTAAGATATTTTTCCTAGATTTTCCAGACTGAAATTGTTCGATCAAGTAGAGGCACTCAAAGCGAATACTTTCTAGTATTCGTTGTTGGATCTTATTTTGCTCCTCCAGTAAAGTCTTATCAAGCAAATCGACAATAGACTGGATATCGTAGGTCTCTTGAAGTAGATTTTCTAAAGCCAACAAAACTTTTTGGACTTCATCAATAATCAGTAAACGGTCGCTGATAAATTCAGGATTATCTTCAAGTCTAGTTACAAGATAGGCATGATTGGTCACTAAAAGCTTGCAAGTCTCTGCCCTTTCTTGACTACGTTTCCAAAAATCTTCCGTCACAAATAAGCTCTGAGATGATAAATTCCCGTCATGACGAAGATCTGTTAGAAAATGTTGGTAACGGTAGAGTTGCCCGATTTCATCCAAATCTCCTGTCTCTGTCTCAGTCAGCCAGACCAAGAGTTGCATTTTAAAGCGTCTAAATAAGCGATTTTCATCATTTTCCTGCAAGGAACGATAAAAGGCATCCAACTTCAGATAATTGTGTGGTCCCTTTAAACTATGAATATCTATATGGAACACTTCCTTGAGACGTTTACCTTCTTCTTCCATGATTTGATTTTGAAGAATCTTTGTCGGAACACTAAGAACAATCTGACGATTTTCCACTTGGGATAAAGCGGGTAAGAGATAGCCATAAGTTTTCCCAATCCCTGTCGGTGCTTGAATCAGAGATACAGACTCATCTTTCAATAGCAAGCCAACCTCTTTAGCAAAACTTTCTTGTTCCTCCCTCACTTCAAGGTTCAACAGAGAAATATTTTTAGAAAAATCTTGAGATAGTTTTCGTGGCTCATTGGGAGCTGCAAGTTTCTTGAAATATAGTCCTTGAACTTGGACCAAATCTGAAGAAGTCAGGATAGATTGGTTGCGATAAATTTCCTCAATAACCAAGTAGGACTCATATAAGAGGGCGTCAGCCATTTCCAGCAAGCGTTCCAAGAGACCTTTAGGAAGCTGGGCCATCTTTTCCCGTAAAAACAAGAGTAATTCCGCAGTGGCTTGGGCATCTGAAAGGGCTGTGTGAGCGTGTTTAAGAGGAATTCCTAATTCTCGACACAATATCGGCAAACTATATTTTTCCAGTTCAGGGAAAAAGACCTGAGCCAATTCGACCGTGTCAACACGAGGATTTTTTAGTTCATAGCCTTCAAAAAATAAATTTTCCGCCAAAAGATTGGCATCAAACTGAACATTATGGGCTACAAAAATCCCATCCTCCACCAAGTCAAAGATTTTTCTGGCAACTTGCGAAAAATCAGGTGCTTGCGCCAGACGTTGGTCAGTTAGCCCTGTCAATTCTTTAATATGAGCATCCAAGGGTTCATGGGGATTGACATCCGTCGTATAGTGATCGACGATTTTTCCGTCCTCAATCACGACAATTCCCACTTGGATAATTTTAGCCTTACTACCTGTGCTAGTTGCCTCTAAATCAACCACAACATAGCGATTACCAATCGTTTTCATTATAAAAAATTATACCAAAAAAAGGGCTATTTGGCACCTGCAAACATAGGATAATTTTCAAACTCAAGAAGGTTACTTGTGTTAAAAATCCCAGCAAACAGAGCATCCTAGACTACTTATTTTTTTTGAAAATATTGGAGAATAAGAAAAATTGAGAGAAGAAATATTTGCATCTTCCTTCTCTCAACGAATCATTTACTTTATTTAACCATGTCAGGATCGTAATCATAAAATCCTGTATCAAGGAAACGGTTTTTAGGGTGTAACTTGCGAACTTCTTCATCTAGCAAGAAGGCTTGGTCATGGCTAAAGTTGCCCTCTTGAATCAAGCTACGCGCTTGTATAAAGAGTTTTGCAATCTCAACAAAGTTCTGACCAGGTGTATAGAGACCTTCTAATTTCCAGTGAGTAAAACCATGCTCCACCAATTCTGTCAATTTGGTCATCAAATTGAGGTCATTGTTGGCAAAGATGTGGGTACCATGATTGTCTTCAAAAATGGAATAGTGGCTCTCTGGGTCACTTGGCTCAGCCAAGAAGAGGTCACGCTTGCGAGTCTTTTCATCATCGATATGCGTAAAGTTATAGTAGTTTTGCAAGAGCGGACGTTTAGAATGATGGATGACACTGGCACCGTAAACCAACACTTCAGCAGGAATTTCCAAAATTTCTGGCATTTTGAAAAGTTCAGCCGATGGAATTTCACGCGCCAAAACAGCCTCAGATGCGCCAGCCTTTTGTCCCCAGAAGTTTATCTGACGACTACTAGTTACCATGGTTGATGCATCGTAGATGGTCTTAAATGAATAACCATCGCGGTTGACTACGTAAAAGACACCTGCATCCCCAATCGTAATGTAGTCTGTCTTAATTTCTTCCAAGAAATCGAGGAAGGGCTTGATACGATCCATCATGTCTTGGTGCATGAGAGCATTGACTGCAACAATCAATTCCTTATCAGCATCATGAACCAGATTAGCGATTTCACGCAATTGGTCATGACTAAAGGTTGTTGGCAGACGAAGGCCAAAATCTTTCTCACCGACATAGATACGGTCTACGCCAGCTTCGAGCAGTTGTTTAACTTGTTCAATACTTTCAGCAGTTGCTGTAATGATAATCTTTTCCATAAGAAAAATTATACCACATTTCTGGAAAATCAGCCAAGACTTATCAGAGTTTTACAAATAGGAATTATTTCAGGCTAATTTCTCAAAGTGACTTCCACTTGACTTACCAAAGTGGAAATTAGTCTAATACTCTTCAAACCACGTCAGCTTTATCTGCAACCCCAAAGCGGTGCTTTGAGCAACCTGAGGCTAGCTTCCTAGTTTGCTCTTTGTTTTTCATTGAGTATAAAACGGATTTTTATAAGAATAACTAGATGAAAGGCAAACCCAAAAGCATGAGAGAGCTTGCCAGTAACAATGATTTTGTATGCTATCCATAAATAGCAAACATCTCAAGCTCCATTAATCTTCAAAACATCATAGATAAAATCTAGTCCAAAATTTAAGCAATTGATGCTATAGAATTTATATATTGTTATAAATTTCTAGTCGTTTTGTTGTTATAGTAACAAAAACGACCTAGAAAAACGAGTATCTCCATCTACGGAAATACTCGTTTTTTGATAGTTAGAAGTGTTTTTTTGCTCAGCTTCATTTCTTTTTATAAAATGTATCAAGCAAACGACCAACTATCTCATCTTTTTCTATTTCTGTCAATATGCGTGACAGGTAGTAATGATAGCTAAATATAGCAAGAGCAAGCAAGAGGATAAGAACTCCTACTCCCAAGCTGATGGCAAGGACAGGGGCGAGAGACCGAACCAAGAATAAGCTCCCTATTACAAAGGCCATTAAGATTGCACTATAAATAAAAATCAAAACAATTGCGACTATACGATTTGAACGGTTCACCAGGTCCGTAATGTTACTCCAATTTGTTGACAAATTTTTCACGTCCTTAAGGTAATGGTGGCAAGAAAGGATGACACTGGCAAGGATCCAGACTACAAGAAGATAAATCATCGAAAGGATGGGCAAGCCTAGATATAGAGAAAGGCCAAGTAAAGTCAGAACTGGTAAAAAAGACTGGACAGCAAATATAATCCAAAATTTCACTTTCACATAACGAGCAAAGTCAAAGGGTAAACTCTTAAGAAAATCAACATTTTCCCTCTCCAAGGACAAGGCAATTGAATGCAGGCTGGTGATATTGTTATTGACAACTGCTATAAAGAGAGCTATAAAAAACAAGGGTAACCAGTATGGAGGATGAATATCTGGAACTATCTGAGAATCTCGAATTTTGGAAATCAGACCGATCATCATGAGATAAGGAAGAAAAGCACTTGTAAAAAGCACTGTAATCACGCCAGTTCCCTGTCCCAAGAGGGTGAGGTGGTAGCGTAAAACCATACGGAAAAAGCCCTTTTTATTAGTAGTTGAAATTCTCTCCTTATTGCGACGTTCTTTCTTGACCTTCTCCTCACTGTTAAGCAGAATCACGTCATAAAAATGAGGAAGAACCTTCTTTTTGGTCAGGTAAAGTAGGAAGAGAGTTAGTCCTATCCAAGCGAGTAGACCCAAGATGGCTTCTGTCGAAAAAGGAGCCACTGCTATTTTGTAAAAGATATGAAGAGGATAAAGGAGAAATGGAATGTCTCTAACTTTGTCAACAATACTTCCAAAAGTCGACTGTAGAAAGAGGACAAATATTAAAGGTATGAGAACTCCTATCCCAATCATCACATTCGCAAAAATAGACTGATACTTTCTGAAGACCGTAGTCTGAGCCAAGAAATGTACTGCCACTACCATCACTAAAGTAACAGAGACAAATAATAAGGCCAAGGACAGCAGCATCAAAGGCAAGCCCAGCCAAAGAGAAGGAGCTAGCCTAATATAGAGGACTAGAAAATAAGCTAGGATTGGCACAATTCCAGCTAGAGCTGGCAAGAGAACAGACAGTCCTTTAGCAATTATAATCTCTGATTCTTTAAAGGCATAGGGCCTATACGATGCCAAGTCCTTACTCTCATAAAAGACATTGTAAAATGCAGTGAAAGAAGTTGAAAAGGCAAGCACCAGTAAAATAGCAACCATGCTACTAAAAAAACTTGGCATTTCCTCAAAAGGAAAACGAAAGGCTATATTTATAAACATGAAAAGCATCAAGAGACTAGAAAAAATGTAAGAACTTAGGATTCTAGCGGAAACATTTACTTTTTTCCCAGGATTCTTAGCCTGCTTCTTTCGTAGGTTAGCCAGATTCGCTTCTTGAGATGAATAGAGGATATTGATATCAACTAATTTTTTAATGACCTTGAGACGCATCTGAAACCTCCTCTTTTCTACCAGCAAGGCTAAGGTAGATACTTTCCAAAGACTGGTCTGGGTGGTCTTTTCTCAAGTCCTCTACACTACCACAATAAATCAAATGCCCCTTTTTCAAAATGGCAATCCGATCACAGACTTGCTCTGCCACCTCTAGGACATGGGTTGAAAACAAGACCGTCTTGCCTTTTTGCGCATGCTCCTTCATCATCTGCTTCAAATCAAAGGCAGCCTGGGGATCCAAACCAGTCAAGGGTTCGTCCAAGACCCAAATATCAGGATCAGACAAGAGTGCCCCAATGACAAAGACTTTCTGACGCATTCCGTGAGAAAGGGTTTCAATAACCTGATAACGATTTTCAGCAAAATCAAAAACACTCAATAGCCTAGCTAGACTAGCCTCCAAGTCAGAGCTAGTCAGATCATAGGATGAGGCGATCAATTCCCAAAATTCATTGGCCGTTAAGCGTAAAAACAAGTCAGGCGAGTCTGCTACGTAGCCAATCTTTCGTTTAATAGCCAAGCGATTTTCCGATAACTCCTGACCGTCTACCAAAATACGACCACTGCTGGGTGAAATGATACTGACTAGGGATTTTATAGTGGTCGATTTTCCAGCACCATTATGACCAATCAAGCCCATAATCTCCCCATTTTCAATCTGCAAATTGAGATTGCTCAAAGCCTCTTTATCACCATACAACTTACTAACATTTTGAAATTCAATCATGGGATGACTCCTATCTTTATCTATATTACATACTATTATACTAGCACTTTGATACAAAAAAATCAATACTTTATTTTAAGTAGTTAAAATAGTTTCCTTCTATCTTACGCAAACGTTTGCCCTAAGAGATACTTTATGATAGAATAAAGAACAAGATTGACAAGTAAGAGGAAACATCATGCAAAATCAAACACTCATGCAATACTTTGAATGGTATCTGCCCCACGACGGTCAGCACTGGACGCGTCTGGCTGAAGATGCTCCACACCTAGCTAATCTCGGCATCAGTCATGTCTGGATGCCACCAGCTTTTAAGGCGACCAATGAAAAAGATGTCGGCTATGGGGTCTATGACCTATTTGACCTAGGAGAGTTTAACCAAAAAGGAACTGTCCGCACCAAGTATGGTTTTAAAGAAGACTATCTTCAAGCCATTCAAGCCCTAAAAGCACAGGGAATCCAGCCTATGGCCGATGTGGTACTCAACCACAAGGCTGCGGCCGATCATATGGAAGCCTTTCAAGTTATCGAAGTGGATCCGGTTGACCGTACAGTTGAACTTGGGGAACCTTTCACCATCAATGGCTGGACTAGCTTTACCTTTGATGGTCGCCAAGATACCTACAATGACTTCCACTGGCACTGGTACCACTTCACAG
Organism: Streptococcus sp. 2342; assembly: GCF_013276795.1. Lineage (GTDB taxonomy): Bacteria > Bacillota > Bacilli > Lactobacillales > Streptococcaceae > Streptococcus. The sequence goes on from NZ_VMLR01000002.1 coordinate 159,701, forward strand.
GTACAGACTATGATGCCAAACGCCGTAAATCCGGGATTTACCTCATCCAAGGGGACAACAAGGGCTGGGCCAACGAGGAATTGGTCGATAATGAAAACGGTAACTACGACTACCTCATGTATGCCGACCTAGACTTTAAACATCCTGAAGTTATCCAAAATATCTATGACTGGGCTGACTGGTTCATGGAAACGACTGGTGTAGCTGGTTTCCGCTTGGATGCTGTCAAACATATCGATTCTTTCTTTATGCGCAATTTCATCCGCGATATGAAGGAAAAATACGGTGAGGATTTCTATGTTTTTGGTGAATTTTGGAACCCAGACAAGGAAGCCAATCTGGACTATCTCGAAAAAACGGAAGAACGCTTTGACCTTGTCGATGTTCGTCTCCACCAGAATCTCTTTGATGCTAGCCGAGCAGGTTCCAGCTATGACCTTCGTGGCATTTTCACAGATAGCCTGGTTGAACTCAAGCCTGACAAGGCGGTGACTTTTGTCGACAACCACGATACCCAACGAGGTCAGGCTCTTGAGTCTACCGTTGAAGAATGGTTCAAACCAGTAGCCTATGCCCTCATTCTGTTACGCCAAAATGGCCTTCCATGTGTCTTTTACGGAGACTACTATGGGATTTCAGGGCGATATGCTCAAGAAGATTTCAAAGAAGTCCTTGACCGCCTCCTAACCATCCGAAAAGATTTGGCCTATGGAGAGCAAACAGACTACTTTGATGATGCTAACTGTATCGGTTGGGTACGTTCAGGCGCTGAAAATCAAGCCCCAATCACAGTTCTTATCTCAAATGACCAAGAAAACAGTAAGTCAATGTTTGTCGGCCAAGAATGGGCTAACCAAACCTTTGTAGATTTACTTGGAAATCACCAAGGTCAAGTTACAATTGATGAGGAAGGTTATGGACAATTCCCAGTCTCAGCTAGATCCGTAAGTGTCTGGGCAGCCAATGCAATCTAATTGCCAATGATTATCAAGCCAGGTCCAAGGGGATTTGGCTTTTTTGCATTCACAAAAAGACCTACCCAAATGGATAGATCTTTAAACTCAATGAAAATCAAAGAGCAAACTAGGAAGCTAGCCGTAGGTTGCTCAAAGCACTGCTTTGAGGCTGTAGATAAGACTGACGAAGTCAGTCACATATAAAATCGAAGGTGAAGCTGACGTTGTTTGAAGAGATTTTCGAAGAGTATTACTTGATTACAATTTACCTGCTACTGCATCCAACAATTCTTGGATTTTAGCTTGGTTGCTTCCTCCTGCCATGGCCATGTCTGGTTTACCACCACCACGTCCATCGACGATTGGTGCCAATTCTTTGACAAGGTTTCCTGCATGAAGGTCTTTTGTTTTACTTGCTACAAGAACATTGACTTTGTCACCGATAGCAGCAACTAGGACAAGCAAGTCAGAGTAGTCTTTTTGTTTCCAATTATCTGCAAAGGTACGAAGGGCACCGGCATCTGATACAGACACTTGACTAGCAATGTAACGGTGACCGTTGACTTCCTTAACATCCTTGAAGATGTCACCTGCGGCTGCAGCTGCGGCTTTTTCTTTCAACTCAGCATTTTCTTTTTGAAGCTGACGAAGTTGTTCTTGAAGTCCTTCTACCTTGTGAGGTACTTCTTTAAGTTGAGGTGCTTTCAGGGTTGCTGCGACAGCTTTAAGTGCGTCTTCTTGTTCACGATAGGCTTCAAAGGCTTCCTTACCAGTCACTGCTAAAATACGGCGAGTTCCTGATCCGATACCTTCTTCTTTGACAATCTTGAAGAGGCCAATTTCAGAAGTGTTGCCAACGTGGGTACCACCACAAAGCTCAATAGAGTAGTCGCCGATAGTCACGACACGGACTTCCTTGCCGTATTTCTCACCAAAGAGGGCCATAGCTCCCATTTCCTTAGCAGTGTCAATATCCGTTTCAACTGTCTTCACTTCAAGAGCTTCCCAGATTTTCTCGTTGACTTGCTGTTCAATCGCACGCAATTCTTCTGCAGTTACTGCTTGGAAGTGGGTGAAGTCAAAGCGAAGGAATTCAACTTCGTTAAGAGATCCTGCTTGTGTCGCGTGGCTTCCAAGGATATTGTGAAGGGCAGCGTGAAGCAAGTGAGTCGCAGTGTGGTTTTTCATGACACGGTGACGACGATTGCTATCGATTGCCAAGGTATATTCTTGGTTCAAGGCAAGCGGTGCAAGGACTTCAACTGTATGAAGAGCTTGTCCGTTTGGAGCTTTTTGAACATTTGTCACAGTAGCTACGACCTTACCTGACTCATCCAAGATTTGTCCGTGGTCAGCTACTTGTCCACCCATTTCAGCATAGAATGGCGTTTCCGCAAAGATAAGAGAGGCAGTTCCTTCTGACACAGCTTCTACTTCTGCATTGTCAGCCACGATAGCCACCAATTTAGAAGACAATTGGCTAGCATTGTAGTTGAAGACACTTTCTACAGTGATGTTTTGAAGGGTTTCATTTTGCATACCCATTGAGCCACCCTTGACAGCTGAGGCACGCGCGCGTTCTTGCTGTTCTTTCATGGCTGCTTCAAAGCCTTCACGGTCCACAGTCATACCAGCTTCTTCAGCGATTTCTTCAGTCAATTCAACTGGGAATCCATAAGTGTCATAGAGTTTGAATACATCTGAACCAGCAATGACAGATTGACCTTTTTCTTTCAAGTCAGCTACAATGCCTTGGGCAAAGTGTTGACCTGAGTGAAGGGTACGAGCAAATGATTCTTCTTCGCTCTTAACGATTTTTTCGATAAAGTCACGTTTTTCAAGCACTTCTGGGTAGTAGCTTTCCATGATTTTTCCAACGGTTGGAACGAGTTTGTAAAGGAAAGGCTCGTTGATTCCCAATTTTTGACCATGCATAGACGCACGACGGAGCAGACGACGAAGGACATAACCACGACCTTCATTTCCTGGAAGGGCACCATCACCGATGGCAAATGAGAGTGAACGGATGTGGTCTGCGATAACTTTAAAGCTCATGTTGTCGCCATCTTGGTCATAGACCTTACCAGACAATTTCTCCACTTCACGGATGATCGGCATGAAGAGGTCCGTTTCAAAGTTGGTCTTAGCCCCTTGGATAACCGCCACCAAACGCTCCAAACCAGCGCCCGTATCAATGTTCTTGTGTGGCAGTTCCTTGTATTCGCTACGAGGAACAGCAGGGTCTGCGTTAAATTGTGACAAAACGATGTTCCAGATTTCAATATAACGGTCGTTTTCAATATCTTCTGCAAGCAGGCGAAGACCGATATTTTCTGGGTCAAAAGCCTCTCCACGGTCAAAGAAAATCTCTGTATCTGGTCCAGAAGGTCCCGCACCGATTTCCCAGAAGTTGTCCTCGATTGGAATCAAGTGACTTGGATCCACTCCCACTTCAATCCAGCGGTTGTAAGAATCTTTATCATCTGGATAGTAAGTCATGTAAAGTTTTTCAGCAGGGAAATCAAACCACCCAGGGCTTGTCAAAAGCTCGTAAGCCCAAGTGATGGCTTCGTCACGGAAGTAATCCCCGATAGAGAAGTTCCCCAACATTTCAAACATGGTATGGTGACGTGCAGTCTTCCCTACGTTTTCGATGTCGTTGGTACGGATAGCCTTTTGGGCATTGGTAATACGTGGATTTTCAGGGATAATGGTCCCGTCAAAGTATTTCTTAAGGGTTGCTACCCCAGAGTTGATCCACAAAAGTGTAGGGTCATTTACAGGAACCAAGCTCACTGATGGTTCTACTGAGTGACCTTTGGTCGCCCAGAAATCAAGCCACATTTGGCGTACTTGTGCACTAGATAGTTGTTTCATATTGTCTCCTTATTTACTTGTTTAATGTGATTGGCTTTCCAGCATTTCCACATAGTCAATCGCAACACAGAGGGAAATGACTAGATCTGCATAATCGTCCTCAAGAACCGTTACGGTATAGGTAGAGGTCAGATGGAAGAGTTCCTTCTTAATTTCTGCAATCAGCTGATCGCGATCATCTAGCAATTTGAAATTCAAATCCCATATATTGCCCTCGATACGAAGACCTAGATTATCAAACTCATACTTATCTCGCCAGAAGGTCAACTTCTTACGAATGACAAAACTCGAGCCATCCTGAAGCTGAATCTCAAAACGAGGTAGTAAGGTTAAGATTTCTTTACTGATCTGACTAACCTGTTCACCATTAGCATCATAGATGATAAAAGTTTTGGGAATTTTAAAAAATGATCCCTCCACCTGATAGGCTATTTCTCCCCTGTCATCCTTGATAGCGAAGCGTTCGCCTCCAAGACGAAACTTTTGTTTGACAAGAAATGTTTTCATCAACACCTCCAAAAATCAAAAGACAAGCTCATATCACGAAGGGCGAAAAACCGCGGTACCACCTTCATTCAATGAACTTGTCATTCTCTTGTTCTTATGCAATTGTATGATTGAGTAGCATGACTTCCTAGCTTAGATGGCTCGCAGCACCGCCATTTCTCTGGACTAAGACAAGTGAAAATCAATTCTCAACTCTCTTATTATAACGTTTTTTTAAGTCTGCGTCAACTGGAAATGATTCTAACCAAATAGCATGTGTTAGCCATAAGTTAACTTTCTGCATTAACCTCTTAATTTATCTAGATCTACTTCGTGATGTTTGAGAATTTTTGGGCTTATAAATTGAAATTTTAATTCTTGTATTTTCCAAACGAACCTCTTCCCCTGCCTTAGGTCTTTGATCAACCACTGTTCCTTCAGCAGTACCCTCAGGAGCACTGGCTACTTCCACTATTTCAATATTAGCTTCTTTTATACCAACAATATTGATTAAATTATTTTTGGTAAACTCTAAACTAGAACCAATATAACTTGGCATTGTAGCACTAGTTCGTTTTTTTGCAACAGTCAAAATAATACCTGATGAATCATTCAAATCATATAAAGTTCCCTCTGACAAACTCTGACGTAAAATTGTACCGGGAGAATATTCATCACTTTCTTCCTCCTCAACTTTTATATGATTCTCAGGAATATTTTTACTCTTCAATTCAGCTATAACATCCGAGTATTTTTGACCAATGTAGTTTCCAATATATACTTTTGTAGCCTGTGGTCTAGAAGAGGCAGAACTTGTAGATGAAGTTTGTTTATCTTTAGCTTTATTTCCACCAAGAGAAGCTTGCTTTGTAGAACTTGTGGAGCTTACTGAATTAGATGATTGAGTTGATTGAGTTGATTGAGTTGATTGCTTAGTACTGTTATGAGATGATTTGGACTTACTCATACCTATGAAAAAAGTTCCAATTATCACTAATAAAAGTAAGCTTGTAGCTATTCCGAAAAACCACTTTATTCTATTGATTTTCTCTCGATGATACCTTGCTAATTCTTCCTGTTCTTTTTCTCTCTCTTTCTCAAGCATATATTGATTATACTCAGTTTCTGCTTCTGCTAAGAGTATCTGAATTCTCCCTCTCTCATCTTCAGTTTCAGCTTTGGCCCATAGTTTTTTTTAATCAAATATATTATCTTTATATTGTTGCTCTTTACGTAGTTCTAACTCTCTTTCATGTCTAAATTTCTCATCCCATTGTCGCTGACGTTCTAGTTCATTTCTCTCCTCTAATGCCTCATTCTGCTTCCAAGCAAGACGATTTTGTTCTTGTAATGCTGCGTGTTGTTTTTGGTTAGATTCTTGCTGCTCCCATCTTTGTTGTTCTAACAAATTATTTTGTCTTCTTAATTCTTGATTTCGTTCTGCATCTCGAAGATCTCTTTCCCAATTATTCAAACTATTTATACCTCCTTCTAATTTGAATTATATCCATGTTCTTTAGATTTTAAAACTTCTTTCCACCAGGATTCACGTTTTAAAACAAATTTATCATCTATTTTTCCATTATAGTTTTCTAATACAGAGTATTGAAAATTATCTTTAACATAATTAAACCCTTGTTTTTCAACTAAAATCTTAAGTTCTTTGTTGCCACCATGTCCATTATCCACATAGGATTGCCAACGTTGTAAAAGCATACCATAATTTGAAGTTGCTGATCCGACATATAATTTACCATTCTGCTTATCAGTAATAAGATAAACAGCCTTTTGATTTTGTAAAGCAGTTATCCAATCTTTTTTTCTCAAACGTAAAATCAATTCTAAGTCTCTATAAGATAAAGAAATATTATCATAACCCGGAAATTCTTCCCCACCAAATGAATCTGATAACAATTGCTCTATAATCAATTCTTCATTACAAGTTGAATATTTTAGAACTGAACCTCTAGATTTTTTTCTATACCTAATAATTAAACGCCCAAAAAGTGCAGAATACTCATTCAATTCAATTCCTTCATAGTTCTGACCCCCAGTTACAAAAAGTTCCTTGGTAACTTCTTTTATTGTAGTCAATAACCATTTATTATTATCTATCTTAATAAAATTTATAACGATATCTCCAACATTAAAATATCGCTTATTTGTTCTCCAAAATAGATTGTAGTTGTTTATTATTTCCTCATCTCTTAAATAGGTCTGAATTGGGTTTTCTCCAGTCCAATTATTAAACTTCACCTTGAATTTCCATTGATTTTGTTCACTTATATTCAAAATATCATTTAACTTTAAATCCATAACAAAACTTTATTCCCCATAATATTTGCTAAATTTTACATTTCTCACATATTATACAAAAATGTATAGTTATGGTCAAACTTTTATCAGGTTACTTTAATTAATAGCTGTCATCAAAAAAACGAACCAGCTTAACTGATTCGTTTTCGTACATTCTACTCCTACTTCCGATACATTTTAAACTGTAGGAAGAGGTCGCTATATTTTCCTGTCCATTTATGGTCAAATTTTTCATAAACTTCTAGGTGTTTCATGGTTTCAGCATCAGGATAGAAGGCCTTGTCTTCTTTTTTCTCCTCTGGGAGTAGTTCCTTGGCTGGTAGGTTTGGTGTTGAATAACCGACATACTCTGCATTTTTAAGAGCATTTTCAGGTTTCAACATAAAGTTGATAAAGGCATAGGCTGCGTCTTGGTTTTTAACTGTTTTGGGAATGACCATATTGTCAAACCAAAGGTTGCTGGCCTCAGTCGGTACCACATAACGTAGATTTTCATTTTTTTCTAGCATTTGGCTAGCTTCCCCAGAGAAGGTCACGCCGATAGCAGCGTTATTCTGAATCATGTAGCCCTTCATTTCGTCCGCCACAATAGCCTTTATATTTGGAGTGAGCTTGTAAAGCTTATCCACTGTCTCTTCCAACTGCTGGGTATCCTTGGAGTTGAGGCTATAGCCAAGGGAATTGAGTCCTAGTCCCAGCACCTCACGCGCCCCATCAAAGAGCATGATAGAGTTCTTATACTCTGGCTTCCAGAGGTCATCCCAATGCTCAGGCACTTCATCGACCATAGTTTCATTGTAGACAATTCCCAGTGTTCCCCAGAAGTAAGGAATAGAGAATTTATTACCTGGATCAAAGGATTGGTTGAGAAACTCTGGTCCGATATTTTCGATTCCTTCAAGTTTTGAATAATCAAGTGGCACCAAGAGGTCTTCGTCCTTCATCTTGTTAATCATGTACTCACTTGGGATGGCAATATCATAAGTCGTTCCACCCTGCTTAATCTTGGTATACATGGCTTCGTTGGAATCAAAGGTCTCATACTGGACTTGGATTCCTGTTTCTTCTGTGAATTGCTCCAAGAGTTCTGGATCGATATAGTCTCCCCAGTTGTAGATAACCAGTTTTTGACTATCTCGGCTATTTATTTTACTATCTAGATGCGTCGCAATTCCCCACAAGATCAAGATAATGGCTGCAATTCCTGCTAAAAATGAATAGAGTTTTTTCATGCTTGCTCCTCCTTTTCACGTGAGATAAAGTAATATCCAACCACTAGGATAATACTAAAGAGAAAGACAAGGGCAGACAGGGCATTGATTTCTAGCGAAATTCCCTTACGGGCACGAGAGTAAATCTCGACTGATAGGGTTGAAAAGCCATTTCCCGTCACAAAGAAGGTCACAGCAAAGTCATCTAGCGAATAGGTGAAGGCCATGAAATAACCTGCAATGATAGACGGAGTCAGGTAAGGAAGCATAATTTCCTTGAACATCTGAAATTGACTGGCACCAAGGTCATAGGCCGCATGAATCATGTCACCGTTCATTTCCTTGAGACGAGGCAAAACCATCAAGACCACGATAGGAATGGAGAAGGCCACGTGACTAGAAAGAACGGTCAAAAAGCCAAGTGAAAACTTGAGTTGGGTAAAGAGAATCAAGAAGCTGGCACCAATCATAACGTCAGGCGCAACCATGAGGATATTATTGAGTGATAGAAAGGCTTCTTGGTATTTCTTACGAGACTGGTAGATGTAAATGGCACCAAAAGTCCCGATAATGGTCGCAATCAAGGCTGACAGGAAGGCCAAGAAAAAGGTCTGAGTTACAATCAACATAAGACGACCATCGCCAAACATGGTTTTAAAATGGCTCAAGCTAAAGCCTGTAAAGCTATTCATGTCATTGCCTGCATTAAAGGCATAGCCAATCAGGTAAAAAATCGGCAGGTAGAGGACAAGAAAGACCAGTCCTAGATAAAGGTTGGCAAATTTTTTCATCGTTCTCTCCTTTCCTTGGTCACCCACATGGTGATGAACATGGTCAGGATGAGAATCACACCGATGGTTGAACCCATACCGTAGTTGTCATTGGTCAGGAAGTTCTGCTCAATGGCTGTTCCCAGCGTGATAACGCGGTTCCCACCAATCAAACGGGTCAGCATGAAGAGACTCAAACTTGGGATAAAGACCGACTGAACTCCACTTCGCACCCCATTCATCGATAGAGGGAAGATGACATGGCGGAAAGTCTCCCACTTGGTAGCACCGAGGTCATAGCTGGCATTGATGAGATTGTTATCCATATCGTCCAAGACATTGAAAATGGGCAAAATCATAAAAGGAAGCTCGATGTAGCTTGCGACAAAGATAAAGGAGAAATCGGTAAAGAGCAACTGTTGCGAACCGATTCCGATAAATTCCAAGAATTGGTTAATAGAGCCATTTTGACCAAAAATCCCGATAAAGGCATAGGCTTTAAGGAGCAAATTGACCCAGGTTGGCAGGATAATCAGCATGAGCCAAAGTTGACGGTGCTTGAGACGGGTCAAAAAGAGGGCTGTTGGATAGCTGATAAGCAAGGTTACAAAGGTCACAATTCCTGCATAAAGCACGGAGTTAAAGCTCATTTTGAGGTAGGTCAAGTTTTGTGACGCAAAGTAAGATTTATAGTTTTCTAAGCTAAACTGGCCTTCGATATTGAAAAAGGATTGACCGAAAATCAAGACCAAGGGTGCCAGGACAAAGAGGGCAATCCAAAGCATGTAGGGCACTACAAAGAGTTTAGAGCTTGTTTTCTTCATCTCTTTCCTCCTCGATTGCATTGATCAGACCTGCTTCTTGCTCTTCGATTTCCACATATTCTTCGATACGGGCATCGAACTCTTCTTCTGTTTCATTGAGACGCATGATGTGGATGTCTTCTGGTTCAAAATCCAGACCGATTTCCTCACCCACTATGGCCTTACGGGTTGAGTGGATCATCCATTCATTTCCAAGTTCGTCATAGGCGATAATTTCATAGTGCACCCCACGGAAGAGCTGGGTATCGACCTTAACTTGGAGCTTGCCTTCTTCAGGAAGGGTAATACGCAAGTCCTCTGGACGAATGACAACCTCGACAGGCTCATTTGGCTTCATCCCACCATCGACCGCTTCAAAGCGTTTGCCGTTAAACTCAACCAAGTAGTCCTCAATCATGGTTCCTGGCAAGATATTTGACTCACCGATAAAGGTGGCAACAAAGTGGTTGATTGGCTCATCGTAGATGTCCACAGGTGTTCCAGACTGGACAATCTCGCCATCATTCATAACGAAAATCCAGTCACTCATGGCCAGCGCTTCTTCCTGATCGTGAGTGACAAAGACAAAGGTAATGCCCAATCGTTGTTGCAATTCACGGAGCTCGTACTGCATGTCTGTTCTTAATTTCAAGTCCAGCGCTGACAAGGGCTCGTCCAACAAAACCACACGAGGTTGGTTGATGATGGCACGGGCAATAGCCACACGCTGACGTTGTCCTCCAGAAAGTTTACGAATGGAACGTTTTTCGTAACCTTCCAACTGAACCATCTTGAGAACTTCCGCTACGCGTTTCTCGATTTCTTTCTTGTCAATTTTACGCAAGCGAAGTGGAAAGGCAACATTTTCAAACACATTCATATGTGGAAACAAGGCATAGGATTGGAAGACCGTATGGACGTCTCGCTTGTTGGTTGGGATGTCATTGATACGGACACCATCCAGCAAAATATCTCCTGTCGTCGCATCCAGTAAACCTGCAATGATGTTAAGGATAGTTGATTTCCCTGAACCAGACGCGCCTAGAAGAGTATAGAACTTCCCTTCTTCCAACTCAAAGTTGATGTCTTTGAGAACCTTGGTGTTGCTGTCTTCAAAAACTTTTGAGACGTTTTTGAATTCAATAATTGGTTTTTTCAATTGTCATTTATTCCTTCTTTTTCATAGATTAACAGATCAGGGCTCTGTCAGGCCGTCACTACCTCGTGTAGGAGATTAAACTGCCTACATTCTTCTGCACTAACGATAGGCTTTCACCCCCTTTCCATGACATAGCAGCAGCTTTTCAACTACAGCTTCCTACTTGCTTTCACCTAAAATACGGACTTCTCTTTCAAGCGTGATACCTGAGTGTTCCTTGACTTTTTCGATAACAGACTCAATCAAGTCCTCGTAGTCTTTGGCCGTTCCATCTGCGACATTGATCATAAATCCTGCGTGCTTTTCAGACACTTCTACGCCACCGATACGATAGCCTTTCAAACCAGCTTCTGAAATTAACTGACCTGCAAAATGCCCAACAGGACGCTTAAATACCGAACCACAAGATGGGTATTCCAAAGGTTGCTTGAGTTCACGTAGGTGCGTCAAGCGGTCCATTTCCTGCTTGATAACCTGATGGGTTCCTGGGGCTAGGGCAAATTTAGCTGACAAGACAACTGCACCAGACTCCTGAATGGCTGAATGGCGGTAACCAAAAGCCAAATCTTTGGCAGACAGGGTCTCGATTTCTCCATCCTTGGTCAAGACCTTACAAGACTGCAAGATGTGTGCAATCTCTCCTCCGTATGCACCCGCATTCATAAAGACAGCACCGCCGACGCTTCCAGGAATGCCACAAGCAAACTCGAAACCCGTCAAACTATGACGAAGGGCAATGCGAGTTGTTTCAATCAAGTTAGCACCAGCTTCTGCTTCAATGGTATAGCCATCAACGGAAACGTTATTGAGCTTGTCACACAAGATGACAAATCCACGAATCCCACCATCACGAACGATGATGTTGCTGGCATTTCCAAGAACCATCCAAGGAATATTTTCTTGATTGGCAAATTTAACAACACGCGCCAACTCAAAACGATTTCGTGGAAAGACCAAATAATCGGCCTCTCCACCTACTTTTGTATAACTATAGCTATGCAAGGGTTCCTTAAAACGGATATCAATTCCTTCTAGGATTTCAAGCATTTTTTCTCTTACAGACATGTCACTCTTCCTTTTACAAAATTCATTCCATTATACCATTTTTAAGACCATTTGACGACCCTAAAAAAATCTTAGGCTTATTTTAAACAAAAAAGAGGTTTCCCCCTTTTTCTTATGATTTTTTGCAAAAGATTGCCTTGGTTCCATAGGCAACCAGAACGAGCTCTAGTGCTAGGACAACTTCCGCCAAGACTGGATTGGTCAGCCAGCCAACTTGGACTAGAGATGGTGCCAGATCAAAGAAGGCATGTAGGCCATAGGCTGCTAGGAGATAAATCCATTTCTTCTGGCGAACAGCTTGGTAAACCCAAACTGTCAAGAGTAATTGAAAACCTAGCGCCAAGATTCGCTCAAAACCAAGCAAATAAATCTGCCAGACCGATAGCGACTGGATAGTCTTCAACATATTTTCAGACAGTAATTGCATAACCTGTGGATCCTGAGTTTGAACTGCTGAGAGAACGATGTAGAGATTAAACAAACTAGCAAGACCCAGGAAAATTAATTCCAAGCCACCATGCCCCAGTCCATAGGCCAAGGCGTCTGCCTTTTCCAAACTTCTCTTTTTCTCCAACCATTTGAAGAAAACAAGACGAGCCGTTTCCTCAAAAAATGCTGCCATGGCTAGGCCATAGATGATATAGACAAGCGGATGGTCTTGCAAGAGGGCAATACTACCGTCTTTTTGAGGATGCAAAACAAAGATATGCACCAGTTTTTCTAAAATCTGTGAAGAGACAAAGAAAGCAACAGCCCCCAAGCCCAAAACAGCTAGATTAATCTGGTATTTCTTTCTGGCATACCAAATGCTCCCTATCAAGAAAGCCAGTAACAGCAACATGGTAATGATAATATGAATGGTCATTTTCTTCTCCTATTCCGCCTTTTCAATATCTTTTTTCATCTCGTCAACATTAAACTTAGCAAACAAGTATTGACGATCTTGGACTGGGAAACGTTGATCCAACTGGTCAACTGCTCCCACCTCGATAATGCCTTCCTTGATGACAAAGTCCATGACATGCCCACCGAAGGTCAAATCATCTGAGATGAAGTGCAGATGGTAACCTGCCACACTAACCCCATGGAAAATCTCAGGCGTCCAGAAACCAACGATGGTTCCCGCCACATTGTCACGACTATATTCCGGTTGATGGGTTGCGACCTCAGCAAACTTGGTATCTGGTGTCGACTTGGGAATCATGCGCACATGCATATGTGAAAATTCACCACGAATCTTAATTGAGCGGAAAAGATTTTCCCCATCATAATAAGACTCGATTCGTTCTTCCAATTCCTTGTCTGTCATCTCAAAGCGCTGGCGGAAAATGACCTCTGCCTGATGTGGTACTACTGCTGCATAAGGAATAAGGGCATCTGGTGATACTTCTACAATTTCTGGCTGGTCTCCTGACCCTTTGGCCTGATAGGCCTTGCCATCTAAGACAATCAATTCTCCATCAATAGAATCCAAGGTTCCCAAACCAAGGTCACCATGTTCTAGCAATTCTCCTACTGTCATAGTACCACCATAAAGGCCAGCCATCAAGGCTCCAAGGGTATTGTATTGAAATAATTTCACTGGTTCCTGCACGTTCTTATCCATTCACTTTCTTGTCTGTTATTCTATAAATCTTACTCCTAAGTATACCACATTTGCCCCTAGATGTGAACGAGAGAAACACCCTAGACATTGCCAAGAAAGAAAAAAAAGGGTACAATGTAACAAAATCAAGGGAGGTTTGGAATGAAGAAACAAAGCAAGTACCAAGAGGTCGTTTCCTATCTAAAAAACGGTATCGAGTCTGGACGTTTTCCGACGGGAAGTCGCCTGCCTTCTATCCGTCAACTGAGCCTTGACTTTCACTGCAGCAAGGACACCATTCAACGCGCCCTGCTGGAATTACGGCACGAACAATACCTCTATGCCAAGCCCCAGAGTGGCTACTATGTATTAGAACAAGGGCAACATCAGGACCTAGAAATCGAGGTTACGGACGAACATGCCAGCGCCTATGACGATTTCCGACTCTGTGTCAATGAAACCTTGATTGGCCGGGAAAACTACCTCTTCAACTACTATGACAACCAAGAAGGATTAGAAGACCTAAGACAGTCCATTCATAAACTCCTCTTTGACCAAGCCCTCTACTGCAAGGCTGACCAACTGGTACTGACTTCTGGAACCCAACAAGCCTTGTTTATCCTTTCTCAAATATCCTTTCCTAGCCAAGCCAAGGAAATCTTGGTAGAACAGCCAACCTACCATCGTATGAATCGCCTCTTGATTGCTCAGGGTCTGAACTATCAAACGATTGAACGAGGCGTTGATGGGATTGACTTGGAAGAGCTGGAAGGCCACTTCAAAACAGGAAAAATTAAGTTTTTCTATACCATTCCTCGTTTTCACTATCCTCTGGGGCATTCCTATTCTGAGCAGGACAAACGGGCTATTCTTGACTTAGCTGCCAAGTATGGTGTTTATATCGTCGAAGACGATTATCTGGGGGATTTGGATTCCAAGAAGGGTCAGACCTTCCACTATCTGGATACAGAGGAGCGGATCATTTACATCAAGTCCTTCTCAACCAGCCTCTTTCCAGCCCTGCGGATTACGTCACTCATTCTTCCAAATGCTATCAAAGAAGCCTTTGTGGCTTACAAAAATATCCTAGATTACGACAGCAACCTCATCATGCAAAAGGCCCTGTCACTCTATATTGACAGTCAATTATTTGAGAAAAATCGTCTAGCTCGATTGTCCAATCAGGAAGACTACCAAAAACAACTCGAGGAAAGATTAGCTAACACTCCTTGCCCCCTTCCTCATTTCCCGCTTCACGATGGTGTATTACTAGACCTGAGACAGTATCCTAAAATTGCCAGTCTCAAACACAGTCAACTGGGCTTGGATTTCTTTGAAGAGGCCTATTTAAGCACCTGTCCTTATCAATTTGCCAAGGTGTCCTTAGATAATCTGGAAAAGGTTTTAAACTATTTAAAAGCAGAATTGGACTGACTTCCAACTCTGCTTTTTTCTTATACTCTTCGAAAATCTCTTCAAACCACGTCAGCGTCGCCTTACCGTAGATATATGTAACTGACTTCGTCAGTCTTATCTACAACCTCAAAGCAGTGCTTTGAGCAACCTGCGGCTAGCTTCCTAGTTTGCTCTTTGATTTTCATTGAGTATTATTCTTCAACTTCTGTTAAGGTTGCCGCTTTTTCAAGATATTTTTGGTAGGTACCGTCATCCTTGAGTTTTTGGATGACCTTGTCCACCACTTCTTTCAAATCAGCACTATTTTTTCTAAGGGCAACGGCATTGGCTTCACCGTCCTTCATCTTCAAGCTGACAGTTGCGACAGCTAGGTCGGCATTTTTAGCAGCATAGCTAAGCGCAACAGGCTCATCCATATGAACAGCATCTACTTTTCCAGCCTGCAATTCATTGACAGCTTCACCCATATTAGTTAGGGAAGTCAATTGCGCTTTTGGCAATTGTTCCTTGACCATTGATTCTGGAACAGTCCCTTTTTGGGCTGCAATATTAGCACTTTCTAGGCTAGTTAAATCCTTGTATTTTTCTACATCAGCCTTACGAACCAAGAAACTAATCTTGTTTTCATAGTAAGGGATTGAAAAATCAAAGACTTCTTTTCTCTCATCAGTAGCACTAATTCCTGCAACTGCTAGGTCAGCCTTACCTGTTTGAAGACTAGTCAAGACATTGTCAAAACTCATGCTTGAGATTTCCAACTTAACCCCAAGTTCATCAGCGATAGCTTGAGCCATATCAATATCCGCACCGACTACCTGGTTTTTTCCGTCAACTAAGGATTGGAATTCAAAAGGTGCATAATCAGGACTAGTCGCCACAACTAATTTCCCCTTTTGCTTAATGGCTTCAACAGCTGACTGAGAACCATTAGAACCTGACTGGCAAGCTACTAAGAAGAAACTTGCAAGAAAACTACATAAAACAAATATCCATTTTTTTGATTTCATAAATAAACAACCTCTCTGTTGATTTTGTATAATTATAACGCTATTCAAGTTACTTGTCAAGTGTTTTTCTTACATTTTCATAAAATATATTTACTAAAAAATAGAAATACAGTGGTTAGTTTATCTATCTATTGGGAACTTATTTTCAAAAAAATCATTTATCATATCTTGATGCTGCTGGTTTACAATTGCAATATTTTGTATGTCACTATGATCAAAAAATCCTAATTCTAAAGTTTCATCACTTGTAAAAAAATTTATAGAGATAGAAGTTTCAGATGAAACTAAATACAAGATTGTAAGAACTTGAGCCTCATCACCATTCGGATAACTGTCTGAATATTTTGTATAAACATTTAAGAGTTTTTCCACCCTCACTTCGACTCCTGTTTCTTCATAAAACTCTCGCACTAAAGCTTCTAAAGCCGATTCTCCTAATTCAAGAGCACCACCTGGTAATCCCCACGTTCCTTTATCTGCTCGTTTTTGTAATAAAATTTTTCCTGATTGACTTAATATTCCACAGGTAAAATTTAAAATAATTTTATCTTTTCCAACTTTTTTTCTGATATTCTGTATGTAGTTCATTATTCACCTCTGACAAAGTAAACCATCTATAACAATGAAAGCTTACTGTATTAAAAAGTAAGCTTTCACAATAATTTTATCATTTGAATACTTTATAGTTCGACAATCTTACCTGTTTCAAAGTAAACAACCCATTCACAGATATTTTTAGCATAGTCTCCAATACGTTCCAAGAAGGCAATCACTTGGAAGTAATCACGACCTGTAACGATGGCATCTGGATTTTTCTTGATTTCTTCTGTAGCCAAGTCACGAATGCTATCAAAGTAATGGTTGATTTTTTCATCCATAGCTGCTACTTCATAGGCCTGGTCAACTGAACCATTGAGATAGAGTTCAAGGGCTGCTTCAACGAAGTTCTTGACATCGCGACCCATTCTCTTAATTTCTTCTTCAACAGCTGGGATGCGTTGCTCCCCCTTCATACGAATTGCTGCTTTAGCAATAGAAACAGCATGGTCCCCCATACGTTCCAAGTCAGATACAGCCTTCAAGACTGTCAAAACAGTACGCAAGTCCTGAGAAACGGGTTGTTGAAGGGCAATCATTTCAAATGATTTCTTCTCCAATTTCACTTCGTATTCGTTTACTTCTGCATCGTCTTCGATGACTTCTTTGGCCAAATCTCGGTCATGAGTAACAAAGGCACGCACTGTACGATTGATTTGGGATAGCACTTCTTGTCCCATTGCGTAGAACTGGTTGTGTAATTTCTCTAAATCTTCTTCAAATTGAGAACGTAACATCATTTATCTCCTTATCCAAATTTTCCTGAAATATAATCTTCTGTTTCCTTGTGTTGTGGGTTGAGGAACATCTTCTTGGTATCGTTAAACTCAATCAAATCTCCATCTAGGAAAAATCCTGTCTTGTCAGAGATACGAGAGGCTTGTTGCATGGAACGCGTAACCAAGAGCATGGTGTATTTATCTTTTAAGCCATACAAGGTTTCCTCAATCTTACCGGCCGAGATAGGGTCCAAGGCTGAAGTCGGTTCATCCAAGAGAATGATTTTAGGACTGGTTGCCAAGACACGGGCAACACAGACACGTTGCTGTTGTCCGCCTGAAAGCCCGATAGCTGAATCATGCAGGCGATCCTTGACCTCATCCCAGATAGAAGCTCGTTGCAAGGCTTTTTCTACCGCTTCATCCAGAATCTGCTTATCCTTCACTCCATTGATACGAAGCCCGTAAACAACATTTTCGTAGATAGACATAGGGAAGGGATTTGGTTGTTGGAAAACCATACCGATTTCCTTCCGCAATTCAACTGTATCTGTACGTGGACTGTAAATGTTGTGGCCGTTGTAAACCACCGAACCAGTTGTAGTCACCTCTGGATTGAGATCCCCCATACGGTTGATAGCCTTAAGAAGAGTTGACTTTCCTGATCCAGATGGACCAATCAAGGCTGTAATTTCCTTAGGTTGGAAAGATAGGGAAACACTATTCAAGGCCTTTTTTTGATTGTAGTAAACGGACAGGTCTGACACCTGTAAAATCGCTTCTGTCATACTGTTTCCTTTCTATCCAAAGTGTCCTGTTACGTAGTCATTGGTTGACTGTAGTTTGGCATTTTGGAAAATATTAGAGGTCTTATCGTACTCAATCAAATCGCCCAAGTAGAAAAATCCTGTGTAGTCACTAGCACGCGCAGCCTGCTGCATACTGTGGGTCACAATGATGATGGTAAAGTCCTTCTTCAATTCCAACATAGTTTCTTCCAACTGGGCTGTCGCAATCGGATCCAAGGCGGACGCTGGTTCGTCCATCAAGAGAATATCTGGTTTAACAGAGATAGCACGAGCGATACAGAGACGTTGCTGCTGACCACCTGATAGGGTCAAGGCTGACTTGTGCAAATCATCTTTGACCTGGTCCCAAAGGGCAGCCTGACGAAGAGAAGTTTCCACAATTTCATCCAAGACTTGCTTGTCCTTAACCCCTGCACGTTCATGAGCAAAAGTGATATTGCGGTAGATAGACTTGGCAAAAGGATTTGGTCGTTGGAAAACCATTCCGATATGCTTACGCATCTCATAAACATTGATTTCTGGACGGTTGACATCAATCCCTTGATAGAGAATTTGACCTGTTACCTTGGCAATATCAATGGTATCATTCATACGGTTGAGACTGCGGAGGTAGGTTGATTTCCCTGAACCAGAAGGGCCAATTAAGGCTGTAATTTTATTTTTTTCAAATTGCATATCGATGCCCTTGATAGATTCATTTTTACCGTAGTAAACATGTAAATCCTTAGTAGAGAGGGCCACTTTCTCTTCAGGAAAGGTGATGATATGCTTTTCATCCCAATTATATTTTGACATGGCTTCTCCTTTAGGCAGCGGTTAATTTCTTATGTAGGTAGCTTCCGAGTTTGCGGGCTCCAAAGTTAAAGATGAGGATAAAGATCAAGAGAACTGCTGCAGAACCTGCTGATACGATAGTTCCATCTGGAATGGTTCCTTCACTATTGACTTTCCAGATATGGACAGCCAAGGTTTCTGCTTGACGGAAGATAGAGATTGGGCTGGTCACACTGAGAATATTCCAGTTAGACCAGTCCAGAGCTGGAGCGGATTGTCCTGCTGTATAGATAAGAGCCGCAGCCTCACCAAAGATACGACCAGAGGCCAAGACAACCCCCGTCACAATACCTGGGAGAGCTTCTGGAATGACCACATGGACAACTGTCTCCCAACGAGAAATCCCAAGGGCCAAGCCGGCCTCACGTTGCGTATGGTGAACGTGTTTCAAGCTGTCCTCAACATTACGAGTCATCTGAGGCAGGTTAAAGACCGTCAAGGCCAAGGCACCTGAAATGATTGAAAATCCATACTCAAACTGAACTACAAAAATCAAGTAACCAAAGAGACCCACAACCACTGATGGCAGTGAAGACAAGATTTCAATACAGGTTCTGACAAAATTGGTCACAGGACCTTTTTTGGCATATTCAGCTAGGAAAATCCCAGCTCCCATAGACAAAGGCACAGAGATAATCAAGGTAATAACCAAAAGGAAGAAGGAATTATAAAGCTGAATTCCAATCCCTCCACCTGCTTGGTAAGATGATGATTTGCCAGTCAAGAAAGACCAAGAGATGTGGGGCAAACCACGAACCAAGATATAAAGAATCAAGGATGCCAAGATGGCAACGATAATTCCTGCAATTGAGTAGAGGACAGCTGTTGCAATTTTATCTAATTTCTTAGCGTGCATAGTTTTTCTTTCCTCTTTCTTTCGTAATCAATTTAATCACACTGTTGAAGGCCAAACTCATCAAAAGCAAGACTAAGGCCAGTGACCAGAGAACGTTATTATCAACTGTACCCATGACGGTATTTCCGATACCCATGGTCAACACAGAGGTCAAGGTCGCAGCAGGTGTTGTCAATGAAGTTGGGACAACGGCTGAGTTTCCAACCACCATCTGAATGGCCAAGGCCTCACCAAAGGCACGCGCCATCCCAAAGACCACTGCTGTGAAAATCCCTGAACGCGCTGCCTTCAAGGTCACGCGCCAGATGGTTTGCCAACGAGTGGCCCCCATAGCCAAACTAGCTTCGCGGTAGTGACGAGGCACCGCACGCAAGCTATCGGTTGTCATAAAGGTTACCGTCGGTAAAATCATGACAAAGAGAACGAAAATCCCTGACAAAATCCCAAAACCAGTTCCACCAAAGACACTGCGGACAAAGGGAACTACGACCTGCAAACCGATAAATCCATACACGACTGAAGGAATCCCGACTAGCAATTCAATAGCTGGTTGCAAGATTCTAGCACCTTTTGGTGATACTTCTGTCATAAAGACTGCCGCACCAATGGCAAAAGGAGTTGCGATAAGGGCTGATAGGATTGTGACAATAAAGGAACCCAAAATCATGGGAAGGGCACCAAATTGTTTCCCTGAAGGATTCCAAGTTTGGCCAAATAGGAAATCAAAGATATTAACCCCATTTACAAAGAAGGTCGACAAACCTTTTTGGGCTACGAATATCAAAATCATAGCCACAATAATGACAATCAAAGACAGACAGGCAAAGGTCAAGCCTTTTCCAAGTTTCTCTAAACGAGAGTTCTTTGAGGGAGAAAGTAATTTTTTAGCTAATTCTTCTTGATTCATTATTGACTCCCTTCTAGTGCTGTCACCGTTCCTACAGCATCTTTTTCAACCTTCATTTCCTTAACAGAAATGTAACCCATCCCCTTAACGATTCCACTTTGCGCTTCATCTGAGAGGACAAAGTTGAGAAATTCTGCCACCAATTCATTTGGTTGACCTAGGGTATACATGTGTTCGTAAGACCACAAAGGCCAGTTATTGCTTGTAACATTTTCTGCAATTGGCTCATAGCCATTCAACTTCATGCGTTTCACCGAGTCATCCACATAGGCAAAGGCTAGGTAAGAAATGGCTCCTGGTGTCTGGGAAACAATGTTTTTGACCATCCCATTTGAATCCTGTTCTTGACTCTGCATGGCAGATTGGCCATCCATGACAACACTATCAAAGGTTGCACGCGAACCAGAACTTGCTGCACGGTTGATAATAGAAATGGCTAGATCTTTTCCACCGACCTCTTTCCAGTTGGTCACTTGACCTGTGAAGATGCTACGGAGTTGTTCAGTTGTCAGATTTTCAACATCAACTTCCTTGTTCACAATCACCGCCAAGCCCGCTACTGCAACCTTGTGGTCCACTAGAGCAGAGGCGTTGATACCGTCTTTTTCCTCGGCAAATACGTCTGAATTTCCTACATCAACGGCTCCAGATTGAACCTGAGACAGACCTGTACCAGATCCTCCACCTTGAACGTTGACTGTTTTCCCAACGTGCATAGAGCCAAATTCATCTGCTGCTGCTTCGACCAAGGGCTGAAGAGCTGTTGAACCAACAGCTGTCATGGATTCTCCACGATCAATCCAGCTAGCACATCCCGCTAAAGAACCTGCCAGAAAAAGAGCTGCAAGGGATAGAGCGAGTTTTTTCCTTTTTTTCACTGTTTTTCTCCTTGAAAATAATGGTGAATGCTGTGAATTTTTTCAACTATTTATTTATATTTTTCTTTTTAAAATTGGGAGTCAACTGAAGTTCTTAGCTTGATTTTACTTGAAATTTACTCAGTTATCTTCTCCACCAATTTTGACTTAAAATGAAAGACAATTTGAAAAAATCCATACTTCAACTATAACATAGACAAGCTACTTTGACTAGCATTTTCACTTGAATCTGAGGCCTTTTGGAAAATAATTTTTCAAAACATTTCCAGTCACCTTAGCAAAGCCCAAGCCATTGCCTTGAACCAAAACTTGGTACCAACCATTTGGCATACTTTCCGCCAGCTGAACGGTTTCTCCAGCCACATACTTTACAAATGCTTCTTGGTCAATTTCAACCGACTGCTTGACCTGACTCGGTTTCAAGGCTAGACCAAGAGCAAAACTAGGCTCAAAGCGTTTTTTCTTAAAGGTACCCAGATGCAGGCCATTGCGAGCAATCTTGAGTTTCCCTAAATCTGGTAAAAGTTCTGGTAAGAGATAGAGTTGGTCACCAAAAGTCTGCAAGATCCCCCTTAGATTGATTTTCAAGTGTTTTTGGGCAAATTCCTGCCACAAGGCAACTTGTTCTCGGCTGAGGTTACTCTTACTTGCCTTAAATTTAGGAGCTGGATTGTTACCCTTAAACTGTAGATGGGCGACAAACTGACCCTCTCCCTTAAACTGATGAGGATACATACGAGCCGTCTCTGGCAGGTCAATACCAGCGACCATTCCATTGATATGCTCTACTGGCAACAAGTCAAAATCATACTCTTTCAGTAGCCAATTGACAATCTCTTCGTTTTCCTCGGGTGCCCAGGTGCATGTTGAATAAACAAATCGACCGCCTTCAGCTAGCATGGTCACCGCATCCGATAGAATCTCTCTTTGCAAGCTAGCACATTGACTCGGATAATCTAAGCTCCAATAGTCCATAGCATCTGGTTGCTTACGAAACATCCCTTCCCCAGAGCAAGGGGCATCAAGGACAATCAGATCAAAATAGCCCTTAAAAACCTTTGCCAAGCGGTCGGCAGATTCATTGGTCACCACGATATTGGTCGCTCCAAAGCGCTCCATATTTTCTACTAAAATCTTAGCCCGTTTGCTTGAAATTTCATTGGAAACAAGTAGCCCTTCCCCTGCTAGATAGGCTGCTAGTTGAGTTGATTTGCCACCCGGTGCAGCAGCCAAATCCAAGACTTTCATGCCAGGACTGGGCTGGGCTACCTGAGCAACCATCTGAGCAGCAGGTTCTTGCGAATAAATCAAACCAGTAGCATGCTCAGGCGATTTCCCTGATACCTTCCCATAATGTCCCCAAGGAGTTTGAGGAATGGCATCAGGAAAGGAAACTGGCGCTTCTTTTAAAGGATTAACCCGAAAGGCCGAAACCGCTTCCTCCTCAAAAGAGGCAAGAAAATCTCTTGCCTCATCTCCTAGTATCTCTTCATATTTTTCAACAAATCCTTCTGGAAATTGCATTTAAGTTCTTTTCCTTTCGTAAATATAGGACTGAATTTCCTCCTGCATCTCAAGAGGTAGCATCATGACCGGTTGTCTGGTTTGAAAATCAGGAGCTTCACCAAAAAGGGTTACAACCCGATAGCCCAGACTTTCCCCTAAAATACTAGCCGCAGCATAATCCCATGGTTGCAGATAGGTGACATAGGTCAACAAACGCCCTGACAAAATCTTGGCAAAACTGATGGCCGCACTCCCATAGACACGAACACCAAGTGCTGCTCGACCCAAATCAGCCAAGCCCCATTCATTGGTTTCCAACATACCACTATTTCCTGCAATGAGAAAATCTCCAAGTGGTTTGGCTTTAAAGGGAGCTAGGGGCCTATCATTTAGACAAACTGGAAATTCCCCACCACCGTGGTAACAATCCCCTTTGATCACATCATAAATCAGTCCAAACTGTCCCTGACCATTTTCAAAATAAGCCATCATAACAGCAAAATCTTCCTGCTGGGCGACAAAATTATTGGTCCCATCAATGGGATCAATGATCCAAACCTTGCCCTCTTGAACTGAAGCTCGCAAACAGCCCTCTTCAGCACAAATCTTATCCTCAGGATAACGAGACAAAATCTCACCAACCAATAGCTCCTGAACTTCCTTGTCCAGTCTGGTCACCAAATCTGTTGGAGAGGACTTGATCTCAACACACAAATCTTCCTGCATATGGTCAAGAATGTACTGACCCACTTTCTTAATTAGCTCTTTAGCAAATTCAAATTTACTTTCCAAGAGAAATCTTTCCTTCCCCTTTTTCCTTAGCCGCCTGAACTGCTCGGTAAAGCGAATAGCCACTGACTGTTTCCAATTCTCGTCCCAAACGTTTTTCTTCACTCTTGCTTGGCACAACCGCCTTGAACCCCTTATAAGAGTCCAATAACTTTTTAGCCTCTACCTTGCCTTCATAGGCAGCTTCAACATCATTAAAAAAAGAAAGCACTGAAGCAAGTTCTTCAGTGCTCCACGACAAATCTAGTGGGTAACTATACTGTTTGTTCATTAACTAATACCAGCTCTCATTCTTGCTTCTTTTAGTTCTTGCTTACGGTAACTACGAGGGAGAAAAGCACGAATCTCATCTTCATTAAAACCGATTTGCATGCGCTTGGCATCAATAATAATGGGACGACGCAAAAGACTAGGGTACTGCTCAATCAAATGAAGCAATTCCGATACCGAGATACTCTCTACATCAATATTCAATTTTTGAAAAATTTTTGAACGAGTTGAAATGATGTCATCAGTACCATTTTCGGTCAAGGAAAGGATGTGTTGCAATTCTTTTCTTGTTAAAGGACTGGTCATAATATTGTGTTCCACAAAGGGAACCTTATGTTTTTCTAACCAGGCCTTCGCCTTACGACATGATGTACAGCTCGGTGATAAAAATAGTGTAATCATGCTTTTCTCTTCTTATCTATACTTTACTACTTCTATTATACAAAAAAATAAAGCGCTTGACTAGGGATTTTTAGAAAAAAGCCTATTTTTGTGTAGAAAAAAAGTCCCATAAGATCTATAATGAAAAGCGACAAAACAACTCATTAGAAAGAATCATATGGAACAATTACATTTTATCACAAAATTACTAGACATTAAAGACCCTAATATCCAGATTTTAGACATCATCAATAAGGATACACACATGGAAATCATCGCCAAACTGGACTATAAAGCTCCATCTTGTCCTGAGTGCGGAAGTCAAATGAAGAAATATGACTTTCAAAAACCTTCTAAAATTCCTTATCTTGAAACGATTGGTATGCCTACTAGAATTCTCCTTAGAAAACGCCGTTTTAGGTGCTATCATTGCTTGAAAATGATGGTTGCTGAGACTCCTCTAGTAAAGAAAAATCATCAAATCCCTCGTATCATCAACCAAAAAATTGCTCAGAAGCTGATTGAAAAGACTTCTTGGACCGATATTGCCCATCAGTTGTCTATTTCAACTTCAACTGTCATTCGCAAGCTTAATGACTTTCACTTTAAGCATGATTTTTCTCGTCTGCCTGAGATTATGTCTTGGGATGAGTACTCCTTTACCAAGGGAAAGATGAGTTTCATTGCGCAAGATTTTGACAATATCAATATCATCACTGTTCTTGAGGGACGAACACAAGCTATTATTCGAAGTCGCTTTCTTCGCTACGATAGAGCCGTTCGTTGTCAGGTGAAAATCATTACTATGGATATGTTTAGCCCTTACTATGACTTAGCTAAACAACTTCGCTTTCGAATTTCTATGCTCAGGCTGAAACAGTCTCCCAAACTGTTTCACTCCCAAACGCTAAAATCGTGTTGGATTTCTTTCACATTGTACAACATATAAGCCGTGCTATGAGTCGTTTGCGTGTCCAAATCATGAATCAGTTTGAACGAAAATCTCATGAATACAAGGCCATCAAACGCTACTGGAAACTCATCCAACAGGATAGTCGTAAACTCAGCGATAAACGTTTTTATCGCCCTACTTTTCGCATGCACTTGACGAATAAAGAGATTTTAGACAAGCTTTTTAGCTATTCAGAGGACTTGAAACACCACTATCATCTCTACCAGCTCCTGCTTTTTCACTTTCAGAACAAGGAGGCAGACAAATTTTTCGGACTCATTGAGGACAATCTTAAGCTGGTTCATCCTCTTTTTCAGACTGTTTTTAAAACCTTTATCAAGGACAAAGAGAAAATTGTCAACGCTCTTCAACTACCCTATTCTAACGCAAAATTGGAAGCCACTAATAATCTCATCAAGCTTATCAAGCGCAATGCCTTTGGTTTTCGGAACTTTGAAAACTTCAAAAAAAGGATTTTTATCGCTCTGAACATTAAAAAAGAAAGGACGAAATTTGTCCTTTCTAGATCTTAGCTTTTCATCAACCCACTACAGTTGACAAAGAGCCAATTTAATACTCATTTCTGCCATTTCAGATATAGCTATAGAAAATACACTCTCTTCAGCGATTTTTCTCTTATTTTCTATCCAATGTCCGAAGTGCTGCTTGATAAGTTTGCTCCATCAGCATAGTAATGGTCATAGGACCGACACCTCCAGGGACTGGCGTAATATGGCTAGCAAGTGGGGCAACTGCCTCATAATCAACATCCCCACAGAGCTTACCATTTTCATCGCGATTCATCCCAACGTCAATGACTACCGCACCTGGTTTGACAAAGTCAGCAGTCACAAATTTAGCACGACCGATTGCGACCACCAGAATATCTGCTTTAGCAGCCACCTTGGCAAGATTATGGGTGCGTGAGTGAGTCAAGGTCACTGTTGCATTCTTGGCCAAAAGAAGCTGAGCCATGGGTTTTCCAACGATATTGGAACGACCGATGACGACCGCATTTTTACCTTCCAAGTCAATCCCATATTCATGAAACATCTCCATAATTCCTGCAGGTGTCGAAGGAATCATGACTGGATGACCAGACCAAAGGCGTCCCATATTTAGGGGATGGAAACCATCCACATCCTTTTCTGGGTCAATAGCCAATAGAACCGCCTCTTCATCAATGTGTTTTGGTAATGGCAACTGAACCAAAATCCCATGCCAAGCTGGATCCTGATTGTATTTAGCAATCAGGTCTAACAATTCCTCTTGAGTAATGGTCTCTGGAACTCGCACTACTTCGCTACGGAAACCAGCCGCAAGAGCTGACCTCTCCTTGTTGCGAACGTAAACTTGGCTGGCTGGATTGTCCCCAACCAAAATCACTACCAAACCAGGCACTAGACCTGTTTCTTCCTTTAATTTTGCAGTCTTTTCAGCCAACTGCCCCTGCAATTTGGCCGCTAAAGCTTTCCCATCAATAATCTGTGTCATATCACTTCTCTTTTCTTTCAAATATCTTCCATTATACCAAAAACTGTTGGTCCCCTCTAACACTTCTTTCCTAGGCTATCCTATAGTTTCAAACTATAAGAAAAAGCTCTGGTTGAGCTTTTCATTAATCTATA
This sequence comes from Streptococcus sp. 2342, assembly GCF_013276795.1. Lineage (GTDB taxonomy): Bacteria > Bacillota > Bacilli > Lactobacillales > Streptococcaceae > Streptococcus. The sequence goes on from NZ_VMLR01000002.1 coordinate 186,478, forward strand.
TTTTATATGTAAAGTTGACTACAAATAGCTAAACAAAGCTAACTTATAAAACCTTACTCAAGAAATCTTTAGTCCGTTGTTCTTGGGTTTGTTCAAAAATCTGCTCAGGTGTCCCATCTTCAACAACCACACCGTCTGCCATAAAGATAACACGATCTGCCACCTCACGGGCAAATCCCATTTCATGTGTTACGATAACCATGGTCATTCCTGACTTGGCAAGGTCTTGCATAACAGCTAGAACTTCTCCAACCATCTCAGGGTCCAAGGCTGAAGTTGGCTCATCAAAGAGCAAAACATCTGGTTCCATGGCCAACCCACGCGCGATGGCAATCCGTTGTTGCTGGCCACCTGACAAACTCTGTGGATAAGCGTCTGCCTTATCTGGTAAACCAACTTTTTCCAAAAGTTCCTGAGCTCTCTTCTCAGCAACAGCCTTGCTCTCACCTTTGGTCTTGATAGGTGACAAGGTGATATTTTCCATCACAGTCATATTAGGAAAGAGATTGAATTGTTGGAAAACCATGCCCATCTTCTCACGCATGGCAAACAGGTCATTCTTTTTGTCCGTAATATCGACTCCCTCAAAGATAACCTTCCCTTTAGTTGCTTCTTCCAACAAATTCATAGAGCGAAGCAAGGTAGATTTCCCGCTCCCCGAAGGACCGATGATAACGACAACTTCTCCTCTTTTAATCTCGAGGTTGATGCCCTTTAATACTTCATTCTTTCCAAATGATTTATGTAAATTTTCAATTTTTATCAAGGTTTCTGTCATTATTTCTTATCTCCTTGTCCCATACGTTTTTCAAAAGCTTTCAAGGCTACTGTCAAAATAGAGGTCATAATCAAGTAATAAAAGGCTGCAAATAAAAGTGGGGTTAAAGGTAGATAGGTTGTTGTAGAGACTGTTGTAGCCCCGTTCCACAACTCCATAACACCGATAGCTGATAAGAGGGAGCTGTCCTTGATAATGGTGATAAATTCGTTCCCCAATGCTGGCAAGATATTTTTGATGGCTTGTGGCAAAATCACATAGCGCATCGCATTTTTAGGACGAATCCCTAGCGAATAAGCCGCCTCTAGCTGACCTTTTGGAACTGCATTGATTCCAGCACGAACAGTCTCAGAAACATAAGCACCACTATTCATAGAGATAATCAAAATCCCTGGAATCAGACGAGAAAGATCAACACCCAAAATTCCAACCTGAATAGTCGGGGCATTGATATGCATAAGAGCAAAGGCAATCATAATCTGAACCATCATCGGTGTCCCACGGAAAATCCAAACGTACAAATTGGCCAGCCAAACAAGCGGTTTAAACTTTGAACGTTGCCCAAAAGCCAAGACAACACCCAAAATAGTTCCCAAAAAGACAACACAGATAGAAATGAGAACCGTCACAACAGCCCCATAGTTAAAATAAGGTAAATACTTAGGTAAAAAAGAAAAATTCATAGTCACACTGCTTTCTAAAATAGAGCACTGTATGATTATAACATGCATTGAATTAAAATTCAAATCTTTTATCCAATTTATTTAAAAATCTTTAAACCGTAACTTCTCAAAGTAACTTCCATTTCTCTCTCAACACTGGAAGTTAGTCTAAGACGACTCTGTTTTAGGGCTATTTGTCGTGCACTTTTTTCTGAGTCTTTTCTCTTTTGAATCCTTATATACCAAGAAAAAGAAAACAAGTAGAAGTTAGTCTAAGACGGTTTTCCACTAATGTCACGCATTTTTCTCATACTAAAAGCTAGATTGTGGGAAACTGGAAGTTAGTTTTAGAATTTACCGATCCTGCTTGGTTAACCCCAATTTTCCATGATAAATCCAGTAGTAGATGGTAGAAACGCCCACGTTAACCTCCTTAGCCTTGACCATCATTTCAGGAGAAAACTTTTGATTATGATAGTGGAGAATCTTTTCCTTTAGTTCCTTGGTTAAGCTTAATTTCTTGATCGAGCGCTTGCGATTGCTTTCATAAGATTGTTGAGCATAGTCGGCAGAATAAACCTTTTTGAAGCGCCCTTTTCCAAGACATTGTAGGACTGTCTCACGCTTGATTTCAGTGTGGATAGTTTGAGGAGATTTTCCAAGCAGAGAGGCAATTTCTCTATTTGATTTTCCTTCTTTTTCCATCTTTCGATTAAGCGACGTCTATCGATTGTCAAATGAAATCGAAGACTAGCTATCAGCTAGTTGAACCATATAATTTTTAGGAGAGATGGGTGGCTAACTTCATTATAGAACTTTCAGTGATTTTTCTTTTAAAGTTCTACTGTTAGGACTTGACCTTGCTTAACTACTGGTTCTCCGGCAATATAGACATCATCTACATCACTGGACTTGACAGCATAGACTAGGTGAGAGAGCATATTTTCTTGGGGTTGAAGATGGATTTTCCCTTGTGGTTGGATGACCAGAAAATCTGCCTGCTTGCCGACTTCTAGGCTTCCTATCTGATTTTCCATTCCAAGGACCTTGGCCCCTTCGATTGTCAGTGCCTTGAGGGCTACTTCTATAGGAAATTGGCTAGCATCCCCACTCTTCATCTTCTGAAGAAGGGCTGCTGTCCGTCCTTCCTCAAACATGTCTAAATTATTATTAGAAGCAACCGAGTCAGTCGCAATACCGACTGCTACTCCTGCTTTTTGCAGTTGGATGATGGGAGCAATCCCTGAGGCCAATTTGAGGTTACTGATAGGATTGTGGGCGATAGATACTTGAGACATTGCCAAACGTTCAATTTCTTTCTCGTTTAATTCGACCCCATGAGCAAAGACAGACGGATGATCTAAGTAACCCAGTTCTTCTAGAAAGACGAGAGGGCGTTTGCCGTAGCGTTTCAGGAGAATGCCTGACTCCTCCTTGGTTTCCGCCACATGGATATGGATAGGAATATCCAGCTCTTTTGCCATATCTAAGCTCTCTTCCAGCAAGTCTCTACTACAGCTGTAGGGAGAATGCGGGGCTACCATTACCTTGAAATTTGGATTTTCATATCCTAAGATTTCCTCGATGATAGCTCGTATTCTGCTTATAGTCTCATCAGTTGTTTCTGTATCTGAAGAAAAGAGGGTCGGTGAGAAATAACAACGCATCTTGGAAGCCTCGACTGCCTGATAAATCTGCTCAATCTCCACTCCATTGGGATTATACATATCGTTAAAGGTTGTTGTTCCTGACTGGAGCATTTCTGTCAGCGCTTCTTTGACCGCCTTGGTAGTCATATCTGGAGTAAACTCAGCTTCTGCAGGCCAGATATAGTCATTGAGCCATTCATGGAGATTGCTGTCATCTCGAATTCCTCGCAAGCCTGTCATAGCAGAATGAGTGTGGCAATTGACCAAACCAGGCATGATCCAGGCTCCCTGATAGTCTATAATCTGCTCGGCCTGATCTAAAATCTCTGGTTTCTCTTGACCGACATAGACGATTTGAGAATCCTTAACTGCTAAGATTCCATCCAAATAAACATGGAAATTTTGGTCACAAGTCACGATGTTTACATGCTGAAAGACTTTCATTATAGGCTCCTTTTCTAAAAGACAATTTATACTCTTCTAAAATCTCTTCAAACCACATCAGCTTCACCTTGGAGTAGATATATGTTACTGACTTCGTCAGTTCTATCCACAACCTCAAAACAGTGCTTTGAGCTGACTTCGTCAGTCTTATCTACAACATCAAATCAGTGCTTTTAGCAACCTGCGGCTAGCTTCCTAGTTTAATCTTTGATTTTCATTAAGTATTACAGTGAACAATTTTTCTAGCTATTGTAACAAAAAAGTTACCTGAAGGCAACTTTTTTCGTCCATAAAATTTCAAAAGAGAAAGGATTATTCAGAGCTAAAAGCTGCAGCTTTTAGCATTTGGTAATACTTGCCCTTTCTAGTCATGAGATCCTGATGGTTCCCATACTCAACAATATCACCATCCACTAAGACTAGAATCATATCCGCATCCTGAATGGTTGACAAGCGGTGGGCAATGATAAAGCTTGTGCGCCCCTTCATGAGTTTAGCAAAGGCATCCTGTACCAACACTTCTGTCCGCGTATCGATAGAAGAAGTTGCCTCGTCTAAGATGAGAATCTTGGGAATAGCCAGAAAGACTCGGGCTATGGTCAAAAGCTGTGCCTGACCTACAGAGAGAGATTCACCCGCATTTTCAAGCTTGGTATCATAGCCTTGTGGCAACTGTTGGATGAAAAAGTCGGCATTGGCTGCTTTGGCAGCAGCAATCACCTGCTCTCGACTGGCTTCAGGATTACCAAAGGCAATATTGTCATGAATGGTCCCTTGCTTGAGCCAGGTTTCTTGGAGCACCATGCCAAACTGCTGTCGTAGCGAAGCACGACTATAGTTATAAATAGATTTCCCATCCAGCAAGATATCTCCCGAGTTAATAGGATAGAAACGCATAAGAAGATTGATAAGGGTTGATTTACCAGCACCTGTCGGACCAACAATAGCCACCTTGCTACCAGCTGGGATGTCAATAGATAAATCCTTAATCAAAATCTTTTCAGGATGGTAGCCAAAAGAGACCTGTTTAAAGGAAATAGCTCCCTTAACTTGGTCACTAGTCAAGACTTCCCTGCCTGTTTCAGCCAACTCAGAGCTTTCTAAGACAGCATAGACACGCTCTGCACATGCCAAGGCACTTTGCAATTCGGCTAGAACTGAAGAAATATCGTTAAAGGGCTTGGTGTACTGTTGGACATAGTTCAAAAAGGTCACTAAGCGTCCAATAGTCAAGGTGGAGCCTATCATGATACGATAAGCTCCCACTCCAGCTAGAAGGGCATAAATGAGCGCATTTACAAAGCGAGTCGAAGGATTGACCGTTGAAGAATAAAAGATGGCTGACTGAGAATAGCCTGCGTAGTTGTCATTAGCCTCACGCAGTCTTCGTATAAACTCTGCCTGAGCATTAAAAGACTGAATAATGGTCTGCTGGCTCAACGATTCTTCAATCAACTGAGTCTGAATTCCCCTCGTCTCTGTTTGCTTATGGAAGAGATGATAAGATCGTTTGGCAATGAAGCGTGAAATCACCATTGACAGTGGCGTCAACAGCAAGACCAATAGAGTCATGAGGAGATGAATCTGAAGCATGGCTAGAATACTAACCAAAATCATCAAGACTCCAATGAAAAATTGGTTAAAAATCATTGTTAAACCAGCTACCAACTGTTCGATGTCCGTGGTTACACGACTGACCATCTCACCACTACCTTGCCTATCTACAAAAGCAATCGGTAGACGATGGAGCTTATGGATGATTTTCTCTCGCAAGTCTCTGGTATAAGAGAAGATTAGGCGATTATAAAGAAGAGGATTTACCCATTGTACCAGAGTATTTCCTATGACCACCAAGATCATTTGAACGAAAATCTGCCAAAAAACCGATGATGAACCAATCACTAGAACTTGGTCGATGACCTGCCCAATCAGAATAGGTAGGTAGATTGATAAGGCAACCTGGGCAATGGTTCCTAGAAAGGCTAGGAAAAGGAGGAAAGGATGACTTGATAAATCTTTGGCCAAACGTGTGAGTGTTTGATTTGCAGTTTGTCGTCTCATGCTAGTTCTCCTTTCCATGTTGGGATTCATTGATTTCGCGATAGACTTGACTGGATTTCATCAAGTCCTCGTGCTTGCCGATAGCTAGGAGCTCACCTTTTTCCAAGAGGAGAATCTGGTCTGCCATCCGAAGTGTTGAGGTTCGTTGAGAAATTAAAATTAAGCTCGTATTTGGTGAATTTTCTCGGATAGCTTTTAAGAGCTTGGACTCAGTGATAGTGTCCAGTGCCGAGGTCGCATCATCTAGGATGAGAAATGGAGTTTGGCGCAAGACTGCTCGTGCGATAGACAGCCTTTGTTTTTGACCGCCCGAGAAATTTCGACCTCCTGCCTCAACAGTGGCATCCAAGAGCCCTTCCTTTTCACTAACAAAATCCTTGGCTTGTGCAATTTCCAAGGCCTGCCAGAGTTCTTGGTCAGTTACTTCTTGATGTAAACCTAGAGTCAGGTTGGAACGAATGGTTCCTTTAAAGAGCTCGACTTTTTGAGGCACATAAGCAATCCAAGACCGCCACTGCTCAAGATTACGAGGACTAGATCCGTCTCTATAAAGATCTATGCTCCCCTTGTCTGCTGGATAAAGTCCAAGGATGAGTTGCACCAAACTTGATTTACCAGAACCCGTTCCCCCAATAATACCAAGGATTTGCCCTTGCTTCATATCAAAGGAAATGTCTCTCAGAGAAGGCTGGGCCGCATCAGGATAGGTAAAGGTCAGTTCTTGAACTTGTAAAACCTGATCACTGGTAGCTTGCTTTTGTTCTAGCTCTAAGTGAATATCTTCTGGAGCCTCAGCAAAGACTTCCTCAATTCGCTTAGCTGAGATGTAGGACTGGTTGAGAGAATTTATCAGCATGGCTAGCTTGACCAATTCCACCAAAATCTGTAAGAGATAATTGATGAGGGCAATGAGGGCCCCTTGACTGAGCAATCCTCCTTGAATGGAAACATATCCCTGCCAGATAATAACGAGGAGAGTTCCATTAACAATCAGATAAGTCAAAGGTGTTAATAAACTAGACCAGAAACCTGTTTTTTCTTGTAATCTAGCATAGACTTGGTTAAGAGTTTGAAAAATCTGTAACTCTCGTTTTTCTTGTCCAAAAGCACGAATAACCCGCATCCCTTGTAATTGCTGGCGTGTTTCCTGAACTAGTTGGTCCGTTTTCTTTCTGAGAACACTGTAGAGAGGATTGACCAATCGAGATAACCCTACAATGACGATTGTCAAAATGGCAACCATGACCAAAAACCAGAAAGTCAGCTCAGTTGAGATTCGATAAGCCATAAAAATGGCACCAAAAACGATAATAGGCGCTCGCAAAAAGAGACGCAGGAATTGATTGATACCAGTCTGAATCTGGTAGGTATCCGAAGTCAAGCGAGTCACCAAACTAGAAGTTGTCAGATGATCTCTGCTATCCTTAGGGAAAGACAAAATATGACGATAAAGATCGTTTGTCAATTCCTTGGTAAAACCTACCGCAGCCTTAGCTGAGTAAAACTGGGCTATCAAGGCCACTAAAACGCCAATTACTGCAAAGATAAGAAGCAGGCCAATCTGCATCCAGAGATGACCTTGATTTTTCTGGGGCAATGATTGGTCAACAATCCCAGCAATCACCATAGGAACCAAGAGCTCAAAAACAGCTTCTAGTAGCTTGAACAAGGGAGCTAAAATTGATTCCCTGATGTAGGGTTTAAAGTAAGATAATAGGTGTTTCATAAATCCCTTCTATTCGTATTCTGGAAATGAAGAAAGTGGGAAGCGCCCACCCTCTCTGTTTTATTTGTTTAAGTAAGGAAGTAAATAGCCATATCCTGCTTCTTCCATCTCATCCTTGGCCACAAAGCGCAAGGATGCAGAATTAATACAGTAACGAAGTCCACCTAACTCCCGAGGCCCATCTGTGAAAACGTGTCCCAAGTGAGCATTGCCTGAACGAGAACGAACCTCAATTCGCTCCATTCCATGGCTGAGATCCTTGTAATAATGAATCAATTCCTTGGAAATCGGACGGCTAAAACTTGGCCAACCACATCCTGAGGCAAACTTATCCTTGGCAAAAAAGAGTGGCTCACCCGTCGTGATATCAACATAAATCCCTTCTTCAAAGGTTTGGTCATAGGCATTGGTAAATGGAGCCTCTGTAGCAGATTCTTGGGTGACACGGTAAGACTCTTCTGATAAGCTTTCCTTCAACGCCTCTTGACTAGGCTTTTCATAGTTGGCTGCGTCAATCAATGGCTTCTCAGCATCAGTCACATCGATATGACAGTAACCAGAAGGATTTTTCTTGAGATAGTCTTGGTGGTAGTCTTCAGCCAGAATGTAGTGGCGAAGTTTCTCCACCTCTACTGCAATCTTGCGACCAAGCATGCGCTCCTGCTCCTGCACAACAGTATAGATAGCTGGCAAATCTGCTTGATCTTGGTAATAAATCCCAGTTCGATATTGGCGACCACGGTCATTCCCTTGTTGATTAATGGATAACGGGTCTATGACTCGGAAATAATAAAGTAAAATTTCTCTGAGTGACACTGCTTTCTCATCGTAAATCACTTGCACCGTCTCTGCATGGTCTGTTTCCTTGAGCAACTGGTAATTGGTCGTTTCGACTTGCCCATTAGCGTAGCCAACACTGGTTGCTAGCACTCCAGAAATGCGTGAAAAATACTCCTCTAAACCCCAAAAACAACCACCTGCTAAATAAATTTCTGCCATCTTTATTTCTCCTTTATCACGTTTTTAACTAATACTCTTCGAAAATCTCTTCAAACCACGTCAGCTTACATCTGCAACCTCAAAGCACTGCTTTGAGCAACCTGCGGCTAGCTTCCTAGTTTGCTCTTTGATTTTCATTGAGTATGGAATATAGTTTTTCTTTCTACTAGACTTCTTTTCAAAAAAAGGATAGGAAGCCCTCTGATCGAGAGTTTCCCCATCCTATCTTCTATTCTTTATTTTGCTTCGACACGGACACCTTGGGTATCAACCTTCAAGTCATGAAGTTTTCCTTTGAAGGGTTGCTTTTCCAATTCTGCCTTAATCGCCGGCATCTTGTCATGAGAAGCCAAGACCATAACTGTAGGCCCAGCACCTGAGAGGTAGGTTGCATAGGCACCATTCTCTTTGGCTACTTGCTTAATCGTCGCAAATTCTCTCACCAAGTCCTGACGATAGCGCTCGTGGAAGAGGTCTCCCTCGATTGCTTGCCCAGCGGTCACCATGTCTCCTGCCAACAAGGCCGCAACCGCCACATTGGCGATAGAACTAGCTGCAACAGCTTCCTTATAGGACAATTTCTTAGGCAAGACACCACGGCTGTCTCGAGTACGCAATTCATAGTTTGGAATGTAGGCTAGAAAATCACATTCTGGGAAGTCTGCTACAATAGCTGAAACTTCCCCATCAACAGAGCTTGCAATAACGAGATTACCATAAATGGCCGGAGCTACATTGTCAGGATGGCCTTCAATCTTAGTCGCTAACTGCAATTTTTCATGATCAGACAAGTTGAGCTGACCCAGTTGGTTGGCTAGTTCAATCCCAGCTACAATAACCGAGCTGGAAGAACCCAAACCACGCGCCAAGGGAACATCACTGGTCATTTTCAAACGTCTTGGTTGCAAGTCTGGTACAATTTGCAAAGCGATTTTGAGCAAGAGATTACGCTCGTCATGTGGAATCCATTTGCCAATCTGGTGTTCAATTAGCCACTCATCTCGTTCTTCGCAAACCTCGATTTGAAGATACTTGGTTACAGCTACACCGACCGAGTCAAAACCTGGCCCGATATTGGCACTGGTTGCGGGTACAATAATCTTCATCTTATTCTCCTAGCACCTTGAAGGTATTCAAGAGGTCGAATTCTGAAACCTTCTTCAATTCAGCTGAGACATTTTCAAGCTGGGCTTTATTAATCTTGTGTGTAATGATCACAACACGCGCCTTGTCACCCTCTTTTCCATCTTGGAGAATTTTCTTGAAGGAAATATCTTGGGCATTAAAGATTTCAGCCAGTTTCAAGACCTGACCTTTTGAGTCTGGAGCCAAGATTGAGAAGTAGTAGTTTGCTTTGACATCCTCTGGATTTGCCAAAACCAAGGCACGACTGTATTCGTTGAAGTCTTTACCAATGGTACCATCATTCAAGCGGCGAACGATACGGACAATATCCGCCACAACACTTGTTGCAGTTGGTTTTTGACCAGCACCTGGTCCGTAGTACATAGACTCACCAATACCGATAGATTCTACAAAGACAGCGTTCATTACGCCATTCACACTGGCAAGTGGATGCGCTTTAGGCAGGAAGGTTGGAGTCACTTCCGCAGCAATACCTGAAGGAGTTTCTTCGATTGAACCAACCAATTTCACTACATAGCCAAGTTCTTGGGCTACAGCTACGTCTTCTGGTGTGATGTTGCGGATTCCCTTGTGGGCTACATCGTCAAAAGCAACCTTCATGCCAAAGGCAAATTGGCTCAAAATAACCATCTTGTAGGCTGCATCAATCCCATCTACGTCATTCGTCGGGTCGCTTTCTGCAAAACCAAGTCTTTGCGCTTCCGCAAGAGCATCATCGTAAGACCAGCCTTCTTCCACCATCTTGGTCATCATGAAGTTAGAAGTTCCGTTGACTACTCCAAGCACGCGCGTGATTTTGTCAGAAGCCAAGGAATTTGCCAAGGTACGAAGAATTGGAATCCCACCAGCTACTGCTGCTTCGTAGTAAAGTGCTACCTTGTTAGCTTGAGCGATTTCTAACAATTCTGCGCCATGGACAGCCAAAAGGTCCTTGTTAGCAGTAACAACGTGTTTTCCAGCTTCCAAAGCACGAGTGATAAAGGTCTTAGCAGGTTCGATACGCCCCATCAATTCCACTACGATCGTAATATCTTGGTCTGATAAAATATCATCCACATTGGTTACAAAGTTAAAGTCATTCCCTGCTGCAAGCAAGCGATTCTTTTCATCTTCATCCTTGACCAATACCTTGGCAACTTCAATCTCTGAATGTGCTGATTGATTGATTTTTTCTCCATTTTCCTTTAGGAGGAAAGGCACGCCACTTGCAACGGTACCAAATCCTAGTAAAGCAATTTTAACTGTCATGTTTGTCTCCTCGAAATTTGCTAATATAGCCATTATAACAGAATTTTGTGAAAATTCCTATTATAGTAAATCACTATTTCAGTATAAAAAGAAAAAACGAATCCCATGATTCGCTCTTCTTAAAATCTAGAAATAGCTTTCCAGAAAGGATTATCCAATCTTTTGCAGATTAAGCACTGCATCATGATTCATCAAGACTTGACCATACTCCTGCAAGACTGATCGACTGATGTCACTATCGTCTGCAAACTCGCGCATACGGGCCAACAGCCAAGCTGGATATGGACTTGGATGATTTTCAATATCCACTAAAATGGTCAAATAATAGCGCTCATTCATCTTGTAGAGTTCAGAAGTTTCCATCTCAAAAGTCACTGTCTTGGCAAAAGCCACCAACTCAGCTAATTTTTCAAAAGAAAGGATGTAATAGATGTAAGGCTCTTTCTTACTTTCAACTTCTTGTTCAGCCTGTTCCTGCTCTTCTTCCTTGGCTTCAACTTGCTCTAGAGATTGAATCGCTTCGATATCATCTTTAGTCTTTTCTGCGATGCTTTTTTCCAAGGTTTTGATAAATTCATCTGGAGACATTTGAGCCAATTCTTCCATATCTGGTAAATCCGATAAGTCTTCAAAATCTAGATTTTGGTCAATCTTTGATTTGGTTACAAAGACATCTACCTTATCAGGTTTTGGAGTCACACGGAAGCTCAACATGCCTGTATCCAGAAAGCTATCAGGCATCTCTAACTCATCCAAGATAGCATAAAAGAACTCTTCTGTTTTTTCTTGAGGAACAAGAAAGTCAGCAATCTCCATTCCACGATCCATCAAATCCTCTAAAGACATCGTGATTTTCAAAGTTGTATCACTAATTTGTTTCATTTTCATTGCTAGTAACCTCATACTTTCAGTTCTATCTATTATACTAGATTTTTACGATTTTATCAAAAGAAGGCTCCTCTATACGGATAGATTTTCCCTAGGGTATTTCTATAGGAGACTCCAAAAGAAAATTTCTGCAGACAGATAGAAAAAGCCTTCAAAATCGGCTCTTAGCCGACTTTGAAGACCTTATACATCAGAATACTTATAATTTAAAGGTTGCTACACCGAGGATAGAACGATTTAAGTTTCTGAGAATTTGAAGACTTTGCTCAAATTTCTTATAACGAGTCACTCCGTACTCTTCAACAAGAAGGACTGTATCTCTTTCTAAAAGCGATGGCACATCTTGTAAATCGACAAAATGCATTCCTTTTAAAGACTCTTGATTTTGTTTCAATTTATCTAGGATAGCTTTGTTTGAGCTAACGATAGTCAATTCCTGTCCAGCATTTTTGTATGACAAAACATCTGCTAGGTTAGCAATTGTTGTAATCTCTGTTACAAAATCAATTTGATATTGAGAAAAATCACCTGCTCTATTGATTGTTGGGTTAAAGAGATAAACCAATACATTTCCCATCACAACCAAAATCACACAGACTACTCCAATAACAGCTAAACGGAGAATCAGATTTTTCACATTTAATCCAAGCGCTGTCTCACCATTTGCATTCAATTCTTTAGAGTTGATGGTTTCCAATTTTTCAATTTTTACATTTGCAAAAGTGTGTTTAAATTTCTCAATCAATCCATCAATTTTTCGCTCCAACAAGTCATTAGTATCTTTACTTGGTGTCAAAATTTTCACACCAACCCCTGCATCGTCAATCATATAGTAGACAGTCAGTTTTTTCCACCAATAATCATTCGTAGAATTTTTCAAGGTTGTTTCTGTCGTATCTAATTCACTGGCAATTTTTTTCAACTCACTGGGCTCTACATCATTGAAAAGATAAGCTCCATTCAAATTACCATCAATCAATTTCCCATAAAAATCACTATAACCACCAATTTGATGATTCAAAATCGTTTTGGCCGAATCTTCTGGAGGAGTGATTTTATAGCTAAGATAAGTTGAATAACTTGTTGTATCTTTGACAGTGTTTTTATTCCTAACTGCTTTAATTGTAAATGGTACAGCAATGAGAGCAAATAAAGCGATAAGAGCTAAAATATTTACTTTTCGTTTTTTATAAAGATTTGCAAACAAATCAGCTACTGAATAATGTTCAAACATGATTTTTTTCTCCTTTGTTGAGTAGATACTGGTTTTCTTTTGTAAGCATTTTTGCTACAAATATAATCACAAGAACAATTCCCCAGAATTGCATTGTAAATAGATTGAAGAAACTTTCTGAAAAGCTACTTCTTGGCATAAAGAATAGATTATTCAAGATGAGTAAGGACAAGGCAAATAGGATTGTTCTTGAGCGGTAGGCTACTTGCAACATGGCTATAAATAGCATACCGAGCAAGAGACTAAGTAGAAAGACTCCTATCATACCATAGTCTGTATACAACTCCATGATATAACTACTTCCGATACCATGTCCTTTCAAATATTCCTTGTTCAAAACAAGATAGGATAGATTGTGGGCATAACTATTACTATCAATAGCTAATTCCACACTATTGGTTGTATGCTCAAAGGCTTTTCCTCCGAAAATGGACCCCAAACTCCCCCTTGCAAAATAATCAAGAACAGGACCAAAAGTAAAATTACGGAAATCTCGGTAAGGGAGGCTACTGTTAAATAGAAAACCTCGAGCCAAGACACCAAAACTAGTCCCTTGTTTATAGATAAAGTCAAGTAAGATATCCCAGAAACCTGTATGGGAAACTTGAACATTATCCCGTACATAATTGAGCACTCCCATCGCTAACATGAGAATAGGAGAACCTAAAAAAATCGCTAACTTTTCTTTAAACCCAATCCATTTTCCCTTTTCAGTTTGCTCCCGCATAAAGTAATAAACAAAAGCAAATAAAATACTTAAAATAAAGGGATTTCGTGTCCCAATTGCCAAATGAATGGTATTGGCTACAATAAAGGAGATAAGCACTGCTGTTGCCTGCCATTTCTTTGGCTTGGTTGCCAAATACATACACATTGCATAGACCGTAAATGTTGATAAGATATAGGTAAAATAAGGCAGTTTACTTTCAAAATTTGCATAGTAGGCATAGTAGGAAGTCTGCAAGCGATACAGGAGTCGTTCAAATAACCGAATGAAATAGAAAGGATAGGTTAGAAGAAAAACTCCTAGTGATACAAAGCGTAACCGCTTGGTATAAATCTCTTTTAGAGAATTTCCTATATTTGCTACTTTTATTTTCTTCCTAGCTATGAAGTAACGAGCCAGGACGCCTCCTGTGGTCAAGCCCAGAATCGAAACCATGACAACTATAAAGGCAAAACGATAAGCTATCGGATGATAGGTATCCAGAGCGCCATCCCTAAAATAATCAATGGTCGGTCTTGATACCAGAAAGACAAAAATGGTTAAATAGAAAATAAAATGGATTAAGTAATACTTGATGTCATTCCAGCAGGCAATTAAGCTACTAACCAGTAAGAACAATAAAGTAGAAAGCAAGCTAACATTGTTATTATTAAACAGATATACTATTCCACTTACTAGCGTCATGGCATAACTGACTATGGTCAAACTAAATAACAATCGTTTTCCATCAATCACTTGCTCACCCCCGTTCTAATGTAATTTTTTAGATTTTTCAATATTTTTTAGTAATAAAAATCGGTATAAGGAAATATTTATGAATAGAGCCAAGGCACTAATTCTTCTCCCCTTACGGAAAATTGGATTCCTAGCAATAGCAAGAGCATGACCTTTTAAAAAACGATGAATCTGAGAATAGGCTTCAAACTGTTTATACTGATCATCTAGCAACATCTTATCCAGAATAAAGAAGTGGGCATAGGCCAATCTGAAAAAAGCAACCTCTTTCAAATCAGGATAGTTTTTCATAACTTCATTGTAAAACTTTTGGTAGATATCAATATAGGCTAAATCCTTCTCTGCATAGGGTTTGGTCGTAATACTATCCCCTCTATGAAAATAGTAATAATAGGGTTTGGTATTAACAACGTACCTCTTGGCCAACTTGATCAAATCAAAATGATAATAGGCATCTTCGTAAATCAATCCCTTAGGAAAGGATAGGGCAGTTGCAATCTCTCTCTTGATTAGCTTATTGCAGATCGTTCCAGGTATTTTTTCACCTATAAGGTATTCCCTTAGAAATGTTTGAGAATCACAGACAAAATAGTCATCCTGATTAGCTGACTGTGGACTTTCATCATTAGCATAGACATTCATGACACCACAGCTCGAAACATCCGCATCTTCTTGAACTAATTGCTCATATAAGTTCTGAATCATTTCTGGATGGATATAATCATCTGAGTCAATAAAAATCAGATAATCCCCGTGAGCCTGCTTCATTCCATCATTTCGTGCTTGCGACAATCCTTCGTTCTTTTTATGAAGCACTGACACCCTGTCATCTTGTTCAGCGATTGAATCACACAAGCGACCACTCTCATCTGTTGCACCATCATCAACAAGAATAATTTCCAAATTCTGATAGGTCTGCTTCTGAATGGAAGCTATCGATTTTTCTAGGTACTGCGCCACATTATAAACTGGCACAATGACACTAATTAATGCAGTTCCCATGCTACTCCTCTAATAGTTTTTCTACTTGTTCGATTTGTTTGGCAATTGTGAATTGTTGAATGAATTGGCTAGCCTCATCGACATCAAAGTTTGAGGCAGAAGTCATGTAGTTCGTAATTGCCTGAGCTGCCTCTTGATTGCTCTCAATGATTTGTCCAAATCGTCCTTCTTGTGATAGTTCCTCAGCCCCTCCAACATCCGTAGAGACAAAAGGGATTCCAAGGCTCAAGGATTCCACATAAACACCAGGAAAACCTTCTTGTTTAGACATAGACAAGAGAACTTTCATCTGAGACAAATATTGATAAGGATTTTTTTGATAACCAAGGAAATGTACATGGTCCTCAAGCTCATACTCTTTGACTCGCTTTTTCAGTTCCTCTTCCATATCACCAGCACCTATAAAGTAAAGGTGATAGTTTTTCCCCTCTTGGTGTAATAATCGTATCACTTCCACCACACGGTCAGAACCCTTATTTTCCTCAATCCGTCCGATAGCACAGATACTTTGAGGCGCAATCTCGATATCAATCTTCTCTTGAGATTTTTCTAAAATAGTCTTAAAATCATATCCATTGTAGACCGTCTGTAATTTAGAATCATAATCTGGATAGACTTCCTTGATAGAATGACTGGTCTTTTTTGAAATTCCTACAATGATATCCGCATCATCCAACTGGCGTCTATGTGATTCCCTTTTGGAGCTATCCTTAAGAAATTCTTCGATACTTCCATGAATCCAAGAGATTTTCTTGACTTCTTTTCTTTTAGAAAACAACAGTGGTGGATTCATAATGGTAAAAGAAACTTCAACATCATAGTCATCTTTTACAAGCAAGCGACGAGTCAGCCTTGGAAAATAAATTCTCATTCTCCACAAAAAAGCTCGTAACCATCTAGCTTGGCGATAATCTTGAAGAGATTTTAAAATGCCTACATGCTTGGGAACAGATTCGTATCCCTTGTCAAAGTGCTCCATTTCAAGAATATCAATATCATACTTTTCTGGATCCAGATTTGAAACAATGGTAGACAGAATCTTTTCTGCACCGCCTCCGAGAGAAAAAGACCACATAAAAAATAAGATTTTTTTCTTAGCCACCATATTCTCCTTTGTATTCTGTATAAGACTTATCCATATCAGCGATGACAGCATCATGATGCGGCATCTGCTTGTCTGCTGGCGGAGGAGTCATATAATCGTCAAAAGCAGTGCTGAGATAGGCATCGTAGCCAACTGGAATAGGCATCTCTGTTCCTTCAAATGGTAAGAAAAGATTGTCTTCAAAAGATGCTATTGGATACTTGTTTCTCATGTAGCCAGGACCTGAGCATAATTCCGTAATTCCATCGCTCTCAGCTAGACTGTACTTGGTCATTTCTTTTTCAGCTTTTTTCCAAATGCGATAACGGAGAGATTTTGGAGTTAACCCCAGTAAAATACGGCTTCCCCACTTCATAAGTGCGCCATGCTTTTCTGGAATAGTTTGAGCACAAAAAAGAGAATAAATCAGTGCCCAACGAACCTGTTTTTTCCGCTCAGCTGGATTTTTAGGATAATAATCTAAAGGCAAAACATCCAAAGCCAAACCATGTGGCAAATCCAAATCTTGCTGGTAAGGTTTAATGCAGGTAGTTTCCTTGTCACGAATGGTAATAAAAAGATTACGGTCGACAAAATCCTTGTGACTCTTTGACAAGAAATAACGCTCATCTGCATAGCGAGGCCATAATTCTGCCAATTTTTCATAGTCCTTACGGGGCATAAAAAAGTCTAGGTCGTCATCCCAAGGAATAAAGCCCTTGTTTCGAAGGGCACCAATAGCACCCCCTCCACAGAGATAACAAAGTAAATCATGCTCCTTGCAAAAGGCAACAAAATATTCAGCCATCTCCAGACTACGAGCCTGAATTGCTTTTAAATCAGTCATATTGTTCATTTTTCTTTCTATCGTATCGTTTCATTATACCACAAATAAGGGATGAAAATCTATTAGAGACTGTAAAAAATCAAAGCCTGACTGCTAGATAAATAGCTATCAAACTTTGATTTTTCCTGTCTTATCTTATCTCAAACCCATCTGAGACAATTTATTCTGATATTTGTTTTGTTCGACAAGCAAGCCCAAGCCTCCATAAACATCATAGGCATCTACCCAGTCACCAAGTTCTGGAATCGTCAATTTTTCAATACCATTTTTTGCTCCATCCAAAACAGATAAACCGTTTGTTAGGAGGAAAGTATATGGTGCGTTGGTTGAGGTCATAGCAAAAACCTTTCCAAGAGCTTCAGAACCAGTGAAAAGTTTAGTAGGATCTTTAATTTGCTCTAAAATTGCTGTTAAAACTTGCTGCTGTCTTTTGGTACGGCCGTAATCCGCCTCATCATCATCACGGAAACGAGCATAATTGAGCAGGGTCGAGCCGTTCATCTGCTGTTTTCCGACTTTAATAGTCTGGGTTGGAGACTCAGTCTCAGTAGCGTGTAAATCATCTCCGACTGTAGCTTCTGTTAGTGGACGCCCATTCAATGTTGAAAATTGAGCATCAATTGTCACCCCATCAGGGAAAAGCGTGTCAATCGCTGTTGCAAAGGCCTGAAAATCAACCAAGGCATAGTACTTAATGTCCAAGTCAAAATTATCTTTCAAGACTTGACGAACCATTTCTGCCCCTTTTTGCCCCTCTTGTTCTCCTAACTCGTAGGCTACGTTTAACTTGTTATCCGTCTGTTTTCTACCGTTAATCACTTGACTGTAACCGTCTATATAAACCAAATTGTCACGCATGAAACTGACTAGCTTCATTTTCTTATCTGAGCCGCCAACATTTAATACCATAATAGAGTCTGTCCGCGTCTCAGCACTATTTTGACCAATTCGACCGTCCGTCCCCATGATCAAAATATTAACCCCGTCTCTAGTGTCCTGACCATTAAAGACTTGAACCTGTGCTGCCTTAGCATCAGCAGTTTTCTTTGCGCTAGCATCTTGGTAACCACGCAAAAACATGAATACCATGGCCAAAGCCACACAGACCAAAAGTGAAAAAATCACCATAAAAATGCGTTTAAGACGGAGCTTCCGTCTTTTCTTTTTGGGAGGAGCAGAAAGTGTTTGCGATTTGGATTGTGAGCGACTCCGGTTCGCATAGCTTGGTAAGTCAACCTGCTCTTCTCTTTCTTGTTCCAAGCTGGAACTACTATTTACCCTAGCAAGAGTTATCTTTTCTTGCAAATAGGCAAACTCATTTTTTTCTCTCTCATTGAGATAGTGAATATTTTTTAGCAAATAATCATAACGTAATTTTTCATGATGACTGAGAGGATTTTCTTTACTCATCTTCTCTCCTTTCCATGGTCTGATATTGGATAAATAGGATAGGCACCCAGAACCTTATACTGGATTCCAATCGCTTCTAGTTCTTTTTGGGCAAAGTGAACCAAGGATTTATCAGTATAGTCCACATCAATAATGAAAAAGTATTCGCCTAGCGCTGTCTTGAGTGGACGACTTTCAATTTTTGTTAAGTCAATTCCTCGCCAAGCAAAAGTAGAAAGGGCCTTGTAGAGTGCACCTGGAAGGTTGTCAGGTAAGGTCAGGGCAAAACTCATTTTTTTAGTTTGTGCTTGCAAGGGAATAGTAGGCGTTTCAGCTCCCAGAACCCAGAAACGTGTGAAATTGGCTTCCATTTCCTGAATATCCTCAGCAATCAGTTCCAAGCCATATTCCTCAGCAGAACTTCTAGGCGCAATAGCCGCAAAGTGTTGATCTGGATGTTCTGAAATAAAGCGGGCCGCATAAGCAGTACTAGCAGTCACCTCGATTTGGGCCTCTGGATACTGTTCATCGATGAATTTCTTACCTTGCGCCAAAGCCTGTGGATGAGAAAAAATCTTCTCAATCTTAGTGTGACCTGGAACCACCATCAACTGCTGATGAATAGGCTGAACGATTTCTGCAACTGCTTGAATGCGAGCCTGATGAAAAAGGTAGTCCAAGGTTTCATGAACACTACCCTCAATAGAATTTTCAACTGGCACCACAGAATAGTCCACCAATCCTTGCTCATAGGCCTTGATGACATCTGTAATATTGGCAAAGGCCTGCAATTCCTCATGAGGAAAAGCTGTCTGCACAACGTGATGTGAAAATGATCCCTTGGGACCTAGATAAGCAATTTTCATCTCAGTTCCTCTATAATTTCCTCTGGGCTTAACTTGGTCACATCCAAAATCCGACTAGCCACTTCCTCATACCAAACCTGTCTTTCTTGGAAAATAGCTACTAATTCTTCCTTGCTATTATTTAGAAAAAGCGGACGCTGATTGTCCTGATCAGCTGATATGCGTTGGTAGAGGGTTTCAAAATCTGCTTTCAGGTAGATATTATCTGCATTAGTCTTGAGTAAGTCACGATTTCTCTGAGAAATAACCACTCCTCCTCCAGTTGACACAACTTGGTCTCTTTGTAGTAAATCAGCTAGGACTTCTGACTCTACCTGTCGAAAGGCTGATTCTCCCTTTTCAGCAAAAAAATTCGCAATGGCCATACCTAGGCGCTTCTCAATCAGGGCATCCATATCAAGGTAATTAGGATCCAAGCCTCTTGCAATAGTCGATTTGCCAGCCCCCATAAATCCTAGTAACACCTTAGCCATGAATCAAGTTCTCCAAATCATCAAAGAAGCTAGGATAGCTGGTATTGATGGCTTCAGCACGGTCAAGTTCCACTTCTCCATCTGCAACCAAGAGAGATGCGATAGCTGTCATCATGCCGATACGATGGTCTCCAAAAGTATTGACTCTAGCACCGTGAAGGGCTGATTTTCCTTTGATAATCATCCCATCTGCCGTAGGAGTAATATCTACTCCCATACTATTTAAGGCGTCTGCCACAACCTGAATACGGTCTGTTTCCTTGACCTTGAGCTCCTCAGCATCCTTGATAACTGTAACACCTTGGGCTTGGGTCGCAAGCAGAGCAATAATGGGCAATTCATCAATCAAGCGTGGAATCAAGGCACCGCCAATCTCTGTTCCTTTGAGGTCTGAAGACTCAACAGTTAAGGTAGCAGATTTAGCGACTGGGTCAATTTCAGTTATTTCTAGTTTTCCACCCATGGCACGAATGACATCAATAATACCAGTACGCGTTTCATTGATACCCACATTCTGCAGCACGACACGAGAGTTTGGAACAATTAAACCTGCGACCAACCAAAAGGCTGCACTGGAAATATCTCCTGGAACAACCACCTTTTGTCCTGTCAGTTTTTGTGGCCCTTGGACTGTGATTTTCTTGCCGTCCACACTTAAATGGCCACCAAATTGTTGCAACATATCTTCAGTATGATTACGGGTGCACTCTTTTTCAATAATAACTGACTCCCCCTGAGCCTGCAAGGCCGCAAACATCAAGGCTGACTTAACCTGGGCAGATGCAATTGGCAACTCATAATAAATAGGTCTTAGGGTTTTCGTCCCTTTTAAATGAAGGGGAGGAAGGTCTCGCTCAGTTTGCCCTGAAATGCTAACGCCCATTTTTTTCAGTGGAATCGTCACACGATCCATAGGACGTTTGGAAAGACTATCATCGCCAAACATTTCTACTTCAAAGTCTGCACCAGCAAGAACACCTGAAATCAGGCGAATCGAGGTTCCAGAATTTCCCATATCAAGGGCATTTTGCGGAGCTTTTAAACCATCCATACCTACACCTTGAATGGTAATAACCCCATTTTTATCCTCAATCTCAACACCAAGGTCACGAAAAACTTGAATAGTTGAGAGCACGTCCTCGCCACGCAAAATATCATAAACCTTGGTCTCACCCTCAGCCAAACTTCCAAAGATAATGGAACGGTGGCTGATAGACTTGTCACCTGGAACGCGGATACTGCCATGTAAGTGGCGAATGTTTGTTTTTAGTTTCATACTGGACCTCATACTTGCAATACTTTTACCTATTTTATCATAAAAAGCCAGAAATTCCTTAAAAATTCCTGACTTTATGATAGTTATTTTCTTATTTTAGCAATTCTGAAACTGGTTCGAAAACAATTTTTTCAATGTCAGAAAGGTAAATGGCCAATTGTTGTTGCTTGGTAAAGAATTCTGACAAGAGGCTATTTCCTTGAATCTGTTTACCAAAGCCTTCCATTTTAGCTTGGAAGGAAGCATCTGGCATTTGACCTGTATGTGCTAGTTTTTGAATTTCCTCTTGAAAGGCAAGGTATTCTGTAAAGATTTTGCTTGCCTCAGCATCTGCTGCAATCGCATCCTTGGCTGCTTTGACAGCCTTGTATTCTGGCAATTCGCGTAGACCGCGACTGAGTTCGTTTGCACTATCGTAAATATTTGACATGATTTTCTCCTTATTTGATAACGACTGTGTAGTCGGTATTTTCTGTTATGAGGTGCTCGGCTCGTTCCAAGTCTTGAGCATTTTTAAATGAAATTTGTAGAATCCCGTGAATGTCCTCACGGTTTTCCTCGTTGATGTGGATGTTAACCAAGGAAGTTCCACGTAGCAGTTCCAAAATCCGCAAGATGACATCTTCTTCATCGGGAACATCGACATAGAGGTCATAAGAGCTATCCACACCACCACGCTTATGAATTTCCATAGCCTGACGTTGCTCACGTGCTTGATTGAAAAAGTTCCAAATCTGCTCCTCATCTCCCTTGCTGATGGCCTGACCAATCGCTTCCAACCGTTCCTTGAAATCCGCAATTCGATCCAAAATAGTTTCACGATTAGATAAGAGAATGGAGGTCCACATACCTGGCTCGCTTTCCGCAATTCGGGTCATATCTCGAAAACCACCGGCCGCAAAACGCCTTGCCATCTCATGTTCTTGAGCATAGACCGCGGTCTGTTCCATGAGACTAGAAGCCAGAATATGAGGAAAATGGCTAATCTGAGAAGTGACACGATCATGCTCCTTGGCATCAATCTCGATAAAACGAGCATGAAGACCTGAAAGCAGATCCTTCATTTCCTCAAGCGTGTCCTGACCTGTCAGACTCGAAGGTGTAAAGATATAATAGGCATTTTCAAAGAGATTGACATCCGCAGAAGCAGCCCCTGTCTTGTGACTACCAGCCATGGGATGGGCCCCGACAAAGCGAACAGGTTTGCCAGCCAAATATTGCTCCGCCGCATCCACAATGGCTGACTTGGTCGAACCAGCATCTGAGATAATCACGCCTTCTTTCAAGTCCAAGTTGGCCAATTCCTTAATGAAAGCAATGGTTTGTTTGATTGGCAAACTGAGAATAATGATATCTGCCAAAGGAGCAAAACTAGCAAAATCATCCGTTGCACGGTCAATCATGCCTTCTTTCAAGGCGATATCTCTCGAAGCTTGACTGCGATTATAACCTAAAATTTCATAATCTGGATGATCGCGTTTGATACCAAGTGCCATCGAGGCACCGATCAAACCAAGACCTGCGATATAGACTATTTTTGCCATAGGAACTCCTTAATAGTTCTTTGTATAGTCTCGGTGTTGGGCTACCGCTTCTTTTAGTTCCTCGAGATTATCTGATGAGAATTTTTCAAGGATTTCTTGCGCCAGAACCGTTGCCACAACGGCTTCCATGACCACACCGGCTGCTGGAAGAGCGGTCGGATCACTTCTCTCCACGGTTGCCTTATAAGGTTCGTGGGTTTCGATATCCACACTCATAAGAGGCTTATAAAGAGTAGGAATAGGTTTCATAACTCCACGAACAACGATCGGTTGCCCGTTGGTCATACCACCTTCAAAGCCGCCAAGATTGTTAGTACGGCGAATATAGCCGTCTTCTTTAGACCAGAGAATCTCATCCATAACTTGGCTACCTTTGCGGTAACCAGCTTCAAAGCCAAGACCAAATTCAACCCCTTTAAAGGCATTGATAGAGACAACTGCTTGGGCAAGTCTGGCATCCAATTTTCTGTCCCATTGGACATAGGAACCAAGACCAACTGGAACACCTCCGACAACTGTCTCGACAACCCCACCGATGGTATCTCCATCACGCTTGATTTGGTCAATATAGTCCTTGATTTCCTGTTCTCTTTCTTGGTTGACAATAGAAACTTCAGACTGGGCGGCTCTTTTCTTAATCTCAGCAACTGTAAGATTCTCAGGAACGTCGATTTCCTTGCCACCAAAGACCACGACATGATTGGCAATCTCCATATCCAATTCAGCCAAGAGGCGTTTGGCTACTGCTCCTACTGCCACCCGCATGGTGGTTTCACGAGCTGATGAACGCTCCAAAGAATTTCGCAAATCGTCAAAACGGTACTTGATGCCCCCAACCAAATCGGCGTGACCGGGACGAGGATGGGTGATTTTTCGTTTGCTTTTAAGGCGGTCTTCAATGTCCTCCGCAGACATGATGTCCAGCCATTTTTGGTGATCCTTATTGATGACATCCATAGTAATAGGCGCCCCTGTCGTCTTCCCATGGCGAACGCCCGAAGTAAAGACAACCTGGTCATTCTCAATCTTCATACGACCACCACGACCGTAGCCACCCTGACGGCGTCTAAGGTCCTCATTGATATCCTCAGCTGTCAATGGAAGTCCAGCTGGAATTCCCTCAATAATAGCTGTTAGACGGGGGCCGTGTGATTCTCCTGCAGTTAAATATCTCATACACTCTCCTTATTTTACCAAGTAGTCTTTCATCTCTTCCAGAGAAACTGGATGAATGGTCGCTGAACCAAGCTCTGGCACCAAGACCAATTTCAAGGTGTTACCACGCGCTTTCTTGTCATGTGTCAAAGCCTGATAAAGCTTGTCAACTTCCCAATTTTCATAGTCAACAGGCAAGCCGAATTTCTGACACATCTCTGTGATAGATTGGGTAATGCCAGCTGGCATGAGACCCTTTTTCTCAGCAACCTTGGAAATCTGTACCATTCCCATGGCCACAGCTTCACCATGCATGACTTTTCCATAACCGGCAGTTGCTTCAATGGCATGGCCAATAGTATGGCCAAAATTGAGGTAAAGACGAACACCATTGTCTAACTCATCCTCAACCACCATCTTGCGCTTGACCTGACAAGAATGTTCAATCAAGATCTCTGCATGCTCCAAAATGCTCTCTACAGTACCATCTAGCTCCGTCAATAGAGTCCATAGTTCTGGATCCTCAATCAAGCCATACTTGATGACCTCCCCCATCCCTTCAATCAACTCTCTTTTTCCAAGTGTTTCAAGGACAAGCGGATCAATCAGAACCCCATCTGGTTGAGCAAAGGTGCCCACCATATTCTTAGCAAATGGAGTATTGACGCCTGTCTTTCCACCGATAGAAGAATCAACCTGGGCTGTCAAACTAGTCGGAATCTGAACAAAGTGAATACCCCGCATATAGGTAGAGGCTACAAAGCCAGCCAGATCCCCAACAACGCCACCACCAAGAGCCACGATTCCATCGCTACGAGTCAACCCCTGCTTAACTAGGAATTCATAGACTTTCTGAACAGTAGTCAAATTCTTTCTTTCTTCACCTTCTAAAAAGTCAAAAACAGCTACCTGAAAACTAGAATCTTCTAGGCTGAGCTTGACCTTCTCTGCATAAAGAGAAGCTACATGGTTATCTGTTACAATGACTACCTTTTGTGGTTGCCAGAATTCTCGCAACCATTGGCCAGCCTGAGCTAGACAACCTTTTTCAATCTGAATATCATAAGGATGATGAGGAATATCGATTCTGATTTTCATAGGAGAATCTCCTTTTCTTTATTGGTATTTTTCTGTTAAAGACTGCCAAATTTCTTTTGTCGGCATTTCCTTGCCTGTCCACAGTTGAAAAGCTTCTGCAGCCTGATAGAGCAACATCCCCAGACCATTGACGGCTGGATTGCCCTGACTTCTAGCCCATTTCAAAAATGGCGTTTCAAAAGGCTTGTAAATGATATCTGCTACTAAAAGAGTTTCTGATAGGACAATGCTTTCAGGAACTGGGGATGATTTACCATCCATGCCCACACTGGTGGCATTAACCAGCAACTCCGACTCAGCAATCCTTGATTGCAGTTCAGAAATATCTTCTAAAGCATACAAGTCCACTTTAAAGCCTGTCTGCTCCTGTAATTTGTCTAGGTAAGGTCTTGTTTTTTCCATAGAAACGGAACGAACAAAGACCGAAATCTGACGGACGCCGTCCAAAATAGCTTGTGCCAAAATGGACTTGGCCGCACCACCTGCACCCAGCAGGGTCATATTCTTACCTGTAATTGTAAAAGAAGGCAAGCTCTTAAAAAATCCCTTGCCATCTGTATTATATCCAATTAAATTGCCATTATGATTGACAACCGTATTGACCGCACCAATCAAGCGCGCTTCATCACTCAGTTCATCCAAATAAGGAATCACTTGCTCTTTATAGGGCATGGACAGGTTGATGCCAAACATCTGGTAGCGACGAATATTGGCCACTGTTTCTGCCAAGTCACTCGTTTCAATCTCCCAAGCCACATAAACACCATTGGTAGCTGTCGCCTCAAAGGCATTGTTGTGAATAAAGGGGGAAATAGAATGCTTAATAGGATTGGCAACAACGGCAGCTAAACGTGTATAGCCATCAAGCTTCATCCAAAATCTCCCTGATTTTTTTCATGTTGGCTAGAGAAATCTGACCAGGGGCACTAGCCTCATCCAGACTGGCAAAAGACCAACTCGAACCAGTCACATCCGCAGTGATACGAGAGACCTTGCCCACCTTTCCCATAGAAATGGTCACATATTCCTGTTCAGGATTGAGGGTTTTAAAGCCTCGTGTATAGTTCATCAAGTCTAAGACATCCTGCTCCGTGTGAGCCATCACCGCAACCTTAACAAGTTTTGGATTTAAGCTCGTCAACTCTGACAAGATTTCCATCATATTTTCAGGTGTTCCTTGGAAATTGTGGTAACTCAAAACAAGATTTGGGAAGTCCAGCATCTCCTCAAAAACATCCTTGTAGCTGTAGTACTCAAAATCAATATAGTCTGGTTGATAGAGTTGCGCCACTTCCTTGATTAGATGGATATATTCTTCTGGAGAAAGGTCGATTTCTCCCCCCTCAGAGCGAGTTCGTAGCGTGAAAACCAACTCACGACCTGCGAATTTTTCAAAAATAGCTGGAGCCACCTGCAAAATCGCTTCTTTAGGCAGATAGTCGGCACGCCATTCAATGATGTCGGCATCCAGGTACCTCGTGGCATCCAGAGCCTGGGCCTCCTCTAAACTTCTTGGCATTACTGAAACGATCAATTTCATTTACTAACCTTCATACTAATCACCTTGAGGTAATTACTACTTTCATCTTTTTTATTATAGGCAAAATCTGCTGGAAGACCGTATTTATTTAAAATCTGGTAACTTCTTCCTGCAAAGCCTTTATCAATTTGTTCTGTAAATTTCTGACGGGAAACATTGGCAGCATTGGTACTGGCAATGATAATCCCTCCCGGATTTAAAATCTCCAGACTCTGGGAAATCAACTTGTGATAATCCTTGGCCACAGAGAATGTTTGTTTTTTGTTCCGAGCGAAGCTAGGCGGATCTAGAACAATCACATCGTAGGTCAGGCCTTTTCTCTTAGCGTATTTGAAATATTCAAAGACATCCATAACCACAAAACGGTGGTCGTCTGTACTAATTCCATTTGCCTGAAAATGCGCTTGAGACAATTCTCGTGAACGCTTGGCTAGGTCAACCGAAGTTGTCTGGCTTGCTCCTCCCATGGCCGCAGCCACGGAAAAGGCAGCTGTATAAGAAAACATATTGAGCAAGGATTTATCCATAGCTAAACCATCAACCAAACTCCCACGAACCTCATGCTGGTCTAGGAAAATCCCTGTCATCAAGCCATCATTCATAAAGACTTGATACAGGACACCATTTTCCAAAACAGTGAAAAATTCAGGTGCTTCTTGACCATAAACATGGGCAGATTCATAGTCCAAACCCTTAAAACGGATCTTCTCATAGGTCCCTAAAACCTCAGGAAAAACCTGTCTAAAAGCTTCTGAGATAACCTTGCGAATCTGATAAACATAAGAGTTATACCAAGAAAAGACAGCATAGTCGCCATAAAGGTCCACTGTCAGACCCCCAAAGCCATCTCCCTCTTGGTTGAAGAGACGAAAGGCAGTTGTCAAATCATCTTGATAGTAGGCTCTTCTCTTTTCTTTAGCTTGTCTAAACAGCGTTTCAAAGAAAGCTTGATTGAAGGCCACCTTGTCCTTACTAACAAACCAGCCCAAGCCCTTGTTTTGCTGAGAAAGGTAGGCAGTCCCAAGAAAGGTGCCTTCTTGACGATAGACTTCTACTTCCTGATCCTTGAGATTGACATTCTCAAGATCACTAGCTTCTAGTAAAACTAGCCCCTTAGCGAGCTTCTTTTCAACCCTTTTGCTGACTCTTATTCTATTCATAACTACTATTATATCAAACTTTTAGCCAATTCTCAAAAAAGAAACTACCCTTGCTTTTTTACTCTTCTTTTAAAAAATGGTATACTAATACTAATAAAAAATTAGGAAGTAAATGTGTGAGAATTAATTTTAACAAAATCCAAAAAGCCATGGGTACCAGACTGGGTTTTGTCCTAACCCTTTTAATCCTCTATTGGCTCAAAACCTTATTAGCCTATACCGTTGACTTTAATTTAGATATTCAATTGGGCAAGTTGCAGGGAAATTACCTTGCCTTTATCGCCTTTTTCAACCCCCTTCCTCTAGGACTACTCCTGCTGGCTCTAGCCCTCTATGCTCGCTCAACCAAGATCTTTTATGGCCTGAGTATAGCTATTTATAGCCTTTTATTCATTTGGCTTTATTCCAATGTCTTTTACTATCGAGAATTTAGCGACTTTATCACGGCTAATACCATGAAAGTGGTCAGCAAGGTGTCTGTCGGCACTGCAGAACTAGAGTTACTGCGTCCTTGGGATTTCATCTATTTTATGGATTTCCCATTGCTGGCTTTCCTTTTCTATAAAAAATTCATCCCGCTGAATAGGAGACCCTTCAAATTCCGCTCCAGTGTTGCTATCACTGCTCTCTCAGCCCTGCTCTTTTCTGCTAATCTTTTCTTGGCAGAGATTGAGCGTCCCGATCTCCTGTCGCGAGGATTTTCTAATTATTATATTGTTCGTGCCCTTAGTTTGCCAGCCTTTTTAGGCTATAGTGCCAACCAATCCTATAGCGCTAATAAAGAACGGGCTAAGGCCTCTGAGACTGACCTTCAACCTATTACAGATTATATTCAAGAACATTCGGCTAAGCCCAATCCAGACTATTTTGGCCTGGCCAAAGGGAAAAATGTGATTTATCTCCACTTGGAGAGTTTCCAACAGTTCCTGCTTGACTATAAACTCAACATAGATGGAACTGAGCATGAAGTCACTCCCTTCCTAAATTCACTCTACCATTCGCAATCAACCCTAGCCTTTTCTAATATCTTTAACCAAGTCAAGGCTGGTAAAACCTCAGATGCAGAAACCATGCTGGAGACAGGTTTATTTGGCCTTGACCAAGGTTCCTTCATGGTCAACTACGGAGGTACCAATACCCAGCAGGCCGCACCTTTTATCCTATCAAAAAACGGCTATCAATCAAGTGCTATCTTTCACGGCAATATCGGGACCTTCTGGAATCGAAATACGACCTACAAACAATGGGGCTACCAATACTTCTTTGATGCTTCCTACTTCACCAAGCAAGACAGTAGCAATTCTTTCCAATATGGTTTAAATGATAAAATCATGATGAAAGATTCTATCCAATATCTGGAGCATTTACAGCAACCTTTTTATACTAAGTATATCACGGTGTCCAATCACTATCCCTATGCTAGCAATCTGACAGGCGATGAGCTTGGTTTCCCACTGGCTAAGACCAAAGATGAAACGATCAATGGCTACTTCCAAACAGCCAACTATCTGGATAGCGCTATCAAGGCCTTCTTTGACTATCTCAAAGAAAGTGGCCTCTATGAAAAATCCATCATCGTCATTTACGGAGACCATTATGGTATTTCCAACTCCCGCAATCCTGAGCTGGCACCCTTGATTGGAAAGACTTCTGAGAACTGGTCGAATTACGACAATGCCATGTTGCAACGAGTGCCTTTTATGGTGGTCATGCCTGGTTATGAAAAGGGGCAAATCATCAATACCTACGGTGGGCAAATCGATATCTTACCGACTCTCGAACACCTCCTTGGTATTGAGTCCAATTCCTTCCTTCAAGTTGGACAAGATCTCCTATCACCAGACCATCAAGAAATCGTTGCCTTTCGAACTGCCAATTCCTTCGTCACACCAAAATACACTAGTTATGACGGACGAACCTACTATACTGAAAGTGGTCTCGAAATCAGTAATCTTGATGAACAAACTCAGACTGAACTGGAAAGCGTTCGGCAGGCAGCCAGTCAACAGCTGAAAATCAGTGACCAGATTCAAACTGGCGATTTGATACGTTTTTACCAAAAAGATCATCTTGGAAAAGTTGATACTGAAAGTATTTCTTACCTCAATTCCTTGCCAGTTTTACAAAAGATTGAACAGGAAAAAGGTAGTCAATCAACCAGTCTCTTTAGCCAACGACAAGGTAAAACCAGTGCTGACCTTTTCAAGGCACCAAGTTACCAAGAACTTCACCCAGAGTCGGCAGAAACCGAATCAAAATCACAATCATAACCACCCGTCAAACGGGTGGTTTGTACCAGGGCTATAAGCCCAAATTACCAGCCAGCGCCTAAAGACGCTGGCTTTCACTTTGTTCAAGCCTCATTGCTCTTGACTCGTCACTTGCCTCTTAAAGAGGCTTTAGTATTACTTACCACTATCCCTAAAGGGATCCTCATATTCTTTTACACTCAATTTATCTAGTGCTATATCATGCTTTACTCGTTCTCAAATTTTCATACTCGTGAAGAAATCATCCACTGGATAATTTCTTTAATCTTGAATATATTTCTTAATTGTGGCTTCATTGAGTCCAACCGTACTCACATAATAACCTTCCGCCCCAAAATGCCGATCCCCAAACCTATACTTGAGGTTGGCGTGTTTGTCAAACATCATGAGTGCACTTTTTCCTTTTAAATAACCCATGAAACTCGAAACACTTATCCTTGGTGGAATACTTACTAACATGTGTACATGGTCTGGCATTAAGTGACCCTCGATAATTTCAACTCCTTTATAACTACACAAGCGATGAAATATTTCGCCTAAACTACTTCGATATTGATTATAGATAACTTTTCGTCTATACTTAGGGGTGAACACAATGTGATACTTACAATGCCACTTTGTGTGCGATAAACTATGAGCCTTTTGTACCATATTTTTCTCCTTTCGCTTTACAATTAGCTTGAACACCTTTATTGTATCGCGTTCGGAGTTTTTTTGGTATAACCTTCGACGCGCACCCGCATAGCGGGTGGTTTTTTTGTCTCGCACCTAACGGAGCGAGACGGACTAATAGTCACATAATAAAACGCATACTATCAAGGTTCAAACACCTGATACTATGCGTTTTTCTTATTTGAAAGACTTTTATCCAGATTTCTTTACTTAATCTTCTTGATACTTTGACTAAGAATAAATCCTACAATCATCCCTACCATATTTTGCATGAAATTTGGTAGGATTTCTGGTAGGGCTGCAGCCCAGCCATTCATCAATGTAGAACCCAAGGCGTAACCCCCTACCATGGCAATCGTTGCTAAGATAAGGCCTAACCACTGAGTTTTTCCTTTAAATCCTGCGAAAAATCCCTGCAAGCCATGGTTGACCAAACTAAAGAACATCCACTGAGGATAGCCTGATAAGAGGTCAATCAAGAAACCTGCCAGTCCTCCGACTACAGCCCCTTCACGACTACCAAAGTAGAAAGCCGTAAAGAAGACACCCGCATCTAAAAGAGTTAGAATGCCTGTCGGTGTTGGAATTTTTAAGAAATAGCCTAGGACCACAGAGAGGGCGGTTAATAGGGATACAAGGGCGATTTTAGTTGTTTTGGTTTGCTTCATATTGTCTTACTCCATACTGATCTGCTTGTGCAATGGCACGATAAACGAAAGCCTTAGAGCTTTCTACTGCTGGTAAAAGTTCATCACCTTTAACCAAGTGACTGGCAATGCTAGAGGCAAAGGTACAACCTGCACCAGCATTTTGCCCTTGAATGACAGGATTTTCTAGGACTGTAAAGGTTTGTCCGTCATAAAAGACATCTACAGCCTTGTCCTGACTAAGGCGATTGCCTCCCTTGATAATGACTGCTGGCGCGCCTAATTCATGCAATTTCTGCGCTGCAGCTTTCATATCTTCCAAGGTTTTAATTTCCTGATCAGCTAATAATTCTGCTTCAGGAAGATTAGGCGTAATCACACTGACATGAGGGAAAAAGCGAATCAACTCTTGGCAGAGTTCACTAACTGCTACGTCATGCGTTTCCTTGCAGACCAATACAGGATCCAGAACCACAGGCACTCCTGGGCGTTGCTTGATAAAATCCAATGCCTTCTCAGCTACACTGACAGTTGGTAGAAGACCAATCTTAATCCCTGCAAATTCCACATCACGCAAGCTATCTAATTCATATTGAAAAATGGTATCGTCAGTTGGAAAGACCTCAAATCCTTTTTCTGTCAAGGTTGTCAAGCAAGTTACTGCTACAAAGCCATGCAAGCCGTTCAAGGTATAGGTCGCCAAATCAGCGGACAATCCACCACCACTAAAAATATCATTTCCTGAAAGTGCTAAAATACGATTATTCTTCATAACGAATCTCCTTTAAATATAAACCATTTGGTGCTGCAGTGGGACCTGCAAGTTGCCTGTTCTTTTTCTCCAAAATCAGGTCAATCTGCTCTACTGGCATTCGATTATTTCCGATTTTGAGCAGTGTCCCCACCATATTGCGAATCTGCTTATACAAGAAACCATTTCCTGAAAAGGTAAAGGTCAAAAACTGGCCTGTCTCATCAACCCTGAGACTAGCTTCTGTGATGGTGCGAACCTTGTCCTCTACGCTGGTCCCAGATGCTGTAAAGCCTGTGAAATCGTGGGTTCCTTCTAGCCTTTTGACGGCCTCCTGCATCCTCTCCACATCGAGTGGGTAGGGGAAGTGAGTGGCATAGTGACGGCGCATCGGATTTTTGGGACGGCCCCTATCCACGATAAACTCATAGGTCTTGCTGTGCTTGGCATAACGGCAATGAAAATTATCCGCCACAAGCTCAATCGAAACCACATCGATATCTTCAGGAGACTGGGTATCCAAGGCAAAACGGAGCTTCTCCTCATCCATCTGATAGGGCAGGTCAAAATGAATCACCTGTCCCAAAGCATGAACCCCACTATCTGTCCTACCAGCACCGTGAACAGTAATGGCTTGCCCTTTATTTAACCTGGTCAAGGTTTTTTCAATTTCTTCCTGAACGCTACGCGCATGAGGCTGGCGCTGAAAACCAGAAAAGGCATAACCATCATAGGAAATAGTTGCTTTGTATCTCGTCATAACTTCTATTTTATCAAGAAATTAGTCTCGTAACAAGCTAGAAAATTTATAATTGTCTGGGTACAAAATTCACAAAAAGAAAAACTTAGGAAACCAATCCTAAGCTCTCTTGTGAAGTAGGTACATGACAAAGATAGAGGTTACAATCAACCAAGATCCTAAGATAGCAAAGACCAACATCCCATTGTGAGTTAGTAAGCCAATTGCACCTAGAACAAATGGGGTCGTAAAGGCTCCGAAACTACAGCCTAATACAGCAAATGAAGTTGCTTGATTGAGGAGTTTAGCTGGAATTCGTTCAGAGACAAGTTGAAAGACCGTCGTCAAGGCTACACTGTAGGCAAAACCAGCCAGAATGCTTCCTGCCACTACCACCCACAAGGATGGAGACAAGGCAATCACGATTTGCCCTAAGCCGAAGGTAATACCAGACCAGAGGAGCAATTTTTCCTTAAAGATAGAAATCAAGAAAGAAAAACTCACCCCAGCCACAATCCCGATCAACTGCATGACACTAAGAACAAAACTAGATAACTGGGCATCTCCAAGTCCTCTTTCCACCATCAAACTTGGAATACGGATGGTAATAGCCGTATTGGTACAAACTACAACTGCCGCTTCTATAGCTAGGATAAAAATCAAGCCTTTCATTTCCCCAGTTAAACGACTTGCTTCCTTCTCCTTTTTCTTGACTGCTTTCTTTTCTTTGCCATAAGGGACAAAGAGTAGATATAGGATCAGCACCAAAAATCCAGCACTATAGGCTAGGAAGGTAGCTGTCCAACCAAAGGCCAACAATTGGCCGACTGCCAAAGTAATGAGAGAAGCCCCAACGACCTCTGCAGAACCGCGTAATCCTAGCATCTGAATTCGGGTTTTTCCTTGATAGCGTTCACTGATAATAGAAATAGCCTTGGCATTGATCATCCCAACTCCCAAACCAAAAAGAATCCGTGTCCCAAAGACAAAGGGATAGGCTTGATACCAAAAGGGAGCTGTTCCACTTAGTGATAAAATCAACAAGCCCAAACTAATCTGTAAGCGCTCAGGAAATATTTTTTCTAAGAAACCATTTAGCAGTAACATCATCATGATTCCAAAGGAAGGCAAGCTCGCCAAGAGCTCAATTTGTTCCTTAGGATAACCTTGATAATAGTCAAACATGGCTGGCAGGGCACTCGAGATGGAAAAGGAGGTAATCAAAACGAGGGAGAGAGCCAAAATACTGGCCCGTTCTAAAAATTGTTTCATGAAATCTCTTTCTATATTTCTCTTAATCTTCTACTTTTTTGATCGTTATCAAACAAGCAAGAAAAGAAGAAGTCCCATTGGTATACAGACTCCTTCTTAAACTCGAAAATGAATCCCTTGTGTCTTAGGATGACTTTCTCTTGATTTGCTTAATAAAGTAGAAGATAAATCCTGCTACCATATAGGCAACAAAGATAATCAGACACCACTTAAACACAACATCCCAACCCTTGTTCACATTCAAAAAGAAGTAAGGGAAAGGATTATCCTTGGCATTTGGAATATTGAGTTTTAAAACCAAGCCATTAAAAAGAGCAAACATCATATACAGCAAGGGTAAAATGGTCCACACAATTGGATCCCAAATCTTGTATTGACCCTGTTTGTCAAAAAAGAGGGTATCTGCGAAAAACCAGAGGGGAACGATATAGTGGCAAAGGAAATTTTCTAGGGTATAGAAATTAGTCGCAATAGGCGCTAAGAGGAAATGGTAAATCACACAGGTAATCATGATACTCATGGTGACTCCACCTTTTAAGCGCAAGAGACTTGGTCTTTGCCAGTTTTCACCTACACGGCTCATAACCTTTAGAAGATAAAGGGTAAAAATAGTTACCAAGAGGTTGGACAGAACCGTGTAATAGAGAAGCATCCCAAAACCACCATGCTTGGTAATTTCAAGGTAAACTCCCGTAAAAGCCGCTAGAAACAAGAAGATACGGCTATAAAATACAAGTTTATAGTGTTTTGACATGTTTAAATTTTCTTCACAAACTCTGATTTGAGTTTCATGGCACCGAAGCCATCAATCTTACAGTCGATATTGTGGTCGCCTTCTACGATGCGAATATTTTTCACGCGCGTCCCTTGTTTCAAATCTTTTGGCGCACCTTTTACCTTCAAGTCCTTGATGAGAGTTACTGTATCACCGTCAGCCAATTTATTTCCATTGGCATCGATAGCAACAAGACCCTCTTCTACATCTGCAACTTCAGCAGGATTCCACTCATAAGCACACTCTGGGCAAACCAGTAGGGCACCGTCTTCGTAGACATACTCTGAGTTACATTTTGGGCAATTTGGTAGGTTGTTCATGGTTTCTCCTTATCATCATTCGCTATTCTTTGAAAATCAAAATTTCTCGAACAGCAACTATTATACCCTAAAATCAGCATTTTGACAAATTTAGAAAAAAACCGATATCTATCTATCGGCTTTTCTACATTTACATTCTTTTTTTAGCTTCTGCTTTGATTTTTTCAACTACTTCTTGAATGTTCAAACCAGTTGTATCAAGGTAGACAGCATCCTCTGCTTGTTTGAGAGGCGAAGTCTCACGATGACTATCCTTGTAGTCACGCGCAGCAATTTCCTCTTTTAGAGTTTCAAGGTCTGTTTCAATTCCCTTGGCAACATTTTCCTTGTAACGACGCTCTGCTCTCTCATCAACAGAAGCTACTAGGAAAATTTTTAATTCTGCTTGTGGCAATACAACAGTCCCAATATCGCGACCGTCCATGACAATCCCGCCTTGTTGGGCAATTTCTTGTTGGAGAGAAACCAGTTTCTCACGCACTTGAGGAATTGCTGCAATAGCAGAAACATGATTGGTCACCTCATTTTCACGGATAGGGTGGGTAATATCCACATCCCCTACAAAGACAAGCTGTTCTCCAGTTTCTGAACGTCCAAAACTGATTGGATGCTGGTCCAACAAGGCTAGAAGGGCTTCGACTTCTTCTACTCCTAACTGGTTTTGGAGAGCCATGTAGGTCGTTGCACGATACATGGCACCTGTATCTAGGTAGGTGTATCCAAAGTCCTTGGCAATAATTTTTGCGACCGTACTCTTACCACTTGAAGCAGGACCGTCAATAGCAATTTGAATTGTTTTCATATCGGCTCCTATTTTATTTTTATAACATCACCTGGATTAGCAAACCAAGATCCTGTAGCCATGTGCCCAGGATTTAAGGCCTCTAACTGAGCAATGGAGATTCCTGCACGAGCGGCAATGGCTGCTTCCCCTTCTCCAGCTAAGACTTTTGTCGTCCCTTCTGGATCTGTAGCTTCCTCCGAGTGTTCAGAAGAAGATTCTGAACTCTGCTCAGGCTGGGAACTGCTTGAAGATGAGACTTGTACTACACTTGCATCAGAATCGTGAAAATCTTTCAAGGCTGCCGTGCGATTACTCCCCCCCGTTGATAGATAGATAAGAACAATAATCATCACGACTACAATCACGAAGAAAATACTAGCTAAAATCGTCAAGACACGATTGGCCACTACATCTCTGCCTTGAGTTCTCTTACGACGCTCTGCTCTTGATTCTTCTTGATCATAAATATCTTCTTGCCACGGTTCTTTTTCCATACCCTACTCCTTGTTTTTTTTTACTTTTCTTATTACAATATAAATATGAACATGAAAATCACACTTATACCTGAACGATGTATCGCCTGTGGGCTTTGCCAAACTTATTCTGATTTATTTGATTACCACGATAATGGAATCGTGCGTTTTTACGATGATCCTGATCAACTAGAAAAAGAAATTTCTCCTTGTCAGGATGTCTTAGAAGCTGTTAAAAACTGCCCAACTCTCGCCCTGATTAGCAATCAGGAAGCATAAATCAATGGCGATAATCTACTCCCTCTAGTTTAGCATATTTCCATGTAAAATTATAGTCTTTTCACTTTATTTTTTTCTGTAAAATCAGGAAGGTCACTTTTTTCTTTGATGAGATAAAGTGGTCTTTTTTTGGTCTCCAAATAAATTTTACTGATGTACTTGCCGAGAATTCCAATGGTCAAGAGTTGAATGCCTCCAAGAAAGAGAATAACAGCCATCAGAGAGGTCCAACCTGATGTCGGATTGCCCAAAATGAGAGTCCGAACCACAACAAAAAAGGTCATCAGTAGAGAAATAAAACAAGATAGGAGACCAGCTACAAAGGCTATAATCAGGGGGAAATCTGAAAAATTAACAATCCCTTCAATGGAGTAGAAAAAGAGTTTCCTAAAACTCCAACTGGTCTTGCCGGCCTGCCTTTCGACATTAGGATAGTCCAGATAGTAGGTTTTAAAACCGACCCAGGCAAAAAGTCCTTTAGAAAAACGATTGAACTCAGTCAAACTTAAAATGGCATCGACTACAGACCTTCTCATCATGCGAAAATCACGAACACCTGAGGGCAAGGCTACTGGGCTAATTTTTTGCATAAGGCGGTAAAAGAGATCTGCACAGAAACTGCGAAAGAAGGGTTCTCCCTCTCGACTGGTTCTTCGTGTTCCTACGCAGTCCAAGTCTGCATTCTGGTCTAGTAAATTTTTCATCTCAAGCAACATACTCGGAGGATCCTGGAGGTCTGCATCCATTACCACCACCAGATCTCCTGTCGCATATTGTAAGCCTGCATACAGAGCTGCTTCTTTGCCAAAATTTCGCGAGAAAGAAATATAATGCACTGCCGGATTTTGTTCCCGATAGGCCTTTAAGAGTTCCAAGGTTCCATCGCTTGAGCCATCATCGACAAAGACATACTCGATTTCTGTTTCCAAATCAGGAATCAAATCTTCCAAAGCCTGATAAAAAAGAGGAAGTACTTCCTCTTCGTTTAAACAGGGGACAATGATTGACATCACCATCTTAGTCTTCAAATCCATTTGGATGCTTGCTTTGCCAACGCCATGCGTCTTCACACATTTGGGTGATGTCGAATTCTGCTTCCCAGCCAAGTTCTGCTTTGGCTTTTGCAGGATCTGAATAGCATGCTGCAATATCACCTGGGCGACGGTCTACAATGCGGTAAGGAATCGGACGTCCCACTGCTTTTTCCATATTTTGGATAATTTCAAGAACTGAGTAGCCTTTACCTGTTCCAAGGTTATAAACGTTTAGACCTGAACCTTTTTGGATTTTTTTCAGAGCTGCGACGTGACCTTTGGCCAAATCGACGACGTGGATATAGTCACGAACACCCGTTCCGTCTTCCGTATCGTAATCGTCTCCAAACACTTGCACTTGTTCTAGTTTTCCAACGGCTACTTGCGTCACATATGGCAAGAGATTGTTTGGAATACCATTTGGATTTTCTCCTAAATCACCACTCTCATGGGCTCCGATTGGGTTAAAGTAACGAAGCAAGACCACATTCCATTCTGAGTCTGCCTTGTAGATATCTGTCAAAATTTCCTCTAACATGAGTTTGGTACGACCGTATGGATTGGTCACTGAAAGTGGGAAATCTTCCAAGATGGGTACTGTGTGCGGATCTCCGTAAACTGTCGCAGAAGAACTGAAAATGATGTTTTTACAGTTGGCTTCTTCCATTACCTTCAAAAGACTAAGAGTTCCTGCTATATTGTTGTCATAATAGGCAAGAGGGATACGGGTAGATTCACCGACAGCCTTCAAGCCAGCGAAGTGAATGACCCCTGTTGGTTCTTCTTGCTTGAAAATATCTCTGAGGGTATCTGTATCACGAATATCTGCCTCATAGAAAGGCACTTCAACTCCTGTAATTCTTTCAACAACTTCTAAACTTTTTCGATTGCTGTTGACAAGGTTATCCACCACAACAACCTGATGACCTGCTTGGATTAACTCAATAACAGTGTGGGTTCCAATAAAACCTGCCCCACCCGTTACCAAAATCTTTTCTTGCATCTTCTTTCCTCGATTCTCGGATTATTTTTTCTTATTTTACCATTTTTGATAGGGAATGTCATTTGCCGTCCTAGAGGGATGGCTAAAATTTCAGTAAAATTCTTATTCACTTTTTACTCGTTTGACATAGTTTTCAATTGGATAGTTTTCAGGGTCCAAGGTCAACTCCTTGTCTTGGACCAGTTGAGCTAGATGGTAGCCAATGATAGGACCAGTTGTGAGCCCTGATGAACCTAGTCCACTAGCAGCATAGACACCTGCCAATTCTGGCACCTGCCCAAAGAAAGGTGAGAAATCACTGGTGTAGGCACGAATTCCCACTCGTTCACTTCTGGAAGTCGCTTCCGATAAAACAGGATAGTGAGGCAAAGTTGCTTCCTCCATTTGCTGGAGCAAGGCTTCATCTACCGTCAAATCAAATCCCATGTCATTTTCATGGGTGGCTCCTAAGGACAATTTCCCACCTGCAAAAGGAATCAAATCCCACTCCCCTTCTGGCATGACAACAGGGTAAGCTTCCATGTCTTGGGCAAGCTGATAATCTCGTAATTGCCCTTTTTGAGGACGGACATCCACAGTATAACCCAAGGGTTCTAACAAGTCCCCCAACCAAGCTCCCGTCGCCAAAATAACCTGATCAAACACCTCTTCGCCAATCTGATAACCTGATGCTAAAGGTGTCAGAGTCACTTTTTCTTTGACCAGCTTGACGTGACTGGCTTCCAGCAAACGAGTGACTAAGAGTTGTCCATCTACTCTCGCTCCACCAGAAGCATAGAGCAGGTGGTCAAATCCCTGCAAACCAGGGAATAATTCATTTGCTGATGTTTGATCCAGAATGGCTAATTGCCCTATCAAGGGAGATTCTTCTCTTCGCTGGAAGGCTAGTTGATAGAGTTCTTCCAACTTGGATTCATGTCTTTTCAAGAGAAAAACTCCCGAACGCTGGTAAAAGTCTATTTCTTGCCCTGACTTCTCTAAATCAGCTAATAAATCCACATAAAAATCAGCCCCCAAGCGTGCCATTTTGTACCAGGCCTTGTTGCGGCGTTTGGAAAACCAG
Source organism: Streptococcus sp. 2342 (assembly GCF_013276795.1). Classification (GTDB taxonomy): domain Bacteria; phylum Bacillota; class Bacilli; order Lactobacillales; family Streptococcaceae; genus Streptococcus. The sequence goes on from NZ_VMLR01000002.1 coordinate 226,291, forward strand.
GGGCTGATAATTCCTGCTGCGGCCTTGGTAGCTTGACCTTGTCCATGGTCAAAGACGGTTACTTCTAGGTCACTTTCTTTCGAGAGGTAGTAGGCTGCTGTGGCTCCCACAATTCCTGCTCCGATAATAGCAACTTTTTTCATTGTTTTCACTTTCTAACTAGATATGGTGGAAAGGATTGGTCGATGCTTGACTAGGTACAATATCGATTGTCCAGCCATTTTCTCTTTTCCATAGATTAAGAAGCTCTGCAATTTTTTCCACAAAAATCACTTCAATATAGTGACCTGGGTCCAATGCCAACAAGCCATCAGACAACATATCCTGGGCAGTGTGGTAGTAAATATCACCAGTGATATAGACTTCTGCTCCTTTAGCTAAAGCATCCTTATAGAAAGACTGCCCGCTACCACCACAGATGGCCACTCTTGAAATAGACTTCTGCAAATCACTCTCTTGATAATGCACCAATCGAAGACTATCTAGACCAAAGACTTGCTTGACATTCTGGGCTAATTCTCCAAAGGTCTGAGGCTGAATATTCCCAATACGTCCAATCCCACGTTCAGGACCTGTCTCCTGCAGATAAGTCGTCTCCTCAATGCCTAGCATCTGGCAGAACCAGTCATTAAGGCCATTTTCAACGATGTCAATATTGGTATGGCTTACATAAACTGCGATGTCATGCTTGATGAGATCAATGTAAATCTGATTTTGTGGACGGCTGGATATCAAATCCTTGATGGGACGGAAAATCGGCGCGTGCTTGACAATAATCAAGTCCACACCCTTTTCAATGGCTTCAGCCACCGTTTCTTCACGAATATCGAGAGCCACCATAACCCTTTGGATATCCTTGTCCAAAGTTCCAATTTGCAGGCCACGACTGTCTCCCTCCATTGAAAATTCCTGAGGGCAAAAGGCTTCATATGCGTTAATTACTTCACTTGCTAGCATGGAGAACCTCCTTGATGGCTTGAATTTTATCCACTAGAACTTGACGTTCCTCCAGATTTTTTTCTGGGATTTTTCCGAGGGCAAACTCTAGCTTAACAGCTTCTTTTTGCCATTTTTGGACAAAGACTGGGCTGACTTCTTTGGACAAAAAAGGACCAAAGCGAACATCACTGGCTGATAGCTTCATTTGTCCTGCTTCCACAACCAAAATCTCGTAAAACTTGCCAGCTTCTTCTAAGATGTTTTCAGCTACAATCTGAAATCCGTTCTCTTGTAACCAGATACGCAAATCGTCTTCACGATTATTGGGCTGGAGGATCAAACGCTCTACATTAGCTAACTTGTCCAAGCCTTCTTCCAATATCCTAGCAATCAAACGACCACCCATACCAGCAATGGTAATGACAGACACTTGGTCAGTCTCTTCAAAAGCTGCCAAGCCATTGGCTAAACGAACCTGGATTTTTTCCTTTAGGCCGTGAGCCTCAACATTTTTGACCGCAGACTGGTAGGGACCTTCCACCACCTCACCCGCAATAGCATTTTTAATTTGTCCTCTTTCGATCAACTCGATAGGCAGATAAGCATGGTCACTCCCCACATCTAGTAAAATGGCTCCCCGTGGCACAAAAGAAGCCACCAATTCTAATCTCTTTGAAATCATCTTCTCTCACTTTCCAAAACTCTATTACCTCTTATTATACCACATTTCAGCTAGCAATCTTGTACCTAAAAAGACCGCAATCCACAGATTGCAGCCTTTCTTTATTTTCTGGCTTGATAGCGACTAGTCAGGATGAAAATCACGGTAAAGACCAACATCATGACACCATAAACAGGTAATGTTTGTCCTGTTAAGGTTGAAATTTCAAGCAGTTTTTGAATTCTTGGGAAGAGAGCTGTGGCTAGGAAGCCTCCTACTGACCAAACAATCAAGAGGACACGCCATAGGGTAAATGGCATGCAGGCTCTAAATACGGATAAGAAACCAATTGACCCCAAGAGATAATAGAGGAGAGTTGAGATTTCTAACTCAGACCAACCTTGGCTACTTCCAAATATTTTCACAAAGAGAACGCTGAAGACGACCATGAGAGCGCTTGGTAGGGCACGAAGCATGGATCTTCTGAGGAAATTTGGCTCAACAGGTTTGATATTTCGCTCAAAAGTCAGAACGAATGGTGGGAAACCTTCCACAAACTGGTCAATCATGGTAATCTGGATTGGAATAAAGGGGAAAATCAAGATCCATTCAGACCGTCCCAGAAGAGCACTGGCAATACAGATGACCGCTAATAGGAAAGAATAGATGGTCTTAATCAAGAAAATCGGGGCGATATGGGCAATGTTATTGACTACGCGACGACCTTCAAAGAGAATCTCAGGAACATCATTAAAGTCAGAGTTCAAGAGAACCAGATTTGCAATCTGACGAGTCGCAGGATCTCCCTCCGCCATTACGATAGAACAATCCGCCTCACGAAGAGCCAGAATATCATTGACTCCGTCTCCCGTCATAGCCGTTGTATGACCCGCTTTTTTCAGAGTTTGGATGATGAGTTTCTTTTGATGAGGGGAAACCCGTCCGAAAATAGCAGTCTCCTCCGCCATAGCAACCAATTCCTCATCCGTAATTTTCGAGCAATCTACATAACTATCATAGTCCGCAAAACCAGCCTTCTGGGCAATGCTGGATACCGTAACTGGATTGTCACCAGAGATAATCTTGAGGCCCACTTCCTGAGAACGGAGATAGTCCAGCGTCTCTGCTGCTCCCTCTCGAATGGGATCCAATATTTCCAGCAAGGCTAGAGCCTGAATATCAGATGGTTTCTGTGGTTTGTGATGGTCTAGTTTTTCCTGACTGAGAGCCAAGACCAAGACACGTGAACCTCTCTCCAAGGCCTCTCTGGCTTCTGGGACCTCAGAATCCAGCAACATCTCAGGCGCCCCTAAGAAAACTGTTCCCAAACCTTCTAACTCCATAGCACCCCACTTGCGGTCGCTTGAGAAGGGGAGATTGGAAATCATAGAATAGGCTACTTGGCCTTGGAATCGCTGGCGAATAGCTTGGGCAGTTGGATTTTTATCCTCACTATGAGCTATATAGCTAGTCAAAATGTTGGCAATAGTCTCTTCACCATAAGTTTCCGTCAGAGGAAGAACAGCCTCTACCTGCATCTTTCCTTGGGTGATGGTGCCCGTCTTATCCAAACAGAGCATATCCACGCGCGCCAAGGTCTCAACGGAGTACATCTCCTGCACCAAGACCTTTTTCAAGCCTAACTTAATCACCGCTGTCAAGAGCGAAGTGATGGTCAAAAGGGCAACTCCCTTAGGTAACATCCCCAAAAGAGCTGTCGACGAGTTTACAACGGACGACTTAAGAGGCAAGCCTTTTAAAATCAAGGCTTCTAGCAAGAGAGCTAGACCAAAAGGAATGATAATTTTCCCAGTAAAACCTGCTAACCTGTCCAGCGATTCCATGATACGAGAGTTGATAGGTTTCACAGTCTTAGCCTCAAGCATAAGTTTAGCAGCATAGTTGTCTGCACCGACATGGTGAACTTGAGCTAAAACTGCCCCACTGGCTAGGAAACTTCCTGACAAAAGCAAGGCGTCAACTTCCTTTTGCACCAAATCACTTTCCCCCGTCAACATGGCTTCATTGACTTCCGCAAAGCCTTCCAAAACCAAGGCATCACTAGGAATTTGCTCTCCAGCAGACAAACGAATGACATCTCCTAACACCAATTCTTCAGGATTAAGAGCCACTTCCTGGCCATCACGAATAGTCTTGACCTTTTCCTTGGTCATGAGATTGAGCTTGTCCACCATATGCTTGGCACGGAGCTCCGTCACAATCCCTGAAAAAGCGTTAAAGCAGATAACGACAAAGAAGACCAGATTGCTCCAAGCCTGCACAAAGGCAAGGGCCAAAGCAATGGCAAAGTTCAAAGCGTTAAAAAGGGTAAAGACATTTCGTTTGATGATTTGCCAAGTGCTGGTACTGGCCGAAGCAGTAAAATCATTGACCAAGCCCTTAGCCTGTCTTTCCTCGACTTCTCTTTGGGTTAATCCCATAATCTTATTTTTATCCATAAATTATATCATATCATTTTTTCTAAAAGAATTCTAATCTCATCCCAAATATGGACCTGGTCAAGGGAAAAGTTTGCCAGCCCTCCTTTGATAAGGTATAATAATAACAAGAAAAGAATCGAAGGAGATCGCATGTTTTATACTTATTTACGTGGATTAGTTGTATTACTCCTATGGTCCATCAATGGCAATGCCCATTATCATAATACTGATAAAATTCCTAATCAAGATGAAAATTATATTTTGGTTGCGCCTCACCGTACCTGGTGGGATCCTGTTTACATGGCCTTTGCGACCAAGCCAAAACAGTTCATCTTTATGGCCAAAAAAGAGCTCTTTACCAACCGTATCTTTGGTTGGTGGATCCGTATGTGTGGCGCCTTTCCTATCGACCGTGAAAATCCTAGCGCCTCAGCCATCAAATACCCTATCAATGTTCTTAAAAAAAGTGACCGCTCTCTCATCATGTTTCCAAGTGGGAGCCGTCACTCAAACGATGTCAAGGGTGGCGTAGCCCTGATTGCCAAAATGGCCAAGGTCCGTATCATGCCGGTTACCTATACAGGTCCTATGACCTTGAAGGGCTTGGTTAGCCGTGAGCGTGTTGATATGAACTTTGGAAATCCAATCGATATCTCAGATATCAAGAAAATGAATGATGAAGGCATTGAAACAGTCGCCAATCGTATCCAAGCAGAATTCCAACGTCTGGATGAAGAAACGAAACAATGGCACAATAATAAAAAACCAAATCCACTCTGGTGGTTTATCCGCATCCCTGCCCTCATCCTTGCCATTATCCTCGCTATCCTAACCATCATCTTTAGCTTTATCGCAAGCTTTGTATGGAATCCAGATAAAAAGAGAGAAAACCTTGGTTAAATAAATACAACAATCCCTTGGCAAAAGCCAAGGGATAAATCTTTTATTCGATTTTCCATTTTTGGGCCAACCAGCTAGAAAAAGCTAGGAATCGCTCAGCTACTTGTTCGTGGTGTCCATAAGGGTCAAAGACAAACTGGCTGTTCGGATAGCGTTTCTGAAGACTGGTATGGATTTTCTCAGCATAGACTGGTGCTTGAGCCAAGCGATTGCTATGATTGACTCCTTCTGTTTGACCATTCTGTAAATACAGCAAACAGTCTAGATTTTTCACTGTCTCTGCCTTGCAGTAAGCCACAAAATCAGGATACCAAAAGGAACCGCAGATAGAAAAAACACAGGAAACCTTATCAAAGCTGAAAAGACTGTAAACTGCCACCAAGCCACCTAGTGAATAACCTCCGTAGGCAAGGCGTGCTTCATCCAGTCGATAAAGCGACTGCAACTTATCTAAAAGACCTCCAAATAAATCACTATGATAAGCATTTGCCTGACCGCCAAAATCTGGAGCTCCATCTCTCAAAGCAGCCGCCTTCCATGGAGTGTAGTCATCTAGGCGATTTTTAGAGGTCAAGCCCACTAAAATCACAGATTCGGAAAGGGACGATAGGAAATCCAAGTTTCCATCATTCAAGAGAATAACTGGATAGGTTTGATTGGGATCATAGGTCAAAGGAAGGCTGACCTTGACTTGGATTCCTTCCCAATCAAACTCATTATTTATTGATAAAGTCATTGATTTTCTCAAGGGAATCAATCACTGCTGGACCATAATCCATCAACTCATCGTAAGAGATGGTCATGATTTTTTGATTCTTAATAGCAGGAACGCTTTCCAAAACAGCATTTGCCTTCAGCAACTCTACTGCTTTTTCATCCAATTTTTTATTACGATCGCTGGTTACATAGATAATCAATTCAGGATCCATTGACACGAGATTTTCCAAGGTCAAGCCTGATGTCCCCGTAGCAACGTTTGTATAACCAAGTTGGTTCAGCAAACTTTCTTGCAAAGCAGACTTGTAGGCACCGAAGGTTTCATCATTATAAGCAACCATAATCAAAGCCTTTTTCTTTTCACCTTGACTTGCTGGGTTTGCTTTCTTAACAGCGTCAATTTTAGTTTGTAATTGGGCTGCGTATTCATTGGCCTTGTCCTGAACATTAAAAATCATTCCCAGATTTTTGACATCTTCTACGATATTCCCCAAATCTTGCTGAATTGTTGAGAGAGAAGCTTTTTGCGTATAAACTGGGATTTTGTTTTCATTCCAAGTGCTAACTGTCCCCAAGGATTTTTCAGAAAACATCATGTTTCTCCCCATCACAGCGTCTGGCTCATAAGAAAGGACTGTCTCTTGTGAGACTGTTTTTTTATCCCCAATTTGAGGAATAGTCGCAATCGCGTCCTTGTATTTGTCCGTCACAGCATTGTCTGGGTTAAGCATGCCAACAATTTTATCCTTCAACCCCAACTCCAATAAGATTTCAGTGGTTGAAAGATTATTGGTAATAACTTTTTCAGGTGCCTTGTCAAAAACTTGTTCGACTTCATTTCCTTTAGCATCATAAGTTTTGATAGTTAGCGGATAAGTCGTCTCTGCGTTAGCCTTTTGACTTGTCTCTGTGCTAGACTGTGTGGTAGTTTTTTCTGTAGTAGTGTTACCACAAGCTGCCAAAGTTAAGGTAGCTACTGTCACGAGTAAAATACTGAGTGTTTTTTTCATCTTGTTTTCCTTTTCATTCTTATAAATAGTGAATCATAGCTTGCTGATCCTCGGTCCAAGTCACCTGACTTTGAACTCCATATACAGTTTGCAATGACTCAGGGGTGATGGTCTCCTTTGGAGTACCTTGGTAAAGGATTTCTCCCTCTTTCATCAAATAGAGATAATCCGAATAGCGACAAGCAAGTTGAATATCATGTAGGACAGCTAGAACATTGACCTTGAGATTTTTCACAATGGCTAACAAGTCTAGCTGATACCTGATATCCAGGTGATTGGTTGGTTCGTCTAGGAGTAAAAGAGTCGGTTCTTGCGCCAAGGCGCGGGCTAGTAAGACTCGCTGTTTTTCTCCCCCTGACAGAGACGAATAGAGACGAGTTTTCTTCTCGAGCATATCCACCTTAACGAGGGCATCTTGAACGAGTGTAAAATCTCTTTCCCTTTCCTTCTGTAAAAAAGAGAGGTGGGGAGTTCTTCCCAGCAAGACGATTTCTTCAACTGTACAATCAAACTGCAGTTGATTAAACTGGGTCACAACTGCCATTTGCTTGGCTGTTTCTTTGAGCATCCATTGTTCCAGAGGCTTTCCATCTAGGCTTATCAAACCTTTGTCCGCCTTTTCCTGACGATAGAGGAGTTTAAGTAGACTGGTTTTTCCACTTCCATTTGGTCCTAATATCGTGTGAAATTGATTCCCTTTAACCTTAAGAGAGACTCCTTTAAGGATTTTTTTCTCTCCTAGTCCAAAATGGATATCCTGACAAATCAAGTCCATATCAGACCCTCACCTCCCTTCGTCTACCTCCAACAATGTAGATAAAGAAGGGAGCACCTACTAAGGCTGTGAAAATACCAATAGGAAGCTCTGCGTTTGGAATGATGATACGAGAGAGTACGTCTGCCCAGATAACAAAGAGGGCACCCAGCAAGGTTGCAACGGGAAAAAGCCTCTTATAATTCGTTCCTACTAACCCTCGAGCTAAATGTGGAGTAATCAGACCGACAAATCCAATAATCCCACAGGTTGCCACTAATACTGCTGTTAGCACAGCCACCATGGTCACATAAAGATACCAATAAAATCGTAAAGGAATTCCCAAAGTTAAAGCAGCCTCATCTCCCATCATCATCGCATTGAAAACACGATACTGGGTAGCGAAAAATAGAAAGGCTATTCCTACTACTATAGTTGGCAGGACTAAGTCAGACCAGGAAGTCCCAGCGAGCGAGCCCATGGTCCAAAACTTAATGGTCATCACACTATCCGCATTAGCGCCGACTGAGATAATAAAGTTTGAAAAAGCCAAAAAGAGAGCGTTGACTACCGTTCCCGATAAGATTAGACTAGAAGTCGTCATCCTTCCCTGCATAGAGGCAATGAGGAGGACAGCAATTGTTGCCAAAATAGCTCCAAGAAAAGCTCCAAGGCTAATCATCACTTTTAAACCAAGAATGATGCTCAATGTTGCACCTAGAGTTGCACCCGCAGATATTCCTAAGACATAAGGCTCTGCTATGGGATTGTTCACTGTAGACTGCATCACACTACCACACATAGAAAGGCCTGCTCCTACTATCAGACCTAACAATACTCGGGGGAATCTCATGTTCCATACAATGGCAAGAGTAGACTTGGAAACCTCTCCTATCTCAAGAGGAAATCCCAACCTGCTCAACATAATCCGATAGGTATCTCCTAGATCAATCGCAACAGATCCCATTGAAACTGCTAGAAAGAGAGAAATCCCTAAAATACCTAGCAAAATAACTAAAAGTAACACAAATTGCTGGTCTTGTCGGCTTCCAGAAAATTTGGAAAGCATGTAAACCTCCTTTGATAGAATATTAAAAATTTAGAAAATTCTCATGAAAAGTATACCATATTTTCAACAATGGAACAAGATAAGAACAAATGAATATAGTTGGTTTTATAGTGCTAGGAACCGTAAGTAAAGATAATACTTGAGTATATCGAGGTAAGGTGACAACGTAAAAAGCCCTCTGAAAATCAGAGAGCTGATTTGAACCCGGGCTAAAATCCTAGTGAAACAAAAAAATCTACACGGTCAGAAAAGTCTCTATCGTGCCATTTTCATACATGATGTATAGTCCAAGTAGAATGAATACTAAGGGCACAATGATTCGCTCGTATTTTTCAATTGTCTCGAATATTAACGGAATAGAGGATAACACCCGACTAATCTCGCATAAGATAATTATACCGATTACAAACACAAGCAAGGCCACGAGGGTCTGTGACCAATCTAACGAAGCAAAATAAGGTATATAGATACCTAAATTATCTCCGCCAGACGCAATTGTTAGCAATGTAACTGTCCAAAACAGTTGATTTGCCTTGCTTTGTTCTAATCTTTCAATAATTTCTTCCTCTTCTTCCTCTTCTTCCTCACCTTCTCCAACAATTGCAAAGCGAATCCCTAAATAGATAGGGATTAAACCAAGCAATCCAACCATCCATTCTTCAGGCACGAAATTAACGACATAAGCAGCAACTAAACTCGCCCCTACAAGTAAGCCTGTGCCTAGATATTGCCCCGCATAAATATGCCATTTTTGTTTATTCTGTGATAGCTGTGCAAATAAAATAATTAAAATAATTAAATAATCGATACTGGTGGAAATATAAACACCAATAGCAGATATGATTGTCTGTCCCATAAAAAACCTCCTGTATTGGTCAGTAATAAATCAGCAGATTTTAGGAGAGCACAGACACATTAATTTAGCTATCGCTAGTGGGTAATTTCGAACATAGGAAAGCATTTTACTCCTCCTCAAAACGTAGTTACAAAGTAATTTCTAAACGTAGTTACAAAGTAATTTCTAACTGAAATTCGGTGACTACTTCCATGTAAAGTATAACATACTATACTTTACTTCGTAAAGTGTGGGCTCTCCGAGGGGGCTTGCAGACAGCTACTCGGCTTTTCAAGCCGAGTAGTTACGCACCTTTATGGTGTAATTAGCTGATACCATTTGAGGTTTTTGTAGTCTCCAAAATTGTGACCTATAAAACCTCAATAAAAAAGCCCTCTGAAGTCAGAGAGCTGATTTGAGCTTGGGCTAAAATCCTAGTGAAAAAGATGAAACTCCTTGTGTTCATCGAACACGGTATCCTTTCCCTATTTTCATACGGAATTTTGACGCCCTTAGCATCACGATTCTTGCTAGATAAAACGTTTATAGATTAGGCGGTAAGCCGAAGATTGTACGAAATTTTTAGTGAAACAAAAAAATCTCCCCGAAGGGAGAAAAGCTGGTTTATTTTACCTTACAATGCTAGGAAGCATAAGCAAAGATAGTACTTGAGCATACCAAGGTAAGGTGACAACAAAAAAAGCCCTCTTAAAATCAGAGAGCTCCAGTCTTGCTGGATAAAACGTTTATAGACTAGGCGACGAGGCGAATATTGTACTAATGGTACATCGAGCCGAAGCCAACGAAGTATAGAAACGTTTTAGACGCAAGATTAGCGACGAAGTCCTAGAGAGTTGATCAACTCACGGTAACGGTTAACGTCATTTTTACGCAAGTATGCAAGCAAGTTACGACGGCGACCGATTTTTTTCATCAATCCACGGTAAGTAGCGTGGTCTTTTTTGTGTTGTTTGATGTGTTCGTTAAGGTGGTTGATTTCCCAAGTAAGGACAGCAACTTGAACCTCTACTGAACCTGTATCACCTTCGTGACGTGCATATTGTGCAATGATTTCATTTTTTTTCTCTTTTGAGATTGCCATGATGTTTCTCCTTTTTATTTGGCTTCATCCGAGTGACAGGTTGGCATGCCTGTAACCAAGAAGAAGTTATTTGTCTTTACGACATTCACTATTCTATCAATAACTAACTTCTTTGTCAACAGATTTACTTTCTTGTTTTAAATATGCTATAATAATTATAGTAAGAAATCTAAGTTATCTGTTTTTTAAAACGAGGTGATTATCATGCGTAGATTCTATTCCCATCTCCCCTACTATCTGGTCATATTTTTCTTTTATTGGCCACTTTATCAGTTGTTATCACTAATCATTTCTGACCCCCTTTTTCTCAAGAGTCTCTACGTAAATAATATTCTCTTCTTTACACCTCTGGTAATCTTGATTGTATCGCTACTTTATAGCTACCGTTTCCGTTTCTCACTTTGGTGGTTAATTGGTAACGGACTGCTCTTTTGCTTTACTATCATAACCTTTGGTGAGTTTATACTAATTTACTTGCTAATCTATGAAACCTTGGCTCTGGTGGGCATGGCTTCCGGTATTGGCATCAAGCATATTCTACAAAACTGAAAAACAAAAAACTTTCACAAAATCCTTGAAAAATCTCACAATCATGCTATAATAATCCATAGAGACAAGTCACTTAGTCCCTTTCTACTAGAGAGTGCGTGGTTGCTGGAAACGCATAGAGAGCCTAAACTGATACTACTCTTGAGTTTTTTATGAAAACATAAAACGGTGGCCACGTTAGAGCCAATCAGAGGTGTCCCTCTCTTTTGAGGAACATAAATGAAGGTGGAACCACGTTGCGACGTCCTTTTGAGGATGTCGCTTTTTGTTTTTCTATCTTTCACAATCCTCTGTCCCTGTTTTCAGAATAGGGTTAACATATTCGTCAATAATATAAGTAAGGAGAACATCATGATTAACATTACTTTCCCAGATGGCGCTGTTCGTGAATTCGAATCTGGCGTTACTACTTTTGAAATTGCCCAATCTATCAGCAATTCCCTAGCTAAAAAGGCCTTGGCTGGTAAATTCAACGGCAAACTCATCGACACTACTCGTGCTATCACTGAAGATGGAAGCATCGAAATCGTGACACCTGATCACGAAGATGCCCTTCCAATCTTGCGTCACTCAGCAGCTCACTTGTTCGCCCAAGCAGCTCGTCGTCTTTTCCCAGACATTCACTTGGGAGTTGGTCCAGCCATCGAAGATGGTTTCTACTACGATACTGACAACTCAACTGGTCAAATCTCTAACGAAGACCTTCCTCGTATCGAAGAAGAAATGCAAAAAATTGTCAAAGAAAACTTCCCATCAATCCGTGAAGAAGTTACTAAAGACGAGGCACGTGAAATCTTCAAGAACGACCCTTACAAGTTGGAATTGATTGAAGAACACTCTGAAGACGAAGGTGGTTTGACTATCTATCGTCAGGGTGAATATGTAGACCTTTGCCGTGGCCCTCACGTCCCATCAACAGGCCGTATCCAAATCTTCCACCTTCTCCATGTAGCAGGTGCTTACTGGCGTGGAAATAGCGACAACGCTATGATGCAACGTATCTACGGTACAGCTTGGTTTGACAAGAAAGACTTGAAAAACTACCTTCAAATGCGTGAAGAAGCTAAGGAACGTGATCACCGTAAACTTGGTAAAGAGCTTGACCTCTTCATGATTTCTCAAGAGGTTGGTCAAGGGCTTCCATTCTGGTTGCCAAATGGTGCGACTATTCGTCGTGAATTGGAACGCTACATCGTAGACAAAGAGTTGGCTTCTGGCTACCAACATGTTTACACTCCACCACTTGCTTCTGTTGAACTTTACAAGACTTCTGGTCACTGGGATCATTACCAAGAAGACATGTTCCCAACTATGGACATGGGTGACGGGGAAGAATTTGTCCTTCGTCCAATGAACTGTCCGCACCACATCCAAGTCTTCAAACACCATGTTCACTCTTACCGTGAGTTGCCAATCCGTATCGCTGAAATCGGTATGATGCACCGTTATGAAAAATCTGGTGCCCTCACTGGTCTTCAACGTGTACGTGAAATGTCACTCAACGACGGTCACCTCTTTGTGACTCCAGAACAAATCCAAGAAGAATTCCAGCGTGCCCTTCAGTTGATTATCGATGTTTATGAAGATTTCAACTTGACTGAATACCGCTTCCGCCTCTCTCTTCGTGACCCTCAAGATACTCACAAGTACTTTGATAACGATGAGATGTGGGAAAATGCCCAAACTATGCTTCGTGCAGCACTTGATGAAATGGGTGTTAACTACTTTGAAGCTGAAGGTGAAGCAGCCTTCTACGGACCAAAATTGGATATTCAAGTTAAGACAGCCCTTGGAAAAGAAGAAACCCTTTCTACTATCCAACTTGACTTCTTGCTTCCAGAACGCTTCGACCTTAAATACATCGGAGCTGATGGCGAAGAGCACCGTCCAGTTATGATTCACCGTGGAGTTATCTCAACCATGGAACGCTTCACAGCTATTTTGATTGAGAACTACAAGGGTGCCTTCCCAACATGGCTTGCACCACACCAAGTAACCCTCATCCCAGTATCTAACGAAAAACACGTGGACTACGCTTGGGAAGTGGCTAAGAAACTCCGTGACCGCGGTGTCCGTGCAGATGTAGATGAGCGCAATGAAAAAATGCAGTTCAAGATCCGTGCTTCACAAACAAGCAAGATTCCTTACCAATTGATCGTTGGGGACAAGGAAATGGAAGACGGAACAGTCAACGTTCGTCGCTACGGACAAAAAGAAACACAAACTGTCTCAGTTGATGATTTTGTTCAAGCTATCCTAGCTGATATCGCCAACAAATCACGCGTTGAGAAATAAGAGATAAAACCTGGGATAAAATCCTAGATACCTAAAAAGCAACAACTATTTCAGCTGTTGCTTTTTTATATTTTATTTAATCCGAGCTAGTAGTGATTGACCAAACCACCACACAAGATTTTCTTTCATGAGTTAGATAAGGTCAATATCCTCATTCCTTGTCTGCTTCATTTTCTTTTACGAGATCTTTTTGTGAATCCTTTTCAGAGAGTTTTTGATCGATATACTTGTTAATGGTTTCATAAAATTCCTTGGTCGTATCACTGTCTAATTTTGTCGAATTATGAACTTGATTGACTTTCAATTGAACAGATTGAATACCGTAAGAGGCTTGTTTTTGGTGGAGCATTTCTATTTCTTCTTCTGAAATCGGATCTCCAACAACCGTCAAGACCAATTCATTGTTCCTTGACTTGTAGACTTGATTAATGACCGTGTGATTGGCGAACTCTTTTCCTACAAACTGTTTGATTCCTTCTTTTCGCGCTTGATCTATCGTCAGAGTGACTGCTGAATAACTAGCTGGAAGAATCAATAATACAATCAAAGATATCAACCCAATTCTCATTTTAATGTTTAGCTCTTTAAATGAACTTAAGGGAGATTTTCTCATCATAATTCTTGTTCCAACAATGTTGATTAGCATGATAAAGACACAGTTGATCAAGAAAAGATAAAGAGCTCCAAATAAAAATCGTACATTTCCATTAGCTAAACCATATCCTGCAGTACAGATAGGTGGCATCAGAGCTGTTGCAATGGCTACTCCTGGCACGATATTGTTTGCTTCTTTTTTCCTTGACCCAATTACGCCTGCTATCCCACCAGCAATAGCAATGAGAACATCCCAAATGGTTGGAGAGGTTCGTGCAATCAATTCACTACTTTCATAAGATAAGGGAGAAATCCAGAAATACAGAGCCGAGACAAGCAAACTGACCAATACTTGAGTAAATAAAACCTCTAGAGATTGCTTGATTAAACGCGTATCAAAAATAGCTAAACCAAACCCCAGTCCAACAATCGGTGTCATAAGAGGGGAAATCAGCATGGCTCCAATAATGACAGCTGTTGAATTCATATTTAGACCGATAGAGGCAATAAAAATCGCACACATCAAAATCACTGTATCTCTTAATCGAACATGAAGATCATCATATAATTTCTCACGGTATTCACGTGTTGAATAGTTTCCGTTCATTGGTTACTCCTTTTATTTCATATAATCTTGTTTCTGCATGGATGATGGTAGAGAGATTTCTGTCCAATCTTACATATTTTCTTCTCACCTGTAATTTTTTTGAAAATCATCCTCTAAGTATCCGTCAGTCTATCCTTAACATTATATCAAAAATTTTACAGTCTTTCTCTGACGAAATCTATCAATTGAACAGATATATAAAGCAAGAAATTTTAGATTCCTTATTAGAAAAAGAAAAACCGGTATCTCCTCTGAACTCCTGATAATATGCGTTTTATTCTTTATAATTTAGCTATTTCAAAATTACAAGTTCTCCATTCTTAATTTCCCAAACTTGGTCAAACTTACTTAATAATTCGTTTTGGCGATGTAAAGTAACAATGACGGCACTTGGTAGTTCCAGAACTCTTTCCAATTCCATTTTAAACTGATTAGTATCCAAGGCAGAGAAAGGTTCATCTAGGATAAGCAATGGATTTTTACGATTTTTCTCACGATTTAAATACATTCGTTGTTGCTGACCACCTGACAGGGATTGTGGTGGAATTTTTTCAAAATCTTCTTCTCTGAATTTTTCATTGAAACTATTGAATAGCGTTACATTATTTTCATAACTCGAAATAAATGTATGTTCTTGTTGCAGAATCATACCGAATCTTCCCCAAAGATGGTCCAAAACAAGCCCATCTAGCACAATTTGTCCTTCAAAATCTTCATCTGTTCCATTTAAAATGTTGAGAAGACTACTTTTTCCAGACCCATTCTTACCAATAAGCGCAATTTTATCCCCTTTTTGAATCGTAGCGGAAGTAATTATCAATTTTGATTCTCCCAGTTGTTTGGAAATGTTTTTCAAAGTAATCGTATCAAAAGAATGTTGAGGTGCTTGAACTGAAACGGGTCTCCCAACAATGTTTTGAAAACTCTTGATTACAGGCTTTACGGACTCTAACATTTGTAAATCATAAAGGATTTCCTGTATTGGTTCAGAAAAAGCATTAATATATCCGAAACTCGCCACCACCTCAGGAATACCGAGTTGCTGGTGAGATAGAGAGTAGGCTAAATAAATAAACAGAACAAGACTAATGAATTCAAACGAAACACCTGTCAATAAGATGCCTGTAATTTTTGTCAAACCATACTTAAAATACTTATCCTGCAAATTCTTTAGAGAACTCTTTTGTTGATTCAAAAAATGCGACATAGTTAGTTTATTTACCAAATGATGTCCCATGAGCAAATCCTCCAAAGTTCGATAGTAATCTCCTTGTTTTTTCAAGTAAACCTGTCTACGATTAGCGGTCAACTTCCCAACGATTTTAGGAATTTGAATACTAATTCCAGTGGAAAAGATTAAAATCAGTGATACAATAGGATTAATTGTTCTGCTAATAATGAAAGCATAAATGATAATACGTAAAATTTGTTTGATAAAACTCATCAATGGAGGAAGGTAATCCTTTTCCAACGAATCTAGGTCATTAGATTGATAGGAAATATACTCTGCTACTGTTTTCTGCTTGAAATCGTGGTGACTGAGTCCCAGAAGTGAACGAAACCACTCATTTTTCAAAGTAGTCGAAAAGATAATCCCCTGCTTCCAATCAAGTATCATTTGGATATAGTTACAACTCAAATAGCCAGCCACTGACATAGAGTAACCATATAGAGCTA
Organism: Streptococcus sp. 2342; assembly: GCF_013276795.1. Taxonomy (GTDB): domain Bacteria; phylum Bacillota; class Bacilli; order Lactobacillales; family Streptococcaceae; genus Streptococcus. Next base: position 242,441 of record NZ_VMLR01000002.1, read on the forward strand.
CTTGATAATCCCCTTTGATTAATGCCTGCGTGAAATACGGTAACAAAGCTGTGCAGATATTCGATACTACACCAAAAAGAAAATTAAAGAAGAGATACCATCTAATAGTTTTAAGATATGGTAGCATATACGATACTCCTTGCTAATGCGTTTTTTTACATATCGCAGAACAATCTCTACTATTCCCTATTTCAGATAGTGCGATACTCGGACATTGAGTGCAATAATTGTAAATCACACAAGTACTGCAGTTTTTACTATCATTCAAAATATAATTTGCTATTTTGTAAAATATAGGTCTATCCCATGTTTCTTTGATAGATGTAAAATGAATATTTCCAATACTTCTATTGAAAGTAAGCTTTTTCATCTTTTTCTAACGATTTAGGCTATTTCGTGACACACCCACAATCCGTGAAAATTCTGGTTATATCAGATTATATGATTTTCGTAAGAATTTTATATTGTCTCCAATCATGGCAGTCTCCTTTTACTTGATAAAACTATTATAACATTTAGAAATTAAAAACTGGTTCAAAATCAATAGAATGTGTGTATTCGATACATTCAATAAATTCTTGGAAACAGTTCTACACCAGTTACACAAATCTATATACACCTATCTCATTCAAAATAAAAAGAAAGCTGCAGTTCTTTTAATCCTGTATCAACGATTCATTCTGAAATCGAATAGGAGACATTTCCCAAGTCTACAATTCACTTCATCTCAAATTAATTTTTGTAATTCACCCTTAGTTTATAGATTTTATACTCAACAAAAGTATAAAGCATACAAAACTTCACTTTGAACCAGTATTTATACTATATTCCGTATTAAAAATTCTATTATTTGTTTTGTAAAAAACAGTCTTCAAATATCCTGAAATATAGCAAAAAGAGATTGGGTAAAAACTCATTGTCTCTTCTCACTCAAGGACTAAGTTCACTTGAGCAAACTGAATCCGCACTATCGTTCCTTTTCCAACCTCAGACTCGATGCGAATCTGGTGGCCTAGTTCTTCAGAAATTTTCTTAGATAGGTAAAGTCCAAGTCCAGATGACTGCTGGGTTAGGCGTCCATTATATCCTGAAAAGCCACGTTCAAAGACTCGGAGGACATCACTGTTTTTTATCCCGATTCCTGTATCCTTGATACAGAGTTCCTGGCCTTCCATATAAATCTCCAGACCACCTTCCTTGGTGTACTTGAGACTGTTTGAGATGATTTGCTCAATAACCACTAGTAGCCACTTTTTATCCGTCACGATTTCTTTATCAAGATCATGTAGATTGACATTTAAGCCTTTTTGAATAAAGAAAAGAGCATATTTACGAATTATTTCCTTGACCAAGTCCTCAATTTGAACTTGCTTTAAGACCAAATCATCATGGAAACTTTCTAAACGCAGATACTGTAAAACTAGATTGGTATAGGAATCAATCTTGAAAATTTCCTGTTCTAATTGCTGCTTCAGTTGGCGGTCGACCACTTCTGCAACTAAGAGTTGACTGGCTGCAATGGGGGTCTTAATCTGATGGACCCACAAGGTATAGTAATCCAGCAAATCCGTCAGTTTTCTTTCTGCATCTGACCTCTGCTGATAGAGTTCCATCTCACGCGCCTCTAATTTTTCAGCCAAGGCTATTTCCAATGGAGATTTGGCTTCCCTCTCCCCATAGAGAATTTCCTGACGATAGACCTGCATCTCCGCCAATATATCCCAAGTGAAAAATAAGATGGTTACAAAGCAACACAGCAGGAAAAAGTAGAGAAAGTAAATTCCCAAACTGGCAAATAAAAACTGAAAGAGTAAGAGCAGAAACGTCAAAGAAATCAGATAGACAAACAGACGACTACGGGAACGCAGATAGGCTAGAAAAAATTGTTTCCAATCAAGCATGCTTTAATCCGTACCCTATCCCTTTCTTGGTCTCGATAAATCCTACCAAGCCCTGCTCTTCCAACTTTTTACGCAATCGAGCCACATTGACAGAGAGGGTATTATCATCAATGAAAAAGTCACTGTTCCAAAGTTCCCGCATAAGGTCATCACGTGCTACGATGTTGCCTGCATGCTCAAATAAAACGCGTAAAATCTGGAATTCGTTCTTGGTCAAATTCAAGACTTGCCCTTGATAATGTAAATCCATTGATTTGGTATTGAGGATAACACCAGCATATTCCAGTAAACTCTCGTCACGCCCAAACTCATAGGAACGACGCAACAAGCCCTGAACCTTGGCTAAAAGAACCTGCTGGTCAAAAGGCTTGGTCACAAAGTCATCCGCCCCCATATTGATTGCCATGACAATATCCATAGCCTGGTCTCTCGAAGACAGAAACATGATGGGGACCTTGGAAATCTTGCGAATTTCCTGACACCAGTGATATCCATTAAACAAGGGCAAACCAATATCCATGAGGACCAGATGAGGCTCCGACTGAACAAAAAGGCTCAAAACTTCCATAAAGTCTTCTACCAGAACCACTTCAAATCCCCATTCAGAGAGCATTTTCCCGACTTGTTGACGAATAACCTGATCATCTTCTACTAATAAAATCTTGTGCATGCGCTCCTCCTTTTCTATTATTATAACAGATTTTTCCATGCTAGAAGGTCTGAAACTGAATTTGACATAGCTTGTTTTTATCCAACATAGTGAGGCAATCCTACTAGATAATTTGAGGGAAATTTGATAAGATAAATAAAAAGAAAGGAGCTCTTATGGTCAATATTTTTGATTATCTGAAAGATGTCGCACACGATTCCTTTTACGACCTTCCTTTAAATGAATTAGATATTCTAGCCTTAACAGAAATCACCTACCTCTCCTTTGATAATCTGGTCTCCACAACTCCTCAGCGTCTTTTAGACCTAGCACCTCAGGTTCCAAGAGAACCTAACATGTTGACCAGTAAAAATCGCCTCCAGCTATTAGATGAACTAGCTCAACACAAGCGCTTCAAAAATTGCAAACTCTCCCATTTCATCAACGACATCGACCCTGAACTGCAAAAACAATTTGCGGCTATGACCTACCGCCTCACTCTCGACACCTATCTGATTGTCTTTCGTGGAACAGATGACAGTATCATTGGCTGGAAGGAAGATTTCCACCTAACCTATATGAAGGAAATTCCTGCTCAAAAGCATGCCCTCCGCTATTTAAAGAACTTTTTTGCCCAACATCCTAAGCAAAAGGTCATTCTGGCCGGGCATTCCAAGGGAGGAAATCTAGCCATCTATGCTGCTAGCCAAATTGAGAAAAGCTTGCAAAATCAAATCACAGCAGTTTATACCTTTGATGCGCCTGGTCTCCACAAAGAATTGACACAAACCGAGGGCTATCAAAGGATAATGGATAGAACCAAGGTCTTTATTCCACAAGGTTCCATTATCGGTATGATGTTGGAAATCCCTGCCCACCAAATCATTGTTCAAAGTACTGCCTTGGGTGGTATCGCCCAGCATGATACCTTTAGTTGGCAGATTGAGGACAAACACTTTGTCCAACTGGAAAAGACCAACAGCGATAGCCAACAAGTCGACACAACCTTCAAGGAGTGGGTGGCCACAGTCCCTGATGAGGAACTCCAGCTCTACTTTGACCTCTTCTTTGGCACTATTCTTGATGCTGGTATTAGCTCCATCAATGACCTGTCTTCCTTAAAAGCTATCGAACACATTCATCATCTCTTCGTCCAAGCGCAATCCCTCACTCCAGAAGAAAGGAAAACCATGGGACGCCTCACTCAATTATTGATTGATACCCGTTACCAAGCATGGAAAAATAGATAAAAAGCTTATGAAAAGGTAATACTCTTCTAAAATCTCTTCAAACCACGTCAGCGTCGCCTTACCGTAGCTATGGTTACTGACTGCGTCAGTTCTATCTACAACCTCAAAGCAGTGCTTTGAGCAACCTGCGGCTAGCTTCCTAGTTTGCTTTTTGATTTTCATTGAGTATAAAAACCTTCTCATAAGCTTTCTTGTTTTAAAGAAAAATTCAATCCTTCATCTGACTCTCTGCATCAGCCACGACCTGTTCTAAACTGGTCTGACCAAGCTCTGCCTCCATAGCCAGCTGGATTCTCTCCAATTTTTGATCCAAAACATCATGAATATGAGCTCCAACTGGACAATTTGGATTCGGATTGTCATGGAAACTGAAGAGTTGACCAGTCTTACCAAGACATTCGACCGCTTGATAAACATCTAATAGACTAATATCCTTGAGATCCTTAACAATCTCTGTTCCCCCTGTTCCACGCGCTACTGAAATCAGCTCTGCCTTCTTCAACTGGGACAAGGTCTTTCTGATAATGACAGGATTGACCCCGACACTAGCAGCCAGAAAATCACTGGTCACCTTGTTTTCCTTCCCCTCGAGGGCAATAATTATCAGCATATGAGTCGCAATGGTAAATCTACTTGGAATTTGCATCCTCTTCTCCTTTTTACGAGGCTACCCTGCCTCTACTCTTCTTTTTCTATTATTATACCCTTTTTAGTTGTAATGTCAATCGTTACCACCTTTTAACCAGGCATCTAATTCCCTATCATAACCTTCTTTCTGGGCTAATTCTCTCAGAAATTCCTGATTGTGGGTATGGTGGATACCATTGACCAGACTTTCATAGTAAACATCAAAATAAGGGAGTTTCAGGTCTTTAGCTAGCTGCAATTCAGCTGCCACATCGTAGTCTACCCGTCGGAAGTTCATATCTACCAAGCCCTTGTCATCAAACTCCAAAATCATGTACTGGGCTCGCAAGTCCTTCCGTAGCTGAGCGTCCAAAAAGAAAGGTTGCCCAATCGAACCCGGATTGACAATCAATTGCCCACCAGTCCCGTAACGAAGCAACTGCTGGTGAATATGACCATAAACAGCAATATCGCAAGGCGGATTGGTCACCAAGCGGTCAAAATTCTCTTGCGCCCCAGTATGAATCAACTCTCGCCCCCAGTTCTTATCAGGCAAATGGTGACTAATTCCCACCGTCAAATCCCCAAACTGACGATGAATTTGAAGAGGTTTATTGTGGAGCAGTTCAATTTCTTCTAGGGAAATTTCCTCTAAAACATACTGGCACTGGCGCAAAAGATAGCGTTGACTGGGGCGAGTACTATCCAATTCCTTACGGACACCATGCCACAGACTGTCTTCCCAGTTCCCCAGAACTCTAGCCGTAATCGGTAGTTGATCCAACAAGTCCAAAATCCTTCTACGCCCTGTCCCTGGCATGAGAATATCTCCCAAAAGCCAGTATTCATCCACTCCTAACTGCCGAGCATCTGCCAAAACAGCCTCCAAGGCGGTGGTATTTCCATGAATATCTGAAAGAAGAGCTATTTTCGTCATATCCATCTCCTCGTTTTTTCTCTTGCAATAAGTATAACATAAAAAGTCACAGCTAGAGAAATCTAGCTTTTTTTGATATACTAGATAAAGATATTAGACAAGAGGAAACGAATGACCCCGAATAAAGAAGATTATCTAAAATGTATTTATGAAATCGGCATAGACCTGCATAAAATCACCAACAAGGAAATTGCGGCCCGCATGCAAGTCTCTCCCCCTGCCGTAACTGAAATGATTAAACGGATGAAGAGTGAAAATCTCATCCTCAAGGACAAGGAATGCGGTTATCTACTTACTGACATCGGACTCAAACTGGTCTCTGAGCTCTACCGTAAACACCGCTTGATTGAAGTTTTTCTAGTTCATCATTTAGACTATACTAGTGACCAGATTCACGAGGAAGCTGAGGTCTTGGAACATACTGTCTCTGACCTGTTCGTGGAAAGACTGGATAAATTGCTTGGATTCCCCAAGACCTGCCCTCACGGAGGAACTATTCCTGCTAAGGGAGAACTCTTGGTTGAAATCAATAACCTCCCACTAGCTGACATCAAGGAGGCTGGCGCCTACCGCCTGACTCGGGTGCACGATAGTTTTGACATTCTCAGTTATCTGGACAAGCACTCACTTCACATCGGTGATCCGCTCCAAGTCCAGCAGTTTGATGGCTTCAGCAACACCTTCACTATCCTTAGTAAAGACGAGGAATTACAAGTGAATATAGACATTGCCAAACAACTCTATGTCGAAAAAATCGACTAATTTCTCAAGTACCATACCAACCCTGAAAGTTTTATTTTCAGGGTTTTCTCATCTATTTTTTGCATCAAAAACAATAGTAAACGCTTTCGCTCTTTAACTAAATATTGTATAATAAATATATAAACTATTCCGTCACTAACAGATGAAAAAAGGAGGTTTTATCATGAAAAACATCATCTTCATCAAAACCATTGAGCTCCTTGTCATTGATGAAATCATGCTGGCATTTTTGACATTTAAAGAGGGGCTTACTTGGGATTGGATTTTAATTTATAGCGGTTGGCTCATTTTCTTTCATCCTGTGCTATTGACCTATCTGTCTAATCAGCTTTGTGACCACTTTAGTCAACTCTATTCCCAGATTAGACCGCGATTCTGGCGTTTTGCCTTACAAATCCTCCTATGGGATAGCCTGATCATTCTCTCCTTGATATGTTTGAGTGGTGTGCCACTTTTCCTTCAGGGAACTCTCCTCATCCTAGGACACCTCATCCCTTCCTATCGCACTTGCCAAAGCCTGAAACAAGATTTCCCCAAGGCCTATCAAGAACAGATTTCATTTTGGAGTATTTTATGATATATGAGAAAAACCAAGCCGGCTGGGCTTGGTCTTTCTTATCTATTTTTCGTATCAAGGATAATGGTGACTGGTCCGTCATTGACCAGCTCAACCTGCATATCCGCTCCAAAGATACCTGTCTGAACGGGCACTTCTTGCGCTAATTTTTGATTGAAGGCATCATAGAAGTCTGATGCCATATCAGGCTTGGCTGCACCTGTAAAGGCTGGACGATTGCCTTTCTTAGTATCCGCAAAGAGGGTAAACTGAGAAATAGAGAGGATTTCTCCTTCAATATCTTTGACAGACAGGTTCATCTTGCCTTCTGCGTCTGAAAAAATCCGCATGTTGACAAGCTTTCTCACAGCATAGTCCAAATCTTCCTCTTGGTCCTCTGGTCCAACACCAACCAGCAATAGGAGCCCCTGATTGATGTTTCCCTGAACCTGACCTTCGATACTCACTTGGGCTTTTGTAACCCGTTGGATAATGATTTTCATAATAGCCTTTCTAGTAAGAGCTAGGACAATTAGCCGTTGGTCCGTTTAACAGAGTAAACTTCTGGCACACTCTTAATCTTGTCCACGACCGTGGTCAATGTAGAGAGGTTGGCAATACCGAAGGACACATGGATATTAGCAAACTTCATATCCTTGGTTGGTTGAGCGTTGACCGTTGAGATATTCTTGGTTGTATTTGAAAGAACTTGCAGTACATCGTTCAACAGTCCTGTACGGTTGAGGCCATAAATATCGATATGGGCCATATACTCCTTATTTGAGCTAGAGTACTGGTCTTCCCACTCCACATCAAGGAGGCGTTGCTCGTAGTTTTCTTGTGCACGCAGGTTCATACAGTCCACACGGTGAATAGCTACACCACGCCCCTTGGTGATATAGCCGACAATATCGTCACCAGGCACTGGATTACAACACTTGGCAATCCGCACCAGGAGACCTGAGGCACCTTCAATGACCACTCCACCCTCATGCTTAACCTTGAGGGTTTCTTTGTTCTCAACCTTGACCTCGCCACCTTTGACAAGTTCTTCTGCCTCCGCCTTGGCCTTGGCACGTTCTTCTTCACGGCGTTCCTTTTCAGTCAGACGGTTAAAGACGGTAATCGCACCGATTTCTCCAAAACCAATAGCCGCAAAGAGGGATTCTTCTGTCTTATAGCTAGTCTTTTGCAAAACTTGGTCCATGTGACGCTTGTCCATGAATTTATTGGCCACATAGCCATTTTCTTGAAACTGGGCCATCAGCATTTCACGACCCTTGTTAACGGATAATTCCTTGTCTTGGTTTTTAAAGAACTGGCGAATCTTGTTGCGCGCCTTGCTGGTCTTGACCATATTGAGCCAGTCACGGCTCGGCCCAAAGGAGTTAGGGTTGGTGACAATTTCAACCTGATCCCCTGTCTTTAGCTTGGTTGTCAGTGGAACCATACGGCCATTGACCTTGGCACCAGTCGCTTTTTCTCCGACTTTTGTATGGATTTCGTATGCAAAGTCAATCGGTCCTGAATCTTTGGGAAGAGAACGGACAGCACCATCTGGAGTAAAGACGTAAATCTCCTCAGCCAGATAGTTTTCCTTAACTGAATCGACAAATTCCTTGGCATCATCAGCCTGGTCTTGGAGTTCCATCATCTCCTTGATCCAGTTCATCCCAATAGCTGATTCCTTGCTGTTAACCTGCCCCTTAACGCCTTTCTTATAAGCCCAGTGAGCCGCAACCCCGTACTCAGCCACCTCGTGCATGGCCTTGGTTCGAATCTGGAATTCAATCGGCCCTTTTGGCCCATAAACAGTCGTATGGATAGACTGGTAACCATTGGCCTTGCGGTTGGCGATATAATCTTTGAAACGACCGGGCATCGGTTTCCAAAGTTCATGCACATAACCCAACATGGCATAAACATCACTTTGGGTATCTAAAATACAGCGAATAGCAATCAGGTCATAGATTTCCTCAAACCGTTTTCTCTTATCCTGCATTTTGCGGAAAATAGAGTAAATATGCTTGGGACGACCATAAATCTTCCCTCTCAAGTGATGATCCGTCGTATATTCCTCTAATTTTGTGACTACCTCATCCACCAAGGCTTCACGCTCTCTGCGCTTTTCCTTCATCATATGGGTAATCTTATAAAACTCCGTTGGATTGAGATAACGGAAAGACAGGTCTTCCAATTCCCATTTGACGCTAGAAATCCCCAGACGGTGAGCAAGAGGTGCATAGATTTCCATAGTTTCTTTGGAAATACGCTCCTGCTTGTCTTTTCGAAGATGTTTCAGAGTCCGCATATTGTGCAAGCGGTCAGACAGTTTGACCAAGATAACGCGGATGTCCTCAGACATGGCCATGAGCATCTTGCGATGATTTTCCGCTAATTGCTCCTCGATTGATTTGTACTCGACCTTACCAAGCTTGGTAACTCCATCGACAATCACGCGCACATCTGGACCAAACTCTCTTTCCAAATCGTCCAAGGTCGCATCTGTATCCTCCACCACATCATGCAAGAAACCACAAGCTACTGTTACAGCATCCAGCTTGAGCTTAGCTAAAATACCTGCCACTTGGATGGGGTGAATGATATAAGGCTCGCCTGATTTGCGATACTGGCCACTATGGCATTCCACCGCATAGACCAAGGCCTTATAGACAAAATGGACATCCTCTTCCGTCAAATATTCTTTGGTTAAAGCGACAACTTCTTCGCCTGTTAAATTCACTTCTTTTGGCATCTATACTCTCCAATTCTTCCTACCATTTTATCACTTTTTTAAGAATATGAAAACTAGAAAAAGAGGATTCTAAAGCTTATTCAGTTTGTTAGGAAGGAGGATAACATAAGATTTACACTTAAAAAAATAAAATTATCTGATTTTCATCTAACTTTTTTGAAATATAGGCTACGCTAAAAGTTAGTGAAATGAAAATCTTTTCTTCTTAAATTAGAAAAGGTTTGATATTTTGGTAATTTTCTAACCTTTTTAGTGTATAATGGTAATATAAACAGTTTTTTTACGATAATTACTGAGTTTTCATCTTTCTAGAAAGGCAAACAACATGAAATCACACAAAAGACTGACACTTTTAGCTTTGGCTGTTCTTGGCTTATCGAGCCAAGTCGTTTTAGCTGACGATACGAGTCATTCCACTACTGCCCCTATGACTAGTTCAACCAGTAGCTCAATAAATACTTCCACTAGTCATTCTACTAACAGTTCTACAAATACTTCTGCTAGTAGTTCTCAAGCTAGTAGAGAAACTTCGTCAACTACAGCTAGTTCAAGTGAGCAAGAAACCAAACCTTCTCTCTCCACAGAAGCCAAACAAAGCCAATCTATACAAACTGGCTGGGTAAAAGAGGGGAACAAGTGGACTTTTTATAGTCAAACTGGGGTCAAATTTACAGATACTCTCTATGATGGTTATTTCTTTGATAGTCATGGCTACTTGCTTGAAAACACTTGGTACCAAATGGGAAATAATTGGTACTATATCAATGGTTCAGGTAAATATTTATCCAACCAATGGAGTCAAATTAATGGCAAGTGGTATGCTTTTGATGGCTACGGTAGAATGTTGGCCAATGTCTGGAAAGGCGATTACTACCTCAAAGCCAGCGGAGCTATGGCAGATAAGGAATGGGTCTACGACCAAAACTACTCTAGTTGGTTTTACCTCAAATCTGGCGGACGCTACGCCCAAAAACAATGGATTGGTTCCTACTATCTCAAATCTGGTGGCTACATGGCTCATAAGGAATGGATTTATGACCCAGACTATCAATCTTGGTACTATCTTAAGGACGATGGTGTGTATGTTACAGGAACCTATGCTGTGGATGGTAAAAACCAGCTCTTCCAAGGGAATGGAAAATGGGTTCGTGAATTAGCACAAAGTTTTCAAAAAGGACATTACTCTAAAACTATCTTTCTCGATCCAGGTCACGGTGGTAAGGATCGCGGGGCTTATTACTATGGCATAGCTGAAAAAGAATTGAACCTACAAGTTTATCGTAAGCTACGTAAACGACTAGAAGGACTCGGCTATACCGTTCTCACCTCTCGAGATAGTGATATAGACGTTGATTTTATTACCGAGCGTTCTCGTATGGTCAACAAGACCAATGCAGACTTTTTCATTAGCCTTCATTTCAACGCTACCGGAAATGATACTACTGTTAATCTAGGTATACAAACCTATTCTTACAAGGAAGAACCTGGCTTCCCTAGCAAGATTAACAAGGATTGGCATAATAATCCTGAACGGATAAGTGAAAGTAACCGTCTTGCTGCCGATATCCATTCTTCACTGCTAGCTGAAACTGGAGCTAGGGATGCCGGACTTTTGCAAGCAACCTTTGCTGTTCTACGTGAAACAGCTAAACCAGCTGTTTTGCTAGAGATGGGATATATGGATAATCCAGAAGAAAACAAAAAAATCCGCAGTAGTGACTACCAAGATAAACTGGTTGAAGGGATTGTCAAGGGAATCCAAAAATATTACTCAGGAAATTAAAACAGTCTAAGCCTCGATCTCATTCGGGGCTTATTTTTCTTATCCAAACCATATCCTTCTTTCTAGAACTATTTCCTTTTTATGCTTATTCTCCCTAACTGTGCTATACTTAATTTAGTACATTCTTTGAGATTGGAGCTAGTATGAAAATCCATAAAACCGTGAATCCTGTTGCCTATGAAAACACCTATTACCTAGAAGGTGAAAAGCACCTTATCGTGGTAGATCCCGGTAGCCATTGGGAAGCCATTCGTCAGACAATAGATAACATCAACAAACCGATTTGTGCTATTCTCTTGACCCACGCCCATTATGACCATATCATGAGTTTGGACTTGGTGCGCGAGACTTTTGGCAATCCTCCTGTCTATATCGCAGAGAGCGAATCCAGCTGGCTCTATACTCCCGTCGATAATCTCTCAGGGCTACCTCGCCACGATGATATGGCAGATGTGGTCGCAAAACCGGCAGAGCACACCTATGTCTTTCATGAGGAATATCAACTGGAGGAATTTCGTTTCACTGTCTTACCAACACCAGGACATTCCATCGGCGGTGTTTCCCTAGTCTTTCCTCAAGCTCATTTGGTATTAACGGGTGATGCCCTTTTCCGTGAAACAATCGGACGAACCGACCTTCCGACTGGTAGTACGGAGCAACTCCTCCATAGTATCCAGACCCAACTCTTCACCTTACCAAACTATGATGTCTATCCAGGGCATGGTCCAGCTACTACTATTGCTCACGAAAAGACCTTTAATCCTTTTTTCTAGCAAGTTGATGACAATCAATATCGTAATTTAATACTCAATAAAAATCAAAGAACAAACTAGGAAACTAGCCACAGGGTTACTCAAAGCACCGCTTTGAGGTTACAGATAAAGTTGACGTGGTTGAAGAGATTTTCGAAGAGTATAAGTAAACTATCCAGCAAGTCTTTCCATTATAAAAGGCATCCAATCAAGTTTTCAGACCTGATTGGATGCCTTTTTCTGATCACTTGCTTCTTTGCATTACCAAATAATCACGCGCTCTTCTGGTGAACGCCACATACCGTCTCCTTCTTTGACATCATAGGTTGTAAAGAAATCATCGAAGTTTGGCACTTGCACATTGACACGGAGTTTGGCTGGCGCGTGCACATCGACGCTAGCCAAAAGTTTCATAAATTCTGGGCGACCTTTCATGCGCCAGATACGACCGAAGTTGTAGAAGAATTCTTCTGCTGAGAAGTCTGGTTCTCGCTTAGCTGCTTCAAGCGCTGCAGCGATTCCTCCCAAGTCAGCCACGTTTTCTGATACAGTCAATTTACCGTTGATGGTTGCTCCATAAGAATCCTGTCCATCAAACTGGTCAATAACTTTTTGTGTTTTCTCCTTGAAGGCAGCATAGTCACTCTCTGTCCACCAATCTTTGAGGCTACCATTTTCATCAAAGGAAGCTCCGTTGGTATCAAAGGCGTGGGAAATTTCATGGGCAATAACTGCCCCAATCCCACCATAATTAGCAGAAGATGACTGATGCAAGTCATAGAAAGGAGCCTGTAAAATAGCCGCCGGGAAGACAATCAGGTTCTTCTGTGGATTGTAGTAGGCATTGACCATGTGAGCAGGCATGCCCCATTCCTTGTAGTCTACAGGTTGGTTCCACTTGCTCCAACTGTGTTTGATTTCCACACGCGCAAAGGCTAGAGCATTGTCAAAAAGACTAGCAGTCTCATCCACTACCTTGTCTTTGTAGCGTGCTGGCAATTCTTCTGGATAACCGATGTAAGGCTTGATAACATTGAGTTTGACGATGGCCTTGTCACGAGTTTCAGGAGTCAGCCAGTCATTCTTAGCCAAGCGTTCCTTATAGACATCAATCATAGTTGCCACTTTTTTCTCCACGTCCGCCTTAGCCTCTGGAGAGAATTTTTCATGGGCATACCAAAGACCTAAGGCTTGTTTGAAAGGACCTTGTGCTAGCTGGTAGGCTGCCTTGACCTTGTCTTTGGCTTCTGGAACTCCAGAAAGCGCACGACTGTAAGCACCTGACAAGACACGGATTTCTTCTGTTAAATAGCTGGTTGAGAGATTCACAACACTTAAAATTAAGGTTGCCTTGAGGAGAGGCCAAGCCTCTTCACTATAGAATTGATCTGCTGCTTGCCAGAAACGTTCTTCGTCTACGATAACCTTGTCTGGCACTTGTCCAAGAACGGCTTGGAAAAAGTCATCCAAAGGTAGGGCAGGTGCGAATTTTTTGAAATCTTCATAAGAATATGGATGATAGAGTTTAGCATATTCTGAACTTTCTTCATTAGAAAGCACCACCGCTGCAACTCGGCGGTCCAATTCTAGTCTTTTCTCTAGCAAGTCTTCAATTTCTTCATCAGAGAAATCATAAGCCTTGAGAAGATTTGTACTGGTTTCTTTCCAAAGAGTCAAAAGCTCTTCACGCTGAGGATGGTCTTCAGCATAGTAGGTCGTATCTGGAAGGATCGTGCTTGGAGCACTAGCCCATAGAACATTGATTCTGGCATCCATAAAGTCTGGCGATACACCAAAAGGAAGGAAATTAGGTTTTCCTGCAAGCTCAAACTCTGCTAGTTTAGCTGTAAAATCCGCAAAAGTCTCCAATTCTTGGAATTCTTTAAGAAGTGGTAAGACAGGTTTGATACCGTCAGCTTCTCTCTTGTCGAAATCACGAACTAGGCGGTGGTATTTGACAAAGTTTGCCAAGATAGCATCCTCAGGCACTTCTTCTCCTGCCAACCACTTGTCTGTTGTCGCCAGCATCAGATCTTCAATTTCCTGGTCTAAATCAACAAAACCTCCTGTTTGAGACTTATCTGCTGGAATTTCAGCTGTTTTCTGCCATTCCCCATTGATTGCATCATAAAAATCATCTTGATAACGTGTCATCTTGTTCTCGCTTTCATTTGTACTTGTTTTTAGCTTAACAAAAATTACCTAGGAATGCAATTAAAAATGAACTTTCTCTTACCATCATTTTTCAGTTATTATTTTAATTTTTTTAAAAATTAACTTGACTTAATTTTTTTTTTAAGGTATATTAAGAGACAGGAGGAATATAAGTTTATGATACGTATCGAAAACCTCAGTGTCTCCTACAAAGAAACGTTGGCACTTAAGGATATTTCACTAGTGCTCCATGGACCAACAATTACCGGTATCATTGGCCCAAACGGCGCTGGGAAATCAACACTATTAAAAGGTATGCTGGGAATTATCCCACATCAAGGTCAGGCATTTCTCGATGACAAGGAAGTTAAAAAATCCTTACACCGAATTGCCTATGTCGAACAAAAAATCAATATCGACTACAACTTTCCCATCAAGGTCAAGGAATGTGTCTCGTTAGGACTCTTTCCCTCTATCCCTCTCTTTCGAAGTTTAAAGGCTAAACATTGGAAGAAAGTGAAAGAAGCCCTTGAAATCGTCGGTCTAGCTGACTACGCTGAGCGTCAAATCAGTCAACTATCTGGAGGTCAATTCCAGCGGGTTTTGATTGCCAGATGTTTGGTACAGGAAGCCGACTATATCCTCTTGGATGAACCCTTTGTTGGGATTGACTCTGTCAGTGAGGAAATCATCATGAATACGCTGAGAGATTTGAAAAAAGCTGGGAAGACGGTTCTCATCGTCCACCACGACCTCAGCAAGGTTCCCCACTACTTCGATCAAGTCTTGCTTGTCAATCGAGAAGTGATTGCCTTTGGTCCAACCAAAGAAACCTTTACCGAAACCAATCTCAAAGAAGCTTACGGTAATCGACTCTTTTTCAATGGAGGTGACCTATGATTGCAGAATTTATCGATGGATTGCAAAAATTCCATTTCTTACAAAATGCCTTGATAACAGCCATTGTCGTCGGGGTCGTAGCTGGAGCTGTGGGATGTTTCATCATTCTACGCGGGATGTCACTCATGGGAGATGCCATTTCACATGCTGTCTTACCAGGTGTAGCCCTCTCCTTCATCTTGGGCCTTGACTTCTTTATCGGAGCCATTGTCTTTGGACTGCTAGCTGCCATCATCATTACCTACATCAAGGGAAACTCGATTATCAAAAGCGATACCGCCATCGGCATTACCTTTTCTTCTTTCTTAGCCCTCGGTATCATCTTGATTAGTGTCGCTAAAAGTTCAACTGACCTTTTCCATATCCTTTTTGGTAATATCTTGGCCGTCCAAGATACGGATATGTTTATTACTATGGGTGTTGGGGCAGTCATTCTCTTGTTAATCTGGATTTTCTTCAAGCAACTCTTGATCACTTCCTTTGATGAACTCTTGGCTAAAGCCATGGGAATGCCTGTCAATTTCTATCACTACCTTCTCATGGTACTCTTGACTCTCGTGTCTGTGACAGCCATGCAAAGTGTCGGAACTATCCTGATTGTAGCCATGCTGATTACCCCAGCTGCAACTGCTTATCTGTATGCTAATAGCCTGAAAAGCATGATTTTCCTTTCCTCAACCTTTGGAGCTACAGCTTCAGTTTTGGGACTCTTTATCGGTTATAGCTTTAACATTGCGGCAGGTTCTAGTATCGTGCTTACAGCTGCTAGTTTCTTTCTCATTAGCTTCTTTATCGCTCCCAAACAACGATATTTGAAACTGAAAAATAAACATTTGTTAAAATAAGGGGTAAAGCCCCAATAAATTGGAGGATCTAATGAAAAAATTAGGTACATTACTCGTTCTCTTTCTTTCCGTTATTGCTCTTGTAGCATGTGCTAGTGGAAAAAAAGAGGCAGCTTCTGGTCAAAAACTAAAAGTTGTTGCTACAAACTCAATCATCGCTGATATTACTAAAAATATTGCTGGTGACAAGATTGATCTTCACAGTATCGTTCCGATTGGACAAGACCCACACGAATACGAACCACTTCCTGAAGATGTTAAGAAAACTTCTGAGGCAGACCTCATTTTCTATAACGGTATCAACCTTGAAACAGGTGGCAATGCTTGGTTTACAAAATTGGTAGAAAATGCCAAGAAAACTGAAAACAAAGACTACTTTGCAGTCAGCGAAGGGGTTGAAGTTATCTACCTTGAAGGAAAAAATGAAAAAGGTAAAGAAGACCCACACGCTTGGCTCAACCTTGAAAATGGGATTATCTTTGCTAAAAATATCGCTAAACAATTGAGCGCCAAAGACCCTAACAACAAGGAATTCTATGAAAAAAATCTCAAAGAATATACTGATAAGTTAGACAAACTTGATAAAGAAAGTAAGGATAAATTTAATAACATCCCTGCTGAAAAGAAACTCATTGTAACCAGCGAAGGAGCATTCAAATACTTCTCTAAAGCCTATGGTGTCCCAAGTGCTTACATCTGGGAAATCAATACTGAAGAAGAAGGAACACCTGAACAAATCAAGACCTTGGTTGAAAAACTTCGCCAAACAAAAGTTCCATCACTCTTTGTAGAATCAAGTGTGGATGACCGTCCAATGAAAACTGTTTCTCAAGACACAAACATCCCAATCTACGCACAAATCTTTACTGACTCTATCGCAGAACAAGGTAAAGAAGGCGACAGCTACTACAGCATGATGAAATACAACCTTGATAAGATTGCTGAAGGATTGGCAAAATAATCCTATGAAAACGTCATTCTCACATGAGCTGGCGTTTTTTCTATGCCCACATTTCCGGTCAAATCATTGGAAAATTCCGGCTGTTTCAGCTAAAATGGAAGAAAAAAGATTGGAGTATCCTATGGTAACTTTTCTCGGAAATCCTGTGAGCTTTACAGGTAAACAACTACAAGTCGGCGACAAGGCACTTGATTTTTCACTCACTACAACAGACCTTTCTAAAAAATCTCTGGCTGATTTTGATGGGAAGAAAAAAGTCTTGAGTGTCGTGCCTTCTATTGATACAGGCATCTGCTCAACTCAAACACGTCGTTTTAATGAAGAATTGGCTGGACTGGACAACACGGTCGTCTTGACTGTTTCCATGGACCTGCCTTTTGCCCAGAAACGTTGGTGCGGTGCTGAAGGTATTGAAAATGCCATCATGCTCTCAGACTATTTCGACCATTCCTTTGGACGTGATTACGCCCTCTTAATCAATGAGTGGCACCTATTGGCACGCGCAGTCTTTGTCCTCGATACTGACAATACGATTCGCTACGTTGAATACGTGGACAATATCAACTCTGAACCAAACTTCGAAGCCGCAATTGCAGCTGCTAAAGCCCTATAGAAAAAATCCTCTGTCACAAAGAGTTCCCCACTCTTTGAAACGGAGGATTTTTGTTTACGAGTAAATATAAGTTCAATCAGCTAATACTCTTCGAAAATCTCTTCAAACTACGTCAGCTTTATCTGCAACCTCAAAGCGGTGCTTTGAGCAACCTGCGGCTAGCTTCCTAGTTTGCTCTTTGATTTTCATTGAGTATTACTCTACAGATTTCAAGGCTTCAAGCATATCAACCTTTCTCAGATGACGATTGACAAAGAAACCAAGCAAGGTCAAAATGGTGCTTACTGCTGCCACTGGAATTACATAGACTTCCCAGCCTACCTGTGGATAAAAGAGAATAGTCGCAGGCGAAATCATTTGAATCAAAAATTGGTGTAAATAGAAACCAGATACCAAACCAAGTACGATTCCCACAAGGGACAGCACAATCGTCTCACGATAAATGTAGAGAGTGACTTCATTATTATGAAAACCGAGAACCTTGATAGTGGAGAGTTCACGGATTCTCTCAGCCACGTTGATATTGGTCAAATTGTAGAGGATAACAATAGCCAATAGAACCGATACGATGACCAAGATGGTCATGGTCTGATTGAGTGAGCTAGCGACGGATTCAAAGAGTCGAATGGCTGAAGCATTCTGGACAACGCTGGACAACGCAGATTGATTCATAAGTAAGCCAGCCTGTCTTTCGATACTAGTAGCACTGGTATTCCTTAACGAGACCAAATAAGTGTTGGCTTGGGGTAGCTGTCCGTAAATTTGCTCATAGCTAGCCTGACTCATATAAATAAAGTGACCAACGTAGTTCTCAGTAATAGCAGCGACTGTTAATTCCTTACCTTCAATTTCTAGAGTCTGCCCAACCTTGACACCTGCCAGCTGGGCAAGTTTAGCTGTAATAACGACGCCATCTTTTAATGTCAGCTCCTGCTGATGATTTTGAAGATGGATAAAGGGAGTCAAATCCTCCTTCTCTGTCATCATAAGGGTAATAGTTTGAAGACCTGCCTTACCTTTGAAATCCTTGTCTAGCGTTTTAGAATAGATTTTCTGGTAGGCTTTGATGTCCTGCCCTTTCAACACTTCTTCTAGCTCTGCCTTGTCTTGATTGGTCGCACTAGGATTTTCAGAGACAATCATCTGATACTGTTGGATTTGTTGAAACTGTCTAGACGGAACTCCTGCTACAGAGGATTGAATTCCTAAACCTGCAAAAAGCAGAGCGACTGAGCCCGCCACACCAAATATTGTCATCAACATCCGCTGCTTATAACGGAAGATATTGCGAGCTGTTACCTTATGAGTAAAACTGAGACGACGCCAGATAAAACTGAGACGCTCCAGTAAAATTTTAGCTCCTTTAACAGGAGGTTTAGGCAGTAAAAGCTGGGCTGCTTCATCATGAAGTTCCCTCCGAGCCACCAGATAGGCTGGTAACACACTCGCCAACCAACTCAATCCAAGAGCTAGTATACTATAGCTCCAATAGAACTGAATCTGGGTTTCTCCCACCACCATGCCTTTTGTAATGACACTTGAAATCACACTGGCTAGTAAATAATGGCCAAGTATACTACCTAGAGCCGTTCCGACAGTTCCAGCTACTAGGCCGTAGAGGAGAAACTTGGCGATAATATCCTTGCTACGATAGCCCAAGGCCTTAAAAATCCCTGCATGTGTTCGCTCTTCATCCACAAAACGAGTCATAGTTGTGAAGGTAACCATAGCCGCTACGGCATAAAGAACCACAGGAAAGATATTGCCCACTGCTCGAATACTGGATGAAGCATTGCTATACATGAGATAGCCCTGACCACCTGGCATGGTCTGACGATTATATACTTGATACTTGGGCTCAGCTAAATCATCCAAGACTTGCTGATGTTTTTCTAATTTTTCCTTTTCTTGGGCTAGATTTTGTTCAGCCTGCTTTAGTTTGTCCTCTTCCTTGCTCAATTCCTGCTTAGCTTGGGTAAGTTGAGCACTGGCATGCTCTCTCTGAGATTGAGGAAGCAAGGCTAGTTGACTTTCCTGAGACTGTAAACGAGCTTGAGCAGCTGCTAAACGACGCTTGCCTTCCTGCAAATTAGCCTGAGCCTTGTCAAGGATCTCTTGCCCCTTATCGAGAGACTCTTGCCCTTCTTTTTTCAATACTTGCAGACGTGCCTTGCCATTATCTGATAGAACTTGTTCAAGGTCTTCCTGATGTTGCTTGGATTTTTCTTCATAAGCTACTGAAAAAGCATTTAAGCCTGCTAAATCTTGATATTTCAAACGAGCTATATTGTAGACTTTCTGATCAAACTGACTCGGTAAAATCACCCCATAGACTGTCAGAGTCCCACTTCCACTGCCTGCGTAGCCCATATCTCGCTGGGAGAGGATTTCAGCCGAATCCACAAAACCAGTAATGGTATAAGTATGGTCTTTTAAAGAGGAATGACCCTCTTCTTTTTCTTTAAAACTAATCTCCTTTCCCACGCTGTATTGGCCTTGTAAATGAGTGCCCAAAGCGATTTCCTTGTCTGACTGAGGAAGTCGTCCCTCTCTTAGCTGAAAGATTGAAATTCGCTCTGGTCTGGAGTACAGTCGAATGGCATCCTGCCCATTCTCCATAGTCACATCTGTCAAATAGCCAAACTCAATCTCTGCGCCCTGCGTCTGTCCTAGTTCTTCTTGATCTGCTTGATCCAAACCATAGTTAGACATGACTGCCAAATCCAAGGTTTGAGCAGTTGTTAAATAAGCATTAGCTGTCGCCTCCATGTTGGGACTGGTTACTTTGAGGCCTACTAAGGCTAGAGACCCTAACATCATCAAGGTCATGATGGATAAAAAACGCCCCTTGGAGCCTGTGAAGGACTGAATTAAGTCCTTCCAATAGGTTTTTCGCTTGATCATGCTAGTACTCCAAACTGTCAATATCCTGAGGATGCTGGTTGACCACCACATCCTTGACACTGGCATCGTGCATATGAATTACGCGATCAGCAATGGGCGCTAAAGCTCCATTATGAGTCACGATGATCACCGTCGCTCCCTTTTGACGAGACATGTCTTGGAGAATCTTCAAGACTTGCTTGCCTGTCTGATAATCCAAGGCTCCAGTCGGTTCATCACAAAGGAGGATTTTAGGATTTTTGGCTACCGCGCGTGCAATGGAGACTCGCTGTTGCTCCCCTCCAGAAAGCTGAGCTGGAAAATTATTGAAACGATGAGCCAGACCTACATCTGTCAAGACCTGCTCAGAATCCAAGGCATCCATCACGATTTCAGAAGCCAGTTCCACATTTTCCTTAGCAGTTAGATTGGACACTAGATTGTAAAACTGAAAAACAAAACCGACATCGTTGCGGCGGTAATTGGTTCGCTGGTGGGAACTATAGTCTGCAATATTGACACCATCAATCCAGATTTCCCCGTCGTCATTGGTATCCATGCCTCCAAGAAGGTTAAGAACTGTTGACTTGCCTGCACCTGATGCACCTAGAATGATGACCAACTCGCCTTCTTCAATTTCAAAATTCACATCACGATTGGCCACAATTTCCGTGTCCCCAACCTGATAACGCTTGTAACAGTGTTTCATCTCAATATAAGCCATCAGACCCACCCTCTCTCAAACAAATTACTTCCTATTACCATTATAACGCTTTTTCAACTAGTTGGAAACTGCTTACATTCTCAAATCCTTATTAAAAGGCAGTTTCAAATTACTGCCTTTTATCATCTTCTTAAAAATAAAATTGAACCAGATCACCTTCTGCTGTTGCCACCGAAACACAATCTTTCTCTATGCATTTCACTTTTGCTTTTTCTTGATTCACTTCAATCACACTTTTTTCAATATCTGGATAAGAGACTCGCAAATCTCCCCCACTTCTTGATAAAATGGTCAACTGTAAGAGTTTTTTATCCTCCCACCTCATGCTCACTTCAAAATGTCCACGTGCCATTAAGCCTGAAACGGAACCTCTTGACCATGCATCGGGTAGGGCTACTAGAGGTACCAGATAAGCTGAATGAGACTGGAGTAACATTTCTGCCATGCCACTGCTAGCACCAAAATTACCATCTATCTGAAAAGGAGGGTGGCTACACCAAAGATTTGGCAAGGTGGATGACTTTAACTGCTCTGCTAATAATTTATGGGCTCGATTACCATCTCCTAGACGCGCCCAAAGATTGATCTTATTGGCCTTGGACCAGCCTGTGCCGCCATCTCCACGATCATTGAGGCTAGCACGCGCCGCTTCAAGATACTCTTGTCCCTTGTAGCTAAAGAGATTTCCAGGATAAAGTCCCACCAGATGGGAAGCATGCCGATGTTGGGCCTCAACTTTCTCATTTTGAAAATACTGCTCTTCCTCCTCATACCACTCCCTGATTCGACCAGATTGATTGATTTGAAGAGGATTAAGCAAGTCAAACTTCTCCTTGACCTCAGTCAACAAAGCCTCATCCAGTCCCAATTCCTGAGCAGCCTGAATAAAATCATGAAATAATTGCCAAATCAGAGATTGGTCATAGGTATTGCCAATCGAAATCGGACCATGTTCTGGCGAATAAGATGGAGAAGAAACCCAACGCTGCGCCTGCTGATCCTCATGTAAAAAGGCATTCCAAAAACGAACCGTTTCCCTCAACATGGGATAAATTTTATCCCTGAGATAGTCTTGGTCCCTATAAAATGAATAGGCTTCATAAACAGTTTGCATCAGCCACGCATTGGCAGCTGGCGACCAACCCCAATAGTAATCCCAACCAGGTGCCGTCCAACCAAAGGGAGTCGCTTGAGTATGAACCAACCAACCATTCTCCTCTCCTTCCCGAGAGACGATTCCTGCATACCTTGCAGCCGCTAGACGACCATAGACACGCAAATCATCTACATAGTTGATGACCGGAAAGGTCGTCTCTAGGAGATTGGTAACATAGGCTGGCCAATAATTCATCTGCAGATTGATATTCAGGTGATAGTCCGAATTCCACGGAGGATTGTCGACCGCATTCCAGATTCCCTGTAGATTAGCTGGTAGAGTATCCGGACAGTCTCTAGAAGAACTAATCAATAAATACCGTCCATACTGGAAGAACAATTCCTCCAAAGCCTGCCCCTCTTGTGGCTTATAATTTTTTAGCAAATCATCTGTAGTGGATGCATCAACATCAGCTCCCAAATCCAATTGAACACGCTGAAATAAAGCTTGGTAGTCCTCAATATGCCTTGATTTCAATTGGGCATATCCCTTTTCTTTAGCTTTCTCCACCAAGTCCTTCACCTGTTGCTCCAAATCTAGTTTCTTGCGATAATTACTAGCAGGATTTTGGGCAAAATCCGTCTTAGCGGCCAAGAAGAGGTTGGCATAACTGGCTTCTGATATCTGAATCTTATCTGACCAGACTCTAATGTCTCCATCCGTTTCCCAAGCTAGATAACTAGCAAACCGCAGATCATTATCCTTAACTCTTCCCTTCATCAAGATATAAGAATCAGTAATATCCAGTTGGCACTCCTTGTAATCAGACTTTTCCTCCTCATACTTTCCATCAGAAGCCAAATCACGACTTAGCGACAGTTCTATAGTAAAATCTAGAGTTTCCGCCCCTTCCTTAGTAAAGCGCTGAACCAAGAGATTATCTGGAAAACTCGCAAAAGCTTCACGTTCAAATTTCGTTCCCTTATAGACATAAGAAGTCGTCGCAAGCGCCTTACTGATATTCAGTTGCCTCTGGTAATCCGTAACCTGAGACAAAGTCGTACCTTGCTGACTAAACTCAATGTGAATATCCCCAAAGGATAGATAGGTCCCATATTGACTCGTTTTTGGCCCGATCAGGTGCTGTTCAGCCAGTTCCTTAGCCCGATTGTAATCTCTCTTTTCCAAAGCCTGCCGAATCTCAGCTAAAAAACCATACTGGTCCTGAAGATTTCCACCCTGATAATCGGAACTATCAGGAAGTGGACCACCAGACCAGAGACTTTTTTCATTAAATTGAATCCTCTCAGCCCCTATAATCCCAAATACTTTTGCCCCTAAAGAACCATTGCCTATTGGTAAAGCCTCTTCTTCCCAACCCTTATATGTTGTTGAAGCTGGTCTCTTGTAGGCCAATACATAATCTTGTTTTTTATTCCTTATCATACTACCATACTAACATAAAAAGCCTAGAAATCAATTCTAGACTTACAATTTTTTATTTTCCAAGGTAGTATTCAGAAACTACGTTCAATTTTTCGTCGAATTCGAATACCAATGGTGGGAAGTTAGGGATTTCCACGTCCATGATTTCGTCGTCTGACAAACCTTTGATGTGTTTTACAAGGGCACGGATTGAGTTACCGTGAGCTCCTACGAATACGTTTTTACCATCTTTAAGAGCTGGAGCGATTTTATCTTCCCAGAATGGAAGGGCACGTTCCAAAGTCACTTTCAAGTTTTCAGCATCTGGAATAACTGAATCGTCAAGTGAAGCGTAACGACGGTCTGTGTGAGCTGAGTGCTCATCATCACGATCCATGTTTGGAGGCAATACATCGTATGAACGACGCCAGATGTGAACTTGCTCATCACCAAATTGTTCAGCAGCTTCAGCTTTGTTTTTACCAGTCAAACCACCGTAGTGACGTTCGTTCAAACGCCATGATTTTTCAACTGGAACCCACAATTGGTCAGAAGCTTCAAGAGCCAAGTTAGTTGTTTTAATCGCACGTTTCAATACTGAAGTATAAGCTTGGTCAAATTCGATACCAGCTTCTTTGATCAATTTACCAGCGTCAATCGCTTGTTGTGTACCTTTTTCAGACAAATCAACATCAGCCCAACCAGTGAAAAGGTTAGCTTTGTTCCATTCAGACTCACCGTGGCGAGCAAAAACCAATTTTACCATTAGATGGATTCTCCTTTAAATTTTCCGAGGTTTCCCCTCGTTTATCTATTCTATTTTACACAATTTTTCACAAAAAAGCTAGTCAAAACCAAAAAGGAAAGAGTTTCACACATGAAGAAACGAAACCTATCTTCATGTGCTACCCTAATTAGTAAATTTATTTTCCTCATCAAATATTGAAGTTCTAAAATCATTAGTTTGGTCAAGATAGGCTTTAAAGATTGCTCTCTTCAACTTATGAACTGAACTGTCAAATTCTGGTTTGTAATTACTCCAAGAATATCGATTCTCATCTGCATCCTTTCGAACAGCTTCATCCATTAATCGCTGCAACTCTGTAACACTACTTATAGTTTTCGTAGAAAAACTAGTCCAAGGTTTTGTTGTATCATTAAAAGTAACTTTATTCAGTCTATCAAATTGAGCTACACGTTTATTATACATATCTTGCTTGAATTGTGTCCAAGTTTTATATTGACCATTAAATACTTTTTCAAGTACTAATTCATCTGTAACTAAACCTACTTCTTTACCATAAGACTTAATCTTACTTCCCGCCGCTTTTGCATCTTTTTCATATTGATTTGAGATATAAGGTACCATGCCTTCTTTATATCCTTTTGCAGCTAATAATTCGAATGCCATACGGCGTCCCATTAAATCTCCTGGAGTCCCTATTTTACTACTTAAAGCAGAGTATATTGGTGAAAATAGATTAATTGTGTGGTATCCATTTCTTTCATACTCACCTTCATCTTTATATCCTCTTCGTGTAATAACATCATTTTCTATAAGACTATCAAATGAGTTTAATTTATAAATTTCATCCATCGTTAATCTACGAATAGCATTTGTTGCGTATACTTTATTACCATCTGGATCTTTCTTATATATATTCTCAATTTTTCTCAATAGATCATTTTTCTCATTATAACCTAATTTAGCTACAGCACGTCCTTCTAATATTTCAAGTGTATATATTAAATCAAACATATTATGCATATATTTTTGCAAGTCTTCTGCACTATTAAATCGTTGAGTTGGATCAGCTACTTGAAGTCTTGTTGAATTTTCTGAATCCTCATATTTCAAGACAGAGTTAATTGTTATTGTTGGATCATATGGGTGGTCAGGAGCTTGAAGTAATCCTTTAGCATAAAACTCTGGTCCAAGTCCATTTCGTCTTCCATAGCCTCCAAGATAAATTTCTCTATCTGAGTTATGTGTCATTTCATGAGTATATGTTACTGCACCAGATTTATCTAGCATACGATAAGCCATATAGTAGAATGCATCACCTGTCGCATATGCTCCATGTTGATTATGAACAACATTGTTTCCAGCAGGACCAAAGAAGTTTTTAATAGCTGGATGATTAGTTTCAAAGTTAGCTTCTTGTAACTTATTATCTTTATCATTTCCAAATCTAAATGCATCATAAACTAGTACACTTCTATATAATTTTTCTTTATTTTCTTTATCTAGAATTTTATACCAATAATCATAATGATCTCTAAATCGTTTAGCCGCTGCTTGTGCATTATCTTCTACAAATTTATTTAATTTCTCTCCCTTAGGATGTTCAGGACTTCTATATCTATCATAAGCACCAAATCCTATAGTTGAAATATTGGCAATCATAAATATCATTTTTTCTTCTGGTAAAGTTAATAACGGTAAGACCATACTTTGATATTTCCATGATGGACTAGTTAATCTATCATAAACACCTATAGAGTGTTCTGTTCCTTGTTCTGACTGCTTAGAACTTACTTCAGGAATAGTAGATTTTTCTTCAACTATATAAGCTTTAGATTGTGTTTTGAACCAGTCGTTATTAGAAGTAGTTGGTAAGAATACTTTTCTATATTCTTCTAATGCCTTGAATAAAGTTTCTGTCCCATAATTTTTAGATAATAATACATTGTAAGTAATTACATTATTTTTAGCTAATAAATTGTTAAAGCCAGATTTACCTAATTCAATAACATTATCTAGAGCTGAACTATTTGATTTACCAAAGAAATCTAAATGATATAATACTAAATCTTTTGCACTTGCATTATCATATTTAAAATTATACCAGCGTTCAAGATATGTTAAACCTAGAAGTAACGCCTCTTTATTTTTCTTGATTTTCTCGATTACATAATTATCAATTATCGAATTACTATTCTCAGCGATTGCTGCATCTGCTGACAGAAGTTTCGCTAAACTATCACCTATAGCTTCTTTTGTTTTTTCAAATTGTTCATCTAGATATAATTCTGTTAATTTTATGTTACTAGAAATATCTAATACTTTTCTAACAGCACCTGAATCATATTGAACAGATTTCAGGTCATTTAAAACAGTTTTTACAATATTATCATAATTATGTAATAGCGTATTAGGTGTGTATATTAATTTTGTATTAGCTATTTCATATTCTGCTACTTTAGAGAAATCTTGTCGATATTTTACATCCAATGTTTGAGAAGTATTATCTGAATAATAAAGTAACAGTTTATTAATACTAGCTTTATGTTTATTAATATCTGTGATTACTTCTTTATCCTTCATTGGAACTACAGACACAACCTCTTTAGTAAATAAATCATTATTAGTGTCTACTAAATTACCATACTTAACAATAGTCTCTCTGTTATAGAAAGGTAATAGTTTCTCAATATTTTTATATACTCTTAATCTGTTAACATCAGCATCTTTTAAGTTTTTATAATCTGTTTCATATCTAGAAGAGAAATTAAAGTCTTCTATCTTAGTATTTTTCTTAGGAACAAGTTCAGCTTTTTTCTCGAGAACTTTATTATTTTCTAATACAGTTCCTCTTTGTATTTCTGAATCTCTACTTAGTATTTCATCATCTACTTGTACTACATTGACTACCTTATTATTTTGATTACTATAAGTGTTAGTTGCTCTTATTCCTTTAAAATCATAACCAGCAATAGCATTACCGTTCGTAACATTAACGTCACTTAATACATTTGTAAGTTGACCTGAGTTTCTTTCATCTGATGATTCTCTATCCCAAAGATACCCTGCAACTCCTCCAACATAACCAAAATGTTTTACATTATTAAGATTTCCTTCAACATAACTATTTCTGATAGTTGCATTTTTATCAACAACTCCCGCTATGCCACCAACAACCTGATCTCCTGTATTAGCATTTGTCGCCATATCAATAGATGAAATTGATCTATCAATCAAAGCACTAACTCCTGAAAGTTTTCCTACTAAACCACCTATTTGATAAGTAGCTTTTGTATCATAAGTATTCGTTATTCTACCAGTAAAACTACTTTCAGAAATTATAGAGTTAGTAACTTGTGAAACTAAACCACCAATGCTACGCTCACCAGCAATTACACCAGATGAATGAACGTTAGTAATGTTAGTACCATTTTTCGCTTCTTTAGCAATTGTAGCAGCATCATCTTTAGAAGAAATATTTGCTTCTTTTATTGAAATATCTTTTACTGTAGCACGGTTTAAAGTTCTAAATAATGGTTTTTTCAGATTATATATAGCGTAGTACTTATCATTATTTTTACCAATTAATGTACCTGTAAACTCATTACTAACATAGCTTTCTTGACCATCTTGAAGTTCTACTTCACGAGCATCCATAGTTGCTCCTAAACGAAACTCTCCAGAAGGATTACTATTCATAGCATCTACTAGATTTTTAAACGATGTATAAACTCCATTTTCACTTCTCACCATCTTAGGTAGGTAGTAAGTGTAATTGTCTAAAGTACTATTGTTTTCATGTTGAATTAAATCATTAGCTTGTCCTACAATTTTATAAACATCTTGATTATCTTTTGTAGCACTTTCAATACTCTTAACGGGTAACATAACATCTTTAAAATTCTCCGATTTTACTTTCATAAAGTAATTTGTTGGATTAGTTGGAACACTCGCAAGTGAAGTTACATGTCGATATTTATTATTTTCTACTGTAAACAATTCCACATTTGAAATATTTCTAAGTTCTAGTTTCTTGTCGACTTGTTTTTCTTCTGCTTTTGGTGATGATTCTTCTTTTCCTGTAGATGTTCCTTCTATTGACGCTGTTGGGTCTGATCCTACTTGTACAGCTGGTTCATCACCCTGTGGTTTTTCTGAATCTGAATTAGATGATTCTGAGTTTTCGTTCACAGTCGAAGCTTCAGTATTTTGTGAATTTGTTTCTTCTTTATTGCCTTCTGTTACTGAAGGTGATGACTCTGAATTACCTGAATCATTTGTAGCATCTACAGATGGAATAGTTGAAGTTTCTGACGTTGGTTCGGATTTATTTTCTTCTCCAGCTGGTTGCGTAGCTGTTGACTCCCCTTCAGAAGCAGTTGATGAAGATTCAGTTGAAGAAACTGAATCCTCCGCTTTACCTTCTTCTCCTGATTCTTTTGGTGCTGGGGTTGCTTCTGCTGGTTGGCTTTGTTCTCCTGAAGTTGTAGCCTCTACCACTGGTGCTTCTGAAACTTCTGCTTTTGGTGTTGTTCCTGAAGCTTCTTCTGTTGAACCTAGAGTCGCTTCTGAACTTCCTTCCGCTGCTGGTGCACCTGTTGTAGCTACTTCTGAACCTGTTCCTGCTTCTTCAGTTTCTTTTACTTCATTTCCTGCTGTTGTTCCTGCTTCTTTTGGAGCTGGTTTCGCTGCCTCGGACTCTGTTACTTTTGGTTCCGGTGCTTCTGTTGCACCTGGTTGTTCTTCTTTATTTTCTGGAGTTGTAGGTGCTTCTGTTTTTGGTTCAGCCAATTCTGCTGACTCTGTTCCTGTTTCTCCTTCTGAAACTGTTCCTTCAGGTGTATCTTCTTTTGGAGTTGTAGGTGCTTCTGTTCCTGATTCTTCAGTTTCTTTTCCTGTTACTCCTGGAGTTACTTCTGAAGCCCCTTCTGTTCTTCCTGAAGCTCCATTTGCCACTAATTCTGTTGAATCTGGTGCTGATTCTGCTGTTCCTGTAAATGTTCCTTCAGGTGTTGATTCTGCTTCTTTAGGCTCAGCTGGTTTTTCTACCTCTGGCGCTGATTCTGTTGGTGCTGGAGACACTGGTTTTTCTGCTTTTGGCGTTGTTACAGTTGGCTCTTCTGCTTTTTGTGCTACTGGAGCTTCTGTTTCTTCTTTAACTTCTGGGCTTGTCTCTGCTGGTGCTTCTGAATCAGGTTCTTCACCCGATTCTTCCGCTCTTTCCACTACTGGTGCTGATACAGGCTGATAAACTGGGCTATAGTTCACAGTCATTTTTTCAACTTTCTCAGTGACATCTGTTAATTCAAAGGTAACAGCTTTTGTTTCCTGATCTTTCTTGAGCAAGACTTCGTAAGTGCGAACTTCGCCACTTGCACCACTTTCTTTGATGACAATCTTGTGTTTTGTGACTGTATCTGAAACCGTTTCAGCTTCGGTAAAGTACAATTCATTGTGCGGTAAGAATAAATTCTTGCCTGAAGCTTGATTCATTTCTTGGAGTACATCTACAGGGATATTACTTGCTTCGCTGATAACACTTAATGTATCTCCCCACTTAATGACATACTTAAATAAATCACCTTCTTTTTGAAGGTCAGCTTTCACTTCCTCAACTGTTCTAGCTACCCAGACACCATCTTGTTCACTGGCTGATACAGTTGGAGCTAAAAAGCCCAGACCTAGCAAAATCACACCTGTCGCAACAATTGCACCAGTTCTTAATTTTCTAAAGCCACGGAGGGACAAGCTTCCTCTAACATTTGTTTGTCTCATAATGTTTATTTCTCCTCACTAGTTTAAGAAATCGCAAGAAAAACAATCTTGCGATTTTATCATACTTACTTTCTCCTAGTATTAGCAAAACCAATTCTCATCAAACTTTAGCACCTCACAAGAGAGATTATAAACTTAGAATAACTAATTTTTATATACTAGACGCATAGAGACTTCTCAACCTTATTTCTCTTCAAATCCTTCTGCGACTGCGTCTGCAAAGTTTTCTTCTACGATGCTTGCACAGTGGTCACAGATGACTGCATGGTAGCTGCGTTCTGCTGTTGTTGGGTCGATACGACGGCAACGGTCACATACTTGGCCTGCAGCGCGTTCAACTGTGAAGGCTACATCTTCGAAGCTAACAGCAGTTTCTGGAGCTAGTCCCTCTGCGATGGTCAATTCAGACACGATTAAAAGTTGAGCTACATTGCTGTTTACTGCTTCGAGTAAAGTTTTCACAACTTCATTTGGATAAACTGTCAAGTGTGCTTCAAGTGATTTACCGATTACTTTTGCATTACGAGCTTCTTCCAAGGCTTTTTGAGCTTGTCCACGGAAGTCCATGAAGGCAGCCCATGTATCCAAGATTTCTTCTTGGTTAGCAAAAGTTTCCGCTTCTGGCAATTCTGATAATTGAACAAAATCTTCTGCTTCAAACTCAAGGTATGACCAGATTTCTTCCGCAGTGTGAGGAAGGATTGGTGTCAAGAGTTTGGTGATTTTCACAAGAATGTCATAGAAGACAGTCTGCATTTGACGGCGTTCCAGTGATTTGGCACCTTCGATGTAAACAACATCTTTAGCAAAATCAAGGTAGAATGCTGACAAATCAACGTTGATAAAGTTCACCAAGGCCTTATAGATTGTCAAGAATTCAAAGTCCGCATAGGCATCACGAATGGTCTTGACAAGCTGGTTAAAGCGAATCGTCATGTACTTATCAACTGAACGAAGTTCATCGTAAGCGACTACATCTTGAGCTGGGTTAAAGTCAGATGTGTTGGCAATCAAGAAACGAAGAGTGTTACGAATCTTACGGTAAGTTTCAGAGACTTGGCTCAAAATATCCATAGAGATACGCACGTCGTTGCTTGAATCCACACTTGTTACCCAAAGACGCAAGATTTCAGCACCAAATTGTTTTTCAACATCACTTGGAGCAATGGTATTTCCAAGAGATTTAGACATCTTCTCACCTTTACCGTCAAGGGCAAAACCTTGTGACAAGATTTGCTTGTAAGGTGCTACACCATGGTTGGCAACAGATGTGATGAGTGATGAGTTGAACCAACCACGGTATTGGTCAGAACCTTCTAGGTAAAGGTCTGCTGGGTAAGTCAACTCAGGACGGTTTACTACAACTCCATTCCATGATGAACCTGAGTCAAACCAAACGTCCATGATATCTGTTTCTTTTTTGAACTCACCATTTGGTGAACCTGGATGAGTAAATCCTTCTGGCAAGAGGTCCTTAGCATCACGTTCCCACCAAATGCTTGAACCATGTTCTTCAAAAAGTT
Organism: Streptococcus sp. 2342; assembly: GCF_013276795.1. Classification (GTDB taxonomy): domain Bacteria; phylum Bacillota; class Bacilli; order Lactobacillales; family Streptococcaceae; genus Streptococcus. The sequence goes on from NZ_VMLR01000002.1 coordinate 274,057, forward strand.
GAGCTACGTGTTCAATCGTTTCAGCAGTCATGATCGCTGTACCATCTTCAGCGTAGAAGATAGGAAGCGGAACACCCCAAGCACGTTGACGAGAGATAACCCAGTCGCCACGGTCACGAATCATATTGTAAAGACGGACTTTACCCCATTCTGAGTGGAATTTCACTTTTTCAATTTCATCCAAGATTTCTTGGCGGAATTTTGAAACAGAGGCGAACCATTGTGGTACTGCACGCCAGATGATTGGTTTCTTGGTACGCCAGTCAAATGGGTATGAGTGGGAGATTTCTTCTTGGGCAAGAAGGAGGTTACCAAGTTTTTCAATAACAGTTGGAACTACCTTTTCATAGAATTGACCTTCAAACTCAGCACCAGCATTAGCCATCATGATACCACGTTCGTCAACAGTGACTGCGACTTCAAGATCATTAGCAATACCGACATTGTAGTCGTCCTCACCAAAACCAGGGGCTGTATGGACAATACCAGTACCAGAGTCAGTTGTAACATGGTCACCAAGAATCACCAACTCATCTACAGCTGTATCCCATGGGTGTTCTGTTACGATGTGGTTCAATTCTTGACCACGGTAAGTTGCCAACACTTGAACATCAGCCCAATCAAATTTCTCAGACAAGCTAGTCAACAACTCTGCAGCAACGACAAACTTACGAGCTTCACCAGCAGGTTGAACCAAAACGTAATCAATATCTGCACCAACCGTCAAACCACGAGAAGCTGTGATGGTAAATGGAGTAGTTGTCCAAACAACGATGTAAGTATCTGTATCTAGAACACCTTTGCCATCTTTGACCTTGTTGGCATAGTAAAGGGAAGTTGAAACCAAGTCATGGTATTCAATCTCTGCTTCCGCAAGGGCTGACTCAGATGACCAAGACCAGTAAACTGGCTTGGCACCACGGTAAATGTAACCTTTATTAGCCATCTCACCAAATACACGGATTTGAGCTGCCTCATAGTCAGGAGTCAAAGTCACATATGGATTTTCCCAGTCACCAGAAACACCCAAACGTTTAAAGTCTTCACGTTGTTTATCTACTTGAGAAAGAGCATATTCACGGCAAAGTTTCAAGTACTCAACCAAGTCCATTTCTTTGCGTTTGACACCTTGTTTTGCCAAAACTTGCTCGATTGGCAGACCATGAGTGTCCCAACCCGGGATAAATGGTGCGTAAAAACCTGACATAGATTTTGAGCGAACAATGATATCTTTTGAAATCTTGTTCATAGCATGTCCAACGTGGATATTTCCGTTAGCGTATGGAGGGCCATCATGCAAGGTGAAATGAGGTTTTCCTTGGTTCAATTCTTGACGACGTTGGTAAAGTTTTGCATCTTCCCATTCCTTTTGCCAAACTGGCTCTTTGGTCGGAAGGCCTGCACGCATTGGGAAAGCTGTTTTCCCAAGGTTAAGGGTATCTTTGAGTTTCATGGTATCTCCTTTATAAATAATAACAAATTAAAAACCACGACTGCCAAAAAGGACGAAAATCGTGGTACCACCTTTATTCGGAAAAAGATTTAGTCTTTCTCCCTCTTATCCCGTAACGTGGGGAACGTCAAATCTTACTAGCTTCAGACTTGAGTTTTTGAGAGGATAATCTTATCGTTAGGGAATGCAGGACTCACACCATCTCCTGCTCGCTGGAAATATAAGGATAAGATATTGTTCTCAGAATATTTCTTATAAAATTGTAACAGATTCTTGCGGTGCTTCAAATCCTGGTGCTGAATCAAACGTTTCTGTAGTTGGTGTTGGAGCCGAAGGATGTACTGGAGCTACTTCTGGTTCTTCGTACATTGGACCAACTGGATGAGCAGGCTCTTCTTCCATTTGAGGACTCACTACAGGAGTTGGATTTTCCACTTCCTGTTTAGCCTGAGCTTCAAATTCAGCCAATTCTTTATTGGCTGCCTCAATACGAGCTTGTAACTCTGCCATTTCTGCTTGAGAGAACTGACGTGTCATATCAATTGGTTCTTCCTCAATTGGAGCTGGAATCGGTTCCCCAAGTACTTCGCTAACCACTTCTTTAAAGGCTTCATCACTGGTTTGAAGATAAGTAGCTGTTGGACGGAGAATATCTTCCCAATCTGAAGATTCAACAATAGCCAACTGGCTCTCAATTGTAGATTTAAGACGTTGGTGGAAGACACGGCTCTTGTTCTTCAATTCTTCTGTTTCAACAGCAACTTTCTTAGCATTATCCGTTGCTTGACGAAGAATCTCGTTTGCCTTATATTTAGCTTCTTCCAACAAGCGTTGCGCATCCTGCTCTGCTTGATGAATGATATTGTTTGAACGTTCATGCGCCGCCTGTTTCACTCGCTCAGCTGTGTCTTGGGCAATCAATACAGACTGGCTCAATGAATCTTTCATCTCATCAAAGTAAGACAAACGCTCTTCTAAACTCTTAATACGCAAATCTTTATCATGATTCGCACGAACAAGATCTTCGTAATCACGAACCACAATATCTAAAAATTCATCGACTTCTTCTGGATCAAAACCTCTGAATCGAGTTCCAAAGGTTTTGTCCTTTATTTCTAATGATGTAATTGGCATTCTATTCCTCACTTACTTAATAATAACTGGACGGTTATTTTTTTCTTCTCTTTTTTCGTTTGTCCCTTATCTTGAAGCAATCTCAAGCGCCCAAATTTTCTCACACTAATCAAGTCTCCAACTTGAACAATATAATCTGATTTGTCTACCACATGATAATTTACTTGGACAAGTTTCTTTTCAATCAACTGGTTTGCTTGATTCCTAGATAGTTTCAAAACATTTGATAAAAGAACATCTAATCTAAAACTAGACACAGATAAATCCAGCTCTCGATACTGTTCTAGCTTATCTATTTTCTCGGTGAAAGGACGGTCCTCCAGCGAAACGGGTATACGGCCAATTTTCTTTAATCCATCTTGAAAGAGAAGAAGAAATTGCTGATTGACCATAATCTGCGCCCGTTCTTCATCTACTAGGATATCTCCAAAAAGTTTCCGTTCAATCCCTAATTGATTGATGACTGTCCCTAAAATCTTAGCATGCGTTAAGTGTTCAAATTTATTGGAATACACTATTTCCTGGAGAGATATTTCAAAATCTGAAAACTCTGGCTGGAAATAATCTGGGTATAATAAAACTCGAACATACTCACTCAAGACGAATTCCCCACTACTGCTACAAGCAAGACCATAGGTTTTGGCCAAAATCTTTAATAGCTTCTCCTGATGAGGATTGATAAAAGGAGTTAAAAAAGGAGCATAGCTATCTTCTACCTTCTTTATCCATTCCATTCCCTTGTCAAGAAATGGACGATCTTCTATGGAGAAATGCTGGTAAATCCCTTTATTCATCCTATCATCGCCAGAAAACGGACTAGGTTTTCTCCTAAAAATCGAATCAAAACAATCGCAACCCAAACAGATAAATCAAGACCTGCTATCTGTAAAGGCAGGCGTTGCAAGGGAGAAAGCACTGGCTTTACCAATGCTACAATCCAACGACCTAAACTGGATTCATAGGCACCTGGAAACCAAGACATGACAGCGAAGGCTACTAAAATCAGGGAGTAAATATCCACTGCATTATAAATCATACGAATTAAAAAAATCATTATCGTACTCTATTTCGCTTCATATCAAAGCCAAACTCACCATTTTGTTCTTCATCTGGCAAGCGAATATCTTCTACATTGACAATGACATTCACTGGTGTCAACAGATACATGGTAGAAGCTACCTTTTTCAGATTACCAGCTAGAACATGACAAGCTCCATCCAAATAGTCCAAACAACGACGGGCCTGCACCTCTGTCATATACTGAAAATCAATCAAAATACTTTCGTTGCCTGCCAATAAATCAACAATTTCTGTTGCGTCTTCATATTTTCTAGGATAACGAACATCTATAATGACCTTATCCGTTGCACGCTGACTCTGATTTGCCAATTCCTGTTGTCTTGCATGAAGTCTGGTGATATTGCTATCTTTTGCACCAGCAGACTGTGAAGGTTGATGCATTGGGAGAGCCGGTTCCTGTGAAGAATTTACTGGAGTAAACACAGGCTCATCTCTTTTTTCATAAGGGAGACTTGAATCCTCATCCTCCGTAAAATAATCTATAAATCTATCGAATCTATCTTTTAAAGACATGGTTCTCTCCTACTTAAAAAATGCTGTACCTATACGAACAAAGGTGGAACCGAATTGAATCGCTTCTTTATAATCACGACTCATTCCCATACTTAACTCAGTCATAGGCATATTTGGAATTTGTTTTTCTTGAATTTCTCTTTGCAAATCTTGGGTCGCCTTGAAAATCTCTTTCAACTGCTCCCTGCTAGCTTCAAAGGGTGCCATCGTCATTAAACCAACATATTCAATCTTATCTAGTCTGGCTAACTCTGGCAAGATTTCCAGCAGTTCCTCTCTCGAAAAACCGTGCTTGCTTTCTTCTTTAGAAATATTTACCTGAAGGAAACACTTGATGACTCGGTCACTTCTTTTTTGAATTTCCTCTGCTAGCTTGACTGAATCCAAAGCATGGAAATAATCAACGTATTGAATGACATCTTTCACCTTACGTCTTTGTAAGGTACCAATCAAATGCCAAGTCACATCTCGATCTTTTAAAGCTTCATATTTCTCCAGAAACTTATCGACACGATTTTCACCGATATGATGAACACCTAGCGGAAGCAAGGCTTCCGCTGTCGGTACATCTACATACTTGGTAACTGCAATGACAGAGACTGAACCACTCTCTCGATGAGCACTCAGACTAGCCTCTGCAACTTCTCGAAAAACAAGTTCTGTATTTTCTTTTACATTCATTTACTTAACGATTTTTGAAAAATGGAGGTGTATCCAATTCATCTTCATCTTGTGATGTTGGGGCTTCAAAGCGTTCAACTGGAGAAACGACTGAATCTGTTGTACGAACAATCGATTCACGGCGAAGATCCCAATCACCAAAAGCAGATGCCTGAGTTGGTTCCAAACGACGTGGATTTTGTTTTGGCAATTCAGCTGTTTCTGCCATATCAAAATGACGATCAAACCCATGTGAATGGGCTGGTTTCACTGTCTCACGGTAGTTAGTAGTCGGTCTAGCTTGTGGAGCCACAACCTTTTCTACGCGGTCTTGACGAACACCCGTTGCGACAACTGTTACACGAATTTCATCACGCATACTTTCATCAATTGAAGTACCGAGCCAGATGTTCACTCCTTGACCTGCTGCCTGGTTCACAATTTGTGAAGCCTCTTCTGCCTCAATCAAGGTTAAGTCGAGCCCACCAGTAACGTTGACGATAACATCCTCAGCACCGTCAATTGTTGTTTCAAGAAGTGGAGAGTAAATTGCCTTACGCGCCGCTTCTACCACACGTTCTTCTCCACTACCGATACCAATCCCCATAAGAGCATTCCCTTTATTTGCCATCACCGTTTTCACATCGGCAAAGTCAAGGTTAATCAATCCTGGATTGGTAATCAAATCGGTAATTCCTTGAACACCTTGACGAAGAACGTTATCCGCTTCGCTAAGAGCCTCCAAGAGCGGTGTTTTCTTATCAACAATTTCAAGCAAGTTGTTGTTTGAAATAATCAATAGAGTATCTACATGCTCACGTAGTTGATTGATTCCTTCTACAGCAAATTGTCCACGCTTGCTTCCTTCAAAACCAAACGGACGTGTTACAACACCAACTGTAAGAGCACCTAAATCTTTGGCGATACGAGCAATAACAGGAGCAGCTCCAGTTCCAGAGCCTCCTCCCATACCAGCAGTGATGAAGACCATATCTGCGCCACTGATAGCTTCCGTCAGTGTTTCTTCGCTTTCTTCAGCAGCTTTACGACCAACCTCAGGTTGACCTCCTGCACCCAAACCACGAGTCAATTTAGGTCCCAACTGAATAACAGTCTCAGCTTTTGTACTGCTCAATGCTTGTACATCTGTGTTTGCTGCGATAAATTCTACACCTGTAACACCTTCGTCGACCATACGGTTGATGGCATTGCCACCACCTCCACCGACACCAATTACTTTAATCACTGCACCTTGAGCAGCAGCTGTATCAAATGAAAATGTCATAATTTATTTTTCCTCTTTATTCGTCAAACATGCTTCCGATCAAGCCACGGAAACGATCTGCTAATTTCGGTTTATTTTGTGAAGCTTGTTGGAAATCCGCCATTGGTTCTGTAGGCGCCACCGGCTCTACTTCTGGAGCTGGAGCTGGTTGAATAGGCGTTGATTGTACAAACTGAGCTGTCTTTTGCAACATCCCACCAAAGCTAATCGGCTGATGACTTAAGTCATTCTCACCTTTTATAGCTCTCTGAGCCAAAAGATTAACTTCTGTTAATTGACCCGCAAATTCTGATAAACTAATCACATGCGCAAAGGCTGGATTACGGATACCAACTTGATTTGGAACATAAAGCTTGACACGGACGCCAAAGACTTCCTGAGCAAGTTCAACCATACCCGGTAAAATGGCATTCCCACCGATTAAGACAATACCACCAGGGAGCTCCAATAGACGTCTTCTATCTAATTCTTGCTTAATTTGTTCAAGGATGTGCTTAATTCGTGCAGAAATAATTTCTGACAAGTAGGCTTCCGTCACTTCGACTGCTTCTACTTCTCCAATAACTTCTACTTGGAAGGTTTCTTTGCTTGCAAGAGGCGGATAGGCTTCCCCATAATTCAGTTTCAAGCCTTCCGCTAATTTGCGAGAAGTTTTCAAGACTTTAGAGATATCCTTAGTTACATAATCTCCGCCTTCTTGGAGAATATTGGTAAACTGGAGTTCTTGGTTACGGATTGTAGCGACAGTCGTTTGACCTGCCCCCATATCAATCACTGTAGCACCAAATTCACGTTCCCCTTCGTTCAAAACTGATTGAACCATTGCTAGTGGCGAAATGATAACATTTTCAACCTGGACACCTGCACGTTCAACTGTCTTACGCAAATTGTGCAAGATAGTACGAGGTCCTGTATAAAGCAAACCACGCATTTCAAGGCGAACCCCCATCATGCCACGTGGGTCACGAATCCCTTGGAAACCATCCACAATAAATTCTTCAGGAATAAAGGTAATGACTTCACGGTCAGGTGTCATACTCTTTGTCAAAGCTGATTTGACAACATTTTCAACATCTTGATCCGTAATTTCCTTGGTATCAGATGTTACTGGAATCATCCCTTGAGTTGGTTCGACCTGCAAAAGATTACCAGGCAAGCCGACATTCACTGATTTAATCGAAATGCCTGCCTTTTCTTCCGCTTGGGAAATAGCTGATTTGATAGCAGTTGCTGCTGCATCAATATCAACAATAATTCCATCCTTTACACCTTTACTTTTGGCATTACTCACGCCAATTACATTTAATTCACCATTTCTCTTCTCGGCCACAAGCACCTTGACAGAGCTTGTTCCAATATCTAGACCTGTAAAAAAGCCTTCTCTAGCCATTACATCGCATCCTCTCTATCTTCCAAGTTTCGCACTTCGTATTATTCCATAGCTAAACATAGGCATAGCTATTCACAGAATATTATAACACAAAAAATTTAATCGTGCTTGCTTTTTTCCTAAATTTCCCAGCCAATTTTTGAATTTGTCTATTCAGAAATTTTTGTTTTATAGGCTACTTGTAAAACACTCTAAGACAAAAAAAGAAAGCTCTGTGTTAAGCTTTCTTTGCAATCATTTTTTCTGCTTCTTGTTCTAAAAATAGTTCCAAGATTTTCTTTGTTAACGTAATCGCTGCTGACAGGGCCAGAGAAACGATTAAATAATTAGCTATTAAGCCATGGTCTCCAACCAATGGTGGTTTTGTCAGGAATCCGTAATCTCCACCTGTTACCGAATTGACCACAAAAATCAAGGCATTTAATGCAAAGGTCATGAGAAAAATTCCCTTCACATCCAACAATCGCGCATTATACTGTCTCAATAGATAAACTAGAGAGTTCCCCAAGAGTGCTAAATGCCCAAAAATAAAGGATAAAATGGTGATATGGGGGAAAGGATAGGCATCTGACACTGGATAAACAAAGGCTGCTAATGTCCCAAATGTTCCTAGTAATGCAAAATACTGCCTATATTTAGACTGACCAGGAAGCAAAAGCACCACAAACATAGCCATACGGCAATGGTAAAAGGGTAAGCTTTCTGATAGTGGCATATGGTTGACCCCATACCAACCATAAAGTAGGATTAACTGAACGGCCTGTAAAATCTGGAAAAATCGTTGGTAAACCCTCGTTTCACGATAGCGATAGGCTGTATAAAAGGTCAAACCCAAGAGTGTAAATATACTGATATACCAAAAAAGATCAAACTTGGGTGGTTCTGTTGCTTGGGTCGTAAAGAAAATATCCCATAAATTCATCTAGTCTTCCTCATGATTCAAAATTTTCCTGCATTTTATTATACCATGCTATTTGTCAAAAATGGATTTAGAAATACGATAATCATCTTCTTAGTCAAGATATTGCTCCCTCTGACCTTGATAAACCTGCCAAAGAAGCTCTATTTGCTCCTTGGTAATGCGTTTTTCAGATAAGACTGGCAGTTGGTCAATGGCAAAAAATTGAAGGTCAGCAATTTCTTGATTTTCTTGGAATTGTCCATCAAGAAGCTTACATTCAAAAACAAACTTTGCATATTGCTTGCTCTGTAGTTGGAAACGATTGGTATCAAAAACAGCTAGTAGTCGTTCAACTTTGGCTTTAAAACCGGTTTCTTCTTCAATTTCCTTGAGAATATTTTCTGTTGGAGAATAACCAACCTCACCAAAGCCACCTGGCAAAGCCCAATCATTCTCTCCTTGTCCCCTAACCAGACAAATCTTTTCGTCCTCAACAATCCAAGCACGGACGTCCATTAACGGAGTTGCATAAGCGGAAGTTGGCTTCAAAACTTCTGCCACTTCTTCGGCATCAAGGTCTGATGCTTGATTCAACATTTCAGATAACAGACTTCGCAAGTCTTCATAGCGCTCACGGTCGAAAGGATCTTTTGTAAAGGTTAATCCAGTATCTGTAAGGGCAATCATTCTTTGAAGATACTTGGCAAAATCACTAGCATTCATTTTCTAAACTTTCTACCAGCTTAGCTAGATTCATGGAGTTAGAGCCCTTGAGCAAGATTTGATCATTAGCTCCTAGACTTTCCTTGACCTGCTTAACTAGGTCTTCAAATTGGTCTTGGTTTTCTGTTTTCTTGAAGTAGTAAACGTGGCCGATTGGGAACATTTGACTAGCAAGTTGGGCTAATTCAGCAATGTCTTCTCCATAGAAAATAACGGTATCCAGCACATCTGGCGAGAGGCTCAAAATCATCTGGTTATGGAGCTGAACTGACTGGTCACCAAGTTCCTTCATGTCCGCCAAGACAGCGATTTTCTTGCCACCTTCGTTGGCTGGAATGGCAGAGAAAGTCTCTAAAATCAGCTTCATAGCAGTTGGATTGGCATTGTAAACATCTGATAAGATATCTGCTCCATTGGCTGCTTTCTTCCATTCGGTACGGTTACGCGTCAATTCAAGGTTTTGGAAAGCCTTATGAATTTGCTCCTCTGAAACCCCTTCTTGTAGGGCAACATAAGACGCAATCATGGCATTAGTGGCATTGTACTTACCAGTCACCGGTAAATCAAGCGCTTGTTCCAAGAAATTAGCCTTAAAGGTCAGACTGTCCTTGCGCTCAATCAAGTCTGTGATTTCCAGCTCTGCTCCTTGCCCAAAACGGACCACCTTTTTATCAGCTGGCAGGTAGGCCTCTACAATAGGGTCAGCCGGAGCTAAAAGCAAGGAACCTTCAGCCATGCCATCTGCAATTTGCATTTTCCCTTTAGCAATCTCAGAACGGTCTTTGAAAAAGGCCAAATGGGCTTCTCCAACCAAGGTCACGATGGCTGCTTTTGGACGAGCCAATTCAGACAAGAGATGAATATCTCCCAAGTGATCCTGCCCCATCTCCAAGACCAACTTTTCTGTTCCTTCAGGCATATGGAGAACTGTGTAGGGAAGACCAATCTCGTTGTTGTAGTTTCCTTGTGTTTTGTAGGTTTTGTAGGTTGTCGATAGCAAGTGTGCCAACATATCCTTGGTCGTTGTCTTACCATTTGAACCTGTAACTGCAAAGACATCAACTGCCGTTTTTTCAAGATAGTAGGCAGCTAGTTGTTGAAAGGCAGTCAAAACGTCATCTACCAGAATATAAGGATAATTTGCAAGCTCTTTCTCAGACAGGGTTGCTGCTGCACCATTTTCAAAAGCTCTTTCGATAAAGTCATGACCGTCACGCGCACCTTTAAGTGGCACAAATAAATCTCCTGTCGCAATCAAACGACTGTCAAACTCAGCCTTTTCTAACTGGGTGTCCTCAAAGATGCTGATATCATTTTTAGCTCCGACAACTTGGGCCACTTCATGAATTGTTAATTTCATTTCTACTCCTTTAAAAAGGGTCGAAATCCGAGAACTCTAGTCACCTTGCAGTGATGGTTCTGGCTTCTACCCTCTCTTTCATTTTATAGCAAATGCGCTTCGCGCTTGTCAAAACTTTCCTTGGCAAGGTCAACCAAACGCTCGATTAAGTCTGGATAGCTGATTCCCATATTGTCCCAAAGAAGTGGATACATTGACCACTGGGTGAAACCTGGCATGGTATTGAGCTCGTTTAGGAAAACCTCTCCCTTATCTGTATAGAAGAAATCGCAACGAGATAGACCGAGCCCACCAATCGCACGGAAAGCTGTTTCTGCATTTTGGCGCATGACAGCTACTACATCATCACTGATTTTGGCTGGGATGTCCATAGTAATCTTGTTGTCAATATACTTGGCATCGTAGTCATAAAAGGCAACATCCTTGACTACTTCTCCTGGAAGGGTGCTTTTGACATCGTAGTTGCCCAGTAGACCAACCTCGATTTCACGGGCATTTACCCCTTGCTCTACCAAGACACGACTGTCATATCGGAAGGCAAGTTCCAAAGCTTGGCGGAGTTCTTCTTGATTTTCAGATTTAGAAATACCGACACTAGAACCCATGTTTGACGGCTTAGTGAAGACTGGATAAGCCAATTTTTCTTCCACTTCAGCGATTTTAGCAGTCACATCATCCCCTTCAACGATAGCCACATAAGAAACTTGGGCAATGCCAGCAGATTCTAACACACGCTTGGTCGTGATTTTATCCATGGCAAGACTCGATGACAAGATATTGCAGCCGACATACGGCATTTTCAAAACTTCCAAGAATCCTTGAACAGAGCCATCTTCTCCCATCGGACCGTGAAGAACTGGAAAGACAACTGCCCCTTCTTCGTAGATGGCACTTGGTACAACTTTCTTATCCCAATCAATGGTCGCATTGGTCATGAGACGGTCCTCTTGACCTGGAGTCTGACTAAATTCCTGCGTTTTGATAAAGTCACCTGACTGGCTGATGAAGAAAGTCTTGACTGTGAAACGGTCGTAATTAACCGCACGCATGACACTTTCCGCTGAAAGGACAGAGACTTCGCGTTCCGCACTCCGTCCACCATATAAAAGAATAATCGTTTGTTTCATATTATTTGTCCTAATTCTACTAGAATACTCGCTCTTTAGTATATCATATTTGCTTGTTTTTTTAAAACTTGAACCTGATCCTACTCATCACACTATACAAAAAGAGGCCGATATGAACGATTTTCAGCCTCCTTGATTTTTTATAAATGAATGGAGTTCGTAAATTTATCTAGACTTACAACTCTGTTCGATTTTCAATAGCCCGTAAGAGGGTGACTTCGTCCGCATACTCGATATCTGCTCCCACAGCAAGGCCTCGTGCCAGACGCGTAACCTTGATCCCAGCTGGCTTGAGTAAGCGGGAAAGATACATGGAAGTCGCTTCCCCATCTGCTGTGGCATTGGTTGCTACGATTACTTCTGAAACCTCACTATCCATCAGACGAGTCATGAGACTCTTGAGATTGATATCATCTGGACTAATACCATTCATGGGAGAAATGAGTCCATGCAGGACATGATAGAGTCCATGGTATTCTTGGATATTCTCCATGGCTGCCACATCGCGACTATCTTCGAGAACTAAAATCGTTGTCTGGTCACGAGTCGGATCGGTACAGATAGAGCAAGGATCGTCATCAGTCAGGCGACCGCAGATGGAACAGTAGGTCAGCTCTCTCTTAGCAGAAAGGAGATTTTTAGCAAATTCATTGACATCGTCATCAGACATTCCAATAGTATAGAAGGCCAGACGTGTAGCCGTCTTAATCCCGATACCCGGTAACTTAGAATAACTGTCAATTAGCTTAGCAATAGGTGTTGGATAAAGCATCTGTTCCTTTCTAATTCATTGGATGATGTTGGTTATAGAGGTTGATAATATCGCGCGCAATGGAAGGTCCGACACCATTTGTAAGGTTGGTGTTATGAGGGAAGACAACAGCTACAGCGATTTGAGGATTATCTGATGGTGCATAGGCCACAGCATTGGTATTGTTAGCTTCTTGACCTCCCTCAACATAACTTTCGGCAGTACCTGTTTTTCCACTAATGGATACCGCTGCGCCATTTGAAAAGGCACGACCGGTTGTCAATCCACTAGTCCCATGAGCAACCTGATAAAAACCTTGGTGCAAGACACTCATATCGGAGTCGGATATATTGACCTTATTCATCTCTGTCGGTTGCAGTTGCTGAATCAAGTCGCCCAGGCCTCCCTTATCATTATTTCCATAAATACCTTCCACAATACGAGGAGCCACACGAACACCATCATTTGCAATAGTTGCTACATACTGAGCCAACTGCATGGGCGTATAGTTATCAAACTGCCCAAAGGCATTGGTGATGTAATTAGCAAAGCTATACTCTTTGGGAACAAATCCAGTAGATTCATCTGGTAGGTCAATTCCGGTCGCAGCCCCCAAGCCATATTCGCCAAAGGTCGCACGAAGTTTTCCCATAGCTGTTTCCAAATTGCTGGTTCCAACAAACATATTTGGTTGATAGGTCTGGCCCATGATTCCAAGAGCGGTTTGAACCATGTAAGCATTAGATGAATACTCCAAGGCTTCCACAGCTGTAATAGGAAAAGATCCATATGCCAATTTATACCAAGAATAAATTGGAGCTGAACCTTGGAAAACAATAGGCTGATCTGTTAAGGTTTGGTTTCCTGATAAAACACCATTTTCCCAACCTGAGCTGATGGTAGCGGCCTTAACTACTGACCCTGGGACAAAGACATTGGTTACCGTTCCCAAGGAATCAGGAGTCAACTCTCCCGTTTTCAGGTCATGTTTGAGTCCTGACATAGACAAAACAGCACCTGTTTTGGGGTTAAGGGCGACTGCATACACACCCTCAGAATACTTGGCTCCACCATTTCCTAGCTCGGAATTGAAATAACTTTTCAGCAAAGCATCCACGCTATCTTGGAAGGCCAAATCAATGGTCAGTTTGATATTGTTTCCCTTACTACCTTCCTCAATTGTGTCCACGCTTTCCATATTGCCATATTTATCCAGATGGATTTCTTTTACCGAGCGTTTTCCTTGTAAGGTCTCTTCATATTGCTTTTCCAAATACGAGGTTCCAACACGGTCATTTAGAGAATAGCCTTTTTTAAGATAGGATTCTGCTTCTTCCGCTGGGAGACCAGCTTTTTCACTGGATACACTCCCTACTATAGAAGAAAGGGAAGTTTCCAAAATCTTTCGATCCCAAGAAGTAGAAATACTAATGCCAGGCATCTCCTTTGAAATAGAGGCAATAACAGCCACCTGAGAATCATTTAGAGGATCTGTCGCAATGGTTCCTGTCGCAAAGTTTCCAACAGCATTTAACTGACTAAAAAGATAGATTTCTTTCTTTTCATCCTCTGTATAGTTTAGTTGACTTGTTGGGACACTATCGACCGCATTGTTATACAGTTCTGATTCGGATAGGCGATTGCCATCTGAATCCAAGCGTTTCTCACTTGGGAGAGCTTCCACTGTTTTTTTATAGATTTCAGGATCAGCCAAATAGTAATCAGCCAGCTGGCGTTCTGTCAAATTTGGCGAACTGATGCTCACATAAGTCAGTAACTTTTTAGCTATTTCTTTTAAGTCTGTAGCCGTCATTTTATTGCTACGCGTAAAGGAAACAACCTGTTTTAACGTATTTTCTACCAAAGGTTTTCCACTAGCATCATAGATTTCCCCACGGGCAGAACTGGTTGTGACCTTGGTCTGACTAGCTGAGGCTAGCTTTTTTTCGTAAAAATCCTTGTTCAAAATCTGCATATACAACAAACGACCAATAATGGTCATAAAGAGTAAAATGACGATTGAAAACAATAAATTAAGCCGAATCGGAATCGAATGGCTGTTAAATTTTCTCATACAAATCAGTCTCATTTCTAACTTAAAATCTTACTCTTAATTGTACCACAATTTGAGCAGAAAATTATGGAAAAGAAAGAAGCTTTTTTTCGTTTTTACAGTAAGATACGTTTTTATTTATCCATCCCTATATTATATGTTATAATGAATGTAAAAGTTCAATAATCTAGTCTTTTTCCAACACGACTCATTTAAAGGAGCCTTCCCTATGGACAAACCAGATATCGCAACTGTCATTGATTCACATTTTGAAGAAATGACAGACCTAGAGCAAGAAATCGCTCGCTATTTTTTACAAGCAGAAACCATTCAAGATGACCTTTCCTCCCAACAGGTCACTCAAAAATTACATATCTCTCAGGCTGCTCTGACCCGCTTTGCTAAAAAGTGTGGCTTTACAGGTTATCGAGAATTTATTTTCCAATACCAACATGAGGCAGAACATCAAGCCAACCAAGTCTTCAAGCACAGTCCACTGACCAAACGAGTCCTCAGAAGCTATAGCAATATGCGGGAACAAACACAAGACTTGATTGACGAAGTCCAACTAGAACGAATTGCCCAATTAATCGAAGATGCTGAGCGTGTCTACTTCTTCGGAACAGGTAGTTCTGGCCTTGTTGCTCGTGAAATGAAATTGCGCTTCATGCGTCTGGGTGTGGTCTGCGAAGCTTTGACCGATCAAGACGGCTTTGCCTGGACAACCAGTATTATGGACGAAAATTGTCTCGTACTTGGTTTCTCACTTTCTGGTACAACACCTTCTATTTTAGATAGTCTATTAGATGCCAAGGAGATGGGGGCAAAGACTGTACTCTTTTCAAGTGTTCCCAATAAAGATAGCCAGGCCTACACAGAGACTGTTCTTGTAGCCACCCACAGCCAGCCTTCCTATATCCAACGAATATCCGCTCAACTTCCTATGCTCTTCTTTATCGATTTGATTTATGCCTACTTTTTGGAAATCAATCGCGAAAGCAAGGAAAAAATCTTTAATAGCTACTGGGAAAATAAGAAACTCAACGGCTATCGTAGACAAAAACGTGTCAGAAAATCCTAGTTTGGCTAAGCCAAACTAGGATTTTTATTCATCACCAAATATACCTCTTCAAGATTATGAATTAGTCATATCTTGACTTAGTCTTGAATAATTTCATGTAATCACTTTTTGAAGGGAGTAAATAAGCAAGTCTGACGGTATCCTCAACAATTGTATACAATACAATGTAATCCTTACTCAAGGTCAATCCTCGCGTTTGGTAGCGAGGGTCTAATTTCTTACCAAATTTTTCATCAGCATCAAATCCAGCTTGGGGGAAAATTTCTATCCGATTAATATCTTTTCTAATATTGGCTACTTTTCGTCTCGCAGCCTCTACAGAACCGATTTCCTCCGCTATATACTGATATATTTTATCCAGACTATCAATCACTCTAGGAGAATACAAAATCCTATATCTTTTATAATCCATAGCGTGTCACGACATCCTCATCTGTCAAGTAATTTCCAGCCTCAATCTTGGCATAACTTTCTTGAACTTCTGCTTGTAATTGTCTAAACAAATACTCCTTCTCTAATTCCTCTTCACTCAGTAAATCTACTTCATTTGTTACGGCAACATTCTTTAAAAATAATCTGAGTGCTGATGAAAGAGAGAGATTTTTTTCTTTTAACACTTCCATGGCATCATTTACTAATTCTCTATTAGCTTGGAAGGTCACAATCTTACTTGAATTCGCTATAGTCATTTTATATAATTCCTTTATATATTTTATTTATTATCTCACAATTATAAAGAAAGTCAAGGGAATTTGATTAGAAAATCCTAGTTTGGCTGAGCCAAACTAGGATTGTTTTGTCTTAAAATGATAATATGCACCAAGCATACCTGCTGTATTCTGGTGATGGGCAAATTCTAATCGTGTTTTTTCTGCTAAACTTGGTACCAAAGCCTCTTTCAAGGCTGTGCGGATCTTAGGTTTGAGGATAGCCTCTTGCCCCATGATACCACCACCAAGAATAACCACTTCTGGATTGGCAACGTAGCAAATATTTGCCAGACCTTTTCCTAGATAGTCTACCATGCGGTCAATACCTTCCATGCAGAGTTTATTGCCTTCAGTGGCTTCCTTGAAAATGCGTCGGCCATTCCACTGATCAACATCTTCTCCATGAGATGTTGCTACATACTCCACCAAGGCTGTGGTAGAAGCGAGATCCTGAAAAGCTCCATCTTGCATATGCATATACCCGACTTCACAGGCCGAATTGCTAAAACCATGGAAGACTTTCCCATCCATAATCAAGCAACCACCGATACCTGTTCCAATGGTCAAGCAAAGGGTGACACTTGCTCCCTTACCTGAACCAGATACTGCCTCAGCCAGACCTGCACAGTTGACATCATTTTCAATCTCACAAGGAATAGCAAAGCTTTCTTCGATTTCCTTCTTGAACTGGGTTCCTGCATAATTTGGAATCTGAGGTCCAGCGTAGAAAATTTCCCCCTTATCAGGATCCACCATTCCTGCAGAAGAAATGGCAACACCTGCTACTGGGCCTTTTTCTAAATAGCTGGCTACAATATCTTTGGTTTTTTGTAAGATATGAGGTCCACCCTTATACGCTTCAGTTGGCATTTCATGCGATTCAAGAAGTTGCCCCTCTTGATCAACCAAACCATACTTGATGTTGGTTCCACCTATATCAATTGCAACGTAGTGTGTCATAAATACCTCCTTATGGATTAGAGGAAGCGCTCCTTGGTTTCACGAATCAAGGCTGCAGCTGCTTCTACAACTGGACGATCTTCTTCCGTTACTGGCGTCAATGGTGAACGAACAGAACCAATATTCAATCCTTCATTGATCTTCAAGACTTCTTTAATGACACCGTACATATTTCCATGTGCAGCAGTCAATTTACCAATGATAGCGTTGATAGCATACTGTAACTCACGCGCTGTTTCTAAATCTTTATCCGCAATCAATTGGTTGAGTTTCAAGAAGAGTTCTGGCATAGCACCATAAGTACCACCGATACCAGCTTTGGCACCCATGAGGCGACCACCTAGGAACTGTTCATCTGGACCGTTAAAGACGATATGGTCTTCCCCACCAAGGCTGACAAAGGTTTGGATATCTTGAACTGGCATAGAAGAGTTCTTCACACCGATAACACGAGGATTTTTCAACATTTCTGTGTAAAGGCTTGGAGTCAAAGCAACCCCTGCCAATTGAGGAATGTTGTAGATGACATAGTCTGTGTTTGGTGCTGCAGCACTAATGTCATTCCAGTATTTAGCAACTGAGTATTCTGGCAAGCGGAAATAAATTGGTGGAATCGTTGCAATAGCATCTACTCCCAAGCTTTCAGCATGGCGAGCAAGTTCCATACTATCTTTAGTATTATTGCAAGCAACATGGGCAATAATGGTCAATTTACCTTTGGCAACTGCCATGACTTCTTCCAAAATCAACTTGCGGTCTTCAACGCTTTGGTAGATACATTCACCAGAAGAACCATTGACATAAAGACCTTGAACACCTTTATCAATGAAGTATTGAACCAAGGCACGCGTACGCTCTGGACTTACTTCTCCTTGATCATCATAACATGCGTAGAAGGCTGGAATGACACCTTCGTATTTTTTCAAATCTGACATAGATTTTCTCCTATTATTTTTATTTTCTGCTAAAGCAGATTCTTTCTTTACTTCTTTAGTATACACTTTACCGAAAAGGCTTTCAATATCTTATGGACACTTAGATTTTAGTTTCTCGCTTATAGAATAGCGTTTGGAGCGTTTGAAAGTAGTTTCAGAAATAATTGCCCCCCTTACTCATACTTAGCAAATAGCTTTTCCATCACTCCCACTTGTAAAAAAACAAGAAGTCCAAAACCAAAGAGAATAAAAGCTGATCCTCCCAATAGAAGGGTAAAAGCTGATAGATATAGAATCATCAAAATCAAAAAGATAATTGCAATCATCAAGATAAACCAAGGAGCATTAAAACTAGCCAACATCAATCCTTTTTGAAGAATTTCTTTCCAAGATAGGTCATAACGTGCCGCGATTGGATAGCTAGCCAACATCACAATGGTAAGGAAAATCAGAATACCTAGACAAATAGCTTTAACCAATTGGAAGGGCAAAGCTGTTTGACCCCAGAAAAGATAGAGATCTGAAAGGGTTAGAAATACAATTCCTAATTCTAACATCCCCAACTGAAAACCTAGTTTCAGATTTTGCCTGAAAACTCTTAGATAGGTTCTAAAAACTGGAACACGTCTGCTCTTCTTAACTTCGAACATGGTCTCGTAGAGGCTGATTTTAGCCACTCCAATCGTTACGATTGGCAAACAAGTTACTACAAAGAGAAGATTGACTGTTACAATATCTAAAACCTTCTCACTAATTCGCATTAGAAAATTATCTGTATCAAATGCAGCCTTGATGAGACTTCTTCCTTTTTGTGACATCTTTGCTCCCCCATCATTTTTCTTTGTAAACTATTTTCTTTTTTATCAGTAAAGCTTTCATAAGTCCCTACCATGAACAAAGCTATTTTTTCTTTTTTCTTTTGGACTTTTTTCTATTTTTATCTATGGACATATAATCTATATATATCCCGGACAGCGAAGCAATTAAAATAGTACTCCAAGTATGCTCATTAAATCCATCTAGCCCTCCACGGACTATCATTGCAAGCACTGTCCAAGCTAACATATTCAATAAAAAAATACAAAGTGCTTTCAATAAAAAAATACAAAGTGCTTTCATTCTCACATTTTAAAAGTTTATACAACCATATACATCAACTAGATTCACAGCTATTTGTAAAATCCTTCCAGAAATCTTGGTCAGTAATCCTACTCTTGCTGCCGCAGCCATAAAGACTTTGCTGAACTTCAATCCTGCTATACCAATAGCATTTCTGAATAAAGATACTGACAATAAGAGCTCATTTCTCTACCTCACAAAGATCAATTTCATGGTAGAGTATTATCAAAGCTTTACAAAAAACAATTCATCCTATTTTTAATCAATTAAAATTTTAAACAAATACTTGCGAACTTGATCTTCCATACCTGCATAACCATTTGGTTGATGTGGCTCTCCTGGGAAGAAAATCGCAAAATTGTGATAACCCAACAAGAGTGGGTAGTGTTCATGACAATGAACAAAGCCAATGTCACTCGCTTCGTCAAATGCTACTGCTTCATCTTTGATACGTGAACCGTAGCTCGAATATTCATGCCCTTCTACCAACAAATGCAAATCTGCATAGTTCTTATGATACTCAAATTGATTATTCTCAACTTGATTGAGGACATTTTCCTGAACAACTAGAAAGACTTTATCTCCATCAATCTCATACTTTCCTAATTCGAAAGAATCTTTACGATGTTGGTAGAGATAGTCGATAGCCTTGTCTAAATTAGGATGAATCCCTTTGTAAAAGGTGATGTTTTTCAAATCGTCAAAAATCATACTCTTTCCTTCGTTTCTGATAGTTAACTAAAACCATTCTTAAGTTGATAAGTGTCTGACAAAACTTCATAAAGTAACTGCATACCCTCCATTTTGTAGACACTTATAACTCTATATTCTCTTATACTCAATGAAAATTGAAGAACAAACTAGGAAGCTAACCGCAGGCAATACTTAAGTATGGCAAGGTGACGCTGACCTAGTTTGCATTCGATTTTCGCAGAGTATTATCCTTTGACCGCTCCCATAGTAATACCCTGTGTGAAGGATTTTTGGAAGACTAGGAAGACTGTTACGATTGGCACAGCAGCAAGGGCTGCTCCTGCCATAATTAAACCATAGTTGGTTGCCATTTCAGCCTGCATGGTCGCAACCCCAAGTGAAATAGTCAAATTGTTACGTGAAGTCAACATAACCAATTGCATGAAGTAGTCATTCCAAGTATTGATGAAGGTAAAGATTGCAAGAGCCGCAAACCCTGGTTTTACAATTGGGAAGGCTACGCTCCAGAAGGTACGAATCTCACCACAACCGTCAATCTTAGCTGATTCGAGCAACTCTGTAGGGATATTTTCGCTGAATTGTTTCATAAGGAAGACACCAAATGGCCATCCAATCAAAGGCAAAATAACTGCCCAAAGAGTGTCATGAATTCCCATGAAGTTGACGATACGTACCAATGGTACAAGGACAACTTGTTTTGGAAGCGCCATAGCAGCGATGAAGATAGCGAAGAGAATGCGTTGACCATAGAAACGTTTTTTAGCCAATACATAACCTGCTAGAGATGAGGTTGCACAAACTAAGAACATGGTTACCAATGAGATAAATACTGAGTTCCACATCCATTGCAAGGCAGGGTTCTGCACCATAAGTTGTTGGAAGTTTTCCATGGTTGGCATTTTAGGGAACCATTGTGGCGGAATCATAATGGTATCAGGCTGTGACTTGAATGCCCCTGTCAAAATCCAGTAGAATGGAAAGATGAACAGCACAGTCAACAAGAGCAAAATGATTGTTGAAATAACAGTAAAGGCTGTTAATGGTTTTTTTTCTGTAGATTGCATAGCTGTCTCCTTTCTTTAGTATTCTACGTCGTTTCCGAGCGCCTTAAATTGAACAAAACTTACGATCGCAATCATGACTGCCAAGAAGACACCAATTGTATTTGCATAACCATATTCTGTCAATTGGAAGGCTTTTTCGTACAGGTAGTACATCAAGGTACTTGTAGAGTAGTTTGGCCCACCAGATGTCAACAATTGAATCAAGGCGAAAACTTGGAAGGAGTTGATTGTCGTGATGATTGCGATATAAAGAGTTGTTGGAAGAAGGCTTGGCCATTTAATCTTCCAGAAAACTTGAAATTCAGTTGCACCATCAACACGAGCTGCTTCAACCAATGAATTGTCAATATTCCCCATAGCGGCGATATAAAGGATAATCGGTTGACCAACAGACGTTGTCAAGAGGATAATCATAATCGCCAGCAATGCCCAGTGCTTGTCGCCCAGCCATGAAATATTTTGAGTGATGATATGACTAGATTTCAAAACAAAGTTTAAGATACCTGATAGCGGATCATAAATCCATTTCCATACAACCGTTACAGCAACACTACCTGTTACAACAGGAAGGAAGAAAACGAAACGGTAGAAAGATCTGGCAATAGCATTTTGATGATAGGTCTGTGACGCTACAAAGAGCGAGAAGAGAACAACAATCGGTACAGAGCCAACAACCAAAATAACTGTGTTAATCAGAGATTTTGTAAAGACAGGATCTTTAAACATACGGACATAGTTATCTAAGCCCACAAATTCAAAACTAGTCATAGAGTAGTTAAAGAAACTTGTGATGAAGCCCATAATCATTGGTACTAAAACAAAGATAATAAAGAAGAACAACACTGGTGCTAGGAAAGCATAGGAAATCACTGTTTCCCTCATACGGATTTTATTGACTTTCACAGTAGGCACCTCTCTTTCAAATAGAATATTTTTTGACTTTCTTGAACTGTTTTAAAATCAAAATGAAATTTTTTATGATTCGCTTATGTAAGAACTTCATTTTAATTTCGTGACAATTTCTTACATTTTAAACAAAAGCCCCCCTTTTCTTACACTATCTGTGTAGAGGGAAAAGGGGGTATACACTCTTAGGTTCTTTAAAAAACTACTTTTTATAGAATAACTAAGGACTATTGTTTCATAGCTTTTTTAATTGTTTCGTTCGCTTTTTCAGTGAAGGCTTTCAAAGCGTCCGCTGGTTTTTCGTCACCATTTGATACAGATTGCAACATTGGGAACCAAAGTGTTCTCATTTCAGCAAATCCATCAATAGTGTTGTAGTATGGTGAGTAGTATTGAGTCCAGCCGCTGATTGTTTCCATGCGTTTGTCATCATAAAGTTTGCCAAATGAAGTACGGACTGGGAAGGCACCTGTACGAACAACGTCTTTTGGACCCCATTCTTTGTCATCCGCGATAAATTGAACGAATTTCTTAGATGCAGCGACTTTCTTGTCGTCTTTATTGTTGAATACTGCAAATCCGTTTACAAGATATTCAAGAGCTGGTTTACCTTCGTCTGATGGGAATGGTACTTCTACCACTTCTACCTTACTTGCTTCTAAAAGTTTAGCTTGGATACCATTTTGAGCTGGTGCCCAAAGGATTGTGTAAGATGTTTGACCGTTGGCAAAGTTTTGGATATCTGCTCCACCGTCAAATTGTGAACCATTATTGAGCAAATTGTCTTTAATCCAGCCAGTTGCTTTTTCAAGACCTTTGACGAATTTAGGATCATCAGTTGTATATTTGCTAACTTTTTCATCTGTTACAGAACCACTATAAAGGTTAGAGATAAAGGCACGTGTTCCTTGGTCTCCCCCTTGACCAGAACTGAACAATGAACCTGGTGTGTAACCCTTGTCTTTGAGTGCTTTCAATACTTTTTCAAAATCATCAGTTGTCCAACCTTCTTTTACAAGGTTTGCAACTCCAGCATCTTCTAGCATTTTCTTGTTCATTGCCATGTAGAATGGGGCAGAACTAATTGGATACATGTAAGCCTTGTCTCCAGCTTTACTTGCTTGTACGATGTTTTCATTGTTGACATCTTTAACAAATTCATCTGTGAAAAGGTCGTTCAACTCAGCCAATTTGCCGTTTTTACCGTATTGGATGATACGTCCCGGTGCATCAAAGAGTACGTCTGGAGCTGTTCCTGCTTCGATAGCTGTTGTGATTTTTTCAGGACCTGACTTGAAGTCAATAGTTTCCAATTTCACTTTTACATCTGGATTGGCTTTTTCAAACGCTTCGATGATTGATTTTTCATAAGTTCCAACACCGTCACCAGTTTTTTCTTGGGTAAATACTGGGAATGCCCACCAAGTGATTTCTGTTTTGGCACCGTCACCACCTGATTTGGCAGCTTCTTTACTTCCGCCAGAATTGCCACAAGCAGCAAGACCAAGAACCGCAGCACTCGCAAGTACTGTACAAGCTAATTTTCTAAATTTCATTTGTATTCTCCTATGTAATAAGCGTATCCAACTTGGATAATAAGTTCTTTATTTCTTGTATGCGATTTCATTTCATCCTACTCATCCACCACTCTCCTCTTTTTTAAGATTGTGTTATTTGAGACCAGCAACAAAGCGTTCTGTAATCTCTTTTGGTCTAGTAATAGCGCCACCAACAACGATACCTCGCACTCCATATCCCAGGATTTGTTTGGCTTGTTCTGGTGTATGAATTTTCCCTTCTGCAATGACATCTACACCAGCATCACAGAGTTTTTTGATGAGTTCAAAATCTGGACCGTCCACTTTTGGACTGTAGGATGTGTATCCTGATAAGGTTGTTCCGACAAAGTCAATTCCTGCTTCTACAGCTGCTAGTCCTTCTTCGAATATACTAGTATCAGCCATCAAGAGCTGGTTAGGATATTTCTCCTTGACCTGACGAATGAACTCTTGAATTTCCAAACCATCGTAGCGTTCACGCTTGGTACAATCCAGAGCAATCACCTCGATGTCCAGTTCTGCCAATTCATCAACTTCTTTCATAGTAGCCGTGATGAAGGGTTCTTGTGGCGGATAATCTCGTTTGATTATCCCAATAATCGGAAGTTTGGTGACTTCCTTAATTTCCTTGATATCGCGAACACTATTGGCTCGGATACCGACTGCTCCACCTTGCTCAGCCGCTTTGACCAGCAAGGGAATCACCCCTCCCGCTTCTGTATAAAGCGGTTCATGAGGAAGAGCCTGACAAGAAACGATGATTCCATCTTTGATTTGTTCAATCAAGGCTTCTTTACTAATCTGTGGCATCTTCTTTCCTCCCTTTCTTTTTTCTTTATTTCTATGAGATTATTATACCTTAAAATTAAAACGCTTTCAAGAGTTTGTAGTATAATAGATTTCAGTTTCAAAAACTAGCCAAGTCAAACAGCTCCTCTAAAAGTACTTTCAGAGGAGCAAGTCGACCTATAATAGGAGAATACCAAAATTTAGTTTACAATTTCTGACAATTTTACTTTGCGATCTTCAAACATAGACTGGGTACAAGCATCTGCAGTAGCAATTGCTTCTAGGGCAGCTTCACCTGTCAAAAGTTTTGCAAATTCTTCTGATACTGGAGCTCCTTGCATAATCTCATGCAGATAGCGCATTTCTTTATCAATGACAGATGATAGCCATAATGGAGTACGTTTACCTGGTTTACCATAAGCAATTGCTCCATCCATCTCTGTACTATGATAGATACGAGTCCGATCATCATCTTCTTCTTGCGATTCGTGAATCAAGAAATAACTTTCTTGTCCATCTAGCTTAAGAGTTCCTTTACAGTTGAATAAGTCTAAGCGAATGGCACCTTTGCTTCCTTGGATTAAGACATAATGTTCACCCCAACGATAAGCTGAACCCCATTCTAACAAGGCAAAACGCTTACTAGAAAATTCCATATTGACAAAAATCATATCATCTTCATCACCGAAATGTTCACCTTCATGGGCTACATTTCCACCTGTCATAGTTACAGTTTCAGGCATGCCACCCATAAGGAATTGAACGCAATCCAATTCATGGATGTGGTGATACAAGTGACCACCTGATTTTTCACGAATTTTTTTCCATGATACTGACGGTTGTTGTTCTTCCCAACCATTACGAGCTGTATGACAATATAGAACGTCTCCGATAACTCCTTGATTAATGAGTTCTTTTGCATGATGAACACCATTAAAGAAATTCATAATATGTCCTGCCATAAAGGTTACATTGTTTTCTTTACACGCATCTACCATCTCGCGACAATCTTGATAAGAAAGCGCAATTGGTTTTTCACAGAAAACATTTTTACCATGCTGTGCAGCCTTAATAACCGGTTCTTTATGAAGATTATTTGGAGTTGCGACGATAACACAATCTACTTCATCGCTAGAAACCAACTCATCTAGGGAACTTGCTACTTTTGCTCCCAATTCTTCTGCAATTACTTCTGCATTATCTGGATCATAGAGAAGAGTAATCTCTGCTCCATCATTCTTTTGCATATAACGAGCCAATTCAGCTCCAAAATACCCTGTTCCAACAACACCATATTTAACCATGTTTTTCTCCTTTATTATTGAATAAACTTTCTAATTTTAACTTATACTCTTCAAAAATCTCTTCAAACCGAGTCAACGTCGCCTTACTGTGCGTATGGTTACTGACTTCGTCAGCTTCATCTACAACCTCAAAAACGTGTTCTGAGCTGACTTCGTCAGTTTTATTTGCAACCTCAAAGCTGTACTTTGAGCAGCCTGCGGCTAGTTTGCTCTTTGATTTTCATTGAGTATTACTTCACAGATCCTTCTGACAATCCACTTGCAATCTTATTTTGGATGACAGAGAAGAAAATGATTGATGGAAGAACTACAATAACAGACGCTGCCATCATATCTCCCCAGTCTAGTATTTCTGAACCATTAAGTGAACGAAGGGCTACTGCTACTGTCATCTTTCCTGTATTGTTAATCAAAATCAAGGCATACAGGAATTCATTCCAAGCATTGATAAATGTATAAATAGCTGTTGCTACAATACCTGGTGCTACAATCGGTAGCACAACTTTATAAAACGTTACAAATTTATTTGCACCATCAATTCGAGCTGCTTCTTCAATTCCAATTGGAACTGTTTGGAAAAATCCAACTAAGAGCCAAACTGCATATGGAACACTAAAAGATAGATAAACCATCATCAAGCCAAATAAACTATTTGTTAACCCAACTTTAGCAATGGCAATTGAATAGGGAATTGCTAACAAAATTGGTGGGAAAATATAGGTAATGACGAGTAGTCTCGACATGATTGCTCCCAATTTAGGGAAGAATCGAACAATACCGTAGGCTGCCATAGCAGAAATAATAATCGCAATAAGGGTTGTAGCTAAGGCAATGATTAAACTATTTCGAATGTTATCAATAAAGTGCAAATCGTTGATAACATGTATAAAATAATCTAATGTAAACTGTTCAGGCCAAAATCGTGTTGGATACTGAGTCAATTCCCCTTTCCCCTTGACAGACGATATGATAATCCATACCAATGGGAAAATTGCAACAATAGTCGCACCAATCAAGAGTGCATGTGAGAGAATATCTAAATAAATACTGGATTTCTTCTTCATTATTTTCTACCCTCCTTTTCCCACTTACTGATGATAGCAAAGTAGATAAAGCAAATCGCCATCAAGAAGATAAAGAGCAACACTGTAACTGCTGAAGCACGACCCAACAATTTAGTGCCCCAACCCAGGTTGTAAGCAAAAATTGGAAGCGTCGTTGTAGCATTAGCCGGTCCACCACCCGTAATAAGGTAGATAATGTCAAAGTTATTAAAGATCCATACAGTTCTCAAAACAACTAGAAGCCCTACAACTACTTTAATATGTGGAAAGACGATAAACTTGAACACCTGCCAACTTGAAGCACCATCTATCTTAGCAGCCTCAAATTGTTCTTCTGGTACTGTTTGCAAAGCTGAAAGCACATTAACCATAATCATTGGTGCTCCAAACCAAATGTTGATAAACACCAAACATAGGAATGCCCATGTACTATCTGTCAAAAATGCAGGTGTATGTTCCATTAAACCTAATTTTACGATTAGATTAGGTAAGTAGCCATAAACCCCGTTTAGAATCCACTGCCAAGAGAAGGCAATAACGATGGTAGGAAATGCCCAAGGAACAATCAATAAGGTCCTATATAATTTCTTGAAGTGGCGTACTCTGTGAGGAGCTAAAGCCAATACAAACCCTACTAAAACTTGACCAACTAATGAGAAAATGGTCCACTTAATTGAATTAAAGAACGCATTAAAGAAGTTGGGATCTGATAGCACAGCTTTATAGTTAGCTAAACCAACAAATTTATAATTGGGCATAATCAAATGCTTATTGGTAAAGCTATAAAAAATACTCGAGAAAAACGGATAAACAAAGAGTAATCCTACGATAATCATAGCTGGTAAAACAAATATCCAGCGAGTTAAATTACGTTCTTTAACCATTCTCCTTCTCCCTTCTTTTACAAGATTGGGCTAGGGCTTTTCAGCTCACTAGCCCACCTATTTTCTAGTCTTTTACATCTACTGAACAGCCTCAAATAAATCGTTTAATTGTTTTTCTGCTTCTTTTGCAGCTTTCATAGGATCTGTTCCATTTGTAATGATATCTTGGAACATTTGTTCAATAATGTGTTGGTTAGTCAACATACCAGCTTGTACACTTGGTCCATTTTCATAACCAATAGCAGTACCTTTTTTAACAGCTTCAGTAATCACTTCTTCAGCATGTTTAAATTTCTTACGAGTTTCATTTTCTTTATAGGCTGCAGAATCGCTAATCCCCTTAATAGTTGGCAACATACCTACTGGAGTTGAATCAAGGAATTTAACGTAGTCTTCTTCATTATAAAGTGCTTCTAAGAATGCTTTAGCAACTTCTGGATGTTTTGAATTTTTCCAAACAACCATTGGAATGTTTGAGGTCTCAATTCCTTGGTCTTTATCAGATTCTTTGATTTTTGGAATAGGATAAGCATCAATCGAATCAATCAATTGAGGACTGTTGGCATTGATTCCTCCGATATGGAAGCCAGAGTTAAAGTCAAATGCTGTTTTTCCTTGATAGAACAAGGTAGCTTGCTGAAGGACATTAAAGTTCAAAGAATCTTGAGGTGAGATTTCTTTATACAATTTAACCCAGTATTTAATACCATCTTGAGCAAGTTGACTTGTCAAGTCTGCTTTAAGATCTTTTGTTAAGAGGCTTCCTCCACCACTACGTACGTAGAAGTTCAAGAAACGTGTTGCCATTAAGTCATTTGTTCCGAACGGAACAGACAAGCCATAAACTCCAGCTTCTTTCAATTTTTTAGAAGCTTCATAGAGTTGATCCCAAGTTTTAGGAACCTCAATATTATGTTCTTTTAACAAATCAGTTCTAACCCACATAACTTGTGCATGTGAATAAAGAGGAACAGAGTAGTAATCATTTCCGATTTTTGCTTCATTTAAGGCAGTTTCGTTAAATTTATCCTGTCCAATACGCTTGATAGAATCATTTAGCGGAACCAAAGCATCTGAGTTGACCATTTCCATTACTTGGTTAGGAAGAGCTGTACTGATATCTGGCACATTTCCATTTGCTAAACCTGTAGTCCATTTAGTATAGAAATCATTCCAAGAGAATGTTTCAATCTTAATTTTCGTTTTTGGATGCTTTTGCATGAAAGCATCTGCTGATTTTTGAATACTTTCTAAACGCGGTCCTTGAGTAAAGGAGTGCCACATTGTAATCTCACCAGATAATTCTGTCGGTGGTTCAGTACTAGTTGTACTTTCTTTCTTTCCTGAACAAGCTACCAAGGCAACAGCTGCTAGCGCAACTCCAGCTAGACATAAAAACTTTCTCATTTTTTTCATCGTTCTTCCCTTTCTACATTAAGAAATCGCAACTTTAAAGACAACTTTTTTCACAGGTTCATCATTTATACGAACCTTGGGTTGATGTAAATCCTCTGGAAAAGTGATGAGACATTCGCCAGCTCTCAAATGAACCAACTGTTCCACTTTCCCTGTGTATAATTCAATATCCTTCTCTTCATCATATTCTTGGGTAACGCTTACATTTTCTGGTGATGTAACAGCCATGGCTTCTTCGTTTTCCAAAACTAAATGAATATCCAAATATTTTTGGTGTGTTTCAAAGAAATCCCCTGCTTGACCATCTGCTAGATAAGTAAAGCAATTCCCAAACAATCGATCACCATCGATAGCAATCGGACCTTCTGTTAAATTTTCTAGTCCTGTTTTTTCTAGAAAATCTATTAATGTTGCAAAATGTGGATTGACTCCCACATAAGTTCCTAAACGGCTAATTTTTGTAATAATCATCTCTTCTAACCTCCTTTCTCAATCTATTTTTCCTATCCAAGTTCCCCATTCTTCTGTCTAGCATTTTCTACTAGAAGGACATAAAAACACTACACTCTCTAGCCTATACTCTTTGAAAATCTCTTCAAACCGCAGTCGCTTCACCTTGAATTATATAGGTCAGTCTTATCTACAACCTCAAAGCGGTGTTTTGGGCAATCTGCTACTAGCTTGCTAGTTTCTTCTTTGATTTTCATTCAGTATCTCCTCAATCTTCACAAGGAGGTCTGATTTTTCTAGCGACAAACAGAATAAATAAGTTAGTTCAATGAGCTACCTTCCTTATAGATGAAATTGATATTCATGAAGGAAGTCGCCCTTTATTTTTTGCAAAAGATACTAGTATGAATCTATTTGGGGAATTGAATTTATAAGCTGCTCACTTATACTCTTCGAAAATCAAATTCAAAC
>NZ_VMLR01000020.1:0-1848 GCF_013276795.1 Streptococcus sp. 2342
AAACTACGCTTCGCTCGAAGGTGAGAATAAAGCAACAGTAATTTCTGCAATTCTTTTAGCCCTTAATGAAGAAGATTTTGATATCAAAAAATTAACAGGTAATAAGTATCCTAGAAAAACTGATGGTAGAGAGGATACAACAAGACCAGTAATTGATAATGATGGAATGAGAATTCTAAAAGCAGTTAAAGATTACATTGCATCTGAAGGTGTTTTGCCAGAAGACAAGGTCAATATTCTTCTCAATAAGTTCTCGTTTTTAGAAACGAATGTCCGGCTGAATGAAAAAAACGAGACATTAGGAGTTACACCGCTTCATTATTTTACTAAAAAATTACAAGATAAAGTTATCCATCACTTTAAACAAAATACAGATTACGATATTTTGGGTAATTTCTATGGTGAGTTTGTGAAATATGGTGGAAGTGATGGGAACGGTCTTGGAATTGTTTTGACACCTCACCATATTACGACGCTTATGACGGAATTAATTGATGTGTTACCGACTGATTATGTATTGGATCCTGCTTGCGGTAGTGGTGCTTTTTTGATTTCTGCAATGAATAGAATGACTAAGCTAGCAAAAGATGAGGACGAAATCAAACATATTAAACAGCATCAACTACTGGGGATAGAGTTGCAGGAAAAGATGTTCACCGTAGCGACAACGAACATGATTTTACGAGGGGATGGCAAAAGTAATCTACAGTTAAACGATATGTTTTCTGTTACCGGTGAAGAGATCCAAAAGCAGAGAGTAAATAAAATCTTGTTTAATCCCCCGTATTCCCAAGGGAAAACAGATAAAACTCTAACAGAAATTAATTTTATTCGTCATGCGCTAGATATGCTGGTAACTGGGGGGAAACTAGCGGTGATTGTCCCTCAATCAACTATGGTTGGTAAATCTAAGGAAGAAAAGGAATATAAGAAAAGAATTCTTGAAAAACATACTTTAGATATGGTAATTACTGTAAATAAAAATACTTTCCATGGTGTGGGGACTAATCCTGTTATCGCAATTTTTGAGGCGGGTAAACCACATGATATTGAACGAAAAAAAGTTAAGTTTATAAATTTTGAAGATGATGGATTTGTAGTGAGAAAACACATAGGTCTGATTGATGACGATTCGGCCAAGGAGAAAAGACGCTTCCTCTTTGATGTAATCAATGGTAACGAGGAGGATTATACGACTGAGTTTATGGTAAAATCCACAATCCAAGCAGAGGATGAATGGTTACATAGTTTCTATTATTTTAACGATGAAATTCCAAGTGATGAGGAATTTGAAAAAACAATTGCAGATTATCTGAGTTTCCAATTTGATATGTATACCCATGGTAGAGGCTATTTATTTGAAGAGGTACAGGATGAAGAATAGAAAATGGAAAGAGTTTAGACTCGCAGAGTTATTCCAAGTAAAACGTGGCAAACGTCTTGTCGAAAGTAGTCGTATTGCGGGAATGCGCCCATTTATAACAGCAGGTTTTCATAACAGTGGAATTGCTAGTTTTATTGCAAATAGTGAGCAGGAAATTTTTCCTAAAAACACAATCACGATTGATATGTTTGCAAATGCATTTTACCGTAATTATTCCTACAGTGCAGATGATAATATTCTAGTGTTAATTAATGATGATATTTCAGAAAACTGTAAATTATTTATTACTTCAGTTTTTGATAATGCAAATCAATTTGGTTATGGAAAACAGTATAGACTAGGAAATTTTAAAAGGCAGAAAATTATGCTTCCTGTTACAAATTACGGGACGCCTGATTGGGCATTTATGGAAGAATATGTTCAAATCAAATATAATCAAATTAAGGACACCTATAAGTTTCCTG
>NZ_VMLR01000020.1:1891-4771 GCF_013276795.1 Streptococcus sp. 2342
TGGATTCTTTGGCAAAAGGCAACTTACCTTTAATTTCTGCTAGAAAATTTGGAAATGGTCTAAAGGGATTCGTTGAAACTGAACCACGAAAAATTAAATCATCAAATGTGATAACTTGGAATAAAGATGGTGATGGTGGAGCAGGATTAGCCTACTATCAAGAATTTAAGTTTGCAGTTGATTCACATGTGTTTGTACTATATGCAAAATTTCCAGCCAATAAATACAATCAGTTATTTATTGTTACTTTACTTTCTAAATATAAGGAAGTTT
The DNA here is from genome assembly GCF_013276795.1 of Streptococcus sp. 2342. GTDB lineage: Bacteria > Bacillota > Bacilli > Lactobacillales > Streptococcaceae > Streptococcus. The sequence goes on from NZ_VMLR01000020.1 coordinate 2,165, forward strand.
TTAATCATGGTAGAGCAAATTCTTTATCAAGGTATAAAGCTGGAAAAATAATGTTACCAAGTAAAGATGGCTTACCTGATTTTGTTTTCATGGAACAATACATGAAGCGACTCGAAAATAGAATTATAAAGAACTGGAGATTAAATTAATGGTTTTAATTGAAAGTTCACAAAAGACGGTTGAGGAACTACTAACCTTCTTCACAAATAGTAAGACTCTGGAAGTGCCGCTATATCAGAGAGAGTATTCGTGGGAGGAAAAAAACTGGGAAGAATTTTACAATGACTTTTTACGTGCATATGAAAGAAAAAACTCAACAGACTATTGGGGAAACATATTAATTTATGATAATGGAAGCAGTTACGAAGTTGTTGATGGTCAACAAAGAATAATAACCTTCATTGTTTTTATTCACAGTTTAGGGAAAAAAATTAATAATAATGGAAAAATTCCTTTAAAATTCAAAAATTCTGAGTTAAATAGAGTTTGGGAAAGTTTATTTGATGTGGAAGATAATGGAGTTCCTAAGGAGCTTCATGAACGAAGAGGTAATAATTTTTATCGAGCATTTAGATTCTTCCAACGAAAATTGGCTTCTGAATCAAAACATATGAAGACTCGGTATTTTAATTTCTTAATGCAAACTCAGTTTTCTATAGTTACTTCACAAGACGAAGTTGAGAGTTATTTACTATTTGGTAGATTAAACACAAGAGGGATAAGGCTCACAGATATTGATTTAATTAAATACGAAATTTTTCAGAAGACAGAAAGAACCATGGGTGTCGCAGGTGGTGATTCTGTCTTGGATAAGTGGAATGAAATTCATAGGCAATTAGAAGTTTGTAAGATGAATTTTACGAGATATTTCACAGCGTGGTTTGAAGTTAAGTATAATTTTAGTTCAGAAAATTTATATCAAAATTTTTGCGACATGATAGATGAATCGGATTACCTCAGAATACTGGATGGGTTACTGTATACAGCAAAAAATATTTCTAAACTTATTCTAGATAATACTGGGTCACCGAATAGAATAAAAAGAAACTTAGAGTATCTGATAAAAATATCGAACTCCTCCAAGATATATAATGTAATCATTTCTATAGTAGATATATCATTCGATAGTAAAATTAGGCTCTTTGAAATACTTTCAGTGTATGAATTTGTACGCGCTATTACACCACCTCCAGATACTATGGCTTCTCGTATTGATGGTTGGACACGTCCAGGGATAAGCTATACATATGAGGAAATTGAGGAAGCATATTCTGAGTTTGCATCTAAAATGGCCACACTTGCAACTAATTCAGTAGCAGCGCAAATCAGAACAGATATAGCTGTTTTAAAAGATAAATTAAATAGAAAATTACCTAGCAGGGAAGACTTTATTGATTTCTTTTCAAAATTGAGATATGCAGGTAATGGAGTTTATTTCGATAGAAAAAACGAAGAGATTATGTACTCTAGATATGCGATTTATACGTTAAATAATTGGTTAGAAGTGAGGCGTCCTACTCAAGGAGAGGCATATAGAGTCTATGATGAACCAGAATATAGTATAGAACATATTATTGAGAAATCATTGGGTAATGAACCTGAAGCGTATCAATTCAAAATAGGAAATTTAGTAGTTCTTGAAGATATTATTAATACTAGGTTAAGTGGAGAATGTGATTTATCAAAAAAAATCACAGAATATCAAAATTCGAGCTATCAACAAATAAAAGAATTTCTCAATAAAGAACATAGAAATTTTGATAATCGTTATAGGGCACAGAATGATATTGAATGGGAGATAGATAATTTTTCTGAACAAGCTATTTATCGTAGGGGAAGATATTTAGCGATATGTTTCTATGAAAAAGTAATAGGTTTATTGACTTAGGATTTATAAGTGAGGATGTAGAGAATTAATATTTTTTTCGGGAAAATACTTATTTTTCGGAAAAAAGAACGGTATATATTATGGTAAAATCCACTGATTTATCACTTGACCCTTCTATTAATAAGTTGTACACTGTAATTATATATCACCGAGTAGAGGTTTATTTGGATGAAGAGAAATATGGATTTATGTCGCTTGATACTTTTTAAAATTGAGGATGAGTATAAATCAACTGCGTTGTCTCATTTACAAATTGACGGATATGACATAGAGATAATAGCCTACCATTGTGACTTGTTGTTTGAAGCAGGTTTGATAAAAAGTTATAAACCCACATATGCTAGTGATAAAATCTATTTTTTTAGTGTTGGCGCTTTGACTTGGGAGGGGCATGATTTTCTAGATAAAATAAGAGAAAATACTATGTGGAATAGGACTAAGAATAGGATCAAAGAAAATGCCCTGCCTATGACTTTGGAAGTAATTAAAACTATAGCAACTAGTCTTATAAATGATTAGCTAAGTGTATATTTAAATGATTCTTTATCTTTATAAGAATAATAAATTATCCAAATTTTTATAAGTAACTCAATTTTTTGAAATTAATAAGCAATCAAAGTCTTTTAAATGTTTATATAAATCTATTTTAGAATTTGTTAAACAAAAACTTTATCAAATCAGATTTTATAATTTGTGCCAAGTTCAACTTAAAATTTTGT
>NZ_VMLR01000021.1:0-272 GCF_013276795.1 Streptococcus sp. 2342
AGTTCAACTTAAAATTTTGTCCCCTATTTTGCCATATATTTTTAAGAACTTAAGGGAACAATGAGTATTATCCAAATATAGTGTGGGTGGATGAATGTATAAATATGGGCCTTTTTAATGTATTAGGAAGTATAGTAAATAAATGCTTTATGTTCAGAAGGTAAAGCTTAATCTAGCTGAACAATACAGTTGAAACCTGCCCATTGGGTGGGTTTTTTGGTGTTTTAAGGAGACTATTAAGCCAGAATTTTGGACTAATACTCTTCGAAAAT
>NZ_VMLR01000021.1:285-2887 GCF_013276795.1 Streptococcus sp. 2342
TTGATTTTCATTGAGTATACAAATACCACTTTAAGAGAAAAATTTTCAATTTCATAATCTGTAGGCAAACGCTTGCATTCTAGTTTTTATTGGACTATAATAGGTTGGTATAAAACCTTCTGTAGCAATAAAATGTAGAAGGTGTAGAAAGTAAGGATTTAGAATACTTGTGTTTGAAAATACGATTTTCTATTCCTTGCGATAGGGAGATAGATATGGCAATGATAGAAGTGGAACATCTTCAGAAAAATTTTGTGAAGACAGTGAAGGAACCTGGTTTGAAGGGAGCTTTGCGCTCCTTTATTCATCCTGAAAAGCAGACCTTTGAAGCAGTCAAGGATTTGACTTTTGAGGTACCAAAGGGGCAGATTTTAGGCTTCATCGGGGCAAATGGTGCTGGGAAGTCGACAACCATTAAAATGCTGACCGGGATTTTGAAACCGACATCTGGATTTTGTCGGATTAACGGCAAGATTCCGCAGGATAATCGCCAAGATTATGTCAAGGATATTGGGGTTGTTTTTGGACAACGTACCCAGCTATGGTGGGATTTGGCCCTGCAAGAGACCTACACGGTCTTGAAGGAGATTTACGACGTGCCAGACTCGCTCTTTCATAAGCGCATGGATTTTTTGAATGAAGTCTTGGATTTGAAGGACTTTATCAAGGACCCTGTGCGGACTCTTTCACTGGGACAGCGCATGCGGGCGGATATTGCGGCTTCCTTACTTCACAATCCCAAGGTTCTCTTTTTAGATGAGCCGACCATTGGTTTGGATGTTTCGGTCAAGGATAACATTCGTCGGGCTATTACTCAGATCAATCAGGAGGAAGAAACAACCATTCTCTTGACCACTCATGACTTGAGCGACATTGAGCAACTTTGTGATCGGATTTTTATGATTGATAAGGGGCAGGAAATTTTTGATGGAACGGTTAGCCAGCTCAAGGAGACCTTTGGTAAGATGAAGACACTCTCCTTTGAACTGCTACCAGGTCAAAGTCATCTCCTTTCTCACTATGAAGGCTTTTCGGATATGACAATTGATAGACAAGGAAATAGCCTCAATATTGAATTTGACAGTTCCCGCTACCAGTCAGCTGACATTATTAAGCAAACACTGTCTGATTTTGAAGTCCGTGATTTGAAGATGGTGGATACGGATATTGAGGATATTATCCGTCGCTTCTATCGAAAGGAGCTCTAAGATGGTCAAATTGTGGAGACGTTATAAACCCTTTATAAATGCAGGTGTTCAGGAATTGATCACCTATCGAGTCAACTTCATTCTTTATCGGATAGGCGATGTTATGGGGGCTTTTGTGGCCTTTTATCTCTGGAAGGCTGTCTTTGATTCCTCGCAGGAGTCTTTGATTCAGGGCTTCAGTATGGCAGATATCACCCTCTACATCATTATGAGTTTTGTGACCAATCTGTTGACCAGGTCTGATAGCTCTTTTATGATTGGGGAGGAGGTCAAGGATGGTTCCATTATCATGCGCTTGTTGCGACCAGTGCATTTTGCGGCTTCTTATCTTTTCACAGAACTTGGTTCCAAGTGGTTGATTTTTATTAGCGTTGGCCTTCCATTTTTAAGTGTCATTGTCTTGATGAAAATCTTATCTGGGCAAGGGATTGCAGAGGTGCTGGGATTAACTGTCCTTTATCTTTTTAGCTTAACGCTGGCCTATCTGATTAACTTTTTCTTTAATATTTGCTTTGGATTTTCAGCCTTTGTATTTAAAAATCTTTGGGGTTCCAACCTACTTAAGACTTCCATAGTGGCCTTTATGTCTGGAAGTTTGATTCCCTTGGCTTTCTTTCCAAAGGTTGTTTCAGATATTCTGTCCTTCCTGCCTTTTTCATCCTTGATCTACACTCCGGTCATGATTATTGTTGGGAAATACGATGCCAGTCAGATGATTCAGGCGCTCCTTTTGCAGTTTTTCTGGCTCTTAGTGATGGTGGGCTTGTCTCAGTTGATTTGGAAACGAGTCCAGTCATTTATCACCATTCAAGGAGGTTAGTATGAAAAAATATCAACGCATGCATCTGATTTTTATTAGACAATACATCAAGCAAATTATGGAGTACAAGGTGGATTTTGTGGTTGGTGTGCTGGGAGTTTTCTTGACTCAAGGCTTGAATCTCTTGTTTCTCAATGTCATCTTTCAACACATCCCATCCCTAGAAGGTTGGACTTTTCAAGAAATCGCCTTTATCTATGGTTTTTCATTGATTCCCAAGGGCTTGGACCATCTCTTTTTTGACAATCTCTGGGCACTGGGCCAACGCCTAGTGCGAAAAGGGGAGTTTGACAAGTATCTGACTCGTCCTATCAATCCCCTCTTCCACATCCTAGTCGAGACCTTTCAGATTGATGCCTTGGGTGAACTCTTGGTCGGTGGAATTTTACTAGCGACAACAGTATCAAGCATTGCTTGGACTCTTCCAAAATTCTTGCTTTTCCTAGTCTGCATACCATTTGCGACCTTGATTTATACTTCCTTGAAAATCGCGACAGCTAGTATCGCTTTTTGGACCAAACAGTCAGGGGCTATGATTTACATCTTCTATATGTTCAATGATTTTGCCAAGTAT
>NZ_VMLR01000022.1 GCF_013276795.1 Streptococcus sp. 2342
AAATCAACTGTTTGTCCTGCTTGTGTTGCCATTTGTTTCATGTATTGAAGCACTTCAGCACCAAAGAAGTTTTTAGTCAAACCAAGAGCTGCAAAGAACAAAACAAATGAACCAACAAACTCGTTAATCAAACCATTGACAGTTGCTGCATAGCGACTTTCTTTTGTACCATGGTCAATACTTGAAATAGTTGAGAAAGTTCCCAAGATGTTATTTGGGTTTTCAGTTTTCAAGTAGAATGGACGGTGTGTTGCCACAACTAAGGCTTGACCAAAGATAGCCCCCAATACTTGCGCGATAATGTAAGGTACCACTTGTGCCCAAGGGAAAAGACCGCTAACTGCAAGTCCTAGAGTGAAGGCAGGGTTGATGTGGTTCCCAGATACGTTACCAAACATTAAGGCTGGGATCATAACCCCCATACCATAACCAACAGCGATGACGATCCAGCCACTTTGGTGACCTTTCGTACCTTTAAGTTCAACGTTGGCAACTGCACCATTCCCAAGAATGATCAAAATGGCAGTTCCCAAAAATTCAGTGGCATACTTCAGTGCCCATGTGAAATCCATTTGCTAGATTCTCCTTAAAATTTTTTAGATAATTCTTATTCTATCAATTTTTATATCTTTTAGCAACTACTTTCCCAAAAGATTATATAAAAAAGCGATTT
>NZ_VMLR01000023.1 GCF_013276795.1 Streptococcus sp. 2342
CTCTCAAGCGACAACTATATTAGTATATCACAGTCGCTTTCGCTTGTCAACACTTTTTTAAGTTTTTTTGAAACTTTTTTTCATCAAGTGTTTCAACCGCAACATACCATAGTCCGTACGGGATTCGAACCCGTGTTACCGCCGTGAAAAGGCGGTGTCTTAACCCCTTGACCAACGGACCAGAGTTGTTATTTTCAACTCTTACTATTATACAGGCTTTTTCTGACTTGTCAACTACTTTTTTAAACTTTTTTTACTTTTTTGCATGACGGTAACTTCTCAAAGTAACTTCCACTCGCCTGACCAAAGTGGAAATTAGTCTAAAACGGATTTTTATGGTGGAATTAAGTGTGAGACGTTTGAGTTAGAAATGAGGTCTACTATGACAAAACATAAACATCTTACCCTTTCCGACCGTAATGATATCCAATTAGGTTTAGAGCGCGGTGAAACATTCAAAGCTATTGGACAATCCATTCTAAAAGACCCAACTACTGTTTCCAAAGAGGTCAAACGAAACAGACAAGTCCGAGAGTCTACAGACCATAACCTTCCTTGTCCTTTACTAGACAAAGCTACCTTTGTCTGTAACGGCTGCCCTAAAAAAAGACAAAATTGTGGCTATAAGAAGAT